>NZ_JH636435.1:312208-912208 GCF_000255655.1 Schlesneria paludicola DSM 18645 | reverse complement strand
TTCGTACCCTGATGCGAGTGCTTGTTTCGCGAAAAGTCGCCGATACGCAGTGCGGACTGAAGGTCTTCAGTCTTGGTGCCGCGCAACAAATCTTTTCACGAATGACGATTGACGGCTTCGCCTTTGATGCAGAGGTCGTTTACCTCACGCACTTGTTGGACCTGTCTTTTGAGACGGTCCCTGTGACGCTGGTGAATGACTATTCGACCACGATTTCGCTCAGCCGGAATGCCATCCCAATGTTGCTCGACGTAATTGGTGTTCGTTTGCGATCGATGCGTGGCGGATATCAAATCCGTGAAGGGACCGTGATTCCTCGCGACGTTCCACAGTCGGACAGGATCGCGGCGTGATGTCTGCGTCAGCTGGACCGATCTGTCGAGTCGTCTTTCACGCCGACGATTTTGGAATGAACGCGGCCGTCAATGCAGGGATTCTCAAGTCGTTTCGTCACGGCGTTCTGACAAGCACGTCGCTCTTGTCGAATGCCCCGGCGGCAACCGAAGCCTGTCACGAGTGGCCAGGTTTGCTGCAGGATCTCGCCGTCCGTCGTCTTGAGTCACTTTCGGTTCGACAAGAACTGGGCGACCCTGACGTGCCGTTTGACCTGGGAGTTCATTTGAATCTGACCCAGGGGCGGCCGCTGACGGGTGATCGGTATCCTGCAGAGCTCTTGAATGAACGCGGCGAATTCCCGGGAATTGGCGCGGTCTTCACGCGATTCCGCCGCACAACGCCAACTCAAGTCGCAAAAGTTGCCGACGAGTTGAACGCTCAGATTGAGTGGATGTGTGACCATCATTTGCGACCGTCGCACCTCAATGGACACCAGTACGTTGAATTGCTTCCCCCGATCGCCGCAATGATTCCTGAGATGATGGAGCGGTATCAGATTCCGGTTTGTCGCGTCGCCCGTGAATCTGCTCTGGTTCGAACCGTCCTCACGCAGGGGCGGTTATTCGAATGGGGCATCGGCTTGGTGAAGCGATACTTTGCGAGCCGTTTCTTGCGGCGGATGCGACGATCGCGGGTTCGATTTCCCGATCAATTCTTCGGGACGGCGCACGCGGGAAGAATCGATCGAGCGACCATGACCGCGTTCTTGAGGCGGGCTCGTGGTGTCGAAACGACGGAGGTTGGAATCCATCCAGGCGACCCGCCCGATGCGGCCGCGCGTGGGCCGAGCGATCCGTGGTTTGATCCACTTCAAGAGTTGCGGGCTTTTGAGCGTGATCTACTCTGCAGCCCGGCGATCCGCGACGTCATGGCCCAACAAGGCATGAAGCTGGGGCGTCTGCAGTTGCTGACGCCCACTTCGTTGTCGTAGCACATTGTTCCTCGAATCATCGGAACGACGCCTTTTCCGTGTCGCACGTGACATCACATGGGCAGTTCAGGCAGGTCCGCCAGCCACTGATTCCGGATTGGCACCAGATGTTGAAGGACCTCCATCAGAACTTCGGGCGGAGACTGCATGGCATCCACGCATTTGATGATTTCTGGTGAATAGCAATTGATGACCGGTTCTGACTCCTGACGGTAGACGTTGAACCGGGTGCGAATGATGTCTTCATTCGCGTCGTCGGCGCGGTTCTCTCGAATCGCGCGACGCTTAATCCGATCGATCATCTGCGATTCGTCGCTGCAGATGAGATGGATGATGGCCAGGACATTGATCGTATTCTTCAACATCTCGACCTGATTCGGATTTCTCGGAATTCCATCGAGAACGAGCATTTCGTCCGGCGGCTTGTAGCGCGACGCGGCGATATGTCCATGTAGGGCTTTCGTCCAGATTCTGACCGTCAGCTCATCGGGCACAAGCTGCCCTCGCGAACTGAACTGGTAGATTTCTCGACCTTCCTCGGAATTGATATTCAACGAGCGAAACACGTCGCCGCATGACAGATGATAAAAGCCGGGAATTTGGCCGAGAATCATTCCCTGCGTTCCCTTACCGACGCCGGGAGCTCCAAAGAGCAGAATCGTCGGCACGCGTCCGTCGAACATGTCAAATCCTTCGCCCTGATGTTGAACTGAGTTGCCGAATGGAGTGACTCAATTGCTATTTTAATTCGCGTTTCGCTACGACCAGTCAATTTTCACGTCGAGACTGTGACGCTCGCCATCGAAGTTGTCCAGTTGGCAGCCAAACTGACCGCATGTGACGTCGTTTGTCGGTCGGTCATCCCCTCTGTATTCTGTCACGATCTTAATCTGACGTCTGCTTGTGACTCAACGCAGTTCCGAGGGGGCGACGCCCGGTTTGAAGCGATTTCTCGTTTCCGGAATTTTTTCGTCCCTTGACCGCTCGCATCGGCCAGGTGGCAAAATCACCCATGGCAGGATGGATTGAGTGTTCTCGATGACGGACATTGGGTAAACTGACACTTGGGTGCCGCTTCAATTTGGAATTGACTTGTCGATGAACGCACTGCAAGCAGGCCAAAAAGCCGCGAGCGAAGCGCACGATCCTGTCAGTGCAGTTTGGCGATGCCACTTGGAATGGATTCGGCGGCTTGGCCGTGCCTTGATGATGATTTCGTATCGATGTGCTTCGTCGCAGGACGCGGATGGGATTCGAAGTATGCGAACACTTGGCGTCGGTTGTGTCATAATTCTGCTGTTAGTTTGTTCCTCAGCACCCGTCGGGGCGCAGTATTACTCGTCTCATGTCCAGCGGTCAGACGGAAGTCCGTCGCGCGGACATTCGCATCCGTCGACCGTTTCACGCTCGCATTCGCATCCACATTCGTATGGACCACCGTTTTCATACGGACATTCGCACGACATTCAATTGACGGCGTATCCGTACCATTCTGGCGGCCGCTATTCTGGCGTTTCCTTTGGCCGCACAATCGGCTTCTCGATTGGGCCGCGGTACGGATACCTGCCTTATATTCCCCAGCCAACTCAACTCGTACCCAATGCACCACCCGTCACCGCGCCGCCGATCATCGTTCCGTTGGCGTTCGGGGATACGGAACCCAAACCGAAAAGCTCGTCTCCCGCTGCAAGGATGAAAAGTCTTGAATACCAGGTGCGGGGTGATCAGCGGATGCGCGATCAAAAGTGGGCGGAAGCGCGTGCCGCCTATGCCAGTGCCGTTTCGGCGGCACCCGATCGGGCCGAAGCGCATTTGCGACTTGGCTTGTGCTTTGTGGTCGTCAAGCGATTCGATTCCTCCATTCGCGAGCTGAAACGCGCCGTGACGCTGGATCACGCGATCGCTCGAACTGGCAAGCGGATGGACGAACTGTTGGGAATCGGCAACCTGGCCGTACGAAACTCGGTGCTCAGTCAACTAAGCGAATGGGTGAAAGACGATCTCCAGAGTGCAGATCGTCTCTTTCTGTTGGGAGCCGTACTGCACCTGATGAATGATGGACGATCACGCGATTATCTTGAGGCTGCGTTACAGATGAACAGTCAGGGCGATACGAGTCATATCACGTACTTCCTGAATCCACCCGCGAGTCCGGCCAATGAACCTGTGGCTGCGGTGCCGACGAGCCTGCCAAAGCTGAATGATCAACCCGCGCCATTGAGCGCTGGACCCACGTCGAATGCGGGCGTTCCGCTACATGATCTGCCCGTGCCATTGTCCGACACCCCGGTTCCGATGCCAGTTGGTCTGTCGGGAACACCCTGAGTGTTTCAATCGACGTCCGAAATGCCGCACCAGTCCTTTTGTAAGAATTCGATGAAACGACGGGTGAAACTGGCTTTCCATTTCTGATTCGATTACCGTAGCAGCCGTTCATTTGGAAGAGTGGAACAGAACCTTGTCATGAGTCATCTCGGGCGTTCGGCCCCGTATTAGTGATTGAGTGTGATTTGGTTTCATTTCTGCGCATTGCAATTCGGCCATGCGCGAGTCATTCGATGAGTTAGGGTTCGTTACGATGAATGGTGAAGTGATGACGCCGCAGGACGGCCAAGTGGAATCGGTCCAAACATTGAGCCCCACCCAAACATTGAGCCCCACGGTCGCACCGTCAGAGTCTGTGACAGAGACTCCGGTTGCTACCGAGACTCCGGCCATCGCTGCAAGCGAACCCGAACCATCGAATGCCGCTGAAACGGCAAGCGACGAGACGCGGAAGCGACCACAGCTCAATCCAACCGTGAATGACAGTCAGTCACGGGCCGTGGGAAGCATCGGTGCCGAAGTCGAATCCGAAGAGGCCGCATTGGCCGCTGCGGAAGGCGCTGTCGCAGCGAACCCCAACGTGCCGCTCGGCCAGATCGAACTTCCGCCCAAGCAGTTGTCGCTTGACGATGGGCTCGAGAAAGAAATCGAAGCCGCGATGTCGGGCCAGATGATTGCTCCGACCGAAGCGCCTCCTGGGGCGTTGAATCCTTCGTCATCGACGTCGGATTTGCCAGCGAGCGAAGATCAACTGGAATCGGGTGCGAAGCTCAAGGCAAAAGTCCAAAGCGTGACAGCCGACGATGTCTTCTGCGAAGTCGGCTACCGTTCGCCAGGCGTTCTGCCCGTGCGTCAGTTTCCACAAGGAAAGCAACCACGAGTTGGTGAAGAGTTCTTGGTCATCGTCGAAAAATACGATCCCGAGAACAGCGTCATCATGGTCAATCTTCCCAAGGCGACCCGCAAGGCACGCGGGAACTGGGACGAACTGAACGTTGGTCAGATCACCGAGTGTATCGTCAACAAGACAAACAAGGGTGGTCTGGAAGTGACCGTCGGCGGGATGCGGGCATTCCTTCCCGCCAGTCAGGTCGATCTCGGGTTTGTATCGTCGATGGAAAGCCTGGTCGGCCAGAAGTTGACGGTGCAGATCACCGAATTGAACCCCGCCAAGCGAAATCTGGTCGTCAGCCGCCGTGCGGTCATGATCGCCGAACGCAAAGAGCTGGCCGGGGCCTTCTGGGAAAAGGTGGAAGTCGGTCAGCAGTACTCGGGAACCGTTAAAACGATCAAGGACTATGGCGCATTCATCGATTTGGGCGGAGCGGATGGCTTCCTCCACATTGGTGAAATGAGCTGGACGCGGGTGAAGCATCCGTCAGAAGTCCTGCAGGAAGGTCAGCAGTGCGACGTCGTCGTGCTGTCGCTCGATCGTGAAAAACAAAAAATCGGTCTCGGGATGCGACAACTGGCGCACAACCCCTGGGGCAGCGTCAACGAAACGTATGCCGTTGGTAAAGAAGTGTCCGGTAAGGTCACTCGTACGACCGATTTCGGTGCGTTCGTGGAACTCGAACCAGGCGTCGAAGGCCTGATTCATATCAGCGAAATCGACCATCAGCGAATTCGCAAAGTGACGGATGTCGTCAATGTCGGACAAGAGATCCAGGCTCAGGTTTTGGAAGTTGCTCCCGATCGTCAGCGAATCAGTCTTTCGATGAAGGCGTTGAAGCAGAAGCCAGAGAAGCCGAAAGACGAAGATCTGGCACCTGGCAAGGGTGAAGCCTACGAGCGCAAACGCAAAGAGCCGCTCCGTGGTGGAAAAGCGACAGGCGCCGGTGGTGGCTTGTTCGGTAACCCAGGTGACTTCAAGTGATCAACGTTCGCGGTCGAAGGCGGAACTGAGTTTCCGTGTTTCTGCCGTCTGACTGTTTGATGACGTCGAAATGAATTATTTTTAGAAGCTCGGTAGTTACTGCTGCCGGGCTTCTTTTCTTTTGTTGTGAGCGTCCAAAGTGAAAAGTCTCATTCAGCGAGTGTGCGTGGCAACGATCGCGAGGTGTGTTTCATGCGGTATCACGCTGCTGCTGCTGCCAACCGCAGCCGTTCATGCTGACTCTCCCAAAGCGCCCACGGGGAAGCAGGCCAAGACGGTTGTACCCGCAGGTGATCGTCCGGGGCACGACTGGTCGAGTTTTCTTGGTCCACATGGGACCGGGGTTTCGGACGAAACGGGCTTGCTTGACGAATGGCCCGACGATGGGCCACCGGTGCTGTGGCAGAAGCGGATTGGTAAGGGGTATAGCTCGCCATCGGTGCTGGGAAACCGGCTGGTGATTCACCATCGGCAACGTGACCGAGATTTGATCGAATGCGTTCAGGCGGACGATGGAACGCCGCTGTGGAGCTATGACTACGACACCGATTTTTCAGATCCCTATGGCTACAACAACGGGCCACGCTGTTCGCCCGTCCTGACCAGGACCCGTTGTTATACGTTCGGTGCCCAGGGACGTTTGGTCTGTCTCGATCTCGAAACGGGCAAGCTGGTGTGGGAACACGATACGGCCAAGGAGTGGGACGTACCGGGGCACTTCTTTGGAGCGGGATGTACGCCGATTCTGGAAGGAAACTTGTTGATCGTATTGGTCGGCGGCCAGCCTGATTCGGGCGTCGTCGCATTCGATGCAGAGACTGGAAAGACAGTTTGGGAAAGTGTCGGTCAAAAGACCTGGGACAATGTCGAGACGGATCAGGGAGGCAAGCCCTACCGCTGGACTGGCAAGGAAATGATCGTCAGCTATTCCTCGCCCATCGTTGCGACCATTCATGGTCAAAAGCACTTGTTGTGTCTGATGCGGCAGGGGCTGGTTTCGCTGAACCCTCAAGACGGATCACTGCGTTTCAAGTACTGGTTCCGCGCCCGCGTCCACGAATCGGTGAACGCGGCCAGGCCCGTCGTTGTCGACGACAATATCTTCTTGTCAGCCGCATACGAAACCGGGGCTGCGTTGCTCAAGGTTCAGCCAGCGGGGACTGATTATGAAGTTGTCTGGCGCAATAAACGCGGGATGTCGACGCACTGGTCGACACCGATTTATCGTGATGGCTGCATCTATGGTTTTAGTGGCCGTCATGAAGAGGAAGGAATGCTGCAGTGCCTCGATTTCAAAACGGGCGAGTTGCAGTGGGAAACGAACGGTTACGATGGTCCGCTCAATCAACTGCGGATCAACGGTCAAGGCGAGATCGTCGACGTGAACGGCAAGCCTGCCACGATCTTTGGCCGTGGTTCCAAAATTGCCGTTGACGGAAAATACATCATCCTTGGTGAGCGTGGTGTTCTAGCTTTGGCTCGCCTGAATCGGGAAAAGTTCGAGCAGATCAGCCGAGCATCATTCAAGCAGGTTCGATACCCTGCCTGGGCGGCTCCCGTTCTTTCCCGTGGACGGCTTTACCTGCGAAGTGAAGACAATTTGCTCTGCCTGGATGTCGCCAAGTCGAAACCGTGAATGGTTGCGCCGTAACGGGTGGGGCTGATTCCCTCAGGCGTCGGTGCGTCGTTTCACGAGCCGACCGTGAATGACGAGTGCGATCATCAACACCACACCCAGCAAGAACGGGCGTAGCAGGTCGAACTGTGTGACCCAACTCGCTTTGAGCCACGTTTCTTTCAATGCCGGCGAAATCGGCAGCTGTTTGACCAGCCGCTCGACGTTGGTCAGATTGAGTCCCACCTTCAGTACGGTGAAGCTGAGGACTCCTATCAGCGTCCGGCCGATGCTGCCTTCACCGCCGAAGAGACTGGTGCCACCCAGTACGACGCAAGCAACTGCGTCGAGAAGCAGGTCGACGTTCTGGTCGAGGGTGACTCCGTTCATGCGTCCCGCGGTGACCAGGCCTCCACATGCGGCGGTTCCGGCACAGATCGCGAGGCAAGCAATCACGATTCGTTCCGTGCGAACCCCGGCAAGCCGGGCGGCCTGGCGATTGCCGCCTGTCATATAGACGTACCGGCCGAACCGGGTGTGCTGCAATACAATATGTGCCACAATCATCACCACCGCGGCGACGACCGCACTTTGCGGAATACTGAGCGTGCCCAATCGCTGGCCGTTTATTTCCAGAACTTGGGCATTTCCAAGCCGCACGAGGACCGGCGGCACGGCAAATTTCTGACTTCGCGTCAGGAAGCGGGCCAGCCCCAAGGCGATGTTCATCATCGCCAGAGTGATGATAAAACTTGGCAGGCCCGATGAGATTGTCAGATATCCCGAAACCAGTCCCAGCAGAATCGCGGTGATGAGCGGGACGAAGATCACAATGGCCATGGTCAGCAGCGAGACGTTCGCCGTTCCATTGATTTCTTTGGGCCCCGCTGCAAAAGAGGATTCCCAAAGAACACCGCAAAAACAGGATGCCAACAAGGCAATCATGCCGACAGACAAATCGATTTCCGCGCAGAGCAGGACAAAGGTCAGGCCCGTTGCAACAATGGCCAACACGGCCCCTTGCTTCATGATCAACGAGAACGTACTGAGGCTGACGAAATCGCTGGCAACGAGAGAAAACACCAGGATCAATGTGCCGAGACTAATCAGCGGGGCCAGATCGGCCAGTTGCACGCGGGGCGTCAATGCCACGTCTTGAGGTTTCAACATGCGGAATCTCTTTTCCGGTCTGCATCGGGCCGAGGAGTAGCAACCTATTGAAATAGGGGAATGGGCCGCAATGTCGGCACGAGATCATGGCGTTTGTGAGTCAGGCCAAAGCCCATTCCCGTCTGTTTCAACAGGCGGTTTGCCATCACTTTTTTGATTTCTTGAGCGTGGTCAGATATTCGACAATGTCTGCCAATTCCTCTTGGGACAGGATCTTCGGCAGGTCGGCCGGCATCAGCGAGATCTTTTGTTTTACACGCTCTTCGATTTCATCGCGCGGGATTCTTCGCACGATCGCATCAATTCCCTTGATGCTGATGCTGTCAGGATCTTCGCTCGTGATGATGCCGGTCTGAGTTGTGCCATCTTTGAGGGCGAGGATCGAGGATTCATAGTTATGGCTGATCCCCGCACTCGGAAACACGATCGATTCAAACATCGCCTGACGACTCAGTTTCGCACCGATCTCTGAAAGATTCGGTCCGACTTCCTTTCCGGCGTCGTTCACGATGTGGCAGGTATTGCACTTCCCGATCGAAGCGAACAACTTCTGGCCGTTGTTGAGATTGCCTTTCATCTGGGCCAATTCCGTCAACGGCGGCAATGGCTTCGAATCCTTTCCGGGTGGCAAAGGGAACAGCTTTGCAGCCGCCAGCCGAGCGTCTTCGACGGATGATCCATAAAACGCCGCCGAGAGTGCTGGGGCCAGCGATTCATCGGTTTTCTGTGATTCTGCCAGTTTCACAAGTTCCAGCACGCCCGCTTTCGAGCGGGCCGCACCTTTGATGGCTTCGCGTCGTAGGTCCAGTGGAAGGCTCTCACT
This sequence comes from Schlesneria paludicola DSM 18645, assembly GCF_000255655.1. Taxonomy (NCBI): domain Bacteria; kingdom Pseudomonadati; phylum Planctomycetota; class Planctomycetia; order Planctomycetales; family Planctomycetaceae; genus Schlesneria; species Schlesneria paludicola. The sequence continues at coordinate 903,072 of NZ_JH636435.1, read as the reverse complement.
CAAGGCGATCGGCAACAACAGCTCTGCGGCACGCGCATCGCCCGAGTTACTTAAGGCCGTCGCCGTCGCCAGAGCGGATGTGCCCTTCGTCGTGGCGAGAGCCGCATTCAAAAGCGCAGTCTGTTTCTTTCCAAGGAGGACGCGGATTGCGTCAATGCTCAGTTGCTCGTCCGGCTTCACCTGGGCGAGTGTGAGCAGGTCGGGAAATCGATTGACGACATTGAACTTGTCAATCAGCGTCACGAATTGAGGTTGTCCCTGAAGGCCATTCAGAATTCGGTCCATTGCCACCTGATGGACAGGATTCTTCGTGATGTCGAATCCGTCCAATCGGCTGATCGCTTCCGAGTTGATGAGCATCGTCTTGGCATCGCTGCCAAACTTTCCGAATGCCAGTTCGACCAGCGCTGCTTCTTTCGTAGGGCTTGTGACGAAGTCAAAGGACCTCAGGTAACGGGGGGCGTCGATCGCCGCAACCTGATCAGACGCGAGAATCGTCGCCAGCTTTTGGGGTGTCGTCGATGCACGCGATCGCCAGAAGATGTCTCGCGCGATCGCGTTGTCTGCCAGATCGTGATCTGAAGGGTGACCCGCCAACTCAAGGGCAGCGGCTAGGCAGGCGTCCCAATCGTGGTCTGCACCGATTCCCAAGGCTTCAAGATACCACCGATCCGACCCTTCGTGCTGAACGGCCAGTTTCGCCCACAGGGCCTGCTTGCGTGGATGCTTCAACAAGCGGAGCGCCAATGCGCATTCTCGTCGAACCTCGATCGCCGCGTCATCAATTAGGGTTTCGAGCCGTTTGACCAAGTCGCTCGTGTGAACGGCTTGTGACTCATCAGGCAGCTTTTGGCGTGCCAATCGAAGTCCTGCGATGCGAACATCCGAGTTCTTGTCCCGCATTGCCGCGTCCAACGCGTTGTTACGAGTCGCTGGAGATTTGGCGAGCACCCCCAGGGCGCGGGCGCGAACTTGTGGACTCGAATCCGCTTCGAGAACCTTCTGCAAGGAGGTCGTGACCTGTGGGCCCTTCATCGTATGCAACGCCGTCCAACCGATGTATCGCGTCGCCAGGTTGGGGCTTTTCAACGCGGCGATGGCGCCTTCGATTGTCGAGACATCGACGCGTGGTGTCTTGTAAGCAGTCTTTGGTGGTGCGATCCGGAATAGGCGTCCTTTGTCGACATCGCCCATGCGGTGGCCACCGACGCCGGGATCGTACCAGTCGGCGACGATCAACGATCCATCGGGGGCGACGCAGACGTCCGACGGGCGGAACCAGTTGTCTCTTGTACCGGCCAGCAGATCCACAATCTCCGCTTTGTATCCGGCACCCGATTTCGTCGCCGGATACGAGCGGACGACGTTCGGACCTGCGTCACAGTGGATGATCTGATTGCGGAACAGTTCGGGAAGCAGCATTCCTTCATAGAAGCAGATCCCCGTGGGTGAACCTGCGCCGGTTTGAACGAGATTCGGGACGACGCCGGGGTCGTTCAGATGCCAATGCCTGAGCGGGATTTCGGCTTCCAGATTGGTACGCGGTGTCTGCCAGCCAGCACCGGTCATTTCGTCCGTATAACCAAAGTTCCCGCCTTCCATCACGTAGTTGATGCGAACACCTTTGTTCCCATCATCATCGTTGTCTGATTGCCAGACGGTGCCAAAACTGTCGACGGAAAGTTCATAGTTGTTACGGAAGTTGTGTCCAAGGACTTCAAACTCCTTTCCATCCAGGTTGCACCGAAAGGCCATCCCTTGGCGGTACGGTTTGCCGTTGGCGATGACGTCATGCCCTGCAACGTCAATGATCGGTTTGCCGACTTTGTCGCAAACCTTTTCGCCCGTGTTGCCGAAGTTCCAGTAGAGTTTTCCGTCAGGGCCAAAGACCGCGGCATGAGTCGAGTGATCATGCTGAGGCCGACCGGCGTTGGTGAAGAGCAACTCTTTCTTGTCAGCCTTCAAGTCGCCGTCTTCATCCGTGAATATCCAAACGTTTGGGGCACAGGAAATGATCGCTTTAGTGCCGCGGCCGGAAAGCGTTGGCAAGACACAGATTCCAAGAGCCGAATCAACTTCAGGCCCTTGATAGAACGTTGATTGGCGATCCGAGATGCCATCGCCATCCGTATCTTCGATGATCAGAATGCGGTCGCCCTCTTTTCGTTCGCCACTGCGATGACGATAGTTGACGACTTCACAAACCCAGACCCGGCCCAAGTGATCGATATCAATGTCGGCCGGGCTGAGCATGCCCGAGGCTTCCGATGCGAAGAGGGTGACTTCTAGGCCGTCGGCCACGTCCAAGCCCGCAACGGCGTTCTTGGCTTCATGGACATCGGCACGCTGGGCGATACCCCGTTGCGTGTACTTCTCGGAGGGGGGCTCGGTGAAAACCAGAAATTGAATGGAACTGGCACTGCCCTGCTCCGAACCACCATTGTCGATTCCAGCACGGGTTTTGAACCGCGTGAATCCCGCTGGCAGGTCGTAAGCGATCGCGGAATTGGCGTGAGTCCCGATTCCATAGGGAACGGACACGCCATCGATCCTGAGTGGATCACCGTTGGCGTTCCGGTTAACGCTCACTTGTCCAAATTCGGTGTTTGCTGACTTCCAGGTCAGTTCGGTCAGCTTCTTTTCGCCATTGGGCCCGATCAAACGCGGCTCCGCCCAGTCCGCCCAGTCGGCCGTGATCTCACCGTCGCCATCGAGAGCGATCAGGTAAAGTTCCTTCGCGCCGGTGATATCGATGTCGATGTCGACCGCGTGTCCCTTGGTCGATGTGCGAAGCACCTTCGATTGAAACTTGGGCTCGTGCGCAAGAGCCGCCGTCGTCATCGTCGCGATCGCAATCAGGCTGATCAGTGGTCGAAAGGGCATTCGGGCTGGCTCCATTCACAATTCAAGCGCGGATCGTCATGGAAATACCGTCGGCACTCATTCAGGATTTGTTCCACTGATTGAGCATCGCTTGAATCGTGGCCTTGTTGAAGTCGGCCGGAATCGGTTCGTCGTGGTTTTGCAACAGGTCTTCGACGGTCACGTGACCGGCAGGAACACCGTCTGCAGGAACGTCCGCGCCTGCGGTCCAGGCGATCGCATTCAGAATGAGCTTGCGAAACTGGTCATTGCCCCAGTTCCAGTGAACGTGTCCGCCACTGGTTCCGAAGCCCCGTCCACCGTCAGCTCGCACGCGTGCCCAGGCGGTGTGTTGTGGCTCCTTGCGTTCCAGCACCGCTTTACGTACTTCGGCGTTGCCGCTATGAGGTCCATCGGCTCGGCTAAGCGATTCCTTGGGCGGCAAGTCGGTGAGGATCGGCGTGACGCCATCCATTTTTTCGCGAAATCGCATGTGGTAGTACCACTCATCGTCCGTCGAGAACGGCTTCACGCCGCGCGTTGTGGGATGCTCGGGAAGCTTTTTGTAGTCTGCGATCCAGTGTGGGTTCACCGACCAATGAGGCTCAAAGAATCCGCCGATCCAATTGAGAAACGCATCGCCATTGCGACCGGCCGTCGTTTCGACACCGTAGTGGATGCAGACGATTCCCTTCCCCTGAAGTGTCAAACTGTTCAGTTGATCCAGGTGCGAATTGAAGGGGTGTCCTTCACCACCGTCCGAGTAGATGACAATGGTGTCCGCAGCCGCCAACTTTTCATCTGATGGCCAGCCGTGTTGTTCCAGAGAATGGACTTCCGCTTCGATTGGTTGACCACTGGCGTTGATCAATTTGGCCAGTAGCGAGCAACCGGCCAGATGGTCATGAGCACCGAAGCCATGGCTATGACGCCCAGCCAACAGCAGTGCCTTCTTTTTGGTGACGCCACTCGTGCCTTCTGGTTTGAGAGTCTTCAGCTTGATATTGCGGAACTGCACCTTCATCGGAGGTCCGACATGGATCTGCAGAGCCAAAATCCCTTTGGCACGTCGTTCAGCCTTGTCTTCGTCCGTGACAACCGAGGTCAAAACGCCGTTGATGCGGTGTTCGAAGGTGAAGCCCTTGGCCGAGACGTGATAGGTGTTCCAGTCTTCTTTCTTGATCTTGGCCTGAATGTCCTTGCTTTCAGCAAATTTCTCGACTTCTTTGGGTTTGTGGTCGTCGCCAATGACGGTCTTTTGACCACGCAATGCCAGGATTCCACGGAACCGCTCGCCGTAATTGATTCCGGAATAGTTGTCGCCGGCTTCCATATCTGCCTGATAGCCGCCGACCGCCCACTTCTCGTTCGGGACTTCAAAGCTGCGGTACTGAATACCCGAATTTCCGGCGATCAGCTTGTATTCAAGCGTCAATTCGAAGTCGGCGGTTTCACCACCGCGCCAAATCAGAAACGTGTTCGACTTCAACTGTTTCGCTTCGGTCGTTTGACCGGTAATACAACCGTCTTCCACGCGCCAAAACTCGGGATTACCGTCCCAGTTGTTCAGCGTCTTTCCATCGAAAATCGTCGTCCAGCCGTCTTGTGCGATCGTCTGCTGTGAACCGATCAGGCTCACCATCGCGATTGCGAGAAACGACGAAATCCAACCCATCCTGAACCGCATAGTGAACTCCTGCTGAAGCCTCAAGTCGCTGATTTCCATTGAAGCGTGAAGAGGCGTCTCGACGACGCATTCACGTCGCGGCATTTGAACATATTTACGAGGCGATTCGCAACTTGCTCGCAGCAAGCGACATTGAGTCTTGTCGGTGTGAACGTCTGCGAGCGTGCGGCATCACGACGCAGGGCGTTTCGTTTCAGGCTTTGCCGTCGCGGTTTTGGCTCCGCTGCGTGCCTGTTCGGCCAAACCCTCGGCGGAAATGTAGTCAACCAGCTCTTGGGCCATCCCATCCATCTCGATGACGAGCGAATCGACGCGGCCGGTAAAGTACATGTACATGATCAATGACGGGATCGCGATCGCCAATCCCGCCGCGGTGGTCAACAGCGACAGACCAATCCCACCGGCGAGAGCCTCGGATTTGCCCATGGCCGAGCTTTGCGAGATTTGATTGAACGATTGGATCATCCCCGCCACCGTTCCGAGCAAACCCAGCAAGGGCGCGACCGTGGCCGCACCGTTCAGAATGCGGATGTGTTTTCGGAGCTGGCTGACCTGTCGTTCGCCGCCGTCGATGATCGCTTGTTCGACTTCGACGCTGCTCTTGCCCCACTTCTTGACGCCATTTGCCAATACGAGTGCGATGGGGCTTCCGTTATCTTCGCAGAGTTTCATCGCGACCTTCGGATCGAGATTTCCCTCTTTCAGATGTTCAAAGAAACGTTTGACGAAATGCCGGGGGATAACGCGTCCGTAGCGAAGAACGACCATTCGTTCGACGGTAAACCAGACAACGACGACCGACGTGAGTGCCAAGGGGTAGCCGAATAGGCCCAGCGCCACGAACACTTCGTAGGGATCGCTGGGGATTTTTCCCACTTTCAGCGGCGCAACGGGGGTGGGATCCATCTGGCCCGGTGGGGACGGATTGTTCGAATCCTGGGCGTTCACGTGCGACCAGATCGCGGTCAGGGCCAGGGCCAGCACCAAACAGAGCTTTCCCAGCGGATATCCCTTCGACCAGCGTCCCTGGCAGATTCGATGTTTCTCGATCCTGCGATTCATCGTTCCATCTCTCTTCGTTTTGGTGGTGTCCTACCAACTGGTCCGGATGACCGGAGGATTGTCCGCTAACAACCTGTTGAACGAACGGGGACTGGTTCCGCTCGGGCTCGAATATGCCAGCACATCATGAAACGCCACAGTATGAAACGTCACAGTGCCCGTACCCGTTGTTTCAATCAGGCTGCTAAGCCTGCATTCTAATGGATTGGCGCAAAAACCAAATGCCGAACTTCACAGATGCGTTGGGTGAGTGCTTCAATTTGCGGCGTGATCTGTTCAGGTCATCCATTTCTTTGTGAAACCTCGCTGATTGAGCAGGATTTACCGACCTGCGTTTACTCGCGATGCTTGATGGCCTCTGGTAGAGTGACATCAAAAAACAGGACATGATTCATAGTTCCAGTTCACAACTTGAGCGACATCAGGGGAAGGCGTAAGGCATGGCGAAGCGGAAAGTCGGAGTGTGGCTGATCGGGGCCTGGGGCGGTGTCGCGACAACAGTCGTGGTTGGCCTTGCTGCACTGCGGAAGGGGCTCTCGGATACCACGGGGTTGGTGACTGCGCTGCCTTCGTTTGCCAAACTGGACCTGATTGGCTGGGACGAACTGGTGGTCGGCGGCCATGAGATTCGTGAGACGTCATACGCGGCCGAGGCACAGGTCCTGGTCGATAAGTCCCACGTCTTCAACGAAAAGACGCTGGCAGGGATTTCCTCGCAGCTGGCCAAGTTTGATCGGAACATCAAGCCGGGCACGCTGGTGAATGTCGGGGCCAAGATCGAATCTCTGGCCGGACCAGAGTGTCTGAAGCTGAAGAAAGAGACCGCCGCCCAAGCCGTGAGCCGATTGACCAAAGACATCGAGAAATTCAAAACCGCCGAAAAACTGGACCGCGTGATCGTGGTCAACGTTTCTTCGACCGAACCGCCACCGCCGGACGAAGTGCGTGAATGGAAATGGGCCGAAGTCCAAAAATCACTGGCCAGTAAATCGTGCCCGTTGCCTGCAAGCACCCTGTACGCCATCGCCGCCATGCAAAGCGGCAGCCATTTTGTGAATTTCACTCCGTCGGTTGGTTCAGATCTGCCGGGACTTGATGAACTCGCGCTGAAGCAGAATGTGCTGCATGTCGGACGTGACGGAAAGACGGGCGAAACGCTGATGAAAGCGGTTCTGGCCCCGATGTTCGCGGCGCGAAACCTGAAGGTGATGAGTTGGGTGGGCCACAACATTTTTGGCAACCTGGACGGCAAAGTCTTGGATGATCCCGTCAACAAAGCGAATAAGGTCAAATCAAAAGACCATCTGCTGACCGAAATCCTGGGGTACAAGCCGCAGACGCTGGTTTCGATCGAGTACATCGAATCGATGGGCGATTGGAAGACGGCGTGGGATCACATTCATTTCCAGGGCTTTCTTGGAACACCGATGGTCCTTCAGTTTACGTGGCAGGGGTGCGATTCATTGCTGGCCGCTCCGCTGGTCATCGACCTGATTCGGCTGACCGAACGCGAAGCGCGTCGTGGGACCAGCGGGATCATGTCGCATCTGGCTTCGTTCTTTAAGAGCCCCATGGGAACAGATGAGCCGGCCTTTGCGTATCAGTTCCAGCAGTTGACTCAGTGGGTGGATCGCGTCTCTGGTGAAAGTGACGAGTGACGCGAGATGCCGTTGAAGGCTCCTGCTTGCGGGTTTCCCGAAATTAGTCCCTCGTCCCCTCGTTACCAAGCCGTCCCGCTTGTTAACGCCATTTGTGAAGATGCTGTCGGTCGCGGCGAGAGTTCTCCTGCGCTTGTCCTGCTGCGTCGGAGGCGTTACCAAGTGGGAGCTTAGTAACGAGGAATTGCAGACTCCCGCGTGGAAACGAATCAAGAGTGTGGCTTAACGCCGCTTGCTTCGTGGCTTCTTTGGCGTTTGCGACGGTGGACTGACGACGGTCATGGCGGGAATCGCCTGCGGCGGTGCTATTGCCGCGGGGGATGCACCATTCGTGCTGACCGTCACTGCGGATTGCGGATCGTCGGGCGGTTCGATGCGCCGTTCTTTGGCCAGTTCCTTCAGTTCGAGATTGAAAATCTGAACGAGTGCGAACAAGCACGATGCGACGATCGGCCCGATGAAAATGCCCCACAGTCCCAGGACCTGCAGGGCTCCGACGACGCTCATGAACGCGAGCAGCGGATGCAGGTCGGCGTCACTCTGCAGGACGTACATTTTGACACCGTTGTCGAGCATGCTGACCACGGCAATTCCCCAGACCGCCAACAGAATGGCGGCCGTCCAATGTCCTTGAAGGGCAAGCCACGCGACGCAGGGGGCCCAGACGATCCACGCCCCTACCAATGGAATCAACGAGGCCAGCGATGCGATGGCCAGGAAAATCCAGAAGTAGCCGATGCCGCAGAATTGAATGGCAACGGCTGTGGCGAAACCCTGAATAAACGCGGCGAGGAATGTCGCAGAGACGACTGCTCGCACCACGGTCGCGAAACGTTCACACAGACGGCGCTGATGGTCCACGGGCAATGGGATTAATTCTTCCGCAGCGGAAATCAAGGCTGGGCCATCGGCTAGAAAATAATAGAGTGCGGTGATGAACATTCCCGCGGCGACCGTCAAAGACACAAACATCCCGACGGTGGATGATGCGATCTGAAAGGTTCGTGCCGCGACAAGTCCCGCCAGCGACTGCAAGTTCTGCGCGAACTGATTCTTGATATTGTCGAGCTGCTCTTCGGACAGGCCGCCGGGATAGTAAGGCTTGACTCGTTCAATTCCCGGCAGGATGCCGCGATTCCAGATCAGGTCCAACCCACGATGCCAGTCGCCGTCCAGGTGCTGATTTGCGAGCGAGTACAACTGCATGGCACAGATGAAGGTGACGATGACCAGTGGAAGGACCAGCATGGCCACCAGGGTCGAGGTGGAGAGAATTGCGGCAATGGTCCGCCGGTGTCCCACCTTCTGTAGAATGAATTGATGGAGTGGCTGGCAGATGACGGCCAGAACCGCGGCCAGGAACAAGGGCAGTATGAACGGCGCGATCACCTGAAACAACATGCCGCCCAGCACGACAATCAGGGCGAGCAGCACCGAGAGTGAGATGATCCGATTCATGGCGTCCATTCATCCTGTGCGAGATGTGGCTGGTGACGACGTCCTTGAAACCGTGCGTGTATCGCGTCGTCTACTTCGAGACCGTCGAGGGCACCCAGAAGACGGCGGTGTCTGAGATGTGGGCTTCAGTCAGGGCGTCTTTCAGCTGCTCCTCCGCCGAGACACGTGCATTCATGCTTTGATAGATCCGTACACGAAAGCCATCGTCATCACCGGGGGCCTGTTTGATCAATGAGATCAGTTTGGGAAGTGTGATGGGAGTGTCCTGATTTCCCTCGCGAAGCAGGTACTGTCGATCGTCGATCATCACACGAACCGCTTTGGGGGCCGTGGCTTCGAGTACGGGAACGGCCGGTGCGTTCTCGGTCGTCGCGTCGTCCTGTGTTTTTCCCGGCTTCGAGTCTGCTGGGGCGCTGTCACCGGACTTGCCAAGTCCAAAGATACCGGCGCCACCGGTTCCGAATCCCAATTTGTCACCCAAATACGCTCCCAAAAAGATGCCTGCAATGAGTGCGCCTGCCAGGATATTGCGGGTGCGGAAGAGTCCGCTGGGACGATACGCCATGATGGGACTTTCTAGTGAAGCTTCAAACTCGTGGAACTTCGCACCCGAATGGACACCTCAATGAACTCACGATGAGCGGGCCAACCTGTTGGATGGCGATGCTCGCGAACCTCTCAGGACAAAGTGGCGGCGCCACAAGTTGTCATTCGTTCCACGAAGCGGATGTTTATTGTTTGTCGAGTTCCGGTTGCGGACGATAACCAAACACAGCGTACTCGAAATGGACAGTTCCCTGCCCGTCGGATCTCATTCGGGACGCCATGGCGGGAAGACCGCGCGTCATCGCCAGCTTGTTGACTAATCTGCAATCGCCATACCGGCAGAGCAGCAGCACGGCATTCTTGGTGGGGGGGAATTTCTTGCGCACTTGTAACGCGGCATCGACGAATTCTTCGGGCGTTTCGATGACCTTTGACTTCACGACCTGACGATCCTGCCCGATGGTGACCATCAGTTCTCCGTCCTCGTTCAAGTAGAATTCCCAGATGTCGAACTGCTTGCGCATTTCATTGAACGTCAGCAGGTGGTCAACGACTTGATCGCCGCGTGAATTGGCCAGTTGCTGAAAACGTGCTTTCAGGTCCGCGACTTCACTGGGCGACAATCCGCTATCGCTCTTACTGCGAGGCTGAATGACTTTGTTGATGGCGGCTTCTGGGATGTGGAACAGTTCGCGAATCAATTGCCCCAGCAGCACCCGTTCTGCCTGTTGCTGCTGATTGAACTGGCGTTGTTGCGTCTCCCAGCGATCGACCTGTTCACGCAACTCTTCGGATTCGTTCTCGGCGAGGATGCGTTCCTTCGTAATCCGATCGGTATCTTGTTTGGCCGTGATCTGCATTTGCATGTACTGCGCGAACATGACGATCAGCAGCAGGTCAAGCAGCGGCGTCAATTGCAGCGTCAATCGCCGGACGTGAATCATCCGTTGCCTCCCGCGGCGATCGATAACTCACGCTTGGCGCGTGCCACGGTTTCGCGAACATGGAGACGGTTTTCGGTCAGACGCCGGAACTTTGTTTCGACGATACTGTTCACAAACATCAGGATCATGGCTGAGAACAACCCCGCGAACGTCGACCAGATCGATTCGCCGAAATTGCGGACAATGTCCGACAATGTCTGTTGAGCGTTTCCTTGACCCGACTGAAGGGCCGCACCGATGGCGAGGACCGTTCCAAGGACTCCGGCCAGGGGATACGCCTCGATCATCGTCCGGCAGATTGTGTACCAGGTTTCGAACGCATGTGACTGCAGATAGCGACGTTCCTCGTCCAGGATGCGCATGCGAAGCCAGAGATTGTGACGTTCAGCAGATTTGGCGGGGTCGTCCAGAACATCTTTGATGTCGGCCAGGAACGCGTCGATCTGATCTGAAAGATTGGAACCGCGATCCAGGATGCTGCGGTATTTCAGTTCCCGTGTGAACTGATCGAAGTCGAGCGCCATGCGGCGCAGATCGCGGCGTGCCCAGGCCATCAGCCAGAAGAACACCAGCAGGTGGAATACTGCAGTGCCGACGATGACGGGTGTCGAGAGACTCGACAAGCGGTTCAGCAAAGCCGTCGACATTTCGGGCGTTAATTGCAGCATCAAAGATTTCCGACAATTGAAGCAGGCGAAGGATGTGGACGCCGTGATTCTATTGCGATTCGCACAACATTAAAGCGACTGCGGTCTCGAACGGCCGAACTAAGCTTTCACATTGGACCAAAGTTCTCGTAGAAACGTCTGGAATGCAGTTGATTTGACCTGACTGACGTTCGTAAATCGGATTCGGACGGCATCCAGGCCGACTTTGTGGGAACTGATTCCAGGGTCGGTCCCAAAACTGGCAATCTGGCCGAGTTGGACCGCGCCGGCCGGCACAAACAGGGTCAGGTCTAGTGCGGCTGGTCTTTTCGTCACCAAATTCAAAACCGGCTTTTTGTCGATCACAAAGTTGACGATGACTTTTTGTGTCCAATCGATGACTGCATTCGGCAGGATCTCTTCCAGACGCGTGACGAGTTCTTCCAGCACGGCGGGTTCCCATTCGATCGAGCCTTGCAAGAACCCTTTTCGCATCATGTGCCATTTGCGTCCGAGCTTTTTCCAGGGGGTTAAGTCCTCAAGGTTGAGTGCTTCCGAGGATGCGCGTTCGACGAATGCCTTTTGAGCGGTTTGGAAGAATCGTTCGAAAGAGGGCGTTTCGATCTCCGCCGGTTCCACGATCGAAATCGTCACGTCTTCAAAGGGGCCATTCGTCGACGGTCGAATTCGGACCCGTGGCTGACGGTTGTAGACCGGCAGATGGTCCAGATCATTGACATCCTTGAGGTTCAGGTCCGCAGACAGTTCCGCTTCTTCAAACGATTTCTTGGGCACTCGAAACTTGAATGTGACCAGCCATTCATCGCCGGAATAGGCATGCAGGAACCAGCCGATGCTCTTCTTTTTCGCCGCGATCTCAACCGTACTGCGCTCGTTCCAGTTTGTCGCACTGAATTGCTCGGATTCTTCCAAGGCGTCGACGATCCGAGACAGGATCGCGCCATTCCATCGGCGGGGGCGGCCATTGTTTGCCAGTCCGTCGACCGTATGCCATTTCCGACCGTCAACTTCCCATGGCATCTTGGCATCCGCGCCGATCTTGGACGGATCGAGATCGCCGGCCTTTTTCTTTCGGGCGGCTTCTGCATCAAACGTTTCGCGTTCGCCGACAGCGCCGGCGGCGAGAACGCCCGCGAGGATTTCGCCGGTCAGGCTACGGTGCTGATCCGTATCGGAAAGTGTGATTGACGATGTGGCGCGAGTCTTTTGCTGCGCGTGATGCTCTTTCGTCGAAGGCGAACCGTTCGAACGCGTCGCAGCCTGATGCTGAACCGCCTGCTGGACGACGTCTTCAGGAGTTCCCTCCGCAACAATCCATCCGCCTTCCGAACCGGCATGTGGACCCAGGTCGATGATCCAGTCGGCGGTCTTGATCACGTCGAGGTTGTGTTCGATCACCACGACGGTGTTTCCGGCATCGACCAGACTGTTCAGAATTTTCAGCAGTTTGCGAATATCGTCGAAATGCAGTCCAGTGGTCGGTTCGTCCAGCAGGTAGAGTGTCTTCCCGGTTTGCGGACGCGACAGTTCTGCGGCCAGTTTGACGCGTTGGGCCTCGCCGCCCGAGAGGGTCGGTGCCGGTTGTCCCAATGTCAGATAGTCGAGCCCAATCGCGGCGAGGACCGAGAGCGGTCCGCGAATCTTGGGAATGTTGTCGAACAGTTCGAGTGCCTGACCGATCGACATCGAAAGCACGTCGGCAATCGTCTTGCCTCGATAATGGACCGACAGAGTTTCCGCGTTGTATCGCTGCCCGCGACAGGTGTCGCATTCGACCCAGACATCGGGAAGGAAGTGCATCTCGATCAGTTTTTGCCCATTCCCTTCGCACGCTTCGCAGCGCCCCCCTGCTCGATTGAAGCTAAATCGAGTGGCGCTGTAGCCGCGCACTTTGGCTTCGGGCATTCGTGCATACAGGTCGCGAATATGTTCAAACACGCCGGTATAGGTGGCGGGGTTTGAGGCCGGAGTCGTGCCCAGGGGCTGCTGGTCGACGACGATCAGTTTGCTGAGATAATTCAAGCCGATCAGTTCGTCGAAGGGGCCGGGTTGTGTCGAAGCGCGATGGAGTTTGCGGGCGATCACACGGGCCAACGTGTCTTCAATCAGTGAACTCTTTCCACTGCCACTGACACCGGTCACGGCGGTCAATGTGCCGAGAGGAATTCGCAGATCGACGTTTCGCAGATTGTGCTGGCGGGCCCCTAGCAGTTCGAGCCATCCTCCGCCGGGAGGTGGCCCGTATTCCAACAGGATCGAATCGGAGGGCACAGACAGTTGAGGCGCCGAAGGTGGTGCAATCGCAATCGCCACCGTTGGAGCGGTTTCTGACTTTGACGCTTTCGATTTGCGTGTGCTCTTCGTTGTTTCCAACGGTGCCGGCTCAGTACCTTTTCGCAGCATCCGCCGCTGGGACGGAATCACAATTTCTTCGCGGGCCGAGAGGAACTTGCCCGTGAGCGAATCCTCGCTCTTTTTGATTTCACGTGGCGAGCCCTGGGCGGTGATCATTCCGCCAAACCGTCCCGCACCCGGGCCGAAGTCGTACAAGCGGTCGGCCGCTTCGAGAACCTCGCGATCATGTTCGACCATGACGACAGTATTACCGAGGTCACGAAGCTTAATCAGTGCCGCCAGCAGTCGGCTGTTGTCGCTGGGGTGCAGTCCAATCGTGGGCTCATCTAACACATAGAGGACGCCGGTAAGAGCGCGACCGATTTGCCCGGCGAGCCGAATGCGTTGAGTCTCGCCGCCCGACAATGTCGGCAAGGTACGCCCAAGCGTCAAATAGTGCAGGCCGACTTCGACGAGGAACCGCAGTCGTGATGTGGCTTCGACGAGCAAGTCGCCCGCGATCTTCTTTTGCGACGCCGTCATCTTGAGTGCGTTCAGAAACTCGAGCGCCTCACGAAGTGGCAAGTCACAAAGTTGTTTGAGCGTTTTTCCGGTCAGTTTCACGGCGCTGGCGTCTTCTCGCAGACGACTGCCGTTGCACGATGAACAAGGCACGTCACCAACCAGGCCATAGAGCTTGGCGCGGAAGTCGTACGACAGGCTGGCCGCTTGTTCGATGGCGGGGTAGAGCCCCTTGTATTGGAACCGGACAGTGGCCGCCGATTTGGATGCGGACTTTGACTTGGATTTCGTCGTTGTCTCGGAGGAATCGAGTGACAACGAGATCCAGGTCTCACCCGTGCCGTACAGCACCGCGCGTTGGTGTAGCGGATCGAGTTGCGAGAACGGGACGTCCAGCGGGATGTCGCATTCCTTGGCCATCGCACCCAGCATGCGTCCGAACAAGGGGGATTTGAGCGGATCGGGCCACGCACTGACGGCGCCTTGCGACAGGGGGCGCGTCGGATCAGAGATCAGGGCCGCCAGGTTCGTTCCCTGTTGAATCCCGATCCCTTCGCACACCGGGCACCAACCCAGCGGACTGTTGAACGAGAAGTTGTGCGGTGCCAGTTCTTCAAAGCTGCGTCCACAGCTTTCGCAGGCACGAAACAGGCTGTAGGGCAGGACCTTCCACTTTTTCTCGTCGCGCGTCTCGTCAACGATCGCCACGCGGATAAATCCCTTGCCGAGATCAAATGCCGACTCGACCGACTCGGCCAGCCGCGAACGGCCGCTCCGGTTCACGGTCACGCGGTCGACGACAATTTCGACGATGTGCTTTCGCTTGCGATCAATGTCTGGGGCATCTTCCAGCGTGTAGATGACCCCGTCGATTCGAACACGACGATAACCCTGGTCGGTCAGGCGTTCCCAGAGTTTCGAATACTGCTGGCCGACGGCGACCTCTTGCGGTGCCAGAATGAGCAGACGAACGGGTTGGTCCGCGTCCTTGGAATCACGTTGATCGGAGACTTCGCCGTCTTGCGTAAGTCGCATCAGGCGGTCGATGACGTCGTCGATCGTCTGAGACTGCACGGCGATTCCACAATCCGGGCAGTATTGCGTTCCCAGGCGGGCGAACAGAATCCGCAAATAATCGTAAATTTCGGTGACGGTTCCGACCGTCGAACGCGGGGTGCTACCCATCGTCTTTTGTTCAATCGCGATCGACGGCTGCAGTCCGTGAATATGTTCCACGCGGGGTTTTGGCATCTGCCCCAGGAACTGTCGCGCATAGGCCGACAGCGATTCGACGTAACGCCGCTGTCCTTCGGCGTAAAGCGTGTCCATGGCCAGCGAACTCTTTCCCGAACCGCTGGGCCCGCAGAAGACACTCATCTTGTCGCGCGGGATGGTGAGATCAAGTTGCTGAAGATTATGTTGTGATGCGCCGCGGACGACGATGGAGGTCTCGGCACCGACGGCCGAGTCCTTAAGAGCAACGGACGTTTGCCAGCGAGGCACCGATTCGGCGACGGTGGCGGGAGCGGGCGATCCATTCGCCGACTTCTTGGTCCCCTTCCCTTTCTTACCTGTGCGCGGTTTGGCGACGGTCGTGATCGATTCGAAGCCGGGAATCGTGCGCAGGGCGCGGCCGGTGTGTGATTCCTCGCACGCGGCGACGTCTTCGGGAGTGCCCTCGATCAGAATCCGGCCGCCGCCCGATCCACCTTCGGGTCCCAGGTCAATCACCCAGTCGGCGGTCTTGATGACGTCGAGGTTATGTTCGACGACGACGACCGTGTTTCCCGCGTCGACAAATCCGTGGAGCACACGCAGTAGATGCTCGATATCGACAAAATGCAGGCCGGTGGTTGGTTCATCCAGAATGTAAACCGTCTTGCCCGTCGAACGTTTGCTCAGTTCTTTCGCAAGTTTCACGCGCTGCGCCTCGCCGCCGGAGAGTGTCGGCGAGGGCTGGCCGAGCTTGATGTAGTCCATGCCGACATCGTGCAGCGTCTGGATCGATTTCATCAACTTGGGGTGATTTGTGAAATGCTCAAGTGCCTGCTGGATGTCCATGTTCAGGACATCGTTGATGCTTTTTCCTTTGAAATGGACTTCCAGAGTTTCTTTGTTAAACCGCTTACCCTGACAGACTGGGCAGGTCACCCAAATGTCGGCCAGGAAATCCATTTCGAGCTTGTTCGCGCCGTTTCCTTCGCACGCCTCACAGCGGCCTCCAGGGACGTTGAACGAGAAACGGCCGGGCTTGAACCCGCGCAGCTTTGATTCCGGCAATAACGTGTAGAGTTCACGAATAAGGTCGAACAGTTTCGTATAGGTCGCGGGGTTCGAACGCGGGGTGCGGCCAATCGGCGTCTGGTCGATGTCGATCGCCTTGTCGATCTGGTCCAGTCCCGAGAAGGCGCGATGGGCGCCGGGTTTGCCCGCGCCCTTGTTGACGTCGCGGTTCAGAACTTCCCAGAGGATGTCGTTGACCAGCGAGCTTTTTCCAGAACCGCTGACCCCGGTCACGCAGATGAATTTTCCCAGTGGAAAATGAACGGTGACATCACGCAGGTTGTGATGGGTCGCGCCTTGGATCTCGATCGTCTGCCCGTTTCCAGGCCGACGAATTTTGGGAATTTCGATGGCGCGACGACCGCTGAGGAACGCGCCAGTCAGGCTGCGTGCCGATCGTTTGACGTCCTCGACAGATCCCTGAGCGACGATTTCGCCCCCGCGGACCCCAGGGCCGGGGCCAAAGTCGACCATGAAGTCGGCCGCTTTCATGGTTTCATCGTCATGTTCGACCACGATGACGGTGTTACCCTGATCGCGCAGGTCTTTCAGGCTGTCCAGCAACATCACGTTGTCGCGGGGATGCAGGCCGATCGACGGCTCGTCGAGGATATAAACCACGCCCACCAATCCGCAGCCGATCTGACCTGCGAGGCGAATTCGCTGAGTTTCGCCACCCGACAACGTGGGTGCCGTGCGATCAAGTGTGAGATAATCGAGGCCGCAGCGCAACAGGAATCCGAGTCGACCACGAATCTCTTTGAGTGCTTCGGTGGCGATATGCCGCCCCGTGTCCGTCAGTTCGAGATTTCCGAAAAAGTCCCAGGCCGCAAGAGTGCTCAACGAGCAGACTTCAGGCAGTGAGAGCGCCAATGGGGCAGATGAACTTCCCGCGTCGCTGCCCGAACCGCTGTCGATCGTCGTCTGCTGGTCGACCCCTTCGGATTGCGACCGTTGCTTGGCATTCAATCCCCTGCGTTCGTCTCGCGCCGTCGCCGCGCTATGGGAAGTGATGCGATAGCTGCGGGCCTGATGGTTCAGTCTGGTTCCGGCACAACTGGCGCAGCCTGTCTCGTGCATGTACTTTTCAAGCTGCACCCGCCGCATCGGGTTCCGCGTCTTGCGATACTCGTCGAGGAGTTCGGGAATAAAGCCCGCGTAGGTGCCTCCCCGTTTCCAGACGTTGTTGCCCGAGCGGTAGGCGAAGGTGATATTGCGCGAACCGAGTCCGTATAGGAATAGCTTTTTGCCTTCGAGCGGCAGGTCTTTCCATTTGGTCTTGAAGAACGAATCCTCCGCGAGCCCCAGATCGACTTCGATGGCGCGAGCGACGCCTTTCAGGATATGTTTTCGCCATTTGCCGACGGAACTCAGTTTGCCCAGAACGACCAGAGCGCCTTTTTGAATCGTGAGCGTATCGTCGGGGACCAGACGATCCATCGCGAAGTCGTAACGAATGCCCAGCCCCTGGCAATCGGGACACATTCCTTGCGGGCTGTTGAAGCTGAACAGTTGTGGCGACGGTTGATCATAACTGATGCCACAGTGCATGCAGGCATAGTCACAGGAGTAGAGTTCATCGAGCGTGGTTGGAACGTCGTCGGGGGGGCCATCGTCGTCCGAAACAATCAGGTCGGTGGATCGTGCGGACGCGGCTTTCGAGTTTCGTTTCTTGGACGCTTTTGTCGGCTTGCCTGTTGGTTGTGTTTCGTGTGACTCATCAAGCGGAATGGGAGAGTCTGAGTTGGGTTCTCGAGCGATGACCAGTTTGCGTTCGGCGAGGTTCAATGCCGCTTCGATGGCTTCGGCGACGCGCGATCGTGGTGACTTGCCGGCGACCAGTCGATCGACGACGACATCGATCGTGTGCTTCATCTGCTTATCGAGCTGCAGGTCGTCTGTCAGTTGGACCAATTTGCCGTCGACGCGGGCCCGCAGAAAACCTCGCTTGAGTAGATCGACGAACAGGTCTTTGAATTCCCCTTTCTGGCGGGTAATAAGCGGCGCAAGGACGGAATATTTGGTCCCTTCGGGCAGTCTGAGCACGCGATCGAGAATCTGTTCTTGTGTTTGGGCGGTGATGGGGCGACCGCACTGGTAACAGGCGGGGGTGGACACGCGGGCGAACAAAACGCGAAGATAGTCGTAGATCTCGGTGATCGTGCCGACGGTGCTGCGGGGATTGCGACCGCTCGCCTTCTGCTGAATGGAGATTGAGGGGGCCAGACCTGTGATCGAATCGACATCCGGTTTCGGCATCTGCCCGAGAAACTGTCGAGCGTAGGACGACAATGATTCGACATAGCGCCGTTGTCCTTCGGCGTACAACGTGTCGAAGGCGAGCGAACTTTTGCCCGAACCGCTGACGCCCGTCATGACGATCAGTTGATTCCGAGGCAACGTTAAGCTGACGTCTTGCAGATTGTGCTCGCGCGCACCACGAATCACAATGTCAGAGGCAGGCATAGGCGGATCAACAACTAAGGCAGTGGGGATGAATCGGCGGACACGCAAGCGCGAATCTTAAGGCCGCTCACGAGTATAGGCCATCGCCCCCATCCATCAACTGTCTCGCGGCGACTTCCATCAGGTCAGAATCGATCCGTGAAGGTCGTCACCGTTCACGGGCCAGATTTGGGGGGGGGCAGCCCCATTTTCACCAGCGGCGTGTTGCTTGGTCGCGAATGTCTCCCGCGGCGTCTCGCGTTTTCAGCGATGAAATTGCGTCAATCCCCCATTGTGAACGATGACATCAAGGTCCGAAGGGCCAGAAAATTTGATCTTCATGATCCGTTTGATCGGCTTGTTCCCGATCATCTGATTTGGCAATGACTTAGGTGTGTTCATTGCTTTCGCAGTTTGATCGCCTTGATTGAGCATCTTGAGCAATATGGATTCTGCTTGTCCTTTGAAGGATGCGGATCTTGCCAGAGGAAGCTTGGGCGAACTGCGAGCAGCGACGCGAACTCTGCTCGCAGCCATTCCGGAGTTGCGGGCTTTGTCGAATGTCATAATCAAGCTCCTTTCCGACGCTGACGACGTTTATGGGCGCGTCTGTTGACCGCGTTCTCGCCATCATACGATCTCTGCGGAGCGCGTCACGGCCAATGTTCCAATCGTTTGGAAGACTCGCTGTGGTTTTATTGGGGGCCGACGGGGCGTCTTGATGGAGGTGGGCGAAGCGGTGTGAGGGAGGCACGGAGAAGCAGAGGTGCGAACGCTTCAGATTTGTGTGCCGTTTCCTCGTTTCCACGCGAGAGGTTGGAAACGAGGAAATACTCTCAGACACGGTCATCGGTGATTGATGCTGGAGTGTCGATCAGGGTTCGAGATCGAACTGTTCCTTTTTCATGAAGGACCGATTCAGTGGCCGTTCGTTGGCGCGGAGGTAGAGAACTCGTGGCGTTTTCGGGAATCGCTTTTCCAGTGTCGCTCGGGCGGTCTCGGGAAGTTTTTCTCTTAATTTGCCTGTGGTTTCGCAGGCGATCGCGGGAACGGTGACGAATCCGAACTCTTTGGCGGCTGCGATCAATTCCGCGGTTTCGTACGAACGACCGTTGTCCGAGGCAGGCAGTGAGAATTGGAAGCAGCCATCCTTATCGGTGATGGCATGGAGATCCAGTTGATCGGTGTCGCGGGAAAAAAGTCGAGTGGAACCGATGAAGATTCGCGCGTGATGAACGGGGTGCCCGTACGGGCCGATGACTTGTCCCTCGAAGTCATACGTAGGAATCGCGGGTTGTGGTGCGTCGCCCTCGATGGTTGCGCTCGCGACCGATTCGAACGTCCCGTAGAGCCCCAATTTCAAATCGCCAAGATCCAGCGGCTCGTCGGCCGTGACGACGTCCTTCGTGATTCTGGCAAAATTCCCGATGATGCCCGGACCTTCTGCGACAAGATGATAATTGCCGCCAGGGACCAGCTCACACCGGAAGCGTCCATCCCGATCCGTGATGAACGTTGTTGGTAGCCACCGTTCATTCAAGTCTTTCGATTTGCGAAACACTCGGATTGTCAAATCGGGCATTGGGCGATCCGCATGGAGCAATCGTCCCGTCACCGTCGCAAGCGGCAAGAGGCGAATCGTCGCTTCGTTGAGAGTTTCTCGCGGTTCAATCTGAATGGTCGCTCCGATGCTGCGTTCGTGGTGCTGAACGAGCAGGTCCAATATGGTTCCACGAGGCATGTGCTCGATGGTGCGGACGGCATTTCCTTTGATGGTGAGCGTTTTGTCGAGTCCGAAGAAGGTTGCACCTTCGACGAGTGATCCGGCTTCGTCGACGATTCGTAGTGTCAGGTGCAGTCCGGGATCGAGTTCGAGATTCGCTTCCACATTCGGCTGCGCCAGAGTCGGATTGATTTCGTGCAGCGATAGGGGCCAGTCGCGCGACGGACGTTTGGGGTTTGGCCAGGTCTTCAGTAGATGCTGCAAGTGTCTCTCTTCTTGACGAAGGGCTTGGAATCCGGTTCCCGGGATATAGTTCGCGCGATCCTTGTTCGCGCCAATCACGGCGGGACCGGGCAGCCCGACAAGGCGATAACGGCCGTCGAAATCAGTGAGGTATTGTTCGAGGATCAAATCTGGTGGATCATCTCCGGCAAATTCTGGCAGGGGGATCGCGAACGTGTTGTCTTCGTAGGGGAGATAATGCATGCTGACGCCCGACACAGGTTCGCGTGTCACTTTGTCGACAACGCGGCCGCTGATCCAGATTCCTTGATGCAGTTCGATCGACATTGCGGTCGACTTCCGCTCATCGAAATCGGTGACGGGAATTCGCCGAGGCAGGTAGGGACGTTCGTGATTAGGCCTCAGGCACAGCAGTGCCTCGGGTAACCTCGGAATGCCCGTCAGTCGAAAATGTCCCATTCTGTCGGAGGTGACGGTGGGAGCCAACCGGGCGCGATTCGCAATCGGATTGCCGGGAATGTGGTAGTCCACCTGGACTCCAGACAGTGGTTCACCAGTGCGTGAATCCACGATCACGCCGTCGATCGAACGACTGGGAGCGGTAGTCAGTGTGAAGTCCTGTCCATAGGTCGGGATGTGCATTCGACTTGATAGGTTGGTCTGTTCTTCCTGTTTCAAGTCCCGCGACAGGGCGACGAAATTGTGGATTGCGATGTTCTCGCCCCTTAGTGTCAGGACGACACCACGGTTCGCGCCGAGGCCGTGGAGCTCGATGCATCCATTCGCGTCGGAAGTCACTGGGGCTTGCATTCCGAGAAGGCGTGCCGGTGCGGACCGCGGGCGGCGGGGATGAATCTTGACGAAGGGAAGTTCGTAGTATTCCGCCGTGGCCCACCAGGTGACCAGTGACGTGTCGGCTGGAATGTCGTAGACCTCGTTCAGACTGAGTTGAACTCCTTTGAGTGGTCGTCCGGCTGGATCAAGAATTTGGCCACGCAGGGGGCTGTTATCGACCAGATTCAGCGTCACGTCTTGATTGGCTTCAAGGTCTGACAATTCCTTCCAGGCGACACCAAAGCCCCTGAGTGCGGCGGCGAACTGGATGGAATTCCCAGACTGGGATCGCTGATTGAGTGGAATCCGATGGTCGGTGACCGCGTCTCGACTGACCGAGATCGAGAATTGTCCCTCGGTGTTCGTCTGCGTTTCGTACAGGGTGGGAACGAAATCGGCGGGAAGGAGTGGTCGGAGCTCGGGTGAGACGCGGTGCAGCGCACGAACGGTTGCCCCGACTGCAGGCGTGCCATCGGGGGTGAGCACCGTTCCCGTCACCATGACCGTTTCTGCCGCGTCGTTTGCTTTTGGAGCCGCTGCCGCGTGTTCATTGCTCGCGTCGTCACGAGACGGTTTCTCGTTCGCCGACGCACCAAGCAAGCTGGCCAACATCGTCGCGCAGGCTGCTGCGACGATGACGAAGACGAGCGGCGTTCGCTTTGTCTGGAATGAGACGTTGCGTGCGCCGTCTAGGATTCGTTGAACGCGTCGGCCCAAACACGATTTGTAGTCTGCAATGCCGACAGCGGTCGTTGTCGTGGACCAGGATGCGGGGAAACGCTCGGCTATGGCGAGCAGTTCGCGGGCGTACGACACGCGGTCAAAGTTGTGAGCCACGACGTAATCGTCACACACTTCGTCAGCAATCTGTTCCAATCGTCGGGCAAGCCACCATGCCAACGGTTGCCAGGGAACAAGTGCGGTCAACAGGTGGCCAATCAAACTCCATCCGCAGTCTCCTCGTTTCAAATGAGCCAGTTCATGTGCCAGCACGTGGAGACCGAGCGGCTGGAGTTCTGCCGGAAGCATGATGGTCGGTCGCCAGAGTCCCGTAAGACAGGGGCTGCTGAGTGAGGCATTGATCAGAACGGGCGGTGCGGTGATCCCCATTTGAATCGCGATGGATTGGCATTCTCGCAGAATTTCAGCCGGTGCCGGGCCAGATTCGCTTCGCAGTCGCCACATCACGAGATTGGCGATCACGAGACGAGCCAGGAGCAGGCTGCTCATCAAAGACCAGATCACGATCACGATGCGATACGAAGTTCGCCACCTGGACCGATGGTCCGGGGAATCGACGCCGGGCTGCCAGGCGCGGGTTTCGATAGCGCCGAATGGCGGATCGGTCGGAGGGGATGTGGTGGGCTCGACTGGGGAATCTTGCCCGAGCATCGGGATGACAGGTGTGGGGAATTGAACGGTCGTTGTGTCGGGAAATGGGGGGGCTTCGTTAATCGTGGTGGGACCAGCTTGCTGAACGATTGTTGCGTCTTCCGGCGATGTGGGTGCGACGACGGGGCGTGGATTCGTGTTCTGATTGTGTGAGGCCAGGTCGATGCGGAATCCGGAAATCCCCGCTGAGGCGAGGAACCAGGACGCGATGGGACAAAACAGGGTGGCGAGCAGCGTGGTCCGCAGAATCGCAGATTGCAGCGCGGCACCCTGGTGACGGAGGATTCTCGCGGCGAGCAATCCAAATCCGATGACCAAACCGGTCTGCAGCAGAAGGCTGAGGCCGAGTGCCATGGTCCACTGAAGGTGCTGGTCGTACGACGAGAAAAAGAGATTCGTCATGGGCGTCACCCGGTGATGTGGTGAGAGAACTGAACGGCGGCGACTACGGATCGCGTTTTCATGTCACCAAGCTCCCGCGTTGGTAACGCCTCTTGTGATCTTGTCTTCTGTCGAGCCATGAAGTGGCCGGGGCCCCTTGCACTGGTTGTCTACTTATCGGAAGCGTTGCCAAGCGGGAGCTTGGCAACGAGGACAGGCCAATTCACTGTTCGCAGCACGAAATGAATTCGAGCCCGGTTACTTACCACGTTTTTCTTTTTCTTCGATCAGCTTGCGAATCGCTTCCAGTTCCTTGGGAGGGATCTTTTCTTCTTTGAGCAGGTACGAGACGAGGCCCGAGGCCTGGCCGCCGAAGATTCGTTCGATCAGTTCGCGTGTTGCGCTCTTGGCAACACTTTGCTGTTCGACGAGTGGGACATAAATAAACGTTCGCTCTTCGACCTGGTGGGTCAGTGAGCCCTTCTCTTCCAGTTGTCGCAGCAGTGTTTGAACCGTGCTGTGTGCGACCTCTTCTTCCTGGTTGAGGGTTTCCGTAATCTCGCGGGCGGTGGCTCGCCGACGTTCCCATAGGACTTGCATGATCCGAGTCTGCAGTCGGCCGAGTTTGGTTTTCGACATCGCGGTGATTCCGACGGGGTGGCGTCCTTTGTCGTTTACTGAGGTAAGTTTATATATGTAGAACTATGATTGTCAATGAGGGTTTGGAAGACGCGTGTTGGAGGTGCTGGACTGGGGCTGCTTGTTTTGCTTGTGGTTGAACTGATGGCCTTGGAAATTGGCACCTGTTCGCCATGCTAATTGGGATGGTCGAGGCTGCCGAACGGTTCTCGTTTCGGGCAGGAACGGGGATGTGTGGTTCCGATGGACGCTTTGTGTGGAACGTGGGTTCATCGGCTGATTGAGAGGCACGGAGGCACGGAAAATCGGAGACAAAAGAAGAAGTAAAAAAGGCCGTCGAGCAACAAGCTCGACGGCCTTTTTTTCTTGGACGAGGGCGTCTTTCCGTCCGGTAGATGTCGGGTGGGAAGACGCGTTACCAAGCGGGAGCTTGGTAACGAGAGGGGGTGCTCGCGGGGCGGGTTATTCTTCTTGTTCGCGGAGCTTTGCGAGGACGGTGATGTCTTCCAGGGTTGTGGTGTCGCCTGCGGATTCGCGGCCAGCGGCGATATCGCGGAGCAGGCGGCGCATGATTTTTCCGCTGCGTGTCTTCGGCAGCGCGGGGGTGAATCGGATCTTGTCTGGCGTGGCCAGGGCTCCGATCTGTTTGCGAACGTGGTTCGTCAGTTCCTTCTCGAACGCTTCGCTTCCTTCACCGTTCTTCAAGGTGACGAAGCAGCAGATCCCTTCCCCCTTGATTTCGTGTGGGAAGCCGACGACGGCCGCCTCGGCGACAAGCGGGTGAGCGACCAGCGCGGATTCCACTTCCATGGTGCTCAAGCGGTGCCCGGCGACGTTCAGCACGTCGTCGACTCGGCCCATGACCCACGTATAGCCATCCGTATCTTTGCGTGCGCCGTCGCCCGCGAAATAGCAGCCAGCGATTGTGCTGAAATAGGTCTGCTTGAATCGGTCGTGATCGCCATACAGAGTTCGCAGCATGGAAGGCCATGGTTGCCGCATCACCAGCAGGCCCCCTTCATTGGGGCCAAGGCTGACGCCATCTTTGTCGACGATATCGGCCACGACACCCGGCAAGGGGCGTGTGCAGCTACCGGGCTTGGTGGCTGTGATTCCGGGCAGCGGCGCGATCATGATGGAACCGGTCTCGGTCTGCCACCAGGTATCGACGATCGGGCAGCGTTCCTGTCCGATGACCTTGTGGTACCACATCCAGGCTTCGGGGTTGATCGGTTCCCCGACCGAGCCGAGCAACCGGAGGCTGGATAGATCGTACTTCGCGGGCCAGTGGTCACCCCATTTGATGAAGGCGCGGATAGCCGTGGGGGCGGTGTAGAAGATGTTGACTTTGTACTTCTCGATGATCTCCCAGAAGCGGCCCTCATTCGGCCAGTTGGGGGCTCCTTCGAACATCACCGTGGTAGTGCCGTTGGCCAGCGGGCCATAGACGATATAGCTGTGGCCCGTGATCCAGCCGATGTCGGCGGTACACCAGTACGTGTCTTCGTCCTTCAGGTCGAAAACCCATTTCGACGTCATCATCGTGCCAAGCAGATAGCCGGCTGTCGTGTGCAGGACGCCCTTGGGCTTACCGGTGCTGCCGGACGTGTAAAGGATGAACAGGGGATGCTCGGAGTCGAGCGGGACCGGATCACAATCCGGCGAAACATCCGCCATCAGGTCATGCCACCAGTAGTCACGATCGGGCACCATCTGGACGGGGCTGCCCGTGCGGCGGACGACCACGACGCGTTCGACGGTTGGCGATTTTTCGAGGCTTTGATCCACGGCTTGCTTCAGGGTGATTTCTTTGCCGCGGCGCCAGCTTCCATCGGCGGTGACGATCAGTTTGGCCTGGGCGTCGTTGCTACGGTCGGCGACGGCGTCGGCGCTGAATCCGCCGAAAATGATCGAATGCGTGGCGCCGATGCGGGCGCAAGCCAGCATGGCGATGGCCAGTTCCGGGATCATGGGCATGTACAGCATCACGCGATCGCCGGTGTTGATGCCGAGTTTTGTCAGGACGTTGGCGAATTTACAGACTTCGCGATGCAGATCCTGGAAGGTCAGCACGCGGGTGTCGCCCGGTTCCCCTTCCCAGATGATTGCCGCTTTGTTCTTTCGCCAGGTTGTCAGGTGGCGATCGATGCAGTTGGCACTGGCATTGATTTTTCCGCCCGTGAACCACTTCGTCTCGGGCATCGCTCCTTGCAGGACGTGGTCCCACTTTTTGAACCATTGCAGGTTGTTCGCCAGTTCGCCCCAGAATCCGGCCGGGTCGACTTTGGCACGGTTCCACATCAAGTCGTATTGGCCTTCGGTGCTGATGTGCGCCTGTTTCGTGAATTCAGCAGAAGGAGGGAATGAGCGGGTTTCTTGCAGAACACTTTGAATATTTTCGCCAGACATCGGGAGCTTCTCCGAAAGCAAAGCGCATCGCGGCTTGGACTATTGGGTACAGCCACCCTGTCCTGACAGGTTCATGGACATCGCCCGCAGGATTGTTGGCCTGCTCGCGGCGAGTTCATCAGCGTGTCGATTCAGGTTTGGAGCACCGCTGGGACGGTTTTACCCTATTTGGGGCGGCAGATTAGACACGGATTTCAGGCTGAATGCTATTCAACTTGATTTATCTGTCAAAGGTCGTGGGAAATGGTTTTTTTGTAAGGCACCGTTGCAAAGGGAGCGATTGTTGGATGTTAGGGCGGTTGATTCAGGCGGAATGCGCAGTTTTTACGATCGCACTGAGGCCAATGGCCGAGCACGGACGTCGCCGTGGCCGGTGTTTTCGTTAAATCTTGACTCGTTCGCTCGTGGCCGCGAGTTGATGTCAACCTGGCCGCTGACTATGGTGGCGTCTGGATTTCTCCAATCCAAAACTCACATTTCGAACCTGAGGAAACTGTCCATGACGAATCGTTCGCGTCTGGTGCGTGTCTCGCGTTACGTTGTGTTGCTTGCGGGGGGGCTTGCCGCGGATTGCCGTCTGGCATCGTCGGCTCCCCCGATTGTTCCGCCCGGCGCTCAGGTTGAAAAACTGTTCGAGTCGAAAGTGCTGACCGAAGGGGTCTGCGTTGCACCGGACGGGATGGTCTATTTCAGTGAGATCACGTTTTCGCATGTGGCACGCGATAAGAACGGCGTGATTGAAGCCGGATACATCTGGAAGTTTGATCCCACGACGGGCAAGACCACGATCTTTCGGTCGCCCAGTGGCATGTCGAATGGGATCAAGTTCGATGCGAGCGGAAACATGATCGTGGCGGAGGGGGCGGATTATGGCGGTCGCCGCGTGACGCGGACGGATATGAAAACCCAGAAGTCCTACATCATCGCCGGGATGTTTGAGGGGCGACCGCTCAATTCACCGAATGACATCACGATCGATGAAAAGGGGCGAATCTACTTCAGCGATCCGCGTTATCTGGGGCATGAGCCGCTCGATCAGTCGATCCAGGCGGTCTATCGCATCGACACGGATGGGACGATTCATCGCATCGTTTCGGACGCGGGAAAGCCGAACGGTGTGGCGATCTCGCCGGATCAGAAAACCTTGTATGTGGTCAGCAACGACAACGGGTCGACCGCCATTGATCGGCTGAAACGGGGAACGGCCAGCCAATCGGACAAAGTGGAAACGCCGCTTCGCAAGGGATACATGGCCCTAATGGCGTATGACCTTGCCGAGGATGGGACGGCCAAGTACCGCAAGACGCTGGTGGACTATGCCCCGTATGACGGGCCGGACGGATTGATTGTCGACAAGGATGGCAATTTGTACGTGGCGGTGCGGGCGGAAAATCGGCCGGGCATTTATGTCTACAGTCCCGAGGGTGCAGAACTGGCCTACATCAAAACGGAAGTTCCCACGAACGTCGGGTTCGGACGAGGGGCGGACTCGAATCTGCTCTATATTACGGCGGGTGCCAGTCTGTACCGGATTCGACTGAATAGTCACGGGTATCAGCTACCAACGCGATAAGGGAGGCAAGGTCTCGGCCTGCACAGCCGATTGCCACAGTCGCCCGATTGCCACAGTCGCCCGACCATTGCCGTCGACCGATCACCGCAGCCAACGGATCCGTCGCGTCTCATGAGACGTAACGGATCCGTGTGGTCGCGGTTGTTGTGTGTGGTTGCGATCAGCGATAAACTGCGCATCGTGCGGCGAACAACGTTGCGTGGAAGGGATTCTCGTTCTGGATGGTTGAGGGATCGCAAATGGCCGCTGCCAGTGACGCATTTCGGGTGGAAATAACGGGTGGAACGATCGTCATTTCGCCGGTGGGCGATATCAACAGCCTGTCGAGCGATTTGCTGGACGAAGTGGCGGTGATGATGACCGATCTGATCGAAGGGCACGAGTCACCAATGCTCGTGATCGATCTGACGGATGTGCCATCGTGCAGTTCGCTGTTCATGTCGTTTCTGCTGCGATGCCATAAGGCCGTTAAGAATCGAAGCGGTGAAATGGTGCTTTGCTGCGCCAGTAAAATGATGCTGGAATTACTGTCGCTGACCCGTCTCGACACCGTTTGGGCCGTGTACCAAACCCGGTCTCAAGCCTTGGATGCGGTCGATGGTTAGTGGCACCGACGCTTGGTCCTGGCAAGTTCTTGAGCATGTCCGACCGGCTCGTTCGGTTTGCTGGCGAAGAGTCTATCGACGGATTGATTCCCGTTTGAAATTTCACGAGTTCTGCATTTAATGATCAAGACGCGATCTGCCTTCGCATCGACTTGCGCTTTTGCTGACGAGTTATTTCTATGAGTTCTGAAGCTGATTTACCGATCAATTCGGCGTCGAATACGATCCCCGGACCAATTCCCTCCAAGTTCGAGCTTGATGCACGGGCCGCACTGATCGCCGAAATCAAAGAGACTGCCGACAAGTTGGGGGTCGATCAGGCATCACGAGGCGATCTGAAAATTCTGAGTCGGGCGCTGAAGGAATTGCGTTATGCCTTCAAGGTGTTCACTCCGTTTCGCAATGTGAAGAAAGTTACGGTGTTCGGTTCAGCGCGAACGGCGCCAGATCATCCCGATTTCCTGGCGTCAGTCGAGTGCGGTCGCAAGATGGCCGAGTTGGGCTGGATGGTTGTGACCGGTGCGGGCGGCGGCATCATGGAGGGGGCTCATCAGGGCGCCGGTGCGGCGATGTCGATGGGCGTCAACATCATGTTGCCGTTCGAGCAGGAAGCGAATCCGGTCATCAACAACGACGCCAAGCTGGTGACGTTTCGGTATTTCTTCACTCGCAAGCTGATGTTCGTCAAAGAAGTTCACGCCGTGGTGCTCTTCCCAGGCGGTTTCGGAACACAGGACGAACTGTTTGAAGTGCTGACTCTTGTGCAGACCGGGAAGCGGGACTTGATGCCGATCGTGTGTGTCGAGAGTCCAGGCGGAACGTACTGGGCAAATTGGTTTGAGTTCATTCGCAAAGAACTTCTCGCGCGGAAATTGATCAGCCCGCACGACCTGTCGCTGGTTCGGTTGACAGACAGCATTGATGTGGCCGTGCAGGAAGTGACCAACTTCTACCGCAATTACGACAGCATGCGTTACATCCGAGACCGGCTAATTCTTCGGTTGCACAACCCCGTCAGTGACGAGTTGCTGGCGAAATTGAATGCCGAATTCAAAGACATCCTGACCAGCGGGACGATTGAGCGGACCGAGATTCACCTGTTCGAAATGGAAGATGATTCGACCCGCGACTTGTGGAGACTGGCACTGCACTTCAATCGCCGCGATTCGGCACGTCTGCGCGAAATGATTGATCTGCTCAATCAAGAAGGATGACGCGGGCTCGTCTCAATAATGAAGGCTTGGTCCGCGCGGAGTGTTGTCGTTCAAGGCAAGGAATCAGCGGACGAAGCCCACAAGTTTGGGATTTCCGGGGCCGCGAATCGGAAGGCTATGTCCGCTAATCTTTGTGCCATTGGCTATGCCAATGCCCGATCCGCATTGATCCAGAACGGGGCCGTGATGGATGTTGATGAACCCTTCAGTCGAGCTTTTTTCTGATTGAAGATTGCTTCCCAACGAACGGTGTTCCTTGCTTGCAAATCGACTGGCACTGGCACAGCCAGTGGCCCACAAGAGATGTTGGATACCGGGGATGGTATGGCGGCTTTCGTCGTCGTTTCGAAGCGAAGCTGCGTTACCGAACGCACCTACTGCGTTACCACAATGCCTTATCCAAACACATCCACGACGTAGCGGATGCTGCTTTCCAGATTTGTCAACCATCTTTCGACGTTGGTGTCATCGGCGCCCGTTCGTTCCTGATGCATGCGTCCGAAGGTTTCGCGGACGGCGGGGGCCATCTTGCGGCCTTCGCCACAGACGAAGATTTTTGCTCCATTCTCAATGAGGTTCATGACCTCTGCCCGTTCCGTCCAAAGTCGATCTTGAACGTATTGCTTTGCCGAGCCGTCAAGTCGCGAGAAAGCTGGGCGCAATTGCACGAATCCCTCTTGTTCCCATGCCAAAAATTCGTCTCGGTACAGGTAGTCGACGTCCGGATGACAGCAGCCGTAATAAAGCAGTACGGAGCATGGCGCGACGCCATTGGGTGTGCCGCGAAGGGCGAGTTCCTGAATGAAGCCTCGAAAGGGGGCGACCCCTGAGCCTGCGGCGACCATGATGATCGGTTGCGTGTTGTGATCGGGCAGGTGAAAGCCAGGATTTGAGGGACGGACGGCCACGGCGACTTTGGTGCCTGGTTTGGCCTGGGCCAGATAGTTCGATGCGACGCCGAAGTATGTCCCCTGCCCTGACCAGGACGTGCCACTGATCACCGAGAGCGTGAGTGTGCAGTGATCGGGGCTCCAGAGCGGTGACGACGAAATCGAGTACTGCCGCGGTTTGAGTGGCTGCAGCATTTGCAGGTAGGCGGCGAGAGGGAGGCCGCACGAAGCGAACCGTTCGAGCAGATCGAGAATGCTGACACGCTTGTTCTGAATCTCCTCCGTATACGCCGACTTGTCGGCGATCCACCGTTCAAGTTGTTTCTTTTCGGGGGGACATGGAGTCGCGACGGCGAGCTGTTCGATTTGGAGAGGCGTCGCGGCGAGACCCAGTTCGACATAGCTGGAAATGAGTTCCCCGATCATGACGGGCTGGTCGGTCGGCAGGAAGGTCTGCACGGCATCGCTGCGGTGAATCATGATCTGTGCATCATACGACAGGCCGAATCGGCGCAGGACGCGATCAACGTTCTCGGGGGGATTTGTCGGCAATACGGCCAGGTAATCGCCGGACCGATATTTCATTCCGGTGGGCAGGGTGATTTCCAGATGGCGTTTCGAGCGTCCGATGGGCGACGAGAGATTCACGAGTTCACGGTTCTCGACGACGAATCCGGTCTCCAGGTGGTTGACGCGTAGCAGCGGGTCGCGAGTCGCGGAGACGAATTCGATTTCGAGTGCGGGGTGGGTTGTGCTGGGGTTCGGGTCAGTGTTCTTGGCAAGCCCGATCGTGTTCCAGAGCGTCGCGGACCAGGCGTCGAAGGCACTGAACAGCCCTTCTCGGGCGTCGGCTTCCCCGCGGTCAACGAGCCGTGAGGCACCGGCGGCGGTAAGTCCCGAATCGATTCGCTTGGGGATCGCCTGATAGGTACGCGTCCAGTCGCGGTTGCCACATCCGAAGACCGCGAAATGAACTCCGTCGCACGCGCCAGGGGGCAGGCTGTCGAGCCAGCCCACAAATTGGCGTGCATTGTCTGGCGGTTGTCCCTCGTAGGTGGCTGTGACAATGATGACAGGGCCGTCTTTCGAAAGGTGATCGACGGCAGAATCCAGCGGTGCGGTCGTGGCACGGTAGCCGTGTCGATGCGCCTCGGTCGCGATCCGTTGTGCGAACGATTCACATGATCCGCTGTTGGAACCGAACAAGACCTGCATTGGTGTTTTGGCAGAATCGAGCGGTTCCGTCACCGCAGCGACCTGAGCGGTTGCGGAGGCGACTGCCTGCGTGGCGCGGCGCATCGGAGCCGTGGCGAAGGCGCTGCGTCTTTTGGCGGTGACAAAGAAGCCCTCGGGCTTCAGTGTTAGCGTTTCTTTGACTTTCAACTGATAGTTTGCGTCGACTTTTGCCAGGTCAAATCGCTGCAGGATCATAGCCAGGATGAGTAGTGCCTCTTGCATGGCAAACGGCCGGCCGATGCAGGCTCGCTGTCCGTTGCCGAACGGCTTCCAGGCGTTGGGAGGCAGTTGTTCAAAGAGTTCTGGGGCCATGCGATCAGGATTGAAGGTCTCGACATCATCGCCCCAGACCAGAGGATCGCGATGCAGCATGGGCAAGAGGACAAACAGGACTTGTCCCTGTTGGATCGGATAGCATCCGCCGAGCATTTCCTGTTCGGCCTTGGGATGAACGGCGAACGCGGGGGCCGTTGGCCAGAGCCGAAGCGATTCTTTCAGAACCTGATCCAGGTAGACGAGCCGCGAAAGGTGTTCGAACCGGGGACTCTCATTTCCCAGCACCGCTTCGACCTCGGCCCGCGCCTTGGCCAGGCATTCTGGATTCTGGAGCAATTCATACAGGGTGAACGACAGCATTCCGCTGGTGGTTTCATGACCTGCGATCAGGAATGTTACCATTTGATAGCGGATGTTTTCGTCGCTCAGTCGTTCGCCCGTAATGGGATCGGCGGCCAGCAGCATGCGATTGAGCAGGTCTTTGACATCGGGAGCGGGATTCTTGCGGCGCTCGGCAATCAGTTCGTCTGCAACCTGGTGCATCACCCGGATGTCTTCGGTGTACTGCCGCTGTGTAATCAGCATCAGTCGCGTCTGCAAAGACAGTCTTCGCGAACGACGGCCGGATTCGTTCAGGGCGCGGACCATCGCTCCGACGAATGGGTGCAGTTCTCGCTCGTAGAAGCTGTTGAAGCGATAGTCGAACGCACAGAGTGCGATGGTGTCGAGTGTCAATCGCGTGAAGTTGTCAGCGACATCGATTGCGTGTGCGGGGCCCTCACGTTCCCATTTCAGCAGCATCTGTTCTGCAATGTCGACCATGCTGTCGAACATGTCTTGTAACGACGCCGGCCCGAATGCGGGCATCAAGATCCGATGGGCCAGCGACCAGTTTGGTTCCTGCGTATTGGCGGTGAACAGGCCATCCCCAGCGAAATCACGAATCTTCCAAAGGGCGGCGTGAACTTTCTTGTCGAAGCGCTGTTCGTCGCAGAGTTCATTCACCAGTTCCTGCGAGCAGACGACGAATAGTTCGCGACCAGGGAATTCGAGCCGAAAGAACGGACCGTATTGTTTGGCCAATTCCATCATCGATTGAACCGGTGTGTTCGAATCGATTGACGGCAGGTTGCGCAACAGCGGATACGCTTTGGGCTGCGGAATGCGATTGGGCAGGTTGGACATCCCTCTGTTCCTTGCAGGAGTCATGATCGAGATGGGCGGTCAATGCGTATGGCGTTGCACAGGGCATTGTCACCCGGTTCTGACGGGTTCACGAACAGCGCAAACAGGCATGTGGACCTGCTCGCGGAACGTTGATCGATGGGTCAATTCAAGTTGGAAACGCGACTCATTGACGCTCGATTCATCGTGCATCGGCTTTCAAAGTTCCATAGCGGAACACATCAATGACGGTCAGGCACAGTTCTTCATAGCTGATGTCGGCAGACACAATTTGAGGATTTTCTCCCAGTCCGATGACCGATGAGCGAAATATGACTTGAACGACCAGTGGATTGAGTTCCTCACGCCAGTAGCCCGCCTCGCGGACCACACGCATTGCGTTCTGGAAAATCTGTTCGATGGCCGATTCTCGCTGGCGTCGGAATTCCCGATGAATGTCGGGAAAGGCGTTTTGAATTTCGGCCAGGCATGGCAGAAATTGCGAGACAGGCAAGTCTCGCAGTTCTTTGAGCAACTCCAGCAGCCAGTTGTCGTACTGCTTCATCGTGACGGTCGGGCCCATGGCGGCGGCGTGAGCGAACGGACGCAAGATCCGCTGGCAAACCGCCGCGACGAGTGCTTCTTTGTTTGAAAAATGACGATAGATCGTCACCCGCGTCAGGCCTGCCGCGGTCGCCACGTCCTCAAGGCTCGATTTGAGGACGCCTCGTTGCGAGAAGGTCTGGAAGGCTGAGTCGATGATTCGGTCGGGGGTTGCGGTGCGTTTCATGATTCCAATGATACAAAAAAATGACTCTTCTGTAAAGTTTTAGGCGTCGTGACGAGATTGGCAAGTCAGAAATTCGAGCGGGTTGAAGCCTGGCCAACCGCTGTTTGGGATGTCTGTACAAACGGGAGAGTTGGAAACATCTGAGCCGCCCTGACGGAACTGGTGGCCTTCCCTTACCTGTCGCTGGTCATGGCGAAGGGGCCTCGATTCGAACGGCCATGCCACGGCGACGCGCATACCGTGGGGACCGTCGCAGCTCTAACAGGCAGCGG
Organism: Schlesneria paludicola DSM 18645; assembly: GCF_000255655.1. Classification (NCBI taxonomy): domain Bacteria; kingdom Pseudomonadati; phylum Planctomycetota; class Planctomycetia; order Planctomycetales; family Planctomycetaceae; genus Schlesneria; species Schlesneria paludicola. Next base: position 868,962 of record NZ_JH636435.1, on the reverse strand, counting down.
ATCGGGCAGGCTGCAGATCGAGAGAGCTTGGGTGTTACAGGCGCTTGATCGAGCCGCTACAATTCTGACTGCCGACGAGCGTGCGCCGCGACGCGTGATGTAGGCACAAAACCAGGAGTTACTGATGCCGGGGTCTCACCCGTTTCGCAAATCTGTCCTGAGCGCCTCGACCGAGGAAGTCATCGTCAGCGAGCATCTGGCGGATCTGCGGGGTCGCGTACGGCTGCTGACATGGATCTCGGGGCTCTGTTCGCTGGCGGTCGTCGTATTTGGCGGATTGCTGATTACCGGGATGCTGGATTGGTTCGTTCACTTCGACGAATCGGGCACGCGGTTGGTCTTTGCTCTGGGGCTATTGGGCGCGGCGGGATGGATCTTATGGAAGCAATTGATCGGTCCCCTTCGCGTGTCACTGACCGGGACTTTTCTTGCCGCGCGCGTTGAGAAGCGTTTTCCGGATTTGAAGAACCGGGTGGTCAGCGCGGTGGAGTTTCTTGAACACCGCTTGGATTCGCGTCTGGGTTCCAGCGAACTTCAGCAGGTTGTGGTCAAGCAGGCCCTAAAGGATTTGGAGCGGATCGAACCTGCGGATGTGATTGAGTCTGGTGCGATTCGCAATCTCACGTTTGCGGGTCTGGTCGTCACGGCGATCACGGCGATCACGGTCATTCTGCATCCCGCCGAAGCGGTGACGTCGGTTCAACGGCTGGCGTTTCCCTTCGCGCCGATCCCCTGGCCGCGTGCCGTCGAGTTGCAACTGGTGCATGCAGACCTGTCGTCGGCGACGTTTGATCCTGATCATCCTTTCTTAATCGCTCGCGGAGACACACTGGAGCTGTATGTCAAAAATCGCAAAGGGAAGTTGCCGGAGCGTGTCTGGTTTGAGTATCGGGTGGGTGACGAGGGGCCGGTCGCGCGGGAGACGTTACGGCAAACGACCGTTCGTGACGAGCAAGGTCGCTCGCACGAGACGGCTGTATTGAGCTGGATTGCAACGCGGGGCGAGATGCAGTTTCGGGTCAGTGGTGGTGACGATGAAACGATGCCCTTTTATCGTATCGAAGTCGTTCAACCTCCGAACCTCGAATCTCTGCAGGTCACGGTGACGCCACCAGCGTATTCGTTGCAGACGAAAGAAACTCTTCCGCCAGGCGTTGGGCACGTTCAGGGGCTTATTGGGACGAAGGTCGAAGTCACGGCGACCAGCGACAAGCCGCTGAAGTCCGCCGTTCTCCATGTCGGTACGCAGGCGGCGGTTGATGTTCCGCTTGATCCAGGCCGCCATGAGTTGGCCGCCACCTTTGAGATCAAAGAGGCCGCGGCAAATTATTATTGGTTTGAACTGACGGATGAACGCGGATTCACCGATCATGAGCCGGTGCGATACGAGCTTCGAGGGATTGGCGATGGCGTACCTGTCGTGACCATTGAGTTGCCCGTGACCGATGTCACGCTTACCGCAGACGCGGAGCTGCCGATTCAGATCCTCGCGAAAGATGATCTGGGATTGCGCGACGTGCAGATTCGCTATCAAATTGGCGACGACGAGGCGACAAAGACGATTCCGTTGTACACGTATCAACGGCAGGCGGCTGCGGAGGCCGCAGGGGACAGTCCAGCGGCAAGCGGCGTCGGCGAACCGTCTGGGCTTGGTCCGCAGCAGCAGCAAGTCGAGCACGTCTGGAAGATGAGCGACTTGAGTCTGCAGCCGGGAACGCAAATCGTCTTTCGCGGCGAGGCCACTGATGATTGTGACATTGGTCCGCCGCATATCGGGTCGAGTATTCCGCGGACGATCACCATCGTGTCGCGCGATGAGAAGCAAAAAGAGCTGGCCTCGCGCGTGGGTGACTTGCACGACGATTTGAAGCAAGCGACCGAAATGCAGCAACGGGCTCGTCAACAGACGCGAGAGCTGCAAACCCAGTTAGAAAACGTGGGTGAATTCCGATCGCAGGATCTCGACCAGTTACAGCGGACGGAACTTGATCAGCGTCAGACGGCATCGCGATTGACGAATGCGGCCGACGGTGTCGAGACACGTGCCCGGAAGTTGCTTGACGAGTTCCGGGGCAATCGCGTGAACGACGAAGCGACCGAAGCGCGTTTGGCGCGACTTGCCAACGAGCTGGAACGTTTGGAAAAGGAAGAGTTGCCAGCGGTAGAGCGGGCGCTGACGGCGGCTCAAAAGACGGCCGAGAGTCAGCGAAAGCCGGACGGTTCATTGGAAAGACCGCAGGAATCCATTTCCGAGACAGAAAACTCCGCGACGAAGTCGGCGGCCGAGAAATCGACTCGACCCGCTACGGCGGGTGATAAGAAACCGGCACGGGCCAGTGATCCTGCTGGGGCCGAATCACAGACGGCTGAATCGGCAACTCCGTCGGTTCCTTCCGACTCGAAAGAGGCAGGTGGCGAAAAGGGCGAGCCGCAGAAGAACGAGCACCAAACGCAAGACGGCCAGAAGCAAGAGGCTCAGAGCGGCGTAGCGAAGGCAAAGCCCGCTCCGCGAGGGGATCAGAAGCAGGATCTCTCGGAGCAAACAACTGCGGAGCTGAACGAAGCACAAGAGAATCAGACCCGGGCTCTGGAAACATTGCAGGAACTTCAAGAGGCGCTATCGGAATGGCGCGATCGCCGCGACGTGTCACGCGATCTGGATTCCGTCATTGCTGAGCAGGAAGCGGTTCAGAAAGAAGCGGCCGAGATGGCGCAGAATACGCTGACCAAATCCGCCGCCGAGCTAACGAAACAGGAGAAGGCAGAGCTGAACAAGCTCGCCGCACGTCAGTTGAAGGTGTCGGAGCAACTCGACCAGTTTCGAAAGCAACTGCAGCAGACGGCCGAATCGTTGCGGAAGAGTGATGAGGACGCGGCCGAGCGAATGTCAGAAGTTGGCCAGCAACTGAACGAGCAGGAAACGGCCAGCAAACTTCAAGAGGCGGCTCAAGACATTGCGGACAACAAGCTTGGTTCGGCCACTCAGGCTCAACAAAGCGCGATGGATGAACTTCGCGATGTTGAGCGGATGATGAAGCGCCAGCCGCAAGAGGATCTTGAGCAGTTCGTGAAGCAAACCGAGGAAGCGCAGCAAGAGTTTCAACAGATCCGGCAGGAGCAACAGGATCTGGCGGATCGCGCGCAGGATCTCGCGAAGCAACCCGAGTCGATGGAGAAAACGGAACAAGTCAAACAGTTGATGGAGCAGCAAGAAGAGCTGACAGAGCGAATGGCGAAGGCGGAGCGGAAGCTGGAGCGTCTGCGACTGCATGGCCCGGCGGACGCGGCGCATCAAGCTCGAAAGCGTTTGACGGAAATGATGAAGAATGCGCAGGAGGCCGAAGACGGCGAAGAGATGTCGCAGGCGATGGACGAAGCGCTCGAGGATCTGGAGCAGGTTGAACGAGAACTGGTACTTGAAAAGCGGATTGCACAGGAGCGGCTGGCGTTCGAGCAGCTTGAAAAGATCGAAGATGAGCTGAAATCGCTGCGGTCTCGACAAGAGACGGTGCTCGCCGAAACGGTGCGACTGGATGAGGCCCGCGGCGAGCGAGATTCGTTTAGCCGTGGACAGTTGAAGACGCTGAAGGATCTGGCGGAGACGGAACGTTCGCTGCATGTGGCGGCGGAGCAGATGCAGCAACAGATGGCCTCGGCCGAGGTGTTCTCGCTCGTGCTGAAGCGACTGGCTCGAACATTGAAATTGGCCGCGGATCGCCTGGGAGAACAGGAGACGGGGGGACCGACGCAGACGTTAGAGAACGAAGGGCTGCGGAAGATCGACAGTTTGCTGGCGGTGCTGAAGCAAGAGAAAAAGAAACCTGAAAAGCCAGCAGAAGGCGCCGAAAAGCCGGAGGACTTAAGTCAGGAACCCAAGCCCGAATCAGACAAACCCGAAGAGGCTCAGCCGCCCGGCGACACCATCCCGCAACTGGCTCAATTGAAGTTGCTCAAGTCTCTGCAGGAAGAGTATCTGGAGCGGACTGAGTTGCTCAACAAGCTTCGTGACAAGGATGGCAAGCTTCCTGAATCGGTGTTGGCCGAGAAAGAAGAGCTGGCACGCGAACAGGCGGAACTGGCGGACTTTGCCCGCGCCCTGATTGTGAAATATTTGCAGCAGCAGCCGGATCGCGAAGAGGGGGACGAATCCCCTGAGGCGAAGCCAGACCCTGTGAAGGATCAGGACCAGTCCAAGAAGACGTCGAATAAAAATGAATGATGTTTTGTCGAGCGAAGATGGTCCGCGTTTCGTGTGATGCGGTAACCGGGATGAACAGATCGGCGGATTTGAGTTGATGAGCATTCCATTGAGATACCGGTGCAATCGATCCTTGATCGTCATTTCACTGTTCACGGCCGTTTCGGCGGTGTTTGCTGCGGATGAAACCGCACCACCCAAGCCAGAGAACGCAGCAGAAAAACCGCCGGCGAAGTCCGACCCTGCCGAGAAGCCAAAGGAGCGCAGTCTGCTTGAGAAATTGGGGGACGAGCTCTTGCGGGAAGTCGACGACACGCCGGGAGCGAAGCCTGAACAGGCGGGTGAGAAGGTGGACAAGATGGATCGTGCCGTCAAAGGAATGCGGTCGGCCGGGGCGAAGTTGGACGATGGCGTGACGGCGGATGAAACGCAAACGCTTCAGAAGCAGGTCATCAAGGACCTGGAGGACATCATCAATCAGCTCGAGAATCCACCTCCCCCAAATCCGAATGGCGGCGGAGGCGGCGGTGGTGGTGGTGGTGGTGGTGGAAGCAGTTCAGGCGGAGGTGGCGGCGGGGCGGGACGCGGGGGGCGTCGGGGTGGTCGTGGTTCGTCGCTGCGGATGCGAAGTCCGCAACGTTCTGGGGGGGCGTCAGGTGCACAGCCGCAAGGGGCGGCACCTTCAGAAGAACCGATGGGTGGCCAGAATGGCGCGAGTGGAACGGATTCATCAAAGATGACGCCGGCGCAGAAGCAGGCTGCCGAAGAGGCCGCTCGCCGCCGCAAACTGGAGATGGATATTTGGGGCCATTTGCCCGCTCATCTGCGCGAAGAGCTCTTGAGTACCTACAGCGATCGAATGCTTCCAAAGTACGAACAGATGGTGAAGCAGTTCTACGAAGCATTGTCGGTTCAGGGGGACTCGAAAAAAAGCGATCCGCCAAAGAAGTAGCCGTCGCTGCTTCGGTTCCGAAGCGCCATCAGTCGAATTCGCGATCACCCGGAGCGACGTCTTGATCTGCGGAGGTTGGGATCATGGCGGAGCCGTCAAGGGTCAAGATTTTGACGGGTTCGTTGGAGTCGGCCGGCATAAGTTGGCTGATCAGGAATTTTCCATCATCCGTGAAGCCGAGTCGTTGCACGTCGAAACCGGGGTATGCCATTTCAAATAGCTCTTGGCCGGACGTGACGTGCCAGAATTTCAGTGTTCCATCATTTGTGCCGGAAACCAGAACGCGGCTATCGGGTGAGAACGTGAGACAACTGATGGGGCCCTGATGGTCTGTTGATTGAAATCGCACGGAGCCATCGGTTGCATTTAGAAGTTGAAGCATCCGATCATGGCCGGCAACGGCCACCAGCGCTCCGTCGGGGCTGAACGCGACGCTTGAGGTTGTGTTGTTCGACGCCTCCCAGAGGATCCTTTTCTCTTTCAAATCCCACATGACCAGGCCCATTCGCGTGATCAGGCCCAGTCGTGTTCCATCGCGTGAAAACTCGGAATCTTTGGCGAATGGGACGGGGATCCGTTCGGCAGACCGAATTTCGGGAACGTTGTCACTGTCGGGCGTCTGTCGCTTGCCTGAATCGGGCAAGCGAAGAATCCAGACCATGTGGTCTGCGTCTTGACCAGGGACCTCTTGATACCAACGCGAAACGGCAACGGACTTGCCATCCATGGAGATTCGAGGGTTCGACAGATCTCCTTGGCATGTCCAATAGGCGATCGGCGATTGGTCGAGCGGATGCTGTCGATTCGCGGGCAGCTGATAGACGGTGATTCCCTCGGTACGGCCATCCAGGGGATGCATGTTAACGGCCGCGAACAATTTGCCATCGGCCGAGGTTGCAACATGATAAAGTTTTTCGGACGTGCTCTCGGAAATTTTTGACTGTGACATCCAGTCCCAACGCATCAGATGGTTTTCAGGTGTTCGCACAAGAAGCGATGTGGAATGGGGAATCAGGCAGATTCGGCGTCGGCATTCGAGTTCAAATTCGCTTTTCTCCGCAGACTCGATCGCCGCCAGGCTCCAACTGATCACGCGGCCGTCGCGTCCCGCGGAGATCAGTTTTGAGCCATCGGGGGACCAGGCGAGCGCATAGATCAATTTGTTATGCGCATGCCATGGTTCAAAACCTTCTTCAGACAGCTCACCGGTCGCAGAAAGTCTTCGCAGGCGAATTTGACCGCTGGCGTCACCTGCGGCGAGCAAGGAGCGGTTTGGATGGAGGGCCAGAGCCCCGATCTTGTCCAAGTGTTTCGTCGATGAAATGACCTGTGCATTCCGCAGGTCGATGGTCTGGATGAAGCCGAGACTGTTTCCCATGATAAGCAGGTTTTGATCGGGAACGGGAATGGCCGTGTCGATCTCACCTGGTGACGTCATCAGGCGGGTCTGTTCGTTCGTCTTAAGATTCCAAAAGCGAACTGTACGGTCATTACCCGCGGAGACAAGGGTTTGCCCCTCGTCGGTCAAAACCAAGGTTTGGACGTCTCGCTGGTGTCCAGTCAACGTGGAGACTTCTGCACCGGTTCGCGCATCCAGCCTGTAGATGATTGGGTCGTCGCCACAACTGATGATTTGACTTCCATCGGTCGTGTAAACGAGCTGAAAGGCCTTCCGGTGATGCGATACGAGCCTCAAACGTTCCGTGGCGTTTTCCAGATCCCAGATACGAATCGTTCCGTCGTCGCCTGCCGTTGCGAGGTCTTTGCCGTTGGGTGAGAAGGCGACGCCATTGACTTCCAGTTGATCCGTTGCGATCTGCTTCCAGATGATGCCGGTGGACGGATCAAAGATGCGGACAACCGCATCAAACCCCGCGGCAACCATCAAACGCTGATCCGGTGTATAGGCGAGAAGATACTGGGCCGTGCCGATGTCCAGGAGCTTGACATGAGACCGATGGGCTCGTCGATAGAGAAGCCACCATTCGAACCCCCGTTGGTCGATTCGGCCGTTTGCCGGTAGATGACGATCGAGCAGCGTGATCATGCCGCGGGTGTTGTCATGCTGCCAGGCGAGTGCCGCGCGGTTGATATCGGCGGCATAGAGCGCGTCTTGCGTTTGCCGCTCATGCGCCTCGGCACGATGCTGCAACACTTTGGCGGCTGAAGCGGACTTGTCGAGTTCGTCGATCAGCTTCTTGAGATGTTGATTCAGATGTGTGAGATCAAGATTGTATTCTGTCAGATTGCGGTTGTTCGTGACCAACAGTGTCACGATCGCGGCAGCGGACAGAAATGTCAGTCCGATCAAGCTGGCCACGGCGGGTCTGCGTCGGCACCAGCGTCGAACACGCTCGAACGGTCCAATCGGCCGTGACAGGATGGGCAATCGTCGCCGAAATCGGTCGAGTTCGTCCGCGAGTTTGGCGGCATTGGCGAGGCGACGATCGGGTTCCTTTTCCAGACAGCGCAAGCAGATGGTTTCCAGATCGCGCGGAATTTTCGGATTCAGTACTCGCAAGGCCAGCGGATCTCGATGTTGCACCTGTTCGAGAATATCCAGCGTCGACACACCGACAAAGGGGGGGCGTCCGGACAGCATTTCGTACAACGTGGCGCCGATTGCGTAGACGTCTGTTCGAACGTCGGTGGGGCGACCGCTTGCCTGTTCCGGCGCCATGTAGAATGCCGTTCCAAAGCAGGCACCCGTCTCTGTCAGCCCGCTGACTCGACCGGCTTCCTTGACCAGGCCGAAGTCTGCCAACTTGATCGCGCCGCGAAGATCGAGCAGGATGTTTGCGGGCTTGATGTCGCGATGCAGAAGTCCGCAAGCGTGCACCGCGATCATCGTCGTCGCCAGCTCGAATGCGATGGAGGCGGCGTCGTCGGGCGAGATAGAACCGCGTTTCATGCGGTCCGCCAAACTTTCACCCTCGACGTACTCCAGGACGATTGCAGCCGCTTCAGGAGTCTCGACGACGTCGATGATCTTGACCACGTTCGGATGATTGACGCGCGACAGACCAGCCGCTTCTTGTCGTAGCCGGTCCGCGTATCCCGACATTCCCCACCGCGACCCGGGCAGCGTCTTGATGGCGACAAGGCGTCCCAGGCTATTTTGACGCGATTTGTAAACAACCCCCATTCCCCCGCGGCCGATTTCTTCAATCAATTCATAGCCGGGGACGACGGGAAATTGAGCTGCGACCATCATTCCGTCATGGTCGGCAAACGCGACTTCGGCCCGTGCTAAGAATTGTCGGTCGAATTCACTCAGGTCGGCGAGGCACTTTTCAAAGGTAGGCAATAGCTCGGGGCAATCACGGCAGAAGTCCGCCGGAGTCAACGAACTGTTCGCGATGCGTGCCTCATCCCAGGCCAGCAACATTTCTGTCAGGCGAGCGTCACGATCACCGCTAAGTGTATTGGGATGGATGTCCATAGCACCGGCGATTGGAGTGAGTGTCGGTCGGACAGGCCATTGCAATGGAGACGGGTGCAGGTTACCACTTCCAACAGGCGTTTTCAGCGCTGCGACACGAAATTGCCTTCATAAAGCAACGTGGTGGGACGATCTCAACAGACAGGCGAACAATCTCTGGAACCTTTCGCCACAATTGTCTTTCGCCACAATTGTGAAGTGTCGGGGTGCGGTGGCTGAGGCGTCAACGTTGGCGATCTCGTCCGATCGGGATGTTCCTGTTGCATTTTGAAAAGTGAAGACGAGTGTCTTCATTGCAAAACAAGAGATGAGGAAAGCTGTGATTCAGGTGCTGCGATGAGTGGATCGGATTCAGGTCGCGTTGGTTTGCATGTTTGCAGTTTCGAAAGCCGGCGTGGCAGCGAAATGAAGTCGCTGATCGAGCGAAACGGCGGAATCGCGACGGTTGCCGCCTCGATGAGGGAAATCCCTTTCGGTGACAATCCTGAGGCCTTCGCATTCGCGGAAGAGCTGCTGTCGGGGAAGATTGACATTGTGTTGTTCATGACAGGCGTGGGGGCCACGGCGCTGCTCGAATCGCTTGAGACGCGGTATCAGCGAGCCGAGATCTTCGCGGCGCTCGAGAAGACGATCGTTGTGGTTCGTGGGCCCAAACCGACGGCAGTGCTCCGTGGGTGGGGTGTGCGGATCGATCATCGGGCGGCCGAGCCCAATACCTGGCGCGAAGTCCTGGCGCTATTTGAGCAATCCATTCCCCTCGAAGGTCGCCGCGTTGCCGTGCAAGAGTACGGGTTGCCAAGCACAGACCTTTATCACGAATTCGAGCTCCGCGGTGCCAGCGTACGCGCGGTTCCCGTTTATCGATGGGCACTACCCGTGGATATCGAGCCACTGAAGCAAGCGATTCGGCAGACGGTCGCTGGTGAACATAACGTGGTCATGTTCACCAGCGCTCAGCAGTTGACAAATGTGCTGCACGTCGCCGAGCAGATCGGACTGCGCGAGGAATGGTTGAACGCCGTCAATCAACGCTGTGTCGTCGCTTCAATTGGTCCCACCGCCACAGAAGCCCTGAAAGCGGGAGGACTTCGTGTTGATCTGGAACCGACTCACCCCACAATGGGATCGCTTGTCAAAGAGACGCTGGCCAACGCAGGGCGCCGAATGGCTTGAGCGAATCAACCTGCTTCGTAGGCCGCTTTGAGCTTCTGAATGTCGAGCTTGGTCATGGTCATCATCGCCTCCATGGCGCGTCTGGTTTTCGTCGGTTCCTTGCCCGACATGAGTTCGCTGATGGCGGATGGGACGATTTGCCAGGAAAGGCCGTACCTGTCTTTCAGCCAGCCACACCGCGACTTTTGTCCTCCTTCCGACAGTTTTTCCCACAGCTCGTCAATTTCCGCCTGGGATTCGCAGTCCACCGACAAGGAAATGGCTTCGGTAAATTTAAAGTGCGGACCACCGTTGAGAGCAATGAACTCAACACCCGACAGAGCGAACTCCACGGTCATTGCCGATCCGGCGCGCCCGGGGCCGCCTTCGGCATTCCGTGTGACTCGGTTGACTTTGGAGTTCTTAAACAGTGAGACATAAAAGTTCGCGGCTTCTTCAGCCTGGTTGTCGAACCACAGAAATGTTGTGATTTTTTGACGTGCCACAGTGATGTCCTTCATGACGAACGTGAAACTGGTTGATCCCGCGATCTGGCCGCCAACGCGCACGGGTGCCATTCGTCAACTCCAAATCGAGGCCGGGGCAGTTCCCAACGCGAGGTGGCCTCGGGCTTGCTAAAGCGGAACTGCGTGATGGGGATTTTGAGCGCCATTGTCAGCGTTGCCAAGCCCCAAATGGTCGCAGGAGCCGCGCACCAAAGAATCCAATGCTTCCACCCAAGGGTCCAGAGTGGCGATTCGGGCGGCGTCGCACTTTGAAATTTGATGGAGAGTGACTGTTTGTCCAGGAAAAGTATGAGCAGCGTTCCCAGTCCAATTGCTGCGAAGAACATCAACGACGTCGGGAATCCGATGCGGGGCAAGAGAATGTAGATGGCCAGCGCCATCCAGATCACAAGCAGAGCGAGCAGCTGGCTTTTACCGAGTGGTGATTTCGGCGCAAGATCAAGCGTTCCCATTTGCTGACGGTAAAGAGCGGTGGCCAGTAGTAGCAGGATCATGACAACGACGGCCATCAGGAGGTAGCCCGTAGGGATGCCAAGCGTCCGCTCGGAAATAAGCTTGAACTCTTTCCAATGTCCTACATTCGTCAAGAAGTTGAACGCGAACAGCGGACCCAGCAGCACAAAGGCGCAAAATGGGTTTAGAAGCCGAGCGACGGAATCTTCGTGTGGCGGAGCCAAGCGGCCTTGTACCAGACGCTCAATCGCCAGTGCGGTACCGAAGCCCATGACGTACCCAAACGTTTGCTCCATGATCGTCCAGGCCCCGAACTCTTTCAGGATGGCGATTGAGCCGATGGGCCCCCATTCGGCACGACCGAGTGCCTGCAGGAACTCGCCGCAGGCGAATCCATATCCGCCTGCAACAAGGCCGTAGCCCGCCAGCATGATGGCCGCTCGATTCTTCTCGATGATAAAATAGCCCAGTAGCGCAAGTTGCATTCCCAGGCAACCTGCCCAGGCATCATGGCGCGGCGGATTGATTCTGAGGTCGGCGAGATGAACCAGAACGAACATTCCGGCGAACCAGCCCAGTCCGAGGCTGGCCATCAGCCAGCCTGCACCGCGGTTGCCAGGCGTTCGTATCGCGGCCACTGTTCCTACGACGATCGCGGTGGCCGCATTCAGCCAGTTCGAGTTGTACAACCAGGCCGACACATTGGGAGTTGCCGGATCTTTCGCGAACAGGTCAATGCTCCAGCGTTTCAGGCCCGTGAACTCTTCCAGTAACCAGAGTGAATAAAGCACGATCATCGGGATGACCGCATGATCGAGAAAGGAACGTGGTTTGGTCAGACCAATCGCCAGGAATGAACAACCGAGTCCGCTATAGAGGGCACCGATCAGAAACAGGCACGCGTAGCCGTAGGCGCTATTCTCAAGCGAGCCGCCCACGCTATAGCCGATCAGCAGGCCGTAGCTGCTGGCACCATTGAAGCCCCAGCCAATCGCGGACAGAAACCCCAGAATCGCCGCTCGTTTCCGCCAGTCGGTCCGAAGTGAACAGACTGCCAAAGTGAGCCCCAGCATCGCGCCCGGCATCATCGCGCCACGGGAATGACCGAAGGAACCGCGGATACCCCACCCTGCTCCCATGATCAGCGTGGCCGCCATGACCAGTGCGAACCGATTCCACATCGATAATGAGTCTAATTTTCCGTCTTGATCGCTGGATGCTGGCGTTAGGGTCATGAAGCTCTCGAACTGGAAGTGGTCGCCGACTTCGTGATCAGAAGTCTTGATCCTCTTGGTGGAAAGGTTGGGTTTTCAGAACGCAGGAAATGCCAGGAACGGTTCACGTCGCACAGGCATCTGCCGCGCACCACATTGTCGGCTCGTCAGGTATGGATTTGCTGTCGTTCTCGAAGCGTCTTCATTAACAGTTGCGGATCAACGGGTTTCACGAAATGGTGGTCGAAGCCGGCTTCGTGTGACTGTCGACGATCGTCATCTTGTCCCCACCCCGTGAGGGCGAAGATTGCAATCTGTGTCCCCCAAGGTTCCTGCCGAATCTGACGGCAAACTTCATAGCCGTTCAGAGTCGGTAGGCCGATATCCAAAAGAATAATGTCCGGATGGTATTCGCGCGCCAGATCGATACCGTCGGGACCGTCATACGCGGTACGGGTGTCGTTTCCCATACACCGCAGCATCATCGCCAGACTCTCTGCTGCATCGCGATTATCGTCGACGATCAGGACTCGAAGAGATGTCTGCGGTGGTTCATCGGGTGGGGTGCCATTGAGGCAAGCCTCTGTGTTTTGCGCGTCAATGACGAGCGGTAGGCGGATGATGAATTCGGAGCCCAATCCGGGGCCCTCGCTTTTCGCTTCAACCTGGCCGCCATGCATCTCGACCAGTTGCTTGACGAGCGTCAGGCCAATCCCCAACCCGCCCTGCGATTTTCCCTGAGCGGAACTGACCTGCGAGAACATCACAAACAGGTGTGGAATTTGTTCGGGGGCAATTCCAATTCCGGAATCTTTCACCGAAATCGTGACCATTCGATTCTGCGGTGCTGCAGTGAGTGCATTCTGCTCTGTGGCAGGGGGAGCGCTCTGTACCGTTGCGGTGAGGGCAATCTGGCCGTTCCGGTCGCCGTACTTGGCCGCGTTGTTGAGTAGGTTTGATATGGCTTGAGCAAGCCGAACGGGGTCTGCTTGCAGGAGCGTCGGTTCTTCGGGCAATTGAATCGAAAGTTGATGGCCCATCTGTACGAGCAGTGGTCGGCTTGTTTCAACGGCATTTTGAACAATCGTGGACAATGCGACTCGTTCGGTTCTCAGTTCCAGCTTTCCACGGTTGATGCGACTGACATCCATCAGGTCATCGACTAGCCGAACCAACTGAGTGACCTGGCGCTCCATCATCGCGATCGTCTCACCGACCGTTTGACGATTCGCCGCGATAAGCGGAAGCAGTTGGAGTCCGTTACGAATCGGCGCCAAAGGGTTACGTAGCTCGTGGGCGAGTGTGGCGAGGAATTCGTCTTTTCGACGATCGGCATCACGGAGATTGCGGTAAAGCTGCGAGTTTTCGATCGCAATCGCGGCACGTCCAGCCAGATCCTGAGCCAGGGCCAGGTCAGTGTCGTCATAAATATGATACGAGTCGGCCGAGACGAACGTCATGACGCCCAGCGTTTTGCCTCGCAGGTTCAATGGCACGCCGATGTAAGACTTCAATCCAAGCTGCTGCATCGTCTGACGTAGCTGAGGCTGTGGGATGGAGCGATTCAAAATTTCGTCGGTGATCTGGGGTACGATTTCGGATTCGCCCGTTCTCAGGATCTGCCAGACACCATGATTGACGTTGGGGTCGGGGGGGAAACGTCGGTAGATCTCGTTTGCCAGTTCCACTTTTGCAGGATTGTCATGCGCCACCGCGACACGCCGCAGACGCCCGTTGTCTTCGAGCAGATCGATGGTGATCCAGTCGGCGAAACCTGGAACAACGAGTGACGCCACGTTTTGAAGCGTGCTGTCGATTTCTCCCAGGGTCGTCAGCGCGGCACTGGTTTCGGCCAGAAAACGGGCCGTTTGTTCGGACCGCTTACGTTGATTGATATCCATGCAGACGCCGATCATCCGTTCGGGGCGGCCATCAGTGCCGACGAGCACCTTTCCCTTGGCGGCGGTCCAATGTACACTTCGATCCGGCCAGACATTGCGGAACTCGACGTCATAGTCGGCATCGTGCTGCATCGCATCATGGATACATCTGTCGACCCGCGCGCGATCATCTGGATGAACGAGGGCCTTCGCATCGTCGTACGTGCCACCGAAGGCTCCGGCCGGCAGGCCATGCAATGCTTCGAGGCGTTCAGACCAGACGACGTGATTGGTACGAAGGTCCCAATCCAAAACACCCATCGATCCCGCATCGAGGGCAAGGCGCAGTCTTTTCTCGCTGGCGGCAAGCGCTTCCCGCGCCTGTTTGAGTTCGGTGATATCGGTATTGGTTCCGAACCAGCGTACGATTTGCGACTTGTCGTCGCGGACGGGCATGACGCGTGTCAGGAATGTGCCATAATTGTTGCTTCGGTCCCTGATCGTAAATTCCATGTCAAACGGTTCGCCGGTTGCAATCGATGATTTCCAGCGGGCCATGACCTTTGGTCGCTCGTCCGGATGAACAAACGATTCCCAACCCCAGCCTTCGACTTGTTCAAACGTCGTCCCGGTGTAGTCGTACCAGCGACGGTTGTACCAGAACACATGCCCGTCAGGATTCGCCATCCAGGCCAATTGGGGGATCCATTCGGCGAGTGTGCGAAAGACGCGTTCTCGAGCATCGCGTTCGCGTTCGCGTTGCCGTCGTTCGCTGATATCGCGAAACACCAGGACCGCTCCGGTGATCGAGCCGTGTTCATCGCGCAGCGGCGCGGCGCTGGCATCGATGGGACGTTCGATACCCGTCCGGGAAATCAGCACGGCATGATTGATTTGATTGACGGGCGCCCCTTCGCGTAGCGCCGATTTGATTGGCGATTCAAGGGGCTGGCGCGATTGTTCGTCGATCGGCCGAAAGCTCTGGTTTAGCGGTGTTCCGAGGGTGCGGGTTGCGTCGCAGTCCATCAACGCTTCGGCAACGCCATTCACGAAGGTAACACTTCCGGTCAGATCGGTGACGACGACGCCATCGCAGATACTGGCGAGCGTTGTACGGAACAACTCTCGCTCTTTATGCAAAGTGGCGATCGAGTGCGTCAATTCGCGCGTCCGTTCATTGACGCGGCGTTCGAGTTCCGCATTGGCCAGACCCAGGGCCGCTTCGGCGTGTCGTCGCGCCGCGATCTCGTGTTCCAATTCTTCCGGGCTGCGCATCTCGATGACGGTGGGGACGATACGAATGAGCGCCAGGACCGTGATCCAGGAAATGACAGCCGTCACCAGTTTGATCAAACCGGCCAGGCGATAGGCAGGCCACCAGAAGATGATCGCATCCATCAAGTGGGTTGTGCCGCACAATAAGATGAACAATCCAAATAAGAAAAAGATGCGGCGAAACGGCAGATCGCGCCGCCGGATCGCAAAAAATGCCAAGACAATCGGAATCGCAAAATAGGCGGACCAGATCCCGAGATCCGAAAGAATATGCAGCCATCCAAGCCCAGGACTCCACTGTCCGCACGACCAGCGAGCGGGGAAGCTTGACGTGTTGAAGAGCTGTCGAAAAAAATCCATGGATTAACCTGACCGAATCAGCATTCCGCGGTGAACGGCCGATGATCAACTGTCGTGGATGCCGGTCAATGACCGTCTCGCGATTCACTCTTTTTGAGCGTCGAACGGCTCCTCGTTCGATTGGTTGATGAGATCGTCACCGTGGGAAGTCTAGCCTTCAGTGGAGCGATTGTCGCGGATGTGAGTTGAAACTTTCCTATCGTGATTCCCACAAAGTAAAATGCCCCGTCAAGAGTGGTGTGAGGGCTGCCGTGGGGGATCATACTGCAAAAAGGCGTTTCGAAACTGTCAGAGGATGTGATTTTGAGTATGCTGCCCCGATGAATACTGCACTCGCCATTCTTTCTGTCATGGGTTACGTGTTAACGCTGGCACTGTTGCCGGTCGTCTTGCTGACGAAAAAGCAGCAGTCCGTGTCGACCGTTGCCTGGATCATGGCGATTGTGACCATGCCCTATGTTGGTGCGTTCTTGTTTACCGTGTTCGGAATCAACCGTGTCGGACGCCGAATTCGGGGGAAACAGGTGGCAACCGAAACGGTGACGCGAACCTTGCCTCAATTGGCGCGGCATCATCATCTGCATCACGATCACCTGAATGCGACACAGCAGGAACTGCGTCGTCTGGCGGAACGCGTTGCGGACACGCACGCGACAGTCGGGAACCGGGTTCAACTGCTGATCGATGGCGAGCGAACATTTGACGAAATCGCGGCTGCGATTCGGCAGGCGCGATTCTCGGTTCATCTGGAGTACTATATCTGGCAGCCGGATCGGTTGGGGACGAAACTGCGGGACTTATTGATTGAGAGGGCCACTGCGGGGGTTGAGATCCGGTTTCTGTACGACGCAATCGGGTCTGGAAAACTGACCCACCACTTTCTGAAACCGATGCGCGATGCGGGAATTCAGATTGCGTCATTCGTGCCGGGGCAGTCGTTGCGGGAACGCTGGTCGATCAATTTGCGCAGTCACCGCAAGATCATCATCGTCGACGGCCAGGTCGCGTTCACGGGGGGAATGAACGTCGGCGACGAGTATCTGGGGCGAGACCCGCATTTCGGGCACTGGCGTGACACTCACCTGAGACTGCATGGTCCGACGGTCCTGCAGTTGCAAGAGGTGTTCGCGATTGATTGGAAATACGCGACAGGCGAAGAGCTGACCCACGACTCGTTCTTTCCGCAGCCCGAGCACGTCGGGGCCGTCTATGCCCAAATCGTTTCCGGCGGTCCGGACGAGGATGAGGCGGTGTTTCACTCGCTTTATTTTTCCGCGATCAATGCGGCTCGCAGTCAGGTCACCCTCGCGACGTCCTACTTTGTGCCGACACCGTCGCTGGTCTCGGCGTTGGAGTCGGCCGCTCAGCGTGGGGTGGCGACGCGCGTGCTGATTTCCGGTCCGAAGACCTACTGGGCGACGCTGCATGCGGCACGCTCGAATTTCGATTCGCTGCTGAAGGCGGGAGTGGAGATTTATGAGTATCAGGACGGGCAATTGCATTCGAAGACGCTGACCATCGACGGATGCTGGTCGATGGTGGGCACACCCAACTTTGATGCGCGCAGTTTGTATCTGAACTTCGAGGTCGGAGCGATCCTGTATGACAAGGGGTTGGCCGAACAGCTTGAGCATCAGTTTGCGGAAGATTTGAACCACGCGAAGCGAATCGAAGCGACCACATGGTTTGCCCGTTCGAATTGGGACCGATTGCAGGAAAACTTTTGTAGAATGTTTTCTCCTGTCTTATGATCCAGGCTAATGCGGGCGTCCGGAAAGTCTTCGTTGTCACGCGGCCAATTGGCAACGCTTGCGGCATGTCAGGGGGGAGTATGAAGCGTTGCCAAGCGGGATCCTGGTAACGAGGAAAAAAGAAACGAACGCAGTAACGAGGAAAACGGGACGATCGCTCGAGGCGTTGCCCACCGGGGCGTCAGGGGTAATGCATGTTTGAAGCGCTGCCGATGAGTACGTTGGCAACATTTTGCCGGTCACTGGCCACGATGTTGCACTCCGGTGTGAACATTCTGAAAGCCTTTCAAGTCGCCGGTGGAAAATCGCATCATCCGCGGCTGAAGCGGATTTCGAGCGAGATCATCGACCAATTGCGAAAAGGCTCGGAAGTGTCCACGGCACTGCGCGAGCAGGGCGGTGCGTTTCCGGATCTGATGGTCGATCTGGTTCGCGTCGCAGATCAGACCGGTTCGTTGCCAGAGGTCTTGAGCGCGCTGGCGGATCATTACGACAACCTCGTGCGACTTCGCCGCACATTTTTGGGTGCCATCACGTTGCCGGTGATTCAGTTGCTGGCGGCCATCTTCATCGTGGCCGGATTAATCTGGCTGCTGGGAATGATTGGTTCGATGAATGGGACAAAGCCGTTCGACGTACTGGGGCTCGGGTTGACCGGAACGTCGGGAGCCTTGACCTGGCTGGGGGGCTGCTTCGGAACCGCCTTCGCCGGGGCGTTCCTGTATTTCTTTTTTGTCAACGGGCTGAAAGGACGCATGGTTGTCCATCAGGCGCTGCTGCGAATTCCCGTGATTGGCGGTTGTCTGCAATCCTTCGCATTGGCTCGATTTTCGTGGGCGTTCGCTTTAACGCAGCAAGCGGGCATGTCGATCAATCCGAGTCTCGAATCCAGTTTGAAAGCGACGGGCAATGGTGCCTATGCCGCCGCCATTCCGATGGTGACTGCAATGGTGACTGAGGGCGAAGACCTGTCGTATGCACTCATGGAAACAAAACTGTTTCCGCGTGATTACCTGGAGCTTGTGCGCGTCGGCGAAGCGTCAGGCACGGTTCCTGAGACCCTGGATCGATTGAGTCCGCAATTGGAAGATCAGGCCCGTCGCAGCTTGTCCGCCATGACGACGGCTTTGGGGTGGGCGATCTGGGGCTTTGTGGCGTCGATCATTATTTTCTTTATTTTCCGCATTGCATTGATGTATGTCGGCCTGATCAACGACGCCGTGAACGATCGGTTCTGAATTGCCTGATCTGCTTCTGCCGCTGCGATCCTCTATTCAGCGACACGTCCAAATACTTTTGAACCAAGGCCCGACAATGAATTGGAAGCGACTGTGCGTGACCTTCTTGGCCATCAGTGGATACATCACTGGAACAATTGCCGATGACAAAGCGGTCACTCATCGAATCATGGTTGTCGAATATGGTGCGGGCGACAAAAACCGGATCATCGAAATTGGTGATGATGGTAAGGTGGCATGGGAACATCGTCCACCAAGTCTGTGCGTGCAGTGCCAACCATTGGCAAACGGGCATGTCGTGTATGCCTACGGTGGCAAACCGACCGGGGTTCAGGAAGTGGATCGTGAGCTTCGCGTTGTCTGGAATTACGTTGGCAAATGCGAGCAGATCATGACGTGTGAACGCCTGCGGAACGGAAACACGCTGGCAGCGGAGCAAGGGCCCTGTCGAGTCGTAATGATTGACCCCACCGGTAAAACGGTTTTGGGTGTCAACATTCCGGTGAAAGAGACTGTCGCACACCAGCAGATGCGCTGCATCCATGCGCTGGAGAACGGTCATTTTCTGGTCGCCAACGAGTCTGACGCCATGGTACGAGAAGTGGCTTCAGACGGTCGCCTGGTGTGGGAATGTCCAGCGGGAAAGTATGTTCATGACGCATTGCGGCTGGAAAATGGCAATACGCTGATTGGATGCGGTACGGACAAGCGAGTGATTGAGGTGACGCCCGAGAAGAAAGTCGTGTGGGAGCTGACGGCCGCCGAAGTGCCGGAACTGAATCTGGCCTGGATCACCAGTTTGCAGGTTTTGAAGAACGGTCACTATGTGATCTGCAATTTCCTGCGCGGGCAAGAGGGCAAAGGGGCTCATGCGTTCGAGATCACGCGCGACAAAAAAGTGATCTGGCAATTTGCAGATCACAATCTGGTCAAGACGGCCACAAACGTGAAAGTCCTGGAGGAAACGCCTTGATTCTTACAGTCGCGCGTTTCGCAATGCGGTTTGATCCGACGGATTCGAACTTGGATTTGGTTGACGCCGCGTTCAGATCGCTACCGCATTAAGAATTCGACTGCGTGGCATATTTCTGAAGAACGCCTGCCACGAGATGTCAATTTCAATACGGCGGAAGCATCCGGCGGGCTATGTGAACCATGACGGCGGAGAGGAAGACGGCGTTTCTGCCCAGACCGACGATTGGCACGTATCTTGGCGTTGATTGGATGTCGCCGGTTTGCATGGCTTTGTCCGTCGCATCAGCCAATCGTTCCATCCAGTCAACGGAACGAGGCCATTCGCAGAGGCCGTTGAGCCAGGCGGGGGGGATGCCCGATCTACCGACTTCCGCGCCAACGATCGCTCCCACAATCGCGGCCGTTGTGTCTGTATCTCCACCGCAACGAATGACCGTCTGGATCGAACTTTGGTAGTCGCGAGGATGGCTGAGCCAACAATGGAGGACCACGGGGACAGTGTGGTAGACGTACCCGGATACGCCTCGACGACAGCCGAGTTGATCCGCGAAGATTTCAGTCGAGTCACCAGCAGCAAGACTGCTTGCCATCGTCTTCATCAATCCCTGGAATTCGTCAGAGGTATCCGTATCCACCAGGGAGCGGTACTTTTCAAAGAACGCGCCAGGGGTACTGAGTCCCCTTTTGGCGCACCAGGCGGCGATTGCGACCGCAAGGGCGCCGTGAAAGGCCTTGGGGTCGGTGTGAGTGATGCGCGTAGACGCGTGCACGTAGTCTCGAAGCAAATCCAGATCGTCGATGGCCGCTCCCAGGATGGGGCTCCTCATCGCTGGTCCGTTTCCGGCCGAGAATACACCGCTGTGCGACGCTCCGTAGCCGAGCCACAACTTGACGGTCGCTCGAAGCGTTGCGAAGCCGATGCCTGCGGGTAGCCCGACAAGCCACCATCGCAGTCGAATGCCCAGTTCACGAGCAAACTGATCCACGTCTCTGGGTTCGCGACAAAGCGATTCCGCGACAAAGCAGGTATGTTCTGTGTCATCCGAAACCATCCCTCGGCCCATCAGGAAGCGATGCCGATTGGGAACTCCGATCAATCGCGTCGCGCGTTGCCGCGAAAGTCCCTCATACGGTAGGCCGATGGCGTCCCCTACGGCGCATCCCAGAATTGCGCCCGCAATCGAATCGGTTGGCTGCGGGGAGGTCATTGTCTGTCTCTCAACTAAGTCGTGGCGTCTTATGTTCTGTTGGAAGACGATATCGAAAGTGCACGATTTTGAAATTCCAATTCACGCGATTCGTCTGAATTCTTTGTTGCAGGGTCACGCGGTCTCTGGTTTGGAAGGATTGATTGGTTTCAGCCGATTCGAGGGCGGTTGCCAAGTCTGAGGGGCGATTGGGATTCAGAAGTTGTGTTTCGTTTCACAGCCCCTCATTGATTTGTGACTTCTGGCTCGATGGATATCATCGCCTGGACGAATTTCACAGTGAAAACCGGGCGGAGCGAATTGTGGACGGTCAAATGGGTGACAAGCGAGTCAAAGTTGGCGTTGTCGGTTTGGGGCGGTTTGGTCGCTTGCATGCCTTGACGCTGGCGGGGCTGGCGGAGACGGAACTTGTCGCCGTTGTCGCTCGGCGACAAACCAGTCTGGATGCCATTCGGAGTGAACTTCCCGAGGTTCCCGGTTGGTTGGATCTGGGACGAGCGATCAAGGAATCGGCAGCGGACGCCTGGGTTGTGGCCTGTTCCACGGACGATCATGTCCGAGTGACCAAGACATTGTTGCAGGCCGGAAAATGCGTCCTACTTGAAAAGCCGGTTTCCGTCGACTTGTCGGAGGCGGAGAGTCTGGCGCCGCTGGTTCGTTCGGATTCCTCAAATTTGATGCTGGGGCATATTCTGCTGTTCAACAGCGAGTTCAGGCAATTGCGCGAGGAAGTCGCACAGCGAGGTCGGCCGATCTTGATCGATTGCGTCCGGCATCGGCCCGCATCGATCGTGCGAGACTTTCCCGGCGAAAACCCGCTTCATGCGGCGATGGTTCATGACCTCTACGCGGCCCAGGTCTTGATGAAACGCGAGGAACCGCAGCGGTTCTCGGCACGGTTACACCGAACGGAATCGGGTGAGGTCGATCTGGCGATCGCGCAGGTCGAATGGAGCGGCGGCACGATTGGCACGTTCGCGGCGTCGTACTTGACGCCGACGGGAATGCCTCCGCGCGGCTTTGACCGGACAGAAGTGTTTGGTCAGGGCTGGGTGGTGCGTGTGTCACCGAATCCACGTCCGATCGAGGTCTGGGACGATCGGGCTCGCTGGCCGATGGCGCTGGAGATTCGAACCGACGCATCAGGTGCGACCGGAATGATGGCCGAGGAGTTGCGATGCTTCTCACGCGTTGTCCGAGGTTTGGAAACCGTGCCGGTGGGAGCGACTTATTCGGATGCACTGCAGACCCAGCGATGGATGAATCAACTTCAGGCAGCGGCCGTTGATTGAGTCGAAACACGAAGTCGGTTGAGAACCCCATTGGCGTTGCCTACGCTTTCGCGATCCAGAATCATCATTCCGTGAGACGACGCGTTGTGATTCCGCCGGGCGCTGGCGGAGTGTCTTGTCACGTTTCCCTTTGATTTCAAAGAGGCCTCCATGTCCAGTTTCGTCGCCGAATTCTTTGGGACCGCAATTCTGGTGCTGCTGGGTAACGGAGTTGTTGCGAACGTGGTTCTGGACAACACGAAAGGCCATAACAGCGGGTGGATCGTGATCACGGCCGGCTGGGCCTTTGCCGTATTCAGTGCGGTGGTCTGCACGGCGGAACTGAGCGGCGCGCATTTGAACCCGGCGGTAACAGTGGGATTGGCGGTCAATGGGCAATTTGATTGGGTGCGTCTGCCTGGATACATCACCGCGCAGATTCTCGGGGCCGTATTTGGTGCGATTGTCGTCTACGTTTACTACTACAATCACTACGAGGCAACGTCCGATGCGGACGCGAAACTAGCGACGTTCTGTACGAGCCCTGCGATTCGCAACTTACCGCTGAATTTTTGCTGCGAAGCGATTGGAACGGCGGTTCTGGTTCTGGCCGTCTTGTCGTTTTCGTCCCCTGCCCTGCCCCTAACGCATGAGGGAAAAGAGACTTTGGTCAAAGTGGGCCTGGGTTCGGTGGGAGCGATCCAAGTTGCGATGATCGTGTTTTCGATCGGACTGTCGCTGGGCGGAACGACGGGGTACGGGGTCAATCCCGCCCGCGACCTGGGGCCGCGCCTGGCACATGCCTTTCTGCCGATTCGTGGCAAACGAGACTCGGACTGGGGCTATGCATTCGTGCCATTTGTGGGACCGCTTGTCGGTGCAATTCTTGCCGTCGGGCTGTTTCAGTTGATGAGGGCTGCATGACATCGACGGAGCCGGACACGATTTGGTGCTGGGGGGGAAATTCAGCTTCGATCGTTTTGGGTTGGTTCAGGATACGGTACAAAGAGGATGCGAAATCCAGCGCAGGCAAGGGGTCTACGCTGAACCGCTTTCAGACGTTGTCAAAAAGGAATCCGCGATGCGACGGCGCAACTTCATCAGTTTGAGTTTGGTTCTCGTCTGCATGGTGAGCCTCTGCCAGGCGGCAGACTCGGCCGATCCGACCGGTACCTGGAAGTGGAAGGTCAGCATCAATAATCAAGATCGCGAAATGTCTGCGAAATTGAAGCTCGACGGAGACAAGCTGACCGGAACGGTTCCCGGCCCCGACAATACCGAGATCAAGATTACCGATGCGACATTCAAAGACGGTGAAGTCGCGTTTACCGTTTCCCGCGAACGCGACGGCCAGAAATTCGTCGTGAAGTATAAAGGCAAACTTGACGGTGACACCATCAAGGGGAAGGCCGATGTTGAGCGGAACGGGACGACGATGACTCGTGATTGGGAACCGAAACGCGAGAAAAAATGACGCGCGGGTTCTCAAGCGTGGTTTGCAAGAATTCGACACGTTCAACTTGCCGACAGGTCCCTTAGGGCCGAAAATGAATGGTGGTCGCCTGAACGGGTGCCTGATTGGGGTGCCGGACTAGTTCACGTTGCCAAGCTTCTGTTTGGCAACGCTTTCCACACCGCAGACGTTTGTATGAGGATCACTGACCACATTCTGGTGCGGCTGAAGATCGGATTGCAGGAGGCGTTACCAAGCGAGAGCTTGGTAACGAGGACGAACAAACAACAACGGAATTTCCGGACACACTCAACGGGAGCCTGTGGGCTCAATTTCGAATTTGACGATGGAGAAATGTCTTGCTGGCCATGGTGCTCGAGAAACCGGGGCAACCTCTTGTACGACGTGATCTGGCTGAACCGCAGCCAGGTCCTCGTCAGGTGTTGTTGCAAGTTCTGGCATGTGCAGTCTGCCGTACGGACCTGCATGTCTGCGACGGAGAACTGCCGAACCCGAAGTTGCCGCTGGTTCCCGGGCACGAAATCGTCGGCATGGTGATTGATGTGGGGGTGGCAGTCACCTCACTTCGCCTCGGAGATCGCGTTGGGGTTCCCTGGTTAGGTTCGACCTGTGGGCAGTGCCGGTTTTGTCGTCGAGGGCAAGAAAACCTTTGCGATCGGGCTCAGTTCACCGGGTACAACCTGGATGGCGGGTTTGCCGAACGGACCGTGGCCGACGAGCGGTTTTGCTTCAAGCTGCCTCAAGTCTTCAGCGATGTCGAGGCGGCACCGCTGCTGTGCGCAGGTTTGATCGGATTCCGCTCATTGCGAATGGCGGGGGATGCCGAGCGGCTCGGAATATTTGGGTTCGGTGCCGCGGCGCACCTTGTGACCCAAACCGCGAAGTTCCGGGGCCAGAAGGTTTATGCGTTCACTCGTCCCGGCGATATTATCGCCCAGAGGTTCGCGAAATCGGTCGGTGCCTCCTGGGTGGGCGATTCCGAATCCAGACCTCCCGAAGAATTGGATGCGGCAATTATTTTTGCGCCAGTGGGGGACCTTGTCCCCGCGGCACTGAAGGTCGTGCGAAAAGGGGGCGTCGTCGTGTGTGGTGGAATTCACATGAGCGACATTCCCAGCTTTCCCTACTCGTTGTTGTGGGGTGAGCGAATGGTACGGTCGGTGGCAAATCTGACACGCCGCGATGGTGAGGAGTTTCTGTCGGTGGCGCCCGTGATGTCGATCAAAACGACCACCGAGCTCTTCCGCCTCGAGGACGCGAACGTCGCTCTCGATAAATTGCGATCGGGCGATTTGACGGGTGCCGCAGTCCTGGTTCCACCGAATGGAACCAATTTCCCTCTCGAAATCAGCATGACACCGCTGGAAATCGTCATTCGGAATCAGGACGAGTCGTGAACATTGGGCGAATTCGTTAGATTGATCCCTGGCGATTTTATCGTCATTCCCATTGAAACGGCGTTGCCTCGACACACCGGGTTCATTGAGTGTTGTACGAGTTCGTTCTCAACAGAAATAAGCGAGATCACGCGTCATGCCGACTGCTTCCGCGCTGCGGAGTTCACAATGGTTTGCCGGCCGAGAAGAGTTGGCGTTTCAAAATCGATCCTCGCTACGGTCCATGGGGCTAAACCCTGACGACTTCGCAGGAAAGCCGGTCATCGGCATCGCCAATAGCTGGAGCGATCTGAATAACTGTAACGCGAATCTGCGCGAGCTGGCCGAAGGCGTGAAACGCGGCGTCTTGATGGAGGGAGGACTTCCGCTCGAGTTCCACTCGATTTCGCTCGGCGAAGAGTTCATGAAGCCGTCGGCGATGCTCTATCGCAATCTGATGGCGATGGACATTGAAGAGACGCTCCGCGCTAATCCGATTGATGGCGTCGTGCTGCTTTGTAATTGCGATAAGACGACTCCGGCGCAGCTCATGGCCGCCGCGAGTGCCGATCTTCCAGCGATTCAACTCAACGGCGGTCCGCGGGCGATTGGGTATTGGCGTGGGAATCCGATTGGCTCGGGAACCGATTTGTGGAAGTATTCGGACGAGCGGCGCGCGGGGCGCCTTTCGCTGGACGAATGGCTCGAAATCGAAGCCAGTTATGGGTGTGGGGTTGGGGCCTGCAACACGATGGGCACGGCATCGACGATGACGTCGCTGTCGGAAGCGTTAGGGATGATGCTGCCTGGAACGGCCTCGATTCCGGCCACGGATTCGCGGCGAATGCAGGTCGCGACGGCGACCGGGCGGCGGATCGTACAACTCGTTCGTGAAGATTTGCGCCCGTCTCGCATCCTGACGCCGCAGGCGTTCGAGAATGCCATTCGGACGTTGCTTGCACTCGGTGGATCGACGAATGCCATCGTGCATTTGATCGCCATGGCGGGGCGACGGGGGATCACGATTCCCCTGTCTCGGTTTGACGAACTGTCACAGACAACGCCGTTCCTGGTCAACATGGCACCCTCGGGCCGGCATCTGATGGATGCATTTGATTCGGCGGGTGGCGTGTCGGCCGTGATGGCCGAGATCCGCGATCTGCTCGATCTGAATACGATGACCATCACGGGTCGTACGCTGGGTGACAATATTTCCAGAAGCCGCAGTTTCAATCGCGACGTGATTGTGTCGCGAGAAAAGCCGGTGCGGGACGGTGGAGCTTTGGCCGTCCTGAAGGGCAATCTTTCGCCCAGTGGGGCGGTGATCAAGACGGCAGCCGCCTCGCCAAAATTAATGACTCATACGGGGCACGCGATCGTCTTTCGTGACTATGAAGAGATGCTTGATCGAATCGATTCACCCGATCTTCCGGTCACTGCCGACAGCGTGCTTGTCCTGCAGAACGCGGGGCCCAAGGGCGTACCGGGATTTCCGGAATGGGGTTCGATTCCTGTCCCGAAGAAGCTGCTGCAGGACGGTGTCACGGACCTTGTACGAATCAGTGATTCCCGGATGAGCGGAACTTCGTATGGAACCGTCGTCCTGCATGTCACGCCCGAGGCCGCTGCTGGCGGGACGCTCGCGCTGGTGCAAGATGGCGACCTGATCGAACTGAATGTCGCCGAACGACGGCTGCAACTTCTGGTGGATGATGCGGAACTGGCGCGGCGAAGGGCCGCCTGGCAGCCCCCGACATCCAAGCATTTGCGCGGCTACCCGAAGCTCTATATCGACCACGTCTTGCAGGCGGACGAAGGATGTGATTTTGATTTCCTGCGTCCGGAGTCTGCTGAAGCACTGGAGTTTGTTCAGCCGATTGTCGGGCGTTCATAGAGGCCATTCCTCTTCTGCATCGCTGACCGGGGTCACATGCATCACGGGAACGTTTCGAGTTGGGCGATGCCGGCCAGTTCGGCGGCAGCCATCCAGCGGGATTCCAAGGCGGCGATGTATCCGAGGTTCGATTCGACGAGTCCGCGTTGCGATTGCAGCAGGCGGAACGAATCGAACTGCCCATTGGCGAATGCTTCCTGAATGATCGTCACGCCTTCGCGGGCCTTGGGAACGATTTTTTCTTCGAAGCGTCGCGCCTGCTGATCGGCGACTTTATAGCGGCCGATGCCTTCGGCCATCATGCGTGCAATTTGATTCTGAACTTGGCCGACATCGGCAGTCGCTCGATGAATGTGGGCATGGGCTGCTGCGATATTTCCTTGATTTCGATTCCAGACGGGAATCGGGATCGATGCATTCAGCAGGCCCATGTCGCGGACCCCAAGTAACTGGTTTTGATATCCACCGTAAACGGTGATATTCGGGAATGGTTCGACTTGAGCGCGTTGCAGAAGAATTCTCGAGCGTTCAACCTCCTGTTCGGCCACCTGAACTTGCGCGTTGTAAGGCACATAACCGTCAATCAAGATTTGCGCCATGGCTTCGTCAAGCGAGATTCTCAGGTTGCCGACGATGCGGCCGATATTCATTTCACGCACACCAATCACGGCGGCGAGCTGCCGACGAGCGGCCGCGAGTTGGGCTTGGGCGTTCTCGAGTGCCACTTCGGCTTTTTCCAGTTCGATTTCGAACAAGAGCGTGTCGGCCTTCGAGGTTTCGCCGGCGGCCCGCATTCGTTCGGCGGCCGTCGCGGAATTGCGCGTGATATCGAGAAGCTTTGTCAGGACATCGACGCGCCTTTGGCTGGCGAGCGCCAGGAAGAACGTCTGCCGGACCGCAGTCAGGAGTGCGAAACGCGTTTGGACAAAGTGGAGTTCCGCCTGATAGACCTCACGTGTCGCGGCACTCTGATTGAGCTGCAGTTTGTGTTTGGTGACAATTTCCTGGCTCAGGCCAAAGTAGTATTGGCTTTCGTTGCCCGCGAGCTGTGTTGCCCCGCCTTGGGCCACCGGGTTCGGGTACAGTCCCGCTTGATAGGCACGTCCGCGAGCGGCTTCGACGTCGGCGGCCGCACGAGCGAGAATTGGGTTGATCGACTCGGCCAGCGACGTTGCGGAAATCAATGTCGTGTCTGACGCCTGCGCATCTTCAAGCGCGATCATCTGTTCGGCCTCTTCCTGGGCAAACAGGTGAGCTCCGAAACCGAGCAAGACGACTGACAACGCAAAAAGTCTCTTCAGCATATCGATCTCGTTTCCGGCAAAATCCGCATGTTGGTGAAAGGACGACGATCCGTGGCGACCTTCACGACCCGCGAACACGGCGAGTCGGAAACGGCAGGTACGTACGATATCTTCGGTTCGTCAGAAAAACGCAGTACAATGTGCGATCTGCTCCCTATCGCAGACGTCAGCATCGACACAGGTTGACATGTCCGAAATGCGGACTGAAACGATCCTGACGAATTGTCGTGAAAGACTTCGCGGTCCGTGGCGGTTTCGTCGCGTGGTGGTTCAAGTCGGGCTTTGTTTTGGTGAAGGAAATGACCTATGAGTCTGGCCGTCAGCAATCTGAACAGGGTGTTGGTCCGGCATGAGGGGCAGACCCCTCGCGAAAAAAGTGCGTGCGGGTGGCGTGATCGCCTGATCAGTCGCGAAGATGCCGTGCTTGCTCCTGCGGCATGGGCACACGCCGTCGACATTGATGGGGCGAGACCTCATTTTCACAAACGGTCCACAGAGCTGTACTACGTGCTTGATGGGGCCGGGACCGTGACGGTCGAAGGCATTGGATACGAGGTTCAACGCGGAAGTCTGGTTCATATTCCGCCGAATGCTGTTCACTCGGCTCAGGGCCGAATGCGAGTGCTTGTGGTTGGGATTCCGGACATCGCAGACGACGACTACTTTGAAGCGCCGGATGTGGCGTGAACCGGGGCAATGCACGTGTCGCCACTATGGGCCGCTTCGTTCAGAAGTGGACTGTGCTGCTATCGGAAATCGCGCGAGGGATTCTTGTAGTGACTCAAGACGTCCGTTAAGTCTTCGAAAGTGTCAACGACAAGGTGGACGACTTCGTTCTGTCGTTCGAGCACGCCGCGGGCGATAATCGCAGAGGCGCGCCGCGCGATCAGTCGAAATCGCTCCCAGACGTTGACGTGAACGACAAGGTTCGCGGTTCCCGTTTCGTCCTCAATAGTCATGAAGGTGATCCCCTTCGCCGTCGAAGGACGCTGTCGAAGCAGGACCAGTCCTGCGACGCGATATCGGCGGTCGGGTTCCAGAATCAACAGGTCAACGGCCCGGACGACGGACCGCAGTTCCAGATCTGGACGCAAGAAGCTGAGCGGATGGGCGCGCAGGGACAGTCCCGCGGACTGATAATCGGCGACCACTTCCTGAATGGCTGTCATCGGGGCCAAATCTGGAGTCGGCTCACCCTCATCGGACTCGTCATAGAGGGGTGACGGTTCACGAACAGGCAAGGCATCCCAGATTGACGTTCGTCGTTGCGGTTGCAGCGATCCAAACGCACCGGCATTGGCGAGCAGCGTGAGTTCCCCACGGCGCAGCGAGGTGCGTCTGGCAAATTCCGCTTGTTGCGAGAACGGTTCCGTGCGACGTTCGTCCATGATTCGTTCGGCAGAGTCCTGTCGGAGACCATGGATCATGCGAAGACCCAAACGAATCGCGAATCGCCCTTCGCGGTTTCCCGGGACCAGACCTGGTTCACGCAGATCAGGGATTGGCTCGTGTGGCTCATAAGGATGAAGTTCGATGGTGCAGTCCCAGTCGCTGAGGTTGACGTCGGCGGGGCGCACATCCACTCCCTGACGCCGAGCTTCAGCAACGAGTTGGGCCGGAGCGTAAAAACCGAGAGGCTGACTGTTCAGTAAGGCCGCGGTAAAGATCGCTGGCTGATAGTGTTTCAGCCAGGCCGAGGCATAGACCAGCAGTGCAAAACTGGCGGCATGCGATTCTGGAAATCCGTATTCGCCGAATCCTTGAATCTGTTCATAGACGCGCTCGGCGAATTCCGGTGAATATTCTCGTGACACCATTCCGCCAATGAGCTTGTCGCGAAAAGGACCCATAACGCCTGTTCGGCGCCAGGCCCCCATTGCACGACGAAGTTGATCGGCCTCACCGGGGGTAAAGCCTGCCGCGACGATTGCGAGCTTCATCGCCTGCTCTTGAAAGATCGGTACCCCCAAGGTCTTTTCCAGCACGTGTCGCACGGCTTCGCTGGGATAGGTGACGTCTTCGAGTTTGTCGCGCCGCCGCAAATAAGGATGAACCATCTTGCCTTGAATTGGACCGGGGCGAACGATGGCGACTTCGACCACCAGATCATAAAAGCAAATCGGCTTCAGTCTCGGCAGCATGCTCATCTGAGCCCGTGATTCGACTTGAAAGACTCCGATCGACTCCGCTCGACAAAGCATGTCATAGACCGCGGTGTCTTCAGGGGGAAGGTTTGCCAGCGTGAACTGATGCCCGGTGTGTTGCTTAATGAAGTCGAACGATTTGCGGATGGCCGTCAGCATGCCCAGTGCGAGGCAATCGACTTTCAAGATTCCCAGCTCGTCGAGATCATCTTTGTCCCATTCGACGACTGTGCGATCCGCCATGGCGGCATTCTCGATCGGCACGAGTTCGCACAGCGGACCTTTCGTGATAATCATCCCGCCGACGTGCTGTGACAGGTGGCGGGGAAAGCCGAGCAACTGGTCGACCAAACTTACCAGTTGCCGTCCTACGCGTGAATCGGGATCAAATCCCACAGAGCGAAACCGCTCGACCAGGCGCGCGTCATCGTGATGAGCGTGGTCAACCGACTTGGCCAGCGCATCAATGCAATCGAGTGACAGTCCGAGTGCCTTCCCGACATCGCGGACGGCGGACTTCGGACGATACGAAATCACTTCCGCCGTCATGCCAGCTCGTTCGCGTCCGTATTTGTCGTACAAGTATTGCAGGACTTCTTCACGTCGCTCGTGTTCAAAGTCCACATCGATATCGGGAGCTTCTCCGCGTTCTCTCGAAATGAATCGTTCGAACAGCAGGTCGATCTTTCCGGGGTCAACGGAGGTAATGCCCAGGCAGTAACAGACGGCCGAGTTCGCGGCGGACCCTCGTCCCTGACACAGGATTTCACGACTGCGCGCGAATCGGACCAGGTCCCAGACCGTCAAGAAGTACGCTTCGTAGTGCAATTCCTCGATCAACCGCAATTCGTGGTCGACGGCATTTTGAATCAGTGGTGGGATATCGTTTGGATAGCGTTCGCGAAGGCCCTTCTTCGTCAACGCCTTTAGCCACGAGAGTGGTGTTTCTCCACGTGGGCAGAGTTCTTCTGGATACTCGTATTTCAGTTCGTCCAGGCTGAATGTGCAGCGATCGGCCAGCTCCACGGTTCGCTCGATTGCCATCGGACAGGCGGCGAAGAGCTGGCGCATCTGATCGGCAGACTTCAGGTGACGTTCGCCATTTGCCAGTCGATGCGAACCGAGTTCGGCAACCGAGCGGCCCAATCGAATGGCGGTTTGGACATCCTGCAAGAATCGCCGTGATGAATCGTGGAACTGAACTCCGTTGCTGGCCACAAGGGTGATCCGTGAGTGATTTGAAACTTGCACGAACCGCTGCAAGGTCCAGTCGTCATGCGGACCATGATGGCGCTGAGCCATCAACGAGCAATCGTCGCCGAAAAGTTCTCGCCATTGCGGAAGATCTTCGGCTTGTTGTTCGAGATTCTCGGAATCGAGCGGAATGCTCGCCAGCAGATCCGAGGAATGCTGTGCCACATCAGCGAATTTGAGGTGGCACTCGCCTTTTGGAGCGCGACGTTTGCCGACGGTCAGCAATCGCGCAAGGCCCGCGTAGCCACGGCGCGTTTTCGCGTGAAGAACAACGCGTGAGCCCTGCTCGAGAGAAATCTCGGTACCGATCATCAGCCGCAGGCCAAGAGGCTTCGCCGCAGCATGAGCTCGAACGACACCCGCCAGGCTGTGTCGATCCGTGATCGAAAGTGCGCAGTAGTTCAGTTCTGCCGCTCGTCG
Source organism: Schlesneria paludicola DSM 18645 (assembly GCF_000255655.1). Lineage (NCBI taxonomy): Bacteria > Pseudomonadati > Planctomycetota > Planctomycetia > Planctomycetales > Planctomycetaceae > Schlesneria > Schlesneria paludicola. Next base: position 837,200 of record NZ_JH636435.1, on the reverse strand, counting down.
GACCAGTTCATCGGGATGTGACGCGGCTTGCAGAAAAGAATAGTTTGTCAGGCAATGAAGTTCCGCATAGCCTGCGTGCGGGTTGCTGGTAATTGGACGTTGATCGGCAGGGGCGAGCGTTCCCAATGGGCGAAGTTTGGGGATCGGTTGTTCGGGCATGTGGCACCTGGCCGGCGTTCCGAGACAGCGAGTTGGCGTGCGGATTCTTAGAAGGCGGATTCCAGGATACTCAGCAGGTCTGCTTCGGTCGGCGTGCGACCATTCAGAATCATCAAACGCTGAATCGCAAAGGATTTTTTGGCGAACAGGGGAAGCTGATCTCGTGTGCCGCCAAGATCGCGGATTCGTAATGGGATGCCCGCGTCCACACGAAGTCGTTCAACGGCGGTCACCGCGCGTTCAGCGGCTGCGAGGTCCGAGAGCCCGGAGACATTCTCGCCCAGAAGTTCGGCAATTCGTTTGAATTCGGGGATGCGTGCCGGCAGGTTGAACTTCATGACGTAGGGCAGCAGCAGGCCATTTCCGGCCCCATGTGAGCAATGCAGCGCGCCACCGATCGGGTATTCGAGCGCGTGGACGACCGCGACGGCGTTGTTCGAAAAGGCCAATCCCGCGAGTGTGGCTGCCAGTGCCATTCCTTCGCGGGCGACCAGATCGCTCGGCTCTTTGACGGCGGTGATCAGATGTTTTCCAATCAGTTCAATGGCTCGTTCGGCCAGACAGTCGCCGATGGGTTGCTTACCGTCGTATGGAAACGGTTCATCGGGCGGAACGGCCAACTGATCGAAGGACATCGCGGTGAAGGCTTCGATGGCGTGCGTCAACGCATCGATTCCACTGTCTGCCGAGGCTTGAGGTGGGCAGCTTAGGGTTAATTTGGGATCGACGACCGCCAATGCCGGTCGCAAGTAGTGACTGAGTGAACTGATTTTGACCTGATTTTCGGTGTCGGTCAGCACCGCGGCATGTGAGACTTCGCTGCCTGTTCCTGCGGTCGTTGGCAGGCAGACCAGTGGCATGATCGGCCCAGGAACTTTTCCGTATCCGAAATAGTCGCGATAGCCACCGCCGTGTGACAGCACACATGCGACGATTTTTGCGAGATCCAGGTTGCTGCCACCACCCACACCAATCACAAGATCGGGCTTGCTGGCATTCGCTTTGGCGAGAGCCCGGTCCGCGACAGCGAACGAGGGTTCCGGTTCGCCGCCGTCAAAGATGTCGACCTCGATCCCAGCGTCGCGCAGCGGTCGTTCGATTTCATTGACCAGCCCAATTCGAACCAGTACGGCGTCCGTGACGATGAGTGCCTTCTTGGGAGCCCAAGGCTGAATGAATTGGCTGAGTCGAGCCGTGACGCCCGACCCAAAGACAATTCGACCGGCGGAGTAGAAGTTGAAGTAGTCTCGTTTCGGCATCATGACGTTTCTTCAATTCAGTGGCTGGGGGGTAGCAGTGCAACGTAATTTCAACAGGCCGCTCAATTAGCTTTTCACTCGTTCCCACTGCTTGTCCAGCTTTTTCTCGGACACGGAAACGGCGGTTCCTAGCTCTTGGACAAACAACGCAACTCGCAGTTCTTCCGTCATCCAGCGATAGGCTTCCAGTTCGGGATCGTAGATTTGCCGATCCGCATGAAGGCGCAGCCGTTCGATTCCGCGTTGCCAGCGCGGAATGATGAGCGGAAGTAGTTGCTGATCACGGGGAGCGCCGCCGCTGGTCAGTTTTTGCAATCGCAGCACGATCGCTCGAGTGTAACGAGGAAACTGTGTCAGCCAGGGCCAGGGTGTGCGGACCAGGAAGCCCGGGGAGAACAAGTGGCTCAATTGGGCATGGACATCCTGGCGCGAGGGCTGCCACTGGGGGTGAGCTGTTTTCTCCCATGTCTTCCTGACATCGCTATAGGCCTGAAACAGCGGTGTCAGCAGGCTGGTGACTTCGACGGCGGCAGAGGGCAGCCGAGTACGACCCGCGCGTAGGCACTCGCGAAACTCGTTATCGCTACGGGGGAACTGTGTCGTCGGCAAGAACGCTCGATCCGCGAGAAGTTCCGTTAACTGGGCACGGAAGGGAAATGGTTGTGGAAACGTCTTGGAAAGCAGCGTCCAGTTCTGAAGTCCCGGTAACGCATCGATCTGCACTTTCAATTCACGAGCGACGGTGAGCACGATCAGCCGACGCAAGCCGAAACGCATTTCGAACTGCGACCGCTCCGGGTTATCAAGGAGTCGAAGCGAGGCAGTCTCGCCCTGGTCGATCAGTGTGGGGTATCCCTTGAGAGCAACCCCACGCCGCATGACGTCAATGACGGGCGGCAGGGTTCCGCAATCCCACGTCGCCAAACCGTCACGTGTCCAGCGTGGGTCATCCGATGACGAGAAGCTGATCGACGCCATCGCGCCGAATTCCTTACGGATCACCGCCAGGTCGCGTCCGGCGGCGAGTGTTTTGCCGTCAGAGTCGGTGACCCGAATCAGCATCCGCAGATGGTCGGTGATCTTCGTCTCGTCGAAGGCGTGAGGCGGAACTTCGATCCCCGTGACGAATTCGATCCCTTCAACGATCGCGGCCGCTAATGAACCGTCACCAAAATTCAGGACCTTGGCGACTTCCGCGGCCACTTCGGGAATTGGGACCAAATCGCGACGTAACTCTTTGGGCAAGGTCCTGATGAGTGCCGTGATCTTGTCTTCAATCAAGCCGGGCACAAGCCAACCCAGACGATCACCGTCCAATTGATTGAGGCCCTCTTGCGGGACCGTGATTGTCACGCCGTCGTCCTCGGCACTGGGGTCGAGGCGATAGGACAACGGAAGCGACAGCCCTTTCATCTGGACGCTGTCGGGATAGGCGTCTTTTGTGGCAAGAATTGCATCGGCTTCGACGAGATCCGCCTCGGTCATGTACAGCCGTTTTCGATCGTCTGGCGCCGCGGCACGCCACCACTGCTGCAGGCGGTGGCCGTCAAGCACATCGGCAGGCAACCGAGTTGCGTAGAAATCGAATTGAGCTTGCTCTTCTTTCAGCAGGCTTCCGCGTCGAACACGTGTTTGCAGATCTTCCAGCGATTTGATGAGGTCGCGATTGTGCGTCAGAAATTCCGGCGAAGAGGATTGGGACTTGGTGTTCAACACCGCAGGACGTGCCGCCGGGATCGCGATCGGTTTGCGGTGATCATTGCGATCGCGCGAACTGGACGACTTCGAGCCTGGGGCGCTGCGCTGTTTGTCGCGCTGGCCGATTTGCACGTCGCTTGTGACATCATCTTCGGGCCATTCGCCGTAGACCAGCGCATGCTGGATAAACATCTCGCGTGATTTCACCGGGTCAATTTGACTGAAGCGAATCCGGCGGCGCGGGACGACGACGAGTCCAAATAGCGAGACTTTTTCATAAGCCATCACCGCCAGCGATTCCGGGTCCCAATGTGGTTCGGAATAGGTTCGATCGATCAGGTGAGCGGCGAGCGGTTCAATCCAGTCGGGATCGATTTTCGCCACTGTTCGCAGGAAACGTCGCGTCGTTTCGAGCAGTTCCGCGGCGACGACCCACTTGGGTTTCTTACTCGCGAGGCCCGAACCGGGCCAGAGGAACGCCTTCATGTTGCCTGCTGCGAGATACTCGCCGCTTTCCGTCCGGTACGCGAGACTCGACAGATACCCGGTGAGCAGTGCCCGATGGATGGCGCCGAAGTCGTTGCGCCGGGTCAATGTCGTGTCGACGACGGCACGTTCGGCTGTTGGCTTCTGACGTGTGGCGTCTGCTTGCGTGATCGACGCACTCGTATTCTGTGGATTGGCATTCTGCCGCCTTCGATCATTGCCGCCGACGCGCGTGCCCTTGAGTGACTCTTGAACGATCGAGACGAGTTCTGCGTGGACGTCGACCCATTCACGAAGCCGAATCCACGAGAGAAAGTTCTGATGGCAGGCTTTGCGCAGCTGGCCTTTGGAGAGCTCGTTCTTCAACTTGTGGTAGAAGTCCCACAGTTTGAGGTCGGACAGAAAATCTGAATCTTCGTCGGCAAATCGTTTGTGGGATTCATCCGCCTGCTGCTGTTTCTCAAGCGGTCGTTCTCGTGGATCTTGGACTTCGAGTGCGGACGCGATGATCAGAATCTCACCCAGGCAGTTCTCTTCGTGTGCCGCCCAGATAATTCGTGCGATTCTTGGATCGACGGGCAGTCGAGAGAGTTTCCGTCCCATCTCGGTAAGCGCATGCTGTTCTGTGACCGCGCCGAGTTCAAATAGCGTCTTGTAACCGTCTTTGATCGATTCAGGTTTGGGGGGCTCGAGAAAGGGAAACTCTTCGATCTCGCCCAGTCCCAGCGTCTTCGTTTGCAGGATGACATTCGCCAGATTCGACCGCAGAATTTCGGGCGGCGTATAGCGTTCACGACTCGTGTAGTCTTCTTCCGAATAGAGTCGAATGCAGACGCCGGGGCCCACGCGTCCGCAGCGCCCTGCCCTTTGGTCGGCAGATGCTTGCGAAACCGGTTCGATTGGCAACCTTTGCAGTTTGGATTTGGGCGAATACCGACTAATGCGCGCGGTTCCGGTGTCGACGACGTAACGGATGCCAGGCACCGTCAGCGACGATTCGGCCACGTTGGTGGCGATGACAATGCGGCGTGTCGAACTGGTCTGGAAGACTCGCTGCTGTTCGGCGGCGGACAATCGGGCGTAAAGGGGCAGGATGTCGGGCTTGCTGCCGCCAAACGTCCGGCCTCGCAGCGTTTTCGCCGCCTCGTGAATCTCACGTTCGGTCGGCATGAACAACAGGACGTCTCCTGGACCGCGAGCGCAGACTTCGTTCACGGCGTCCCCGACCGCCTTCATCCAATCAGGATCTCCCCCCTCGTCGTCGGGGGATGGCGGTCGATAGATCATTTCCACGGGATACATGCGCCCGGAAACTTCCAGGACGGGTACGTTTCCGGCAACCGATCGGAAATGTTCCGCGAATCGTTCGGCGTCGATTGTCGCCGACGTGATGATCACTTTCAGCTCGCGTCGTTTCGAGATCAGGCGATGCAAGTTACCCAGCAGGAAATCGATGTTCAGCGAACGCTCGTGAGCCTCGTCGACGATGATCGTATCGTACTCGTCCAGAAACGGTCTGCTTTGCGTTTCCGCAAGCAGAATTCCGTCGGTCATCAATTTGATATAGGTTTGCGGCGAGGTGGCGTCGGTGAAACGCACTTTGAAGCCGACCTCGCGCCCGACGGCGACGTTCAATTCTTCAGCAATGCGCGTGGCCACAGACCTGGCTGCGATCCGGCGCGGTTGAGTGTGACCGATGACGCCGTGAATGCCGCGTCCCAGTTCCAGACAAATCTTCGGCAATTGAGTGGACTTGCCGGAGCCGGTTTCGCCGCACACCACGATGACTTGGTGGTCACGAATGGCAGCCGCGATTTCGTCTTTGCGAACGACGACGGGGAGTTCCTCGTCGAAATTCAGCTTGGGGACGCCGCGCAGGCGTTGTTCACTGCGGCGGCACGAGTTCGCCAGATCGGCCTGGAACTTCGCGAGTCGTTGATCGAATACGTTCTGTTGCGGGGTTGCCGTTGGGGGCTCGCCGGCGGCGTATCGACGCACCGGCTCTCGTAGCGATCGCCATTGTTGGCGCAGCCGATGACGATCGACCAGCATGGTCTTGGTCAGGGATGCTTCAATTTCGGTGATGAGATCAGTCATAGTGGCGGGCGGTTTATCAGCCGGTTGAAATCAGGATGACACGCACCTTTGGACGGTGAATGTCGTGTCGCTTGTGAGGCCTGGCAGAGGCTGCGCCCGTGTTTCAACGGCCTGTTAATTTATGCGAGACAAAACCCGCGAGGAAGTGGCACGGCCGCCGGAATCACTGATTCTCGCGTGAAATGTTCCGGAGCCGATCCCATCGGTCATTCCCGAGGCGGCTAATTTGGCGGTGTGCTTTTTGTCTGTTTTTCCCTCGTTGCCAAGCTCCCGCTTAGCAACGCTTCCCATTTCCTGCTCGACTCAAACATTGATTCGCAAGAGTCGTTACCAAGCGGGAGCCTGGTAACGAGGATTAGACGACGAGGAATCAAGCTCCAAAGTACATAACGTGAATAATATTTCTTGAGCGGAGATGTGGACAAGGACAGTGGCATCGGAGCTTGAGTTCGGGTCTTTTTTTGCCGCGATCGGGGACTCGCTCACGATGGTCATGGCGATTTCACTGATGAATCTGTGTGAAAACGGTGTCACCGGCCGGGCAGAGCTTGTCCGCGGGTGGAAATGTGGCCGTCAGGTCGTCAAACTGAGTCAAGGCCGATTGGTCGACCAAATTGTGTGAACTTCATTTGATGGAATTAAGGCGGCGAATGCCCGGCGTGGACGAGAATTCGGAACGTATTCGAAACGCAGTCATCCAACGGCTGGAGGATCTGCGACGCGCGGGCGTCACGCATTGGAAGCAGATCCAACCCGCCGCCCCCGTCGTAATCGCCGCTGCTCCGGTTGCTCATCCGGCGTCAGTGGCTGTCGCCGCCGTGTCGACGCCACCCAAGACGGCCACGCCGGTTGCCTCAGCCCCTCGAACGAACCTCTTGGGTGAAACGGAACGTTCCCAAGTGCCGCCTCGAAAAGTATCCCCGCCGGTTACTCCGGCCGCTCCTGCAGTTCCCTTCCAACCTTTGAATCTTCCTCTGGCCGAGCGAATTGCGGGGCTTGCCGCGTTGCAAGCACGCGTCAAGGACTGCACTCGTTGTCACGAACTGGCAACGACGCGGACGCAGACCGTGTTTGGAGTCGGAAATCCTGAAGCGAAGATCATGTTCGTGGGTGAAGCACCTGGAGCCGACGAGGATGCACAGGGCGAGCCGTTTGTCGGACGATCGGGACAGCTCTTGAACGACATCATCAAGGCCTGCCGAATGCGGCGCGAAGAGATTTATATCTGCAACGTGCTTCGCTGCCGTCCGCCTAGCAATCGACTACCGACACCCGTCGAGGCCGGTCACTGCCGAGAATATCTCGATGGACAGATTGCCCATGTGAATCCTGAATACATCGTCTGTTGGGGGGCGTGCGCAGCGCAGAACCTGTTGGCGGTGACCGAGCCGATTGGAAAACTGCGGGGACGCTTTCACTCGTACGGCCGCGCGAAAGTTCTATGTACGTACCATCCTTCGTACTTGATGCGAAATCCTGCGGCGAAGAAAGATGTCTGGGAAGATATGAAGACGCTGTTCCTGGATATGGGGATTGATCTTTCCGCCAAATCGAAGTGATGCGTGCCATTCAACGGGTAAAATCGTCTCGAAAAGCTTGGATGTCGAAGTCGGACGCGTGATTCCGCAGTGCCTTCTGAATTGAGGAGACGACCGCAATGTGGACTCGAGTTTGTTCGCTGGCCGTTGTTTGTTCGATTGCGACAGCTTCCACCACGGCGGCAGAGTCGAAGCCGGACTTCAATCAAGACGTGCTGCCGGTCTTTCGAAAGTACTGTATCGGATGCCACAACCCGAAGGACGCCGAAGCGGGACTGGTATTGCAGGACTATCAACGCTCGTTGCAGGGCGGCTCTGAAGGAACCGTCATCGTTGCGGGAAAGAGTGACGCCAGTCGGTTGTGGAAACGGATGACGGCGTCGGATGACACGCGGATGCCGCCGTTGGATCAGAAGGCACCCACGTCGGACGAATTGGCGACCGTCAAAACCTGGATCGATTCAGGTGCATTGGCACCGGAGGGAAGTTCCATTCCGGCCGGGCTTGTGACGCCGAAGATCAAAGTTGAATCGCAAAAGGCGGAACCGATCACCTCCGTTGCCGCCTCACCTGGATCGTATCCCCTGTTCGTGCTTGCCCGGCCGCACGACGTTGAAGTGCATCTTGGTGACACGGTTCGCAAATTGGAGGGGCATGCGGGGACCGTCAATGAAGTGCGGTTCTCGGTCGATGGGAAATGGCTTTGCGTTTCATCGGGCGAGACGGGGTTGCTGGGCGAAGCAACACTGTGGCGTACGTCCGATTGGGAACGCGGTCCCGTCGTTCAAGGTCATCGTGATGCGGTCTACTCGGCGGAACTCAGCGCTGATGGCAAGACACTCGCGACGGCCAGTTATGATCGTGAACTCATCACGTGGGATGTGAAGACTCGCCAACCGATCAAAACATTTCGTGGTCACAATGATGCCATCTACAGCGTCGGCTTTTCTCCAAACGGAAAACTGCTGGCGACGGCAAGCGGTGATCGGACCGTGAAGCTTTGGGACGTTGCATCCGGTCTGCGGTTGGATACGTTTGCTCAGCCTGCCAAGGAGCAAACGTCTGTCGTGTTTAGCCCGGACGGGCAGCTCGTGGTCGCGGGTGGTGTAGATTGCCGGATTCGGGTCTGGCAGATCAGCGAGACGGGCCGCGAAGGAACCAATCCAATCCGGTATGCGCGCTTCGCACACGAAGGACCGATTCTGAAGCTCGTTTTCTCGCCGAATGGAAAGCTACTCGCCTCGTCGTCAGAAGATCGACGCATCAAAATCTGGGAAACGAAGACCTTCACGCAAGTGGCGGTGCTTGAGCGGCAGCCAGACTGGGTGTCGGCCATGGCATTCACCGCGGGAAGCGATCGGCTTCTGGTAGGGCGTATGAACGGAGACCACCAGCTTTATCCGATTGATTCAGACTGGGCCGATGCGAAGAGCCATCAGCAACGACTTGACGAGACGGTGACAGGGGCGATTGATCCTGTGTTCACAAAGCCGATGGCCATCACAGAGGTTGAGCCGAATGACGCGCTGGCGAATGCGAATTCGTTACCGCTTCCGGGCGTCGTCAAAGGAATTTTGAAGGGAATGCAGAGCGCGTCAGAGGATGTCGATTTCTATCGCATCACGGCGACGCGCGGACAGCAATGGGTGTTCGAGACCGATGCCGCCCGTAGCGGGTCACTGGCTGACACAAAGCTGGAACTGTTTCACGTCGATGGCCGTCCCGTTCTGCGGGCGATGTTGCAGGCCGTACGCGATTCTTGGGTCAACTTTCGACCGATCGATTCATCGTCGCCCGATGTACGTCTGGAATTCTGGGAAGAGATGGATCTGAACCAGTATGTCTACATGAGCGGCGAAGTCTGCAAGACATTTCGTGCCCCGCAAGGGCCCGATTCGGGTTATCAGTTCTACGCTTCAGAAGGCAAACGCCGAAATTACTTTGATACGAGCGCCGCCGGGCATGCCAAGGATGAACCGGCTTACATCGTTGAAGCCTTCGCACCAAGCTCGAAAATCGTGGAGAACGGACTGCCCGTATTTCCGCTGTATTTTGCCAACGACGATGATGGTGAACGGAAGCTTGGGAAGGATTCGAGGTTGCTGTTTACAGCACCGACGGATGGTGAGTATCTGGTTCGTGTCAGTGATGTTCGTGGATTTGGAGGCGAGAAATTTGCCTACACCCTGATCGCTCGACGTCCCGATCCGAATTTTGCCGTCAAAGTCACCACCATGAATCCAAAGGTTCCTGCGGGGAGCGGTCAGCGCGTCAAATTTGCTTTGTCGCGAATCGATGGTTTTGACGAATCGGTCCGGATCGACATTGCGGGGCTGCCCAAAGGGTTTGTGGCCTCGTCACCGATTGTGATTCAGCCGGGACTGTTGGAGCAGACATGTGTCCTGACCGCAGCCAAGGATGCGCCCGAGCCGACCAAAGAGGATTGGGAACGTGTGGCGGTCCTCGCGACGGCCGACGCGGGTGGGCGGCTGGTGACGAAGATGATTGGAAATCTGGGTGAAATTAAACTGGAAAAACCTGCTCCAATTCGAGTGATGCTGATACCTGACGATCCACGCTACACCTCGGATGATCAGGGGTTGGTGATCGAACCCGGAACGACGATCACGGCAAAAATTGTGATTGAGCGAAACGGTCACGAAGACGACGTTCGATTCGATGTTGATAACCTTCCGCACGGAATCATCGTCGACAATATCGGGCTGTCGGGCGTACTGGTTCGTAAGCAAGAGACGGAACGGCAGATCTTTTTGACCGCACGGTCATGGGTGCCTGAAACGGATCGACTGATTCACGCCGTGGCACAGGTTGCGGGCAATCAGGCCTCTCCGGCAATTCGCTTGCGCGTCCGTTCGAATGCGGACGCAAAAAATCGTGTCGCCGGACGATAGTGTTGCATCACCGTTCAATCAGACTCGTCGATTGGATTGGTGGCAATTACCGTCATGCCAGAGCTTTTTCGATGATGTGTCGCTCTTCGACGCCCGTCAGACGTTGATCGAGACCATTGTAGAAGTAGCTGAGCCGACGATGATCGAATCCCATCAGGCGTAAGACGGTGGCATGCAGGTCTGAAACGTGAGTTCGATCTTCGACACCTTCGAAGCCGAGTTCATCGGTTACGCCGATCGCCTGACCGCCTTTGACGCCGCCGCCCGCCAGCCACATCGAGAAGCCGAGCCAGTTGTGATCGCGACCCGGTTTGCCGACGCCTTCGCTGGTGGCTGTTCGACCAAATTCGCCGCCCCAAATGATCAGAGTCTCATCCCATAGTCCTCGTTGCTTGAGGTCTGTCATCAAGGCCGCAATCGGTTTGTCGGTTTCACCCGCATGAGTCTTGTGGTTTGTAATACAGTCACTGTGTCCATCCCAGGTGGCTTCGATATGGCCGCCTCCCGAATAGATCTGAACGAAGCGGACACCCTGCTCGATCAACCGGCGCGAGATCAGGCATTTGCGGCCGAAGTCGGCCGTCAGCGGGTCGTCAAGACCGTACATCGCCTGCGTTTGGGCGGTCTCGCGTCCGACATCCACGACATCGGCGGCGCTGGTCTGCATGCGATAGGCCAGTTCGTAGGACATGATGCGCGCGGCCAGTTCTGATTGTTCAGGGTGCCGCGCAGTATGTTCGTCGTTCAGCTTGGCGAGCAGGTCCAGCGAGTGTCTTTGTGTTCGCGCCCCGATCCCATTGGGAGTCGTCAGGTCCAGTAGCGGCGATCCCTTGCTGCGGAACAAGGTCCCCTGGTTGGCGGCAGGCATGTAGCCCGCGCCCCAATTCGGAGCGCCTCCGATCGGTCCACCGCGCGGGTCGGTCATCACCACGAAGTTGGGAAGATTTTCGTTGAGTGATCCGAGACCGTAGTTCAGCCACGAACCCAGGCACGGCTTGCCGGTGAGAGGGCTGCCGGTGTTCATCTGTAAGCAGCCTGAGGAATGGGCAGCGGTGTCGGTGTACATCGCGCGCAGCACACATAGGTCGTCGGCATGCTGGGCGGTGTGCTGGAACAGATCGCTGATCGGCAGACCGCTTTCCCCGTACTGTCGGAACGCGAACGGACTCTTCATCAAGTAACCAATGGGCCGTCCGTTCGAACCGACTTTGACCTTTCCGGCGTAGGCCTCGCCATCATGTTTGTCGAGCGTCGGTTTCGGATCGAACGTGTCGACCTGGCTTGGGCCGCCGTTCATGAATAAAAAAATGCAGTGTTTGGCTTTGACTGGAAAGTGAAGCGGCTTGCCGCCGATCGCCGCTTGTGGCGCGGCAGTCGTTGCAGCAGTTGCGGGGTGAGAAAAAAAGCCATCACGCCCCAGCAGGTCGACCAGCCCGAGGGCGGCGAACCCTCCACCGGCTTCCCACAAGAACGACCGGCGAGATTGTCCACAGGGCGTCGGATTCGGAATAAATCGATGCATGGAGATTCCTTTCGAATGGATTCCGCCGGATATAGGTCTGCCATGGCGTGGCTTTGGCACGCAGCTATTCGACATAGACGAATTCGTTCAGGTTGAAGATCACCCGGCACATCTGAATGAGCGCCGTACGATGCGGAGTCTCTTTCGATTCCTTCGCGGCGGCGGCTGCTTCAATTTGAAGGAATTCCTGCAGAGCAGAGAGTTCCTTCGCGGAGGGCGGTCGACCAAAGGCGAGTCGATAGGCACGGTCAATCTGCAGGCTTGTATCGCTGCCTGCTTCTGCGACCAGTCGTTCGGCGAAGAACGCGGCCTGTTGGTTGACGAAATCACCGTTGTAAAGTGTGAGTGCCTGCGGCGCGATGCTGGTGATACTGCGCTTTTCGGTGCTGTTCGTCGTATCACACAGATCCAGGACCTCAAGCATCGGCACCAATAAGGTGCGCTTCACGTATGCGTAAATCGTACGACGATAAATGGCGGGCTCGGTGGAATTCTTCCATGCCGCCTCTTTGTCGGTGTGCGATTCAATGACGGTGGAGTCGATTGGCAAAAAGACGGCAGGTCCAAACATTTCGGGATTCAGTTTGCCGCTGGTAGCGAGAATCGAATCGCGAATCGCCTCGACATCCAGCCGTCGATGCGGAAACCGCGCGAGCAGCTTGTTCTCGGGATCAGCCTTCAGTTGGGTGGGCGTTGCCGAGCTTCCTGATTGATAGGTGCGACTGGACATGATCAGACGGTGAAGTTTTTTCATTGACCATTGCGCGTCGTGCACAAACCAATCCGCCAGCCAGTCGAGGAGTTCGGGATGTGTCGGGCGTGCCCCAATCTTGCCGAAATCGCTCGGGGTCGCGACAAGCCCTTCCCCGAAATGGTGCTGCCAGACTCGATTGACGATGACGCGCGCGGTCAATGGATTTGCGGGATCGACCAGCCATTGTGCGAATGGCAAACGTCGACCGCTTGTTGCGATGGATGTCGGTTCGAACTTAGGTTGCGATTTGGTCAAGACGACGGGCACCGCTGGATGCATCAGGGGGCCCGGGTTCGATGCGCGGCCGGAAAGCAACAGGTACGAAGGGGGCGGTGACGCAGTGTCTTCGAACAAGAAGTAGGCCCGCGGAAGGTCCGGGGTTTGTTCTCGCAGTTGTTGCACCACCCGTTCGTGTTCGGCGATTTGAACGCGGCGATCCGCGGGTAACGCGGCGGTGATTTCATTTTGCCATTCGGCCGCGTGCTTCTGCACCAGTTCGGCTTGAGCAGGTGTCCGCATGCCTGCCTTCAGTCGGAGTGCTTCGAGTACCGCGGGGGGAAGTTTGCTGTTCCCGCTCTCAAGCCATTCCTTTGCGGTCGTTTGCCGCAGGTCATCGATGGCCGTCCTGAGTTGTACGATCTTCTGATCGCGGACGCGGACGGCTTCGAGTTGGGCGACGGAACCCGCGGGAACATCGCGATCTTCGCGGCCCTGATTGGGGCGTTTCAAAGGGGCCAGAATTGCGGATAAGCTGTAATAGTCGACCATCGAAATCGGGTCGAACTTGTGGTTATGACAGCGTGCGCAACCGATGGTGACACCCAAAAAGGTCTGTGCCGTGGTGCGAAGCATGTCATCGAGTTCGTCGGCGCGGTACTGCGGCTGTTCGAGCGGATCCACTTCATCCTGCCAGGCGCCCAGAGCGTGAAAGCCGGTCGCAATGACGGTTTCGATGGTGCGGTCAGGCAGTTCGTCCCCCGCAATCTGTTCCATCACAAACCGGTCGTACGGCTTGTCTCGATTGAGTGATTCGATGACGTAGTCGCGGTATCGCCAGACATGTGGTTTACCGCCGTCACGCTCGTATCCATTCGAATCGGCATAACGGACCAGATCGAGCCAGTATCGCGCCCAGCGTTCACCGTAGCCGTGATGGGCGAGCAATTGCTGGATCAGCCGATCGAATGCTTCGGGGCTGGTGTGGTTCAAGTAGTTGTCTTGGTCCTCGAGCGAGGGTGGCAGGCCAACCAGGTCCAGCCAGGCGCGACGGAGCAATTGTCGCGGTGAGGCGGGCGCTGATGGCTCGATCCCCGCCGCAACCAACTTTTCGCCAATGAACGCATCGATGGGGTTGGGGCCGAAATCGTGTGATGGCACTCGAGGAACGGCGGGACGAATCACGGGCTGAAACGACCAGAAATCGCGTGCCGCATCGAGCTTCACGGTTTGTTCGTGAAGGCCGATTTCACGATCTTTGGGCCAATCTGCTCCGGCGGCGACCCACTTCTTCAGGATCGTTGTCTCCCGTTCCGACAGAGCGTCGCGTTTGCCGTGTTCCAGGGGAGGCATTTCGCCCGCAATGACGCGTTCAATTAAGAGGCTTTTTTCAGGGGTGGCGATGTCAATCCCCGGGCCACTTTCGCCGCCCTGGCGAAGGCTGGTGGCAATGGAAAGGCTGAGACCGCCGCTCAGCTTGCCACGGTGATGGCATTCGAGGCAGTGATTGATCAGGATCGGTGCGACGTCTATCTCGAAGTCTGGCTTGTCTTCCGCGGCACGCGCCCTGGACTGCGGTGTGATCAGACAGATTAAGATTGCGATTCCAAAAATCGCAGACTGAGTACGACGGACACAAGGTGAGCAAAGCGACCTGATGGGCCGCACGTGGAGATCTGCGGTTCGGAAGGGAGCTGAATGTTCATGACGTCCTGCCGTTCCATTCAAGACCTGTGAAGATCGCCACATCATGTGATCGCTCTCTTTCCGAAGCTGTCGGTCATGGTCGTCGAAAATTGGGACTCAACGTCTTTTTCCGTGATGACTGATGCCGCCTGCCGTGCCGCCTTTCGGTCGCGACGACGGACAATGCGATTTGTCCTGGCATTGCAAAAGTGGTACGGATCGTTGATTGTGAGGGACAGCATAACCAGCTTAGCAAGCGTACGTGAATGGATTGTTCGGTAGTCTGCATGGATATTTTGGCATGAGTCGTGTGCCGATCGAAGGCGTCTGGTACAGCACCTCGGGGCCGTGGTTTGTCAACGCGCCACAGCCCCTTGTTTGCAGTCTCGGACAGATCGTTTATGCCGGGACAAAGTGGAACAGCCGGGCGACTTATGCCCATGCGGCAGCGCCTGACTTCATGCGTCCGACAACCAATTACTTGATTGTCCTGACACTGGAGGGCGAAGCAGACTATGTGGACAGCACGGGAGTCCGCACGATTTTGCGCGAGGGCACATTGGTCTGGGCACGTCCTGGAGTGCAACAAAGTTATGGTCCGCGTTCCGGTTCGCGTTGGAGCGAGCTTTACATGTGGTTCTCGGGACCGGCCTTTGAAACCTGGCAAGAGCATGGCTTTCCGGGTGAACGAACTCGGATCATGACATTGTCTCCTCTGGACTATTGGGTGCGGCGGTTTCGTGAGCTCGTTCAGCCCATGACGGAATCACCGGGTGAGCTACATCTGGCGCGTTTCTGTCAGTTTCAGCAGATCCTGGCGGATGCCGTTCATTTCGAGCAGACTCACCAGCAAACGGAAGAAAACGTGCGATGGCGTGAACAGGCACTTCGGCTGCTGGACGATGGCAACATGACGTCGCCGTCGCTGGAAGAGATAGCGCAGACGATGTCGATGTCATACACCGCGTTTCGAAAGCGGTTCGCGAAACTCACTGGAAAAAGCCCCGGTCAGCATCGATCGGAAGTGGTGATTCGGCGAGCGTGCAGTCGCCTGCTGATGACGGACGAATCGCTGGCACAGATTGCAGATGGTTTGGGCTTTTATGATTCGTTTCATTTCTCGCGGCGTTTTAAGCAGATCATTGGCATGGCCCCCACAGAGTTTCGCCGGCAGAGGTCGGGGTAAATCTGGTCAATTTGTCGGTTGAATAGAGGATGTCGCGGACGGAAGCCGATGCGGGCGTGAGGCGAATTTGACGCGTCACGACGTCGCTCACTGCAGCTTCCACAGCGTGCTACCAGCCCGCGTGGGTTCCCCAGACTCCGGGGGTTATCAGTTCCACGGAGTGTCCCCCCGGGTCCCGAAAGTAGATGGAATGGCCGCCGCGCGGCCAGGTGATCTCCTTCTCGATGACAATTCCCAGGCCGGTCAAGCGTTCGCGCCAGAGGGGAAGCGATGTGGCGGCGACACCGAATGCGAGATGTCCCGGGCCGATGGCGCCATGTGCGGGCAAATGATGGCCGTGAACGGTCGTTTCGGGATTGAAGATTAGCAGCACGTTGCTTGGTCCCACTTCGAAGAACACGTGACGTCCGGGTTCTTTGGCGATGCGGTGCAGATTCAACACGCGGATGTAAAATTCTTCCATCGCATCAAGGTCGAGGGCATAGATTGCCGTTTCGACGATCCCTTCGATGGATGGGGAGGGTTCCACTGCTGGATTTTTTGTGGTCAGGTCAGAGTTTACGGTGCCGGGCTTAGTTGTTTGATCCATTTGTCGCTCCAACGCGTTCGTATCTCGGCTGGGGAATGCACGTGCAGAAGGTCAATCTGATTCGGCGACACACGCAGACGCGGTGATTTTGAGGACACCTGCCGCGGAAGCGATTCGTACTTGGAATTCTCGCGGAACCGGTCAGAAAGTCTATCCCCGTGGTGATCTTGCGGCGCAGTCGGTCTGTCGGACAGGTTGAGGACGCCCACCTGCAAGCGGGTGGGGAGGGGCGTAACGCGTTCATCGCCGTGTCAATTTAGGTTAACAGTTCTCGCCGGTGATGAACGTTGAGGTGCTCCGTCGGACAATCGGAAAAATGACTCCGTTTGAAACTGGCATTGTGTCGAAAGAGGATACGTCGTGGATTTCGAAAACCGAAACTTTTTCGTGGGGTGGGGGACGTTGTCGCTGATCAACGCGGGGTTGGCGCAGTCGAAAGGACGCAGCGGCCTGGCGTGGTGGTTGGTTTCGTTACTGCTCGGGCCATTTGCAACACTTTTGATTGTGATTCTGCCTCGTGCGGCACGTCTGGAATGACGTCGACGGACGTTGTGATCGTTCGAAATGTCACGACATTCTGCACGGAAAAACGTTGCGACCGGTGGTGAGTTGTTGCCAGAGAACCTTTCGGTCTATTCAGAACGCGGACCGTTCGTTGAACTGTGGCCGATGAGTGTTATACTCCCCTATGTGGAGAAGGAAATTACGACACTTTCCTCGTTTTTTTCCGTCTAATGAATTGATTGGGCATCGTTCGTCGCGATGCGTTCCCACACTTACTTGGACCCGTTCGACCTGCGAGTGAGACCGTCAATGACTGCCGCCGTATCCGCTTCTTCTTCCGCGCACGAAAGTGAACAATCGGCCGAAAAGACCGCGGCTCGCGGGCTCAAAGGAGTTGTCGCTGCAGACACGAAAATCTGCGATGTGGACGGCGATGCGGGTAAGCTGATCTACCGTGGATATAACATTCACGATCTCGCGAAGAACAGCACGTTTGAAGAAACCGCCTATTTGTTGTTCAAGGGTGAATTGCCCAATCCGCAGCAGTTGGCCGAATTCAACAAAGTGCTGGTGAAGCATCGTGAGATCGAGCCGTCGATTCTGGCATTCCTGAAGACGTTGCCGAAAGAAACGCCTCCGATGGCGGCACTGCGTTCCGCCATTTCGATGTCGGGTGTTTTGGATCCGCGGGCCGAAGACGAGTCGGCCGAAGCGAATTTCGAGAAGTCGATTCGGCTGACGGCCGAGATGACCACGATCGTCGCCGCCATTCGTCGAATCCTGGCGGGGCTTGAACCGGTCGCACCGCGACAGGACCTCAGCCATGCCGGCAACTTCATGTACATGTTGAACGACAAGGTCCCTTCGGCCGATGCCGAAAAGGCGATGGACCTGATTCTGATTTTGCATGCGGAACATGCCCTGAACGCAAGTACCTTCGCCGCGCGCGTGATTGCGGCAACGTTGTCGGACATTTATTCGTCCGTAACGGGGGCGATTGGCGCACTGAAGGGCCCGCTGCATGGCGGTGCGAATACGGAAGTGCTCAAGACACTCGAAGAAATTGCCAAGGTGGAGAACGTGGTGCCTTGGGTTGAATCCGTGCGAGCCAAGAAGGGCAAGTTCATGGGGTTCGGCCACGCGGTTTACAAAGTCGAAGATCCTCGCGCGATTCATTTGAAAGATTTGTCGCGTCGGTTGGGACTTGAAGCCGGAGATTCGCGGCTGTACGACATTTCGATCGCGATGGAAAAGGCCGTCAACGCCACGATTCACAAGAATTGCAACGTCGATTTTTACTCTGCCAGTCTGCAGTACTACATGGGTATTCCGGGTGACATGTTCACCTGCGTTTTTGCTGCCAGCCGGATTGTCGGTTGGTGTGCCCACATTCTCGAACAGCAAAGCGATAACAAGATCATTCGGCCGTCGTCAAACTACATCGGCCCCGCAGAGCGTTCCTATGTCGGGATGGCACAGCGGTAGCCGGTCTGTCTCCTAGCGAAAAGAGGCACCATGTCCGCAATCTACCTGACCGAAGATGACGTGACCTGGCTGCTCGACATGGAGACAGCGATCGAGTGCGTCGAAGAGTCGTTTCGGCAATGGTCTTTTGGCAAAGCCGACAATCAACCACGGCGGCGGGTCAATGCGGGGAAGGTCACACTTCACACATTGCCCGCAGCGGCCGAGTACCTTGGCTATGTCGGGGTGAAGTCGTACGTCTCAAGTCGTGCCGGCGCGCGGTTTCAGTTCACATTGTACGATGCCCAGACGGCACAACCGGTTTCGCTGATCGAAGCCAATCTGCTCGGGCAGATGCGGACGGGAGCGGTATCGGGCGTCGCCACCAAATATATGGCTCGCCCCGACGCCAGCGTCGTAGGGTGTTTCGGAACCGGTCTGCAGGCGCGGTCGCAACTCAAGGCGATCTGCTGCGTCCGACGAATCGAGCGGATCGACGTCTATGGTCGCGACGATGCGAGGCGCCGGGCGTTTGCCGACGAGATTGCCGAGTTCTGTGGCGTTCCAACCGTTGCCGTCCATGTCCCTGAAGAGGCAGCAGCCGAGAAGGATGTTGTCGTCTGTGCCACGACCAGCAAGGTTCCAGTGTTCGACGGGCATGTGTTGAGTGAAGGGACGCACGTCAATGCGATCGGCAGCAACTATCTCACGAAGGCCGAGATTGACGTCACGACGATCCGGCGCGCGGATCATATTATCTGCGACAGCATCGATGCCTGTCAGTTAGAGGCGGGTGATTTCGTGCCCGCGCTCGAAGATGGAAGTCTTGATTGGTCGCGGATTCACGAATTGGCGGACGTTGTCGTCGATCGTGAGACCGGTCGGGCCCATCCTGAGGATATTACGCTCTTCAAGTCTGTGGGACTCGGGCTTGAAGATCTGGCCGTGGCCGTTCGAATCTTTGAGCGGGCACGAGAAGAAGGTGTTGGTCGTCCGTTGCCGTACTGAACTTCCGGTGCGGTGTCAGAATCGGGTTCTGACCTAAACGTGTGTTGGCCGTGACTCGGTGTGGTGTGTCATTTTCTTGGGTCAGTATTTTTGCGGATGAGCGACCCCACGAACGCCCCGGCAGGAGGGATCATTAAGAAGAATGGCACGGCCAAGTACATGTAATCTGCGAACAGTCCCTTGAGATCGCAAGCCCAAATGATCATGGCGACCGGGAGTGGGAAGATCCAAAGAAGTAGAGCTGCTACCAGTCCGATAAGAAGGCCCGTCACGGTATGAGAGCCATCTTGCCCTAGCGGTTTATTGTCCATCGTCCCATCCCTCGAAGCCGAACAATCCCCAGCATATCGCCGGGGGCGTTCGTTCTATCGGATCAACAGATGTCGTCGAAACACGAGCGTGGCACAAAACTGATAATCGGTGGATTCGCGTTGCCTGTGGTCGGGTATGTTGTTGGAGGCGCGATTGTGGGCGCCTTGTTTGAACTTGGGCCGCCGCCGAATCAGGGAGCAATGCTTGTTCAAGGCCTGATTGTGCTGGTGTCAATCCTCGTCGCAATCTTGTTAGTCGTGATCGGAATCTGCGATCTTATCGAAGGTGATCGTGAAGAATACACGGCCACGAAGGCCGACGACATGAAAGCCGCCCGCGGCTCAGGATAACCCGAGAATACCGAAGTCAGGACCAACACACGTCTAGGAAAGTACCCAGAATCGTCTTCGCAAGTCGTGTTGACCGCCGCTTGATCGCAATGTCGATTGGTGCGATCAGGCGTACGCGGACGGCGCGTTCTTCTGGGTGGCAACCGAGGCCACTTCGTGGCTCAATGGCACGATGGCGTCTCGCTACGAATTCGACAGTGCGCATCCGCTTGTTCGTGGCAGCAAGATGCCGCCGCGCCGCGAATCATGTTCTTAATCAGGAGACATCCGAGAAATGCCGAACAAACGATTGCTGTTACTCGCCGGGGACTTTGTCGAAGACTACGAAATCATGGTCCCGTTCCAGGCTCTGACATTCGTGGGATATGACGTCGATGCCGTCTGCCCCGGAAAGCAGGCGGGCGAACATGTCCGAACAGCAATCCATGATTTCGAGGGTGATCAGACCTATAGTGAAAAGCCGGGGCACAATTTTACATTGAATGCGACCTTTGCGAGTGTCAACGCCGCGGATTACGTCGGCCTGGTGATTCCCGGAGGACGCGCGCCCGAGTATCTGCGATTGAACGAAGAGGTCTTGAATCTGATCCGATCCTTCGCAAAAGACAATCGACCGATCGCGGCGATCTGCCACGGAGCCCAACTGCTGACGGCTGCGGGTGTCGTGAAAGCGCGTCGCTGCACGGCGTATCCTGCCTGTGGTCCAGAGATCGCGGCGGCGGGCGGACAGTACGTCGCGACGCCTGTCGATCAAGCCTATGTGGATGGGAATCTCGTCACCGCGCCGGCGTGGCCTGCTCATCCAGCCTGGCTCCGTGAATTCACGAAGGTCTTGGGTGCCAAATTTGACCTCGGTTGATTTCGCCAAGGTCATTCACGGTCGCAATGCGTGTCAATGCGTCGCGTGCGACACATTTGAAGTCCCGCAGTCGTCATCGGTCCATGACAAAACGAACAGAGCGAGTGGGGCTTGTCACCACTCGCTCTGTTTTGAGTTTATCCCTCAGAAAATCGGCAGGACTATTTGGCAGGAAGTGCAAAATCGCCAGCCAGATTTCGCCACATCGAGTGCACATGATTGGCGTTGTTCTGAGTGTTGTTGTATTCGATGACGAACGTCGGTCCCTGCACGCGATAGTGATGCGCTTCGTGCAAATCGGGCTGTCCGAACCATGCGAAGGTGATCTTGTCGACACCGGCGGCTTTTAACATGTCGCGACGTTCTTTCTCGACATCGGCCGGAAGATTTTTAAGGTACTCGTTCAGCAGGTCCTGAATGAGTTGTTTCTGATCGGCGGACATCTTGCCGACCGGCAGCCCGACGGGCTCTCCCACAACAGGTTGCGGCAGGTTCGGGCCAGGGACTTCTCCGGGGGCCTCTTTGCTGACCCAGCAGATGGCTTGTTGTTCAGGCGTGCATAGCTTCAGGATCTGGCGTGCGATGTCTTCTTCTGGCCCCAGCACGCGGATTTCTCGTCCCTTACCAGCGTCGATCGTGCCGGGATTGGCACCGAAGAACTCTGGCGTGCTGGAAATCACCTTTCCATCTTTGATGCTGAAGTTCAGGCACAGATGATGCCCTTCCAGCCGCCAGCCCCAAAGTCCGATTTCCGCCGGCGTACCAAAGATGCTCAGGTAATACTTACTGGGATCGCGTCGTTCACGTCGCGCAGCTCGTTCACCCGGTTCGATCAGATAGAGAACTTCTTCAAGGCTCATCACATTCAGCGCCTGATCGTAGCCTGCATCGGAAAGGCCGGTGCGAATAAGCTTCATCGCGGCGTGGAGTGTTGGCCCTTCCAGCGCTTTCAAAGGCAAGCCTTTTCGTTCACGCGGGATGAAGTGCCAGTTCAGTCGTTCTGGATCGTCGTACTTGAACGAAGCGGCTTGGCGTTGGTCTGGGGTAATCGCGGTCAAGAATGATTTGGCCGCTTCCGCCATGCCCACGCCCGTGGTGGGGGGCTGAGGCGTTTGAGCGGTCAACAGGGCTGCCATCGCACCGGCGACGGACAAGGTCAATGCGAACTTTCGAACGTCCATGCTGAGGTCTCTCTGATACTTTGCGAACCACGGGCTGCCGTGGATTGCCGTTGTTGATCGTACCTGTTGCTGATTGATTCCTGGGCGATCCCAATCGTGCGAATTCCTCGTCGAGTTCGAGCAAGCCGTGCTTGCCGGATCGATCGTATTGTCCAGCACGCCTACCCCGGAGGCCACCCTAAAGCTCGGCCGCCGAGCAAATGCACGTGAATATGATGCACCGTCTGGCCGGCGTCAGGGCCACAGTTGATGACCGTGCGATACCCGTTTGTGAGTGATAATTTTTCGGCCACTTGTCGCGCGACGACGAGCAGATGGCCAAGGACTTGTTCGTCAGCAGCGGTCACATCGGCCAGCGATGGGATCTCTCGCTTGGGGATGATCACGATATGCGTTGGCGCCTGAGGATTGATGTCGCGAAATGCCAGGCTGAGATCGTCTTCGTAGACGATGTCGGCAGGGATTTCTCGATTGATAATCCGTTTGAAGATCGTCATGTCGCCGCGTTTCCTGCGAATGGTTTCGATTTGCAGAATCGTCTGCTACGCGACGGTATCAAAAGTTCGGGGTGAACTCAATTACGGCAGGTGTTTGGAACCCTCGAGTCTGAGCGCGAGCTGAAACTGTCTCAGCAGGCGTGCAGATCGCCCCGCCGACCGCTAACATTTCTCTGTGAATCGGGATTTGTTTCCAGGAATCAGCGAGATCGCACGAGATGAAGAGTCTGTGGCCAATTGTGTTTGCACTGTCAACAGGTTTTTTCTGGGGGACTTATGGGCCAGTCTTGGCGCAGGCTCGCACCTTCGAGAAGAGTCCCTTCAAGCCGTATGTGATGATCGGGATCGCCTATTTGATCTGGGGGATCA
Source organism: Schlesneria paludicola DSM 18645 (assembly GCF_000255655.1). NCBI lineage: Bacteria > Pseudomonadati > Planctomycetota > Planctomycetia > Planctomycetales > Planctomycetaceae > Schlesneria > Schlesneria paludicola. The sequence goes on along the minus strand of NZ_JH636435.1, from coordinate 814,554 downwards.
TTGGTGGTCTGGTCGGGATGGCTGTGAAGGGTGACTCGTTCAGCTTCACCCGCGCCGGAACCTACTGGGGTTTCGCTGCCGGAACGCTCGGTGCGTGGGGAGCATTGGCATTGACGTTGGCGATGTATACGGGCGGGATGTCGATGCCGCAGGTGGTCATGCCGATCGTGTTCGGCACAGCGGTGTCCGTCTCGGCGATTGTGACGGTTCTCACTTCGAAGACGAATGCCGATCCTCGATTGTACATGGGGATCGTGGGGATGGCGATTTGTATTGTGACCGTCGCGTACTACACGCCACATTCAGCGCCACATGCGCCCAAGCCTGCGGAAGCTCCTGCGGCGAAAGAGCCTGCTTGAGCCATTCGTCCGCGTTCGACAATCGATGGACGTCGGGAGAATGACTTCCTGAGGGGGCAGGTGGTGCCATGTCGGATGACATGGCACCACCTGCCCCTTCCTTTTCGAATACCCGACAAATGACGGAACGTCCGCGATGCCGAGCGCCTGTCACTTGTCACAGCGGACGTTCTCAGTTGAGACCGTCTTGGATTGAATCGCGAACGACCTGGCAGAGTTCAAGGACCAACTGTTCCGGCATCGCAGGGGCGGGCATCAAGACGATCACATCCGCGATGTTGCGGAGAATGACACCCCGACGTCGACACGCCAGCGTGACTTCATGGCCGACGCGCCGTTCAGGGGGAAACGGGGTCCCCGCGTTATGAAGTTCGATTCCGACCATCGCGCCTTGCTGTCGAACCTCTTTGACCTGCGGGTGTTGTTTGAGCGGTGCCAATTCTTGTTTGAGAACTGCAGTGACTCGCTGGACGTTCTCGAGAACGGCGTTGTCGTCGATCAAGCGAATGGAAGCCAGTGCCGCCGCGCAGGCGAGTGGATTTCCCGTGTAGGTGTGGCCATGGAAGAAAGTGCGACCTTCCCAAGGTTCACCGAGAAACGCGGTATCGATTTCGTCCGTGATCATCGTTGCGGCAAGTGGAAGATAGCCGCCGGTTAGGCCTTTGGAGAGGATCAGGATATCGGGCGAGACGTTCTCTTGTTCGCAGGCGAACAGGGTGCCGGTCCGTCCGAACCCGACGGCAATTTCGTCGGCGATCATCAAGGTGTCGAATCGACGCGTCAGTTGCCGAACACGCTCTAGAAATCCGGTGGCTTGAACATTGATGCCTGCTGCGGCTTGGACCAGAGGTTCGATGACGACGCCTGCGATGCGGCCCTGATGCTCGATCAGCAAACGCTCGAGTTCGTGGGTGCAAAATTCAAGTTGTTCGGATTCACGCAGTGGGTGGTCTGGTGATGCGGCGGGAACTTTGGCCCAGACGGCGGGAAACAGGAGCGGCGAATACAGGTTCTTGAAGCGACTGATCGAACCGATGCTCATTGTTCCGATGGTGTCGCCGTGATACGCGCCGTCGAAGTAAATGAACTTGTCGCGTGAGTCCTCGGGTGTGGCCCGCTGGCGGTAGTACTGATAGGCAATTTTAAGCGCCACTTCGACGCCAGCCGCTCCGCAGTCGGCATAAAAGACTTTGTTCAGCCTGCTGGGAGCTCGTCGTACAAGTTCGGCTGCGAGTTCGATGGAGGGGGCATTCGACAGGCCGAGCAGCGTGGTGTGGGCGACGCGCTGCAACTGGTTCGTAATCGCTGCATCGATCGCCGGCACACGATGTCCGTGGATGTTACACCAGAGCGACGAATGACCGTCGAGGTAGCGAATTCGTTCTTCGTCGACGAGATGGAACCCTTCGGCGTCGACGATAATCGGCGCCTGTTCACGGCGATATGCAGACATCGCTGTGAATGGATGCCAGACGTGTGCATTGTCGAGTTCGCGAAGAGAGTTGGACAATTGAGGAGTGGTTCCCGGCGTCACGGCGGGGCGTTCGTTCACGTGGATGCTCCGCGCGCTAAAAGTGCGTGATGAAAGTCCGTGTGACCGTTGGCGAAGACGCACTTCACGGCGGCGGTCAGGTCACGATGGACTCCCGGGACGAGCGAGCGTCCCAGGAATCGCGGGTGTCTTTACTGGATCTTCGCTTTGAGCGCGGCGATCTTCTGGTTGGCCTCTTCGCGTGCTTTTGCCATGACACTTTCGAGTGTGACGCTGGCGCCGTTTTGGCGTTTGCTTTCGTCGGCCGCCTCCATGAAGGCGTAGATCTCGAGCGTTTCTTCCGGTGACACGGGAACCTGGCCGGTACGGAAGAACTTCACGATTTCAAGGACCAGAGGGTCATATCCATCATACGAGCCAGCGGGGGCTTCGCCCTTCTCGCCGATCGCCTTGCCCTGATATCCGCTGCCTTCCCGGTAGATCCCAACACGGCCGTTGCCCCATTGGCCTGTGACTTCGATTTTGCCATCCGGAGTTTTGCCGCGAACGACGGATTGGCAACCGGTCCCCATGACTGTGAACAACGATTCTGTGCCGTGGATTCCATACCAGAAGAGGTCAGGATGTGTGGGTTCCAGGCTGGCGGGGCTGCTTGTTTCGCAGAATGTGACTTTTCCAAGCGAACCCCCGCGAATTTCCTGTGTGTTCTTGCCGTAACGTAGCGAGGACGTCGAGAAGACGGGCACGCCAGCCTGCTTGGCCAGTTCAAAAATCGCGATCGCGTCAGACAACGTGCCTGCGATCGGTTTGTCGATGAAACAAGGCTTCTTTGCTTTGAGGACAGGCAGCAATTGTTCGAGGTGCGGCCGACCATCGTTCGTTTCCAGCATCACGACGTCGACTCGTTTGAGAAGTTCGTCGATGGAATCGACGATTTCGACGCCGTGTTTGCTTTTCAGTTCTTCCGTGTAACTGGGGACACGTTCCAGGCTCGACTTGATATCGGGGCTTCCCTTGGGATAGGCGGCGACAACGCGACAGTTTTCGGCACCGGCGACGGGGGTTGCGGCGTTCAGCGTTTTCGAGAACGCAATCGCATGCGATGTATCAAGCCCAATGATTCCCGCGCGCAGGACACGCGCCTTTGGTTCACTGGCGGCTTGCGTGTTTGGTGAGGGCTGATTCGTTTGGACGACTTGCTCGGCGTTACTCTCCTTGGGGGGCGCCACGTCGGCGGCGGCAAGCTCGGCGAGCCCCACCGTCAGAAAACTGCTGCTCCAGAGTGCCACGGACCGATCCTGGCTGGCAGTTGCGATCATTCGTCCATCTGCGGAAACGGCCAGCGACGTGATCTTGGCTTCGTGTGCTTCAATGCTCGCCATGACATCCCCCGATTCGATTTCCCATGCCATCAGTTCGTTCTTACCGACCGCGCGCCCTCCGCTGACGCTAATCGCCGTTTCTCCATCGGGATAGACCGCCACGGCGATTGTGGGGCGTGAATGGCCACCAAAAAAGCCCAACGGCTTTTTAGCCTGCAGGTCGTAAACATTGACGTGTTCGTCGATGCTGCCCGAGAGCAAGTAGTGCCCGTCAGGAGTGAATGTGACGCAGGTGGCGGCTTTCGCGTGCAGTTCGAACTGGTCTTGCAGCATTCCTGATGCGGCATCCCAGATTCGGACTTGTCCCGGTTTTGTGGGACGAGTGTCGTCGCCGGCGGAGGTCGCAATATGGGCTCCGTCTGCCGACCATGCCACTCCGGTGACAGGATAGGCATGGCCTTTCAGTGTCACCGGCTGATCATTTTGATCCATGTTCCAAACGCGTGCGATTTCGTCTTCGCACGCCGTCGCGATGCGCCGACCATCGCGTGAGAATGCGATGGAGGTCACATATCCGCGATGTCCGCCCAGTTCGCGGACCGCCGCGTGCGTTTTGGCGTCAAAGAGTGTCGCATGCTGATAACTGGCCGTCGCGAGGTGCGTCCCGTCGGGAGAAAAGACAAGTCCGCGGACTTGTCCAGACTTCACCGGGAACGAGCCGGTGACCGATTTCGTTTCGAGATCAACGAGTTCGACGGCATCCTTCAGGCCGATGGCCAGAGTCTTGTTGTCAGGAGAAAACGCCAGACTGGTTGGCCAGCTTTGAAGATCTTTCCATCGCGCCAGTTCCTTGAATGCGCGAACTGTATTTGCCGATTGCCCTCCGTTTAACAGATCCAGTCCTGGTGACGTGTCCGCGGCGAGGAGGCTCAATGCCATCAAGGACAGAAGACAGGTCGGGAGTGTCAGGATCATGCTGCGCATCAATGAAGTCTCCATCGGACAAAGGCTGCGTCGCTCGTGAAATTGGCCGCGGTCGATTGCGGTGGGCAATTATGTCATGAGGCTTCCTCGAAGAACAACTCGATGGCATCCAAATGCAGATGACCTATGAAAATGGGCGCCGTATCGTGTTGGTCAGGTGCCGGATGGCCTAGAAATCGTTTACACCTGCCGGAGAGCTTTTGAACCGCAGGTGCGGCGATTGCGTGGATGAAAAACGCGTTGTAATTGGGGGATCTGGCAGGGTGAAAATTCGCCTTGACCAATTTGTTGTTTCTCTTTCTTGAAATGTGGGGAAAGCAGAGACGGAATGGGGTGTTTCCTGTATTTAGTGGTCAATATGTTTTCTTGCCCCAAAATGAGCGATTTGCTTTACAGGTTCGTCATGCACGACTATTGTCCGCCCACGTTGATGATGACGCTGTTGATCGCTCAATGATTGAGGATTGCAGCGTTCATTGAAAGAGGTTCGATGATCCACGTAAGGCTCTTGTGGTTCCTTGCGACGACGTCGAATAGCACCTGAAGGAATCGGGTGGGAGCTGCAAGAATGGATTCAGTAAGTCAGTCAGTATTTCAGGGTGAGCCCGTTGAAGTTTCAGGGTGGACCCAAAGTCTCACGTTTCTGTAACGGGTTCGTTTCGTATTTCTGTCGGTGCTCGACAGCCAGTCATGTTGCCTGCAGTGAATGTCGTGCTCAAATGGCCGACAAGCTGCGTGATGTCGCGGAGTGACACGTTCGTGTCAGCGGTATCGGTTGGTGATTGGATGCCGTGGCTTAATGCACGGCGAGTTGGTTTGTGGTTACGTCGGTCCGCCAATAAAGGGGGGTGCGTCGCGCCCAGCGGAAAGTTCCGGCGATGTTTTGATCGGTGGTTTGCACAGGATGTGCCCGTCAGGAAAAGGATGTTCCATGAAGACAAAGCCAGTTATCGGTATCAATGGTGATTATCGTCCCGGTCGCAAAGATGGTGTTGCCCTCAGTTGGTTCAACACGGGTTACTATGATTCGGTCACGGCATCGGGTGGCCTGCCGCTGCTGATTCCTCCATTCGGCAGTGACGAAGATTTGAAGCAAACGTTGTCGATGTGCGATGGAATTGTGCTGGCCGGTTGCTCAATGGACCTTGACCCGATGCGCCTGGGAATGGAGCCGCATCCACACACGCGTCCCATGCCGTCCCGCCGCGAAGATTTTGATCGCCGAATCTGCAAGTTGGCGTTTGAAATGCGGATTCCCGTTCTGGCGATCGGTGCCGGAATGCAGACCATGAACGTGGTGTGCGGTGGAACGCTGATTCAACATATCGCAGAAGCTGTTCCCAAGGCCCTGCATCACCGCGACCCCGTCGAACGGCACAATCGTCACATCATTGAGATTGTCGAGGGAACTCTTTGCTGGGACATTTATGGCCCTGGCGAAATTCGCGTGAACAGCGAACATCACATGGCCGTGAACCACCTCGCAAGCTGCTTCAAGGCGTCTGCTCACGCACCTGATGGCGTGGTTGAGTGCTACGAATCGACGTTGTCTGACTGGTTCTGTCTCGGTGTGCAATGGCATCCCGAAGACGACACCGCGTCGGCTCTCGATATGCAGGTCTTCCAGGAATTCATGTCGGCCGTTCATGGCGTGGAACCGACGATCCTGAAGATGCCACAAAAAATGGCCGCCTAGAAACTGTCGCTGTTCTTAGCGAATGGGACCTCCAGCAATTTTCAGCCCCTCATCGCATTTTCGCGTTGAGGGGCTGCGTCGTTTGGGGGCTTGGCGTTTCTCGTGCACGGCGGGCCGTCGAAGTTTGACCTTGATTCAAATTCGATCCTCGTCGTAGCAAATCGCTTTGCTAAAATGGCGGAACGAAGCCAATCCCGTGCGTTCCTTCTGCCGATCAAGAAGGTGTATCGATCAAGACGGAATCGAGCGTCTGGAGCGGCGGTCGGTTTCATCGAGCTATTCTTCGGAATGTCAACAATGCAGGTGGGCCCCCAATGGACCATTCGCGCGGCAGAGCACGCGGATTGGAAGGCGATTGCGGATTTCAATTCACGGCTTGCGCTTGAAACCGAAGGCAAGCGACTGGCGCCCGAGACGATCGAAGCGGGCGTACGGGCACTATTGTCTGAACCGCGGCATGGTCGTTATTTCGTTGCCTGTAGCGGAGACCGCATTGTCGGTCAGATGATGCACACGCGAGAATGGAGTGATTGGCGGAATGGTGAGATCTGGTGGCTGCAGAGTGTTTATGTAAGCCCAGATCATCGCCGCCACGGAATATTTCGCACCCTTTATCGGCATCTGGAACAAATGGCGGAACTTGACCCTGGCGTCGTGGGTATCCGCTTGTATGTCGAACGGGAGAATGCCAAGGCGATCGAGGCGTACAAATCGCTGGGCCTTGTTGATGCTCACTATGCGGTGATGGAGACCATTTTTCGCAGGGGCTGACGGTGGAATCCATTGGGCCGACGCGAATTTTGTTGCCATTTTGCTTGAGTGGATAGAATCTTCGGTGATCTTCGAAAACTTGTTGAGGTGAGAGGATCGTGGGGTTCGCTCGAGAATAGTGAACAAACGGACCCTGTTCGGGTGCATCTTCCGGTAAGATTCGTGGGTAACTGAAACTTCCGTTGGTTTGATGGTTGGTGTGCACGATGCTGGCCGAGTATTATCGAGGTGCGTCGCCCGAGAGGGGTCTTGTTCCTGATCGCACCGAAGTGAATGTAAGGTCGAGAGTTCGACCGCGATTGCAGCGTGCTGATTTTTGATATCGTGGATGAACGGACTCGTTCGTGAATTCTGACCTGTTTTTCCGTGCCTGCCTTCCTTCAAGGATCAGCTGTGGCCGACCTCTATCATGAGTGTGGAATTGCCGCGATCTATCACCTGCCGGGCGAAACCAGTCGACTCGCCCCGAAACAAGGACCAACGCAAGTCTCGCGGCACATGTCGCGGCTGTTGTTGGAAATCCAGAACCGAGGCCAACTTGCCGCTGGCATGACCGTCTATCGGCCTGGTCATCCGCAGCTTCTGGATACGTACAAAGACGTCGGTACGGTCACCGAGGTGTTTCATTTGAATCACCAGAAGGAAGCCGTCGAACTGATGGACAAATATGCGGGCCCCGCTGCGATCGGGCACGTTCGCTATGCGACCTGCGGTGCCGATGATCGTGGCAATGCGCAGCCGTTTGAACGACATCACATCGAAAAGCATAAGTGGTTCGCGTTCGGCTTCAACGGGCAGCTTTCGAACTATAAGCAGTTGAAGGAAGAGATTCTTTCGGAGCCGAACTTTCATCTGGCTCGCGATACCGATACCGAAGTGTTGATGCACATCATCTCGCAACTGCTGTCCGGTGATCGGCAGCCAACGCTGCTGGAAGTGCTGACTCAGCTTAGCGAACGTCTCGACGGTGCCTGGAACGTGGTGTTCCTGAACGCTCTGGGGGAAATGTTTGTTGCCCGTGATCCGTTGGGGATTCGCCCACTCTGCTATGCGGTGGAAGGTTCGCTATTCGCCGCAGCGAGCGAAAGTGTGGCTCTGACAAACTTGGGGTTTGCCCAAGAGTCGATCAAGAATGTGCCACCAGGGCACGCGGTCTTGATTCAAAATGGCAAACTGACAGTCAAGCAGTTTGCCGCGAGTACGCGCCGTGCTCACTGTTTCTTCGAATGGATCTATTTTGCCAACGTTGCCAGCACGTTGGATGAACGCAGTGTGTATCTGACTCGCAAGCGTTTGGGTGAAGAGTTAGCCCGGCAGGAACGCGAGAAACCCGTCTGTCCGCTGGATGACGGCGACACGATTGTCGTTCCGGTTCCTGACACCGCAAAAGCCGCGGCGGACAGCATGGGCTATGCGCTTCGCGTGCCGTGTCTTGAGGGATTGATTCGCAATCGGTACATGGGGCGGACGTTTATCGAGGGAAACAACCGCGAAGACAAAGCGCGGATGAAGTACACGCCGCTGGCCGAAGTGCTGGCGGGGAAACGTGTGCTGCTGGTCGAAGACACCATTGTCCGCTCGACGACCATGAAAGTGCTGATTTCACAGTTGCGTGACCGCGGTCATGCGAAAGAGGTTCACGTTCGGGTGGCCTGCCCGCCCATTGTCGCGCCCTGTTTTTATGGGATCGACATGTCGACGACGAGCCAGCTCTTTGCGCCGAAATTCATGTCGGCCGGTGAATCGTTGACGCCTGAAATTGAACAGGAAATGGCGAACGCGATTGGTGCCGACAGCCTGCGATTCTTGTCAAAAACGGCGATTGCACGCAGTGTCGACCTTCCAGGTCACGCCCTCTGTCAAGCTTGCATCGACGGACGTTATCCGACCGAGGCCGGACGAAAGCTGTACGACCTGGATATCAACCGTGGATGTGAAAGCGGGTGTTCGACGACGCGTGTCTTTGACGAGCCTCGGGCTGTGGTTGTGAAGTAACGTTTCCCGGCTGACATTCCCCTTCAGCGGTCTGCGTTCAGGATTTGCACGTTCTGATCGATTGTATCCACTTCACTTTGCGCTGCGGTTTCGCTACTTTGCCAACTTCGTCGGTCGCGATTGAAGTCGATGTCGCGCAATCGAGTTGCGAGCCGGCAGGTGGTCATTGAATTCGGGGAGTGTCTTACGATGGATCAGGACGAAATTCTGTTGGATGCCGAAGAACGCATGGAAAAAGCGGCGTCTGTGGCCCATGACCATTTCCAGGGCTTGCGCACCGGACGTGCATCGACGGGTCTCGTCGATTCCATTCGCGTCGACTATTACGGCAGCCCGACTCCCTTGAAGCAGATTGCCACGATCAGCGTTCCAGAAGCGCAGCAGATCATGATTCGCCCTTTCGATCAGGGCGTGATCAATGAGATTGCCAAGGCGATTCAATCGAGCGATATCGGATTGGCGCCCAATTCCGACGGTCGTGTGATCCGTTTGAATGTACCGCCCCTATCGACCGAACGCCGTAAGCAAATGGTCGGACGACTTAAGGATCTGGCGGAAGAGGCGCGTGTGGCGATTCGCAATATTCGTCGCGATGCCAACAAACACGCTGACACGTCTCTGAAAGACAAGTTGATGAACGAAGACGTTCATGAGCAGACCAAAGAGCAGATCCAGGAACTGACCAAGCAGTACGAAGGCAAAGTGAACTCGATGGCGGATGCCAAAGAGAAGGACATCATGAGCTGACGACGGTCAGTGTTCCAGGTCAGCGGCTCCTTCAACCGGTTCGCGACTGCCATAGAAGCTGTAGAGCACGGGCATCAGGTAGCGCGTCAGAAACAGCGTCGTGATCATGCTGCCCACGACGACGATTGCCAGCGGCTTCTGACTTTGCGCCCCGATCTTTGTTGAGATGGCCGCCGGAAGCAGTCCCAGGATTGCCGTGAGGGCGGTCATCATGACGGGGCGAACTCGCTGTTCGGCACCGGCCATGATGGCTTCTCGTAGCGGCATTCCTTCTGCGCGATGATGATTAAATGAGGAAACCAGTAGCAGTCCGTCCATGATCGCCACGCCGAAGATTGACGTGAAGCCGACGGCGGCGGCGATACTGAAGTTTGTCCCGGTCAGGAACAACGCCCAGATTCCGCCGAGCGACAGTGAAACCACATTCAGCAGGACGACGGTCGCATCCAGCAGTGAGCGGAACGCAAGATAGAGCAGGATGAAGACGAGTACGAACGACATGGGGACGATCACCAGCAGCCGCCCTTCCCCTTCTTCCATGTTTTTGAATTCACCGCTCCATTCATCGCGATATCCGGTTGGGATCAGCTTGCGAACGGCAGCTTGTGCGTCTTTGACCGCACTTGCCAGATCACGGTCCCGCACACTGAATTTGATTGCAACAAGTCGTTGTCCCTCTTCGCGCGAAACCATCGAAACCCCGCTGCGCACGAAATGACCATCGGGACTCAAGGGGCCATCGGGATCGACGCCCAAGGGCGTCACGAGGTCGCGGAGTCGTTCAATCGGGGCCGTTAATGTTTCGGGAAGCGCACCACCGCGCGAATTGCCCGTGATGGGAAGTGCTGGTGCCGCGGCACCGGTGGTCGCCAGAGTGGGGTTGCTGTCTTTCCCAGACGCGACGGAGGTTGTCACCGTATTCTCTGTAACAACCACGGGGATATCGAGAATGCTGGAGAGGTCTCGTCGCAATGGCGCTGGCCAGCGGATTGTGATGTCGAAGGACTTTTCCCCTTCAATCATCTGCGAGACCGTCTTTCCTCCGATTGCGGTCTGGATCACATCGTGAACATCCGCCACGCTGACGTTCCAGAGCGAGCACTTCTCGCGATCAATCGGAAGCGCGACGTTACTTTGACCATTGATTTTGTAGTACCCAACGTCCTGGATACCGGGGAGGCCCGACATTGCGAGGACGGCTTGCTGGCCCAGTTCTTCAAGGCGATCGAGGTCGGGGCCGATAATTTTGACGGAGTTTTCGCCCTGCACTCCGGACAGCACTTCCAGGACGTTGTCGCGGATTACCTGCGAAAAGTTCCAGTTGACGCCAGGAAGCGCGGCGGTGAGCCTGTCACTCAGTTCACGAACGAGTTCCGGTTTCGTCCGCGGTCGACGTGATCCCAGCCAGGCGCGCCAACCCGTGGTCGGGACGATCGCTGGCCACTCTTCTTGTTTCATGAGCGGAATGAAGAATTCCGAACTGTAAAAGCCGGTTGGATCGGCACCAGAATCGGGCCGGCCCAGCTGGTTGACAACCAATTCAACTTCAGGATAGCTGCGCATGATCTCGCGCGCGATCTGTGACTTTTTCGAGTTCTCTTCCAGATTGACGCCGACTGGAAAGATCGCGCGGGCCCAGATATGCCCTTCCTCGAGGGCGGGCATGAACTCACGGCCCAGGTGCGGCAGCGTGGCGGCCGTTCCGGCGATCATCGCGGAAAAGGCCAGGACAACCAGCCACCGGTGATTCAAGCACACTTCCAGGTTTTTCAGGTAGCCGCGTTTGAGAAAGCGGACGAAGAAATTGTCTCCAGAGGTCTTCAAATTCTTGAAGAGCATGAGGCACAGCACGGGGGCGATGGTGAGTGACAGCAGCAGCGCGCCTCCGATGGCGAAGGCGTACGTTTCCGCCATCGGTCGGAACAGTTGCCCTTCCGGGCCGCGCATGGTGAACAAGGGCAGCATGGCACAGACCATGATCATCGTCGAGAAGAACAGAGCTCGCTGAACTTCGGTCGATGCCCGCACGATTCGCTGCGATAGGGGCAAGTCGGCGTATTTACCGGTGCTGAGGACGCGGTAAATGTTCTCGACCATGATCACGGTTGAATCGATGATGATTCCAAAATCGACGGCACCGATCGACAGCAAATTCGCTGACTGGCCTCGAAAGAACAGGACTGTAAAGGCGAATAGCAGCGCCAGCGGCAAATTGATCGCAATGATCAATGCGCTGCGAACGTTGCTTAAGAACATCAGCAGAATGACGGTAACAAAAAGGATTCCGAGCAATAGGTTTTCCTCAACCGTTTCCGTCGTGGTTTTGATGAGGGTCGTGCGATCGTAGAAAACTTGGATTGTGACACCAGGAGGAAGAATCCCCTTGCTTTGATTCAGTTCCTCAATTTTGGCTTTGATCTTTTGCAGTGCTGGCAGTGACTCGGCCCCTTTCCGCAGTAAGACCAGTCCTTGAATGATCTCGTCTTCGTCAATCCAAACTCGTTCACCCTGCTCATCCAGGACTGGCTTGCCATCGGCGTCGAGCTTTGGCTGGCTCAACGCCGCTTTTCCCAGACGGGTCAAATGGCTGATGACGACACCTTTCGCTTCACTGGCGGACTGGCCTGGTTTCAGCGGGCCACCGTCGACGACATCATCAATGCGAATCGGAAGATTGTTGGTGGATTTGAGGGTGATCTTGCGGATCTCCATCAACCGGCGATCATCTTCTCGCCGAAGGTGTTGAACGGCGACTTCGGGTGTTTTCAGGGTCAGCGTACGCTGGACGGGGTCGCGACCTCGTCCAATGAGGCCGATTCCGCGCACCACGGCGGCCGAATCGCCTTGCGAAAGATAGTCGCCGCTGACGTTGTCATTGCTGGCAGCCACGGCTTTCTGCAGTTGATCCAGCGTGATTCCGTACCGCTTCATCCGGTCGGGGTCTGGTTGAATTTCGTAGCGCTTGGTCGTCCCACCCATGCTGACGACATCGACGATTCCCGGAATACGTCGAAACGTTCGTTCCAATGTCCAGGTCTGGATTGAGCGCATGTCATTGAGCGAGTAGAGCGGTTGGCCATTGGCATCGTTCTCACAATTCAGCGAGTATCGCAGGATTTCTCCAATCGGCGAACGCGGGGAAATTCCGGTGTTGATGTCGGGTGGGATATCGGCGCTCGCAATGCGATTCAGGACTTCCTGTCGGGCGGACAGATACGGGGTTCCGTATTCGAATTGCAAATTGATGTAGGTGAGTCCGAACAGCGATTTCGATCGCAGGCTTTTTAAGCCGGGCATCCCGGACAGCGACACCTCAAGCGGGGCGGTCACGAGCCGCTCCATTTCTTCGGCCGAGCGTCCGCGATTTTGAGCGATCACCTCGACAATTGCAGGCGCTGGATCGGGGTAGGCTTCGACATTGACGTTCTGGAACGAGTAGATGCCGAGAACTGTCAGTGCGATGGTTCCCAGGATGACAATCAAGGGATTGTTCACCGACCATTTGATTAAGAGGGCAACCATTTCTGCGCCTTTGGCATCTCGTCGAGCCGATGTGGATGGAACTCAATCTGAACTGGTTAGCAGCCTGCTGAAGTACGGGGGACAGGCACCTTGGCGGTCACGATGTCATGGCGTTTTTTCAGTTGGGCGGAGCCAGTCCCCGTTACTTCAGCAGGCTGCTATCGCTCTTGCTGCAGGTGGTCTTCAAGTTCCAGGATGCCGCCTGCAACGACGGCGTCTCCGACATGAATTTCACGCAATCCCGATTGCTTCTGCTCGTCGGAGAGCTCACTGCGCACATACACGACGTCAAAGTATCGTTTTACGATTTTGACATGTCGCCGGTGAAAGTGCGGCTTCGACGTGTCAGGCTGGACAAACGCGACCGGTCCATTGTCGGTATCGACTAGCCCATTGGCGGGAACTTCGACGATCCCCGGTTCCGCCGGAATTCCGACATCGGCAGTAATTAGTTGTCCCGACAGCAGTTCGTGTCTCGGGTTGTCGACGGTGCCGATCAAGAGTGCCATGTGCTCGTTTTGATCAACGAGCGGCGAGAAGCGATCGATCTGGCCATGAAGTTCGCCATGCTCGGGGTTGGCCAGAATTTTGATGGAGACCTGTAATGGTTTGGGGAGTTGTTCAAGTGCTGGCAGGTCTTCTTCGTAGGCATGTAAGTAGACCGCCAGGACGCTCATGTCCGCGATTTTGAATAGATCGGCATAGGCATCGACGATATCACCGATGGTGACGGTTTTTTCCACAATTGAGCCGCTGATCGGCGCGCTGACGACCACGCGTGGCCAATCGGCGGAATAGCTCTTGTCGGTTTCCTGGCTGAGATGAATTTTTTCGGCAGACTCTTTGACCTGTTTGATCTCTGCTTCGGAGACCTGGTAAGACCGTAAAGTGGCCTCGGCCGTGAATGCGGCGATCTGCCCCTGTTCGACCTTCAGTTGCTGGTCCATGAACTCGCGATCCGAGATCGAACCAGACTGCTGCAGGGCCTCGTAGCGTTTTAGTGTCTGCTTTTCCTTCCGGAGTTCGGCGAGCGATGAAGCCAGTTGACTCTTCTTTTCGCCCAGGTCCTTGCTCCAAATAATCGCTAACGGAACGCCCTGCTCAACCTTGTCGAACCCCTGCAAAGTTCTTGGAGCGGACGCCGATGCCAAAGCTTCCTGCGATCGAAGTCCTGCGACGGTTGCCAGATCGACAATCGTTCCCGGAAAGCGGGCATGGACATGCGAAAGTCGGTTGGGATCGATTGCGAGTGAGCCGCGCAGATGGAGTTTCTTTGAAAACCGTGGAACAGTCGCAGGGATCGTGGTGAGATGGATGGCCTTGACCGTTTCGGGGGTGAGATCGAGGAATTCGAGATCCCGGCGTTCTCGCGCTTTGGGGGGGACCGATGTTCCCTCGGGCGGTTGCGCGTGTTGTGCTTGGCGATGTCGTTCAATTGCCCAACCGCCCACGACGCAGAGTCCAATCGCAATGAGACCTATGACCACGCGAATTGGTCGCTGCATGCGTGACGGATTCGTCATATTTCGTCTCCCGAATCCGGTTGATTCGCCGAATCGTTGAGCTGTTTTCGAGTTGGTTTGGCGCTGGAGGACATTCGATCTGCAGTGCGGTACTCGTGTCTTGTCATGCCAAAATCTTCGGCTGGCCGGGGCTCGAAGGCATTGCCGAAACCCCGAGCTTCGAGGGCTCCGCTCGTCCAGCCCCAATTCACCAGATTGGTGGCGGGCTGACGAACCCCGTCAGGCCAACATTACTGAAGTCGTTCCGAATTGAATAGCGGCGGAAACTGCAGATTCCCGGGAATAGAATCGTCCAGGTTTCTGTCGAACTTGCGACGACTGCGTGAGGTTCGCCGTTGAAGTGGATTCGTTTGAAAGTGGCCCCCCGATTTCGGGCGATTTGATTGGAGTATTCCTCATATCCGCCACGATAGGAATCGAGCGCCTCTTGAGCACACCGTTCAATGTCGACGCTTTCGTTCAGGTCATTAGCGATGCGACGTGGTCTGTCGGCACGCTGTCTGTCACGCCCCGCGGGATTGGCTTACTTCGCCGTCAGGAACGAATGAACGTTTCCCTCACAGGTCGATTGCGTGGATCAGCCGGTCGCATTCCGTTCCGCGGCCTGGTTCGAGTTGTTGCCTTTGCGATCCTCGCGTCGATCGGATGTGTTGGCTGTCGAAATACCGCTCTACGGGGAACGGATTTGGGCCCCACCGATCGCAGTGAGTCCGATCAGCGTCTTCCGATCATCGGCTCGAATCCGCAAAAATCGTCTTCAGCGACGGGGGCTCGCCTTGGCGTGAAGGCGAGAAATTCATTTGCGGCGTCCCCATTCGAATCGCGTGGCGTTGCTGCTTCTGAAATCGACGACGAGGTTGCCGCCAACGACGATGACGCAGAGACTCCAGGCGCCGATCGGGCGGATGAGTCTCAAATTCAAGCCGTTTTCCGGCGAGTCAGTTCCTCCGACGACGACCAATTCGTCGAAATCGTGGGTTTCCAAGAGAGCGACACTCAGTCGAAATCCGCAGATCCAACGAATGACGAGGCGAGTCACTCGCAAACTCCGATCGTGGACAATGGTCCCCGATCACTGCGGCTGAGCTTTCCGCCCGAGATTCCGGGCGCGATGGCCCCTCGGTTGATGCTTCCGAGGACCCAGCGCGAGGATGATCCGAAGTTAATCGCGAAAAAAATGGCTGTGATCGACATGCTGTTTCCACCCCCGACGGTGCCGAAGCAGATTGTCGCGCCGCACGAGCGGACCATGGATTTGGAGGAGCTTGAAGAACTCGCGCTCCAGCACAATCCGATCATTGCACAAGCGCTGGCATCGATCACGATGAGTCAAGGAAAGGCGATCCAGTCGGGGGTTTATCCCAATCCGGTGTTTGGTTACGAGGCGGATACCGTCGGGTCTTCGTTCACGCGGAACTACCAGGGAATTTATGTCTCGCAGCAAGTGAAAACGGCCGGAAAAGTTCCCCTGCAGCGCGCGGCGGCCAACATGGAGCTGATGAATGCTCAATTGGCGTATGAGCGAACCCAGCTTGAGGTGCTGCGGATCGTTCGTGCACGTTACTACGATGTCCTGGTTTCGCAAGAATCGACGCGCATCAACGACGCGTTGACACGCTTCGCGAACGAAGTCTATTCGATCATGATCGAGAGACTGAAACAGGGGCAGCAAGCGGCGTACGAGCTTTCACAATTGAATGGGCTGGTGAATCAAGCTCGTGCAATTCTGGTGCAATCGCAAAATCGCTATCTGTCGGCATGGAAGCAGTTGGCTGTTGCTACGGGGGTTCCCGAGTTGCCACTGGCGACGCTGGAAGGGCGCGTGGATATGCCTGTGCCCAACCACAATTATGACGTCCTGTTTGAGCGAATGCTGAGCGTACATCCTGATCTACACGCTTCGCGGAACTTGGAATCACAGTCGCGGCTGGAATTGCAGTTGCAGAAAGTCATTCCCATCCCCGACATCACCGTGGGCGGTGCTTTACAAAATGACTCGACCGTACCTGGGTATCAGCGCACGTCATACAACTTGAACGTGTCAGTTCCGATTCCGATTTTCGATCGAAATCAAGGCAATATCCGCAGCGCCGTCGGTAAGCTGAATCAGTCGTCTCAGCAGTACGCGGTGGCGAGGAACCAGTTGACGAACGATCTGGCTGACGCATTCGAACGGTATCAGACAGGACGCGTTCAGGCCGAGTATTACCGGAACAAAATTCTGCCGGATCTGGCCCGTGCCTATCTGGGCGTTTACGAACGGCATATTTCGAATTCGAAGGAAGTCGCATTTGGTGACATCATTGTTGCGCAGCAGAATCTGGCGACGGGAGTTGGGATCTATATCACCACATTGTCTATGCAATGGGGCGCCCTGACGGATATTGCAAATCTGATTCAACTGCGAGAGTTTCGTGAGTTGTTGTCAGATCTTCCGAGCGCCTCGTCCGGTACGATGATCGATCAACCGACATCGGCAGAACGCGGCACGGCGACGGAGCAGCGCATCAATGTGGAAGGAGGCCAGCCATGATTGCCTGGACCTCGATCACGGTTTGTTCGCCGACGCGATGTCAGTCAAGGCCGGCGGCCATGGGAGTGGTGTTCGTCGCGATTTGGTTTGTTTCGGCTTTCAGCATCGCGGCCGCGCCACCCCAATCCGACTCGAAACGCACCGGAAAGCGAGTTGTTACGGCGCTCATGACGACAGACGAGACTGAAGGGCGGCTGCTACAGGTCTCGGACGTGATCGCCGTTCCAAAGTCGGATGATCGCATGCCGCAACCGCTCAACGCCGCACCCCCTCCAGATCCTGAAACGCCCGCGTGGGGGCGATTCGATGAGCCGTTACCGTCTGCGGCACCGTTGCCTGCGATCGAGTATAGTCTGATCGGTCCGCCTACGGGGATTATTCAACACAGCGACGAACAAGAATACCGTGCTGTGGTGTCAGACCCCAATACGGTGTTCGATTATGACTCGCGCATAGGTCAGTCGATTGATCTTCAGCGACCCGATGGAATTGCGCCCATTGGCGTTTTTGGTGATCACACGCTTCCCGCGGGTAAGGCCTTTATTTCATACCGTTATCTGCAGAATACGTTCGAACAGAACTATGTTGGATCGCATCGATCAGGTGTGCCGACGGGATATCCGTTTTCTCCAACCCGCATGATGCAGAATTCGCAGGTCGTGCAGATTGAATATGGAGCGACGAATGACTGGACCGTGATTGCACAGCTTCCGTTCGATCACAATGAAATCAGTTATCAGACGGCGACAAACTACAATAAGGCGACATTTACAAACCCAGGTGACATTCGAATCATGGGGCTGTATGTGATGACGCGGGGCGTTCAGTCACAGTCCCATCTCAGTGTTGGATTGAATCTTCCTGTTGGGTTTCTCGAAACACAGACAGTGATGCCGTCAGCAACTGATCCGAATCTGCCGTATCAGCTTCGGACCAGTTCAGGAACTTATGATCTCTTGTTGGGATACACGTATCGGCGGCAGACAGACTGTTGGACCTGGGGGGGGCAAGCGAATGCGGTCATTCCCACCGGTAAGAACACGCTGAACTATGAGCTCGGAAATCAAGTAGAGCTTACCACATGGGTATCGCGACGGTGGACTGAGCAGTGGAGCACTTCGGCTCGGCTCGATGGACGGCTGACCGAGAACATTCATGGAGCAGATGGACGCCTGGACCCTGCGCTGTCGCCTGTGAATCAGGCAAATGCACAGGCGACACGAAGTGTGAGTGGATTGCTTGGTGTGAATTACCTTCTGAGCAGGCCAGAGCACCGCATTCGCGAACAGCGTTTGTTTTTGGAATCTGGAATTCCTTTCTATCAGTGGGTTGATGGTCAACAGCTCGGCCTCTCGTGGACACTGAATGCCGGTTGGGGCATGATGTTCTAACCACGAGGTCGCGCGAAATCCGTCAAATCCATAAACAAGTTGATTGCAGATCCCGTGGATGATGTCGACAATTCGTGAGACGTTCGAACAGCGCGTTCTTAACGAGTGCTGGTATCTACCAGGCTGTCATCTCTATGAATCAGTTCGATGCAATGAACAAGTGGGGGCTGAAAGAGCGTTTCGCCAAGCTCTGGCAGCAGGGCGGCGACCCTCCGGATATCTTTCGGTTTCTGGAGGAACATGGCGATCTGCCCGTCGAAGATGCCGCTGAAGTTTGTGTGATCGACCAAATCAATCGGTGGCGGGGTGGAATCGGGCTGCCCGTCGAAGAGTACGTATCGCGGCTCCCGCGCTTGCAGCAAGCTCCAGATCTTACGCTGAAACTCGTTCAGGCGGAGTTGCTTAGACGCTGTGATCCGCGGCGCAAGGAAGATGTCGATCAGTTTATTCGCCGATTTCCCCAGTTTACGAAAGAGATTTGCGATTTTGCCGCGGGCGGGGAAAGTCCCACAATCGATCCACTTCAGATTGGGAACAACCATTCTCTCGATCCCACGGTTGCGGAACGACCGGCGAAGGTAGAAGATCCGGCGTTCGAATCGCGGCCAACGCGCGACGTTTCGAAGGCGAGTGGAGAAAACGCATTACCGTCGTATAAGCCTGCGTATATTGGACGATATGAGATCGTGCGTTTGTTGGGGGACGGCGGATTTGGACGCGTTTGGCTTGCCAAAGATGGTCGGCTTGAACGGAATGTCGCGATCAAGATACCGCATCGTCATCGCGCCTTGCAGCAGAAAGATATTGAAGGCTATCTGACGGAAGCGAGGATTCTCTCGAGCTTACAACATCATGCCATCGTTTCGGTCTTTGATTGTGGCAAGACAGACGACGGATTGTGGTACGTCGTATCGCAGTACATTGATGGCTGCGATCTTGCGAACAAGGTCAAGCGGACGCCACTGTCCGTGACCGCCTCGGCGGAACTGGTGATCTCGCTGGCCGAGGCTCTGGAACATGCTCACTCACACGGTGTTGTGCATCGTGATGTCAAGCCTGCGAATATTCTGATTGATGGCGCAGGGCGGCCATATCTGGCCGATTTTGGAATTGCGCTGCGAGAAGTGGACTACGGCACCGGCTACACGATGCTGGGGACGCTCGCATATATGAGTCCCGAACAGTGTCGAGGTGAAGGCCATCTGGTTGATGGACGATCGGATCTCTTCAGCCTTGGAATCGTGTTTTATGAACTATTGACGGGACAGCGGCCCTTTTCTGCGAATCGTCTTGATTCCTCGGCGGCGACCGACCCCAAGCCACCTCGGCAAATCGACGACGCCATTCCTCGCGAGATCGAGCGAATCTGTTTAAAAGCGATGGCATACCGGGTTGTTGACCGTTACGCCAAGACGATCGAAATGGCGTCCGACCTGCGGAGCTTTTTGCAGTTGGGGCCTGTTCAAAACGGTCGGCCGGAGCGGATTGTTGGCCTGAGCGGACAGGGAATTACGGCGACGAGCGGAAATCAGTTCCTGGAGACGGGCGTTCACATCGAACCCAAGGGGTTGCGGTCGTTTGATCGAAACGACGCGGGATTTTTTCTGGAACTGTTGCCCGGCCCTCGAGATCGAAACGGACTGCCCGAAAGCGTCAAGTTCTGGAAGGAGCGAATCGAGGCTGTGCCGGCCGAGACATTTCGGGTGGGGGTGATCTACGGCCCTAGCGGTTGCGGAAAGTCGTCATTTCTGAAAGCGGGCGTTCTTCCCCAACTGGGCGATTCGGTGCTGCCCGTCTATGTAGAGTCGACGCCCATTGAGACCGAAACGCGTTTGCTCAAATCGATCCGCAAGGCATGTCCAGAGCTGTCGAACGAGCTGGGGTTGGCGGACAGCATGGCGGCGCTCCGTCGTCAATCGGGCGGGGACGCCAAGCCGCGAATCCTGATTGTGATTGATCAGTTCGAGCAATGGTTGCATTCGCGTCCGAAGGACGAGGCGTGCGAGCTGGTTCGCGCGATCCGTCAATGCGATGGAAATCGTCTGCAGTGCCTGATCACGGTCCGTGACGACTTTTGGATGGCACTCACGAATTTTATGCATGATGTTGAGGTGCGGCTAATCCCCGAAAGCAATCTCGCGGCCGTGGACCTATTCAGTTTGCGGCATGCCACTAAGGTGTTGACGGCTCTTGGACATGCCTATCACATCCTTCCGCCGAATCCTGGCCAGATTGACAGCGAGCAAAAGGCGTTTATTCGCCAAGCGGTGTCGGAGCTGGCGACGAATGACAAGGTTATTCCCGTTCAATTGTCCCTGTTTGCGGAGATGTTCAAGGACAAGAGTTGGTCGCTCGCAACTTTGAAAGACGTCGGTGGTACGGAGGGGGTTGGAGTCGCCTTTCTGGAAGAAACCTTCAACGGTCGCGCGGCCAGTCCATTGCTTCGCTTGCACCAAAAGGCGGCGCGTGCGGTATTGCGTGCGCTGCTGCCCGACGATTCGACAGGCATCAAGGGTCAAATGCGTTCCTATGAGGAGTTGCTCGAGATTTCGGGCTATTCGGACACACCTGAAGAACTCTCTACATTGCTCCACCTGCTGGATTGCGATTTGCGGTTGATTGCCCCCACCGATCCTGAAGGGTTGGACACACAACAGGCAACGGTTGCCTCGTCATTGCAGCATCAAGGGCGTTATTATCACCTAACGCATGATTACTTGGTTCCCTCACTCCAAGAGTGGCTGACGCGGAAACAAAAAGAGACGCGCAAGGGTCGCGCCGAACTTCTACTCGCGGATCGTGCCGCCGTCTGGAGCAAGAAGCCGTCCAATCGGACGCTGCCCTCCTTTTTTGAGTGGATCAGCATTCTGGCGTTCGCTGGAAAGGGCGCGAAACGCGAGAGTCGACAAGTGCTTCGTCGGTCACGTGCGTACTATGGGACCCGAGGGAGCGTGGCGGCGTTGATTCTGTTTGCGGTCTTCTTCGGCGTGCGTTCGCAAGTGGCGATGGCCCGCGCGACGGCGATGGTGGAGTCATTGTTAAGCGCTCGAGCGGACGACGTGCCAAAGATCATTGAGAGTCTGAAGCCGTATCGTGCGATTGCGAATCCGTTGCTTCAAAGCATTGTCCAATCACCGGATTCTGGCCGTGCTCCTCGATTGCACGCGGCGATGGCGTTGTTTCCCGTCGACCGAACACAAGAAGAGTCCGTGTATGCTGGGTTGCTGAGTGCCGCACCTGATGAGTTTCTTCCAATCTGTGGGGGGCTGGCGTCCTGGGGTGATTGTGATGAACTGATCCCCCGGATGTGGGGCGTCTTACGCGATCCCCAGCATGATGCTGGCCAGCGGCTGCGCGCCGCGGTCGGCGTGGCGAATGTCGATCACGCATCTGTTCAGAAGGACGAAGCTCACTGGAGAGAGGTCTCTGGCTTTGTTGTAAAGCAACTTGTGGCTGAGGTTGGCAAGAATCTTGGCCGATTCGATCAGTGGGTTGCCGTTCTTCGACCTGTCCGTTCGGTGTTGTTTTTCGAACTGGATCGCGTCTTTTCGAAATTGGATGAGTCCGATGTCGACAGATACGTCGCCGCGATGATTCTGGCAGACTTCGCTGCGGATGATCCGCCCCGACTGGTTGATCTGGCGGTGCGCGCAACGGAGAAGGAGTATCAAGTCTTCGTCCCACGCTTGAAAGCGCAGAAAGACACGACATACCCGTTGCTGATCGACGAATACAAAACGATGATTCCAGAGGACGTTTCGCGCGATGAACGCTTTCGAATTGGAAAGCGAAAAGCCCACGCGGCTGTTGCGTTGATGGAGTTTGACCAATTCGAACCGATGCAGTCTTTTTTGGTGCCGATGAGTGCCGATCCGACAATTAGTTCATACGTCGAGAACCGTATTTCGAAACTTGCGACACGTCCCGAAAGTCTGATACGGATGCTTGAAATCGCGGACGTTAATTTTCGCTCGGCGCTGCTAAGAATGTTGGCAAAAGTGTCCATCGATCAATTGCCGCCCGATTTACGGCAGGGGCTTATAAGAATCGCAGCGAATGTCTACGCCATGGACCCAAATCCAGGAGTCCATTCGGCTGCGGAGTGGGCATTAAAAAACTGGAATGAAGTCGATCAATTGGGTCGGCTTCATGCGACGATAAGCGAAAAGCCTGAATTGACGCGTGATTGGTATCGCAACAAACGTGGCATCACCATGCTCGTCTTCAGAGAGCCAACGACCGTGATGGTCGGCTCACCGCCAGGTGAGTTTGAGCGTGATGCATCGGATGAAGCTCAAGTTTTAAAGACAATTAGTCGCACATTCGCCTTGAGTGCGACCGAAATTACATTGAAAGACTTTCTGGAATTCTTACCAGACTTTCGTCATAAGGGGCGGACAGAAGCTCCAACAGAGGATTGCCCTGTATCTGCAATTCCATGGCACCATGGGGCGGAGTTTTGTCTTTTCTTGAGTCGGCTTGAAGGAATTCCTGAGGACCAATATTGCTATCGAAAAGATGGTGACGATCTCATTCCCTACCCCGACTATCTCCATCGAACTGGCTATCGGTTACCGACGGAGGCGGAATGGGAGTATGTTTGCCGGGCCGGTGCCGTGACGGCATTTACCTGGGGTGACGATCTCTCCATCGCGAATCACTATGCATATACAATTCAGAACGGACAGGGGCATCCCTGGCCAGTGGGAAGCTTGTGTCCCAATCGATTTGGTGCGTTTGATATGCATGGTAATGTCGCTGAATGGGTTCATGATCGCTATCAGGATGTACGGGTGGCAGGGGACGATACTGAAGAAGAGATCGATCCGGATGAGGAATCCGCGAAGGTGGTGAAGGGAAGTTCGTTTGGGGACTTTATCTCGCGACAGCGATCCGCCAATCGATTGGCGGCGCGTGCGCGGACTCAGCTGAGCGTTCGCATCGGATTTCGAATTGCGCGGACAATTGCGACTGATCAAGCTTCGCAATGAGAAATGAAATTTGTGTGTTTGCGCAATTTTGGTCAAGCGTTTAGGAACGATGCGTTGATCATGTTGACACCTTAACGGCCGATGCGTACTCTCCAGCTTCAGTCATGGGGTGCATCGATTTTGCTCGATTGACGTCCCGGATTAAACCTCAGGAGGAGCGGGCTAGATGGCTGTAAATATCGTTTGGGATAGTCTTTATAGCGCCAGGACAGTACCGATTACGTCGACGATCGCAAAGCGGTGTATCGAGATCCTGCAGCTGACAGCGAATGTTCATCGGGATCGCGATTTTGATGGGATCTCGGCACAACAAGTTGCGACAAAAATCAACAGCGTCGACAACGGCTACAATTGGTTGAAAGTTCGCACGGGGCACGACAAAGACAGCGGCGCTCAAGTTGTAGTGTTCTACCAACTTCTGCGACATCGAATTCGTCAAAGTAACGGTGATCCGAAGTATGGGTATTGGCTGTCCGCCGTCGGGTTTGATCCTGCACTGTTGCTGATGTCCGACATCGGCAAAGATGTCAATGATCCCGCGAATCCCTATGTTCAGGCTGCAATCGAAATCACGAGTCAGATGCATGCCGATTTGGGAGGATTTGATGCGGTGGGTGATCTGTCGGGCGATGTCTCTGTGATTTACGACGACGTCAACGCAGTTGACCCAACGGGTAAAGACCCCGCGCTACGGCGGACGACGCGAATTGGTGAGATTGGATGGGTTGCGCAGAGCAATAAAGCGATTCAAAATACGTTCACAATTGATTTGCCAACGGGGATTACACCGCATCCTACTGACGCCAACGGAAATCCGATTCCTGGATGGGGTAGAACGTTGACAGAGGGAATCGTCGTCACGAAGTTGACTCGAAAATAGCGTTGACGTGGACGACGTGATGTCTCGTTCTTTTTACAAGCAGCGGCGCTGACGCGACGCGCTGTTTCTATTCCAGCTCCTCCCCCCGGATGTTTAAGGAATCTCTGATGCCATTACCCCCCATACCTACGACGCCCGATTTATTGGTGGCTGCGGCTCCAGGTGGCGTTCCCGGACAGTCTGTAACCAATCCTGCGGTGCTTTTGGGTAAGTTGAAGCTATTGCAAGAAAGTGTGAACGAACTCCAGCAGCAGCTCAGTGAATTGGTGGATGAAGTCACAAAGGCGAATAGTCCATCGAAGCCGTAACGCGGATCGGTATGGGGCGAACCGTTGTGAACTACGGTTCGCCCACTTTTCGTTCTATCGCATTAACTGTTTTGTTTGAGTTGTGGAATTGTTGTCTGGTGTGGACGCAATGCGACCCTTGATGAGCGTCGTGATCACTGCACATAACGAAGGCAATGAGGTTTCGCGGACGATCGAGTCGATTCGCGCAAACTCGTCCTCGTCACCTGAGATTATACTGGTTGATGATGCGTCAACCGATGGTTGTTGCGACGAGTTGGTTCAGGACGAAGCATTGCGAATCATCCGTCGGCCAACTCGGGTCGGTGTTGCCAATTCGAGAGTCGAGGCCACCCGTCTGGCGCGAGGGGCTGTCATTGCGTATTTTGACGCGCACCAGCGGGTCGAAACAGATTGCCTCGAGAAATGTGCGAAGGTGGCGTTGGAAAACAGCGCGATTGTCACTCCTGACATTCTGGATTTCGACGGACAAATCCGAATGCATGGGGCCTACGCGGTGATTTGTCGCCAGCAGCGCTACATGACTGCCGAATGGAAGCATCGCGTTCCATCAGGAGGGCTCGGACGCGTTTCAGCCTTGCGCGCACCGACCTACCTGATTCCGCGTCGCGTGTATTCTCGAGTGGAATGGAGTCGCCAGCTACGGGGGTGGGGCGGGTCTGAGGGTGCAGTTTCGCTCAAAGCTTTTTTTGCTGGGGTTCCGATTCTGCATCTGTGCGGACCGTTGGTATTTCATCAATTCAAGCCAAAATTCCACTATGATGTCGATTGGCCTGAAATCTGGCGGAATCAAGCGATCAATACACGAATCTGCTTCGATGAAAGGTCGTGGTATGACTATTGGCTGCCCGTCGTCTTTGAGGCGCACATTGACGAAGCGGTGCGAATGGAACTCGAATCCGACGTGATTCGTGCGGAGCACCTGGAATTCTCAAAACTCAAAGTCCGTCGCGATGACGAGTTTTGGACATCGCTGGTTTTTCAGAGCATCCCCATTCAACTAAATTGATCACGATCATGAACCTTGTTTGCGAAATTCGACGATATATGGCATGCCCCTGCCCGCAATCCGGTGAATGTTTTATTGGGCGATTTTTCTGTTCCGCTGGCTATGCCAGCGTCCGGTCCGCATTAATCCTCAAAAGGTCAATGGTTGTCGGTTGACCATTCAATAAGGGATTGTTCTGAAAGTCGATTGTCGTTCGATTTCCAACCAACGGTATTCCTCATTCCCATATCGACTGGCACTGGCATAGCCAGTTGCACGCTAAAACCAATGATGAAATCCTTCACCGCGTTGTCATGTCGTCTCGGCGCGCATCGTCCGGCATCAATCCTGCCCTATCTCTGTGATGAGTATTCATGAGATTTCTTCTCGACCTCATCTACCTTGCGGCGTATCTGTTGTTCTGCCTGCTATCGCTCTTCTGGTCCAAATCTTACGCGGATGCCGTGCACGCGTTTGGGCGAAATTTTTGGGGCCGGTATTGCCCAGAACTGGATGGGCGTCCCGTCGTTTGGATGCATGCGGTAAGCGTCGGAGAATCTTTGATCTGCGGCCCACTTTTAAAACGCCTTCGTGCGCAGCGACCGGACCTTCAGTTCGTGATGTCCGTAGGCACGTCGGATGGGTTTCTGGTGGCATCACGGGAGTATTCGGACCTCTTCGTGTTCAAAGCACCTGCAGATTTTTCATGGGCCGTGGCTCGGACATTTGAGCAGCTTCGACCAGTGGCGTTGGTGATCTCAGAGAATGACTTCTGGCCGAACATGTTGGGCGAAACGCGGCGTCGCGAAGTTCCCTTGGCGATCTTCAACACGCGGATCACACAGCGAGAGATTGCCGAGCATGATTGGAATGCCTGGATGTTTCGTTCGAGTTTGCAACGGACTCGCTGGTGGGGAGTGGTGTCAGAGGGTGACGCGGACTGGATTCGCCGATTCTTCCGCGTGGGCTCGCCGCCACTTGAGGTCACTGGCTCACTCAAGCTGGATGGTCACTTGCGTGATTCGATGAATCCGCGAACCGAGCAGTACCGAAAGTTGTTCGGTTTCGGTCTAGAGGATCGAGTGCTGGTGGCGGGAAGCACTCATGATGACGAGGAATTGTGTCTGGCCGCGATCGTTCGTGAGATCGCTGTTGATTTTCCTAGAATTCGTCTAGTGCTTGTTCCGAGGCTTGTTTCTCGCTGCCCCGAGATTGCTGCAGAACTTCGGAAGCGGGGCTTTGAGTTCGTCGTCGAGAGTCAGTTGTTGGCACGGTGCGAGGTACCCTCTCTTGTAACACTGGTCGACTCGACCGGGAATTTGCGTGACCTCTGGGGGCTTGGCGAGTTTGCGTTTGTCGGTGGCAGCCTGGCTCCCAAGGGGGGGCATAATATGGTGGAACCTGCCAGCTACGGGCTTGCTGTCACGTTTGGCCCGTCAGTGACGGATTTTCAACGAGTCGCCGACGAACTTGTCGCGGCAGGCGGCGCGGTGCAGGTTTGCTCGCGCGCGGCATTGTCAGATCTGATTCGATTTTGGATGAATTGTCCTGAAGAGGCCTCTGCTGTGGGAAATCGTGCAAGGAAGTTTGTGAAATCGCAGTGTGACTCGTTGGAGACCACAGTGCGCGGGGTGTTGTCCGTATTTCCACCACCAATGGATTCGCTGCGCCCTCCGAGCAGTGAGCGCGTCGAAGATGTAGGTGAGTCCGACGCGACGGGCAATGTGCCGACAAATCAGATCTCGGAGGCGACATGAACGATTCCGTCCGCCTGCCTTTCCGTCCGCTGTTTTGTTACAGCATCGGAAATGTGACCCTGACTGCGATCTACGGATACCTGGGGGCGTTCCTACTGAAGTACTATTCGGATCACGTGCACCTAGACCCTGCCTGGATCGGGTGGGCCTTTCTCGTTCGAAGTGTTGTGGATGCGGCGGTCGATCCGTTGATTGGCTTCTGGTCAGATCGCAGTCGGTTTTCGCAGGGCCGTCGTCGTCCCTTTTTCCTCATCGGCTCGATTCCAGCGGCCCTCCTGTTCTATTGGATGATGACACCGCCCGACGGTTCTCAGTTCTTGATTTTTATCTATCTCACCGTGACGTCGACGCTAATGGTCTGTTTCCTGTCACTGATGGGAATCTCTCACCTTGCGCTCGGATTTGAACTCACGACGGACTACGACGAGCGGACGAGGCTATTCGGCTACAAAAATCTTGTCGAGAATCTGACGACACTTGTTGCGACGTTCAGCGTGCCGCTGGCACTTCTGTTGAGCGGGTATTCCCTTGCGGGACACGAGTTGTCGCGGGCCGATTGCTATTGTCTAGCCGCCGCGGCACTGGCAGTGCTTTCCGTCGTTGCCGCACTCGTTGCATACTTTGGTACAAGCGAGCGACCGACGCCATCGGATCAGCAGACGTTCCGGTTTGTTGATGGTGTGGTCGCCATTATTCAGAACAGGGCGTTCTTAATTCTCTTGGGCGTATTTGTCCTGATGACCATTGCCGATCGCGTGACGTCGGCCGAATTGTTTATTGTGCTTGAGCACTTTCATGGCCTGAAGGAAGAGGATTCGCTGGCGCTACTGGTTGGGCTATTTGCCGGAGCATTGATCAGCGTGTGGCCGTGGGTCTGGTTGGCACAGCGATACGGAAAGGACATCATCCTGCGACTGGCCATTGCGCTGTGGCCCATCACCTGCATTGCATTTGTCGCGCGTCAGTGGACGATGGTCGAACTGTGTGCGATCACGTTCGGAATGGGAGTGTTCGGGACGGGGATGATCACAATCTTAGGGGCGATCGTGCCCGACGTTCTGGAGTATGACCGTCATCATACGAGCCAGCGCCGCGAAGGAATGTATGTCAGCATCGGAAACCTGGTTTATCAAATCGCGATGGGTGTCGGCTTTCTAATCGCCGGGCAGACATTGCATGCGATTGGATATCGGGGCGAATCAGAGGTATCACCCAATCTCGTGTTGGGACTGCGCGTGACTTATGCGGCCGTTCCGACCGTTCTCGCGATGGGGGCGTCGCTCGCCCTGGTTTATTTTCCAATTTCGAAGCGTTCGTACCAAGAATTGGTGGAGTGCCGTGAATCTCACGTCTCGCTCGCGCCGATTGCGAGCACTGCGAATCCGGAAATCCGTTGAAGAGAGACGCATTCCTTCATGCGGTCCGCGGCATTCGACGGCTATCACCTTGCGAGTGCGGATGATTTTTTCATGGGGAAGGCGTCCGGTGGAATTCTGTTGAGTGGACGAATTGGTCACAGATGTGCATGATTCGATAGATTTCTCGAGTTTTCAGATCGGGCTGATCGGAAAAGCGGAAGTCATTGGATGAGTTTGCCCGCCAGTTTGCCTGCCTGAACTGCCCACCTTTAAAGGAAATGATGGCGATGTCCTTTCGAGTGAATCGTTTCTCCATGCTCGTCATGTCGAGCCTGGCACTGTCTTCCGTCGGGCTCTCTGCCGAGACGACGGATGGCAAGATCTACACCCAAGTGCCTGAGATTGCACCTCTCGCTGGTCCCTCGGGGGCGCCCCTTGTTCCGATCGACGCCCCAACAGCCGCCTTGTTTAAAGACGGCCCTGCCCCGAGCTGGATTTGGGGAGCCGATGATGAGAAGAAGTACTCGCTGAAAACGACATTCGAAGGTGCAGCAAAGAGTGCCTGGCTGCGAGCGACGTGCGACAACGCCGTGACCGTGTTCGTCAACGGCAAGAAAGTTGCGACGAGCAGTGACTTCAATGCCCCCATTCAGATTGATCTCAAGCCGCACCTGAAATCCGGCGAGAACGTTCTTGAAGCTGCGGTCGAAAACAGTGGTGGTCCCGCTGGATTTGTGGCCAAGCTTGCGATCACGGGCACGGATGGCAAAGTACGGTATGTCGTTACCAACGATTCGTGGAAAGCCGCTGAATCACGCGACGCGAAAGAATCTGTCGCTGTGCGTGTCGTTTCGAAGCTGGAAGATCATCCCGGCGGTAAAGGAATGATTGCGGAGATCCCGGTCGAGGCTCCACGCGATTTGTTCAACGTCCTGCCTGGATTCCAAGTCGAACGCCTGTTCACGGTTCCCAAAGATGAGCTGGGTTCATGGGTCAGCCTGACAACGGACGCGAAAGGTCGCCTGGTTGTCAGTGATCAAGGTAAGTTGGGGCTGTTCCGCGTGACGCCACCCGCGACAGGTAGTGGCGAGCCGACCAAGGTCGAGCCGTTGGAGATTCAATTTGACGGGAAACTGGTGTCGAGTGCCCAGGGTTTGCTGTTTGCATTTGATAGTTTGTACATCGTCGTGAATGGTGGCGAAGTGCCCAATGGTCTCTATCGCTGCAAAGATACCAACGGTGACGACAAGTTCGACGAAGTTCTGAAGCTGCGTGATATTCCGGGTGGCGGCGAGCACGGTCCACACGCCCTGCGCCTGTCACCGGATGGCAAATCGATCTACATGGTTGCCGGAAATCACACAAAGCTGCCGTTCGAGATCAAATTGAACTCAGAACCTCAAACCATGGGTGGCATTCGTCCGCAACAATTGCGGGCCACGCTTCCTGAGGGCGCGACCAGCCGTTTGTCCCCGAATTGGGACGAGGATCTGCTGTTGCCACGTCAATGGGATGCCGGTGGCCATGCGGTCGGAATTCTGGCCCCTTGCGGTTGGCTTGCGAAAACAGACCCGGACGGCAATACGTGGGAAGTCATCTCGGTGGGATATCGAAATCAGTACGATTTCGCCTTCAACGCCGACGGAGAGATCTTTGTCTATGACTCTGACATGGAATGGGATATGGGGTCGCCGTGGTACTTGCCCACGCGCGTGATGCATGCGACGAGCGGCAGTGAGTTCGGTTCGCGTAGCGGAACGGGTCGCTGGCCCAGCTACTTCGTCGATAGCCTGCCAGGTTTGCTTGACGTTGGTCCGGGGTCGCCGGTCGGTGTGGAGTTCGGATATGGCGCAAAGTTCCCCGCCAAATACCAGCGATCACTATTCATCTGCGACTGGACCTTCGGAACCATGTATGCCGTCCATCTGGAACCCGATGGTGCGAGCTATAAGGCCACGAAAGAAGAGTTTGTGTCGCGGACACCTTTGCCACTGACGGATGTCGTGATCGGCAAGGATGGGGCGATGTACTTCACGGTCGGCGGTCGAGGCACTCAGTCAGAACTCTATCGCGTGACCTACACCGGAAAAGACTCAACCGCGCCGGTGGATGTTCATGACGTCCGTCAAAGCGATGTTCGAGCACTTCGCCGGAAGATTGAAGCCTATCACAGTGCGACGGTTGTCAACCCGGCCCAGGCTGTTGAGTTCTTGGTGCCCTACCTGGGGCACGCAGATCGACATATTCGTTATGCAACCCGTGTGGCGCTGGAGCGACTGCCACTGGAATTGTGGCAGGACAAAGTCCTGAGCTCGAAGAATGCAGACGTTGTGATTACGGGCGTCGTGGGATTGGCGCGCCAGGCCGAGCCCGCACTGCAAGCAAAGTTGCTGACCGCGCTCAACGGGATCGAGACGTCGAAGTTGACGGAGACGCAGCAGTTCGGTTTGTTGCGTGCGTACCAGCTCACCTTTATTCGCTTGGGCCGACCTGACGATTCAGTGGTGCAGCAGTTGGGTGCCAAGTTCGACGCACTCTTTCCGACGAAGAACAATCTACAGAATCGTGAACTCGCCAATCTGATGGTGTTCACAGAGTCCCCCGGAACGCTTACGAAGATTCTACCACTGCTTAAGGCAGAACGAACTGTCGAGAAGCAGGACCTGGGCGACATCACTTCGCGTAACAAGCAGTTCGGCGGATCGATCGAGCAGATGAATGCCAACGCGCCGGACCTTCAGCAATACCACTATGCGTTCGTGCTGCGGAATCTGAAGAAAGGCTGGACGCTGGACGATCGCAAGACGTACTTCGGTTGGTTTGAAAAAGCCCATTCCTGGGCTGGTGGTCACAGCTATCAGAAGTTCTTGACGAATATCGATAATGCGGCGTTCGAGCTGATGCCCGAAGCCGAACGAATCGTGGTCGAAGCCGCAGGGGCCCGTAAGCCCTATAAGGCACCCGAACTACCGAAACCCGCGGGGCCCGGCAAGGACTATACGCTGGATGAATTGGTCGCTTTGTCGCAAACCTCGCTAAAGGGGCGTGACTTCAAGAATGGTGAAACGATGTACAAGGCTGCGCGCTGCGTCGTGTGTCATCGCTTCGCCGGTGACGGTGGCTCGACAGGCCATGACTTGACCCAGGCGGCTGGGCGATTCGTGTTCAAGGATCTGGCGGAATCGATTATCGACCCCAGCAAAGTGGTTTCGGATCAGTACAAGACGACCGTTGTGGAAACCAAGGGCGGCAAGACCTACACCGGCCGAATCGTCAACGCGACGAATGATTCGATTAGTTTGCTCGTCGATCCAGAGGATTCCACGAAGGTGGTGACGGTGAAGAACGACGACATCGAAGAGCAGCATCTCTCGCCTGTTTCGTTGATGCCGAAGGATCTGCTGAAGCCGCTGAACGAGAACGAAGTTCTGGATCTGCTGGCGTATCTGTTGTCGCGAGGCAATCCACGCGATCCAATGTTCCGTAAGTGATCCTGGAATACGCTCAATAAGACGTAGAGAAAGCCGGGATGATCATTGCGATCGTCCCGGCTTTTTTGATGATGTCGAGATGTGGTGCTTGCCGTCGCAGCGATCGCTGGAACTGGGGAACCGGATTTACTGTGCGTCGCTGCCGATGCAGTACAGTCGATCGCCGCGGCGAATCAGTAGGCGGTCGTTAGTCAAAACGGCGGCATAAAGTACGGGGCCTCCGCCGGCCCCGGGAGCTCCGCGTCCGCCGCCCCGACGTTCTCCTGCCGCGAGCGGATTTGCGGGTTTCTCCTCTGGGGGCCGCTCGGCAGTTGATCGTTCCGGTTCTGCGGCGGGTGGAGCCGCTTCCCAAGTTTGATTCTCGGCGACCTTGTCGAACTCAGGACCCGTCGCGATGACCGATACAGTTCCACTCTTTCCGAAGAAACAGATGCGGTCGTTAATGACAAACGGTGTCGCCCAGGTGCTTTCCGCCAGTCGACTCGAGAATTTCTCTTCGCCCGTCGCGAGGTCGAGGCAGAACACGACACCCGTTGCATTCACGAAATAGGCTTGATCACGGTGAACAAGTGGCGATCCGAACGAGCAGGTCGCGCGCTTGGCTCGCCATACGAAGTCGGCGTTGAAAGTGCCGTCGTCGAGGCGTTTGATCGCAACCAGGCCATTGGAGGCCGATGCCTTACCAGAATCGGCTTCGCCGCGTCCGACCGTGGCGCCGATCAAAAAACGCCCGTCGCCCGCAGGGGCGGGTGTCGGGGATGAGTTGCCCGTGATGCCCTCGACCCGCCAAAGTCTTGTGCCTGTTTGGGGATCAAGGCCGGTCACACTCCCCACCGCGCTCAGCACCAGATGATGTCCTGACAATACTGGTACCAGCCGGGGGCTTGCCCAACTGGTGGAACCGATGCCGGGCACCTTCCACAAGTTCTTGCCGGTTGGTTTCTCAATCGCCAGGATGTAAGGCTCGTCCTGTCGCTCGACCCAGACAAAAAGCCGCTGATCCAGATGTTCCAGCGAAGCGGAGATTCCGTGACGGGAGTTAATCTCGCCGTATTCTTTGATCAGATCACGTTGCCACAGCAATTCTCCGCCATGTGAAATCGCCAGCAAGTTACCACCCTCAAAGAAGCAGTAAACGCCAGATGCATCGACGACCGGTGTCGGTGCCGCCCGGCTCACATAGTTGGTGTTTTCCGCCTGTGACGCAGCCTCGAGATCGTGTTGCCACAGCCGCGCACCAGATTTAAGGTCGTATGCGGCAATATGGCATTGCTCTTTTTTCGGTCCTGAAATGGACGTGATGAAGACCTTGCCGCCCCAAGTGACCGGACTCGATTGGCCGTAGCCCGTGATCGCAGCCGTCCAGAGGATATGTTTCTGTGGAGACCAGGACAGTGGAACCGAGGACAGGGATCCCTCCGCGCTGGCGGAGTCTTGAAATCGCGTCCAGTCCTTCGACATCACTGACGGAGTTGTCACGAACGATATCAGTGTCAGCCAGACGACGGACACGCCGAGCCCCCACGGCAAAGTGATCGCTTTTTGGGGCCTGTTGCAGTGGTTAAGTTTTCTCATTCATCCTCTCTCGATCTGAAAATCATGGCGCGTTCCAAGGTTTCGAACGCGGGTTGTGGAAATCGCAATACCGACCGGCGATGGACAGTGAAGGCATTGGAGGTCCCGGCCGGTATTGCGCTAGCTTGCATGGTGACGTGTTCTTAAAGCGCAAATATGTCGCGAGTTGCGGTGATGTATAGAGACGGCGGTCACTTGTTGCCGTTTTGAATGGCAGTGATCGCAAATGGCACCCGAACTGCTCAATCGCCACCGCAATGTCAGCTATTTTAATGAGACTGAGTCTCAGTGTCAAAGTATTCTGCGGCTGGTGAAAGTACAAGAGTCGTCTGGTCTGCTTCGTCTGAATTCAGGAGGGATCTCTGGGTATTGCTGGTCGGTGTTATCAGGGCCGGGCGACAGGAACGGAATTCGAGCTCAGGCTTGGTCGTCCGGCGTGGGATGCATCCGTTACAGATCACAATTCAACTTGAAGTCGGCTTCGAAAGGTCGCCGGACGTGTGGGCCCCTTCTCGCGCTATTTCCTGCCATCAGGATCCGCTTCCTGGTGATCGACATACCCGTCTCGATTCAGATCGAATTTTTGGAAGATTTCGGTGGGGCCGGTGAATTCGCGGCGAGAGAGATCGCCGTCTCCATTTCGATCCATCGCTTGAAACCAGGCCGGTCCCTGACGATCGGGGCGACCAAGGGGCGACTGGGGATGACCGTGGCTGACAACCGCCAGCAGATGATGCGGCAACGCGTTCCGATTCAAACGCCCGTCGCGAAAACAGTCGGCAGTCCGCAATCGATCGGCGGCAGCGCGCAGTTCTCGTCTCGACAAAGCGCCGTCATGGTTCTGATCAATGAGTTCGAACAGGCCGCAGCCATGATCGATGATCGTGAGCAGCAGATGTCCCCGGGCGATCTGGTCCATGAGATCAAGCCAGGTGGAAAACTCGGTTCGGCTGATCGATCCGTTGTGGTCACAATCTGCGACCTTTGCGATTTGTCCCAAGGCTCGGGCTCGCGGGGCCGAGAGTTCTTGTGGGGAGAGCGTTCCATTAGAGTCTGTATCGAATTCTGCGAACAAGGCTTCAAACTGCTTTCTCGCTGTGACGCTTTGTGCTGCCAGTTTTCCCTGATCACAACGCATTGCGAGTCTTACCGGTCCCGCAGGGGCGATTCGCGGGCCATTGGGTGGGACTGAAAATTCGGTCGAAGGATAGGCAAACTGGATTCCTTCGGTGGTCGTCTTTGCCTGAATTCTGCACGACGATTCAGGAGGGCTTTCCAGCATTGCGACGATCTGGTGTGAATCAATTCGACGATTTGTTGAGTTGGATGCGTTTAGCAAATCCACGATCAGTTTTGGGGCGAGCGATTCTCTTGGAAGCAAGATGAAGGGAAGTGCTGCAACGACCGGATTTGGCGCTTCGCCCGGAACGGGTGGGCGCAAGAAGATAGAACCGACAGCGCCCGGATAGGCCGATCTGGTGACCAGTTCACCGGGGCCAATCTGTTCGTCGTCATTGCTGTCACGCCGTTCAATCAAGTCGACCGCTGACTGCCATTCGAATTCATCCGCGAAGCCGTCTTGATTGAGATCGACCGAACTGATGAGGGCGTCATTCAGCGCCTCGGTTGTCGACGTTTTTCCGACCCCTATCAACAGGTCGCCAAGTCCACTCTGACGATAGTAAGCGGACAATTCCTCCTTGCTAACCGAATGGTTGGCGTTGGAATCCAGTTGATGGAGCGGTGGATTGCTTCCGCTGTCGAGGGCGAATCGTCCCCAGAGGATTTGACGAATGGCAAACGGAGAGGGCAATCGGGTCACTTCGGTTTCGTCGAGCGATCCATTCGCATCGCGATCAAAAAACTCGAACAAGCGAGCGAATATCGTCTCCCAGATATCACGAATTGGAACGCCATCCAACTCGATCTGAAGTTCGAAGCGCGAAGGGAGATCGACGGTCATGAAAAGAAGCTCGATCGACGGAGGTACGTGCTCTGGTTGACGCGCGTGTTCAATCGTTTCATCTGCGACCGATCTTGTGCTGAGGCCAAGTGGCACGGCAATGCTGATCAGCATCAGCAGGTTCAGCATGCGGCGGATCATAGAAGTTCCAAGATCGGTTTGGCGTCGGGCGCGGCAACGCGAATTGGCCGACCCACGTTCGACATATTCTGCTTTTGAGGATCGACACCGACGGACTTCGCAATTGTGGCAATCAAGTCCGGAGCGGAAACGCGTTGATCTGCGACTGTGGTTCCATCCTCGTTTGTGCTGCCGATGGTTTTTCCTGTTTGAAGTCCGCCGCCGGCGAGTGCGACGGCCCAGGACGCGGGCCAATGATCGCGGCCGGTATTATTGTTGATCTTGGGAGTACGACCGAACTCACCCTGACAAACGACGAGCGTGGATTCGAGCAAACCGCGTGATTTGAGGTCACTGAGCAATGACGAAAACGCGGCGTCGAGTGTGCCGCACAGGTCTCTGACGCGTTCAAAGTTGTTCTGATGTGTGTCCCAACCATCGAGCGTGACTTCGACAAAGGGGACGCCACATTCGACCAGGCGGCGTGCCAGGAGCACCCCCTGCCCGAACTGTCCATTGCCATAGGCCGCGCGGGTCTGTGCGGTTTCCTCTTCAAGGTTAAAGGCTGCTGCTGCTTCTGGACGCATGAGCCGCACCGCCCGATCGGTGGCGGATTGGATGCTCGCCGTGACCGCTGAGTTTCGCGTCACGGCGAAGCGGCGATCCATGTCTTTCAGGATGCTGAGTCGTGAGGACTGCGAAATCTCGGTAACGTTCGCGCCCCGGTTCAGATCGGCCACTTTCAATCCATCAGCGGGTGAGGCCGAATCTCCAAGGACGAGTGGATCGTGCTGTGGACCAAGAAATCCACCGCTCAGCGATTCCGCGTAACGTGTGGGGGCGACGCTGACGAAGTTCGGCAAATCGTTTGATTCCGTTCTCAGTTCTTTCGCGAGAACCGCTCCAACGGAGGGGAACTGAATGGCACCCACGGGGGTATAGCCAGTGCGCAGAAGGAACGATGCTCGCTCGTGGTCCCCTTCTTTCGTCGACATCGATCGAACGATGGCCAGGTCTTTGCCGTACGGAGCCAGTTTCGGGAGATGTTCTCCGATCAAAAGGCCGGGTGCGGCGGTTTCAATCGGCCGAAATGGGCCGCCATTGGGGTTTTCCGGCTTGAGATCCCACAGATCGATTGTGGCGGGGCCGCCATTCATCCACAGGACAATGACGGACTTCAGCGGCTTACGAGGTGCGTCGTTTGCGAGCGCGCCCAGCCAACCTGACATCGATCCGGCGGCCGATCCGATGCCGATCGCGGCCGCGCGAAGCCAGTCTCGGCGGCTCAATGAGTGCAGCGATCTGTTCACAATCAGGCTCCAGGAACGGGATGAACGGGACGAGTGAATGGGACTAATCGTCAGCGGAAGCGATGAGTTCGCCCCCCGCATAACTGACAAGCGCGATCAACAATTCTTGTGACATGCCCGCTTTGAGAAAACGGACCGAACCATCGACGAACAGCACGTTGGCGCCACCGGAATGAAATCCATAGATGGCCGCGCCGTTGCTGCAGTTCACCGCACAAGGACCAAAGGCGCTCGTGCCATCGGCCGTATGCGATCGCAGATGGTTCCAGTTAGGGGCGGCCCACTGTCCAGACAAAGAGGTGGATTGAGGTTTGTCGGTTCGGTCATCAGCGAGTCGACCCGCCTGCCAGGAATTGGGCTTATCCGCCATTTCGACGACGAGCAACGTCTGCGACGTGCCGTCGACGATGTCCGGAATTCGAAGCCGTTTGACGAGCGTTCGGTGGTGCATGGCGCCAGGATGCAGGTTGTGTTGCTGATTGTCTTGATAGTAGGCACCCGCTGATCCCACATAGTCCGTCGCGCCCGCGAGAAAACTTTGTCCCTCGGTTTCTGGATCCATGGTCAGGACTTGTCGGTCGGGATGCGGCGCCGCGGGGCACAGAAATGTTTCGACGCGGGCACTTACCACGGCGCGATTTGGCGAATTCTTGCTGGCCCACCAGTCGTGACCGGGGTTGTAGTCACGCGCGAGCTTCTCGCGTCCGATGTGAGGCAGTAGCTGTGTATTCCAACTTCCGAACGGAGCCGCAAGCTGATTGAAGGGCAACATCTGGTCGTTGGACTCGGCAAAGCCATGCGCCCCGGCACCGATTTCGCGAAGATTGGCGGCACAGCGGTTCTGTCGAGCGGCATCGCGCGAAACTACGATCGCCGGCGTTGCGATGCCCATCGTCAGTGTAACGAGTGCGATCAGGACAATCAGTTCGTTCAGGGCGAACCCGTGGCGGATGGCGTTCATGGGTTTGGTTCCACTACCGTTCAGGGTAGTTCGAAATCGATGGAGTTCGGACACTTGTTGACGGTTGCTCGAAGCTTGGATGATTTCCCATTCGTATAGGTGGACTTCAGGCGATCGGGTGGCAGCGGCGGGTCAGGATCTGCGGCCGAAGGGGCTGCCTGTGGTGTGGATGGCCAATGGATCGTCACAACGTAGTCGCCTGCCGCTGCGCCGTCGTTCGATAGATAGGTTGTAAGCGAATAGACGCCGAGCTCGTCTGCAATCCCCTGAGCCGTCAGCTGCCGCTCGTTTGAATGGAATGTGATGACGGCTCCGATCATCGATTCTCCTTCGTAGACCAGGTTGCCAGTGACGGGGAAGACGGGTACAGCGTCTTTCGGTTGAGCCGGCTTGGCGCATCCGGCGGCCGCCAGGGCAACGTAGAACAATGTGAATTGGATCGGGAAAAAGCCTGACCTGATTGTCATCGAGCGTCTCTGCAGAATTCGATCAATATTCACCGGCGACGTCACCTTCGGCGATGCTGACCAGCTTGACCAAGATGTCACGCGAGAAGCCAGCTCGAAGGAATCGGACCGATCCGTCCCCCAGCAGAACGTTGGCTCCTCCTGAGTGAAATGCATAGACCGAGGCACCGTTTGAACAGTTCACCGCGCATTGTCCAAATGCGGTGACCCCATCAAAGCTGTATCCCCGCAAGTCGTTCCAATTGGGCGAGGCCCATTGCCCGTTGACGCAGGCGGCGCAATTGAAGATCTGATCGGCATTGCTCTTAAACAACTTGCCCGCGCGCCACTGATTGGGCTTGTCCGAGATTTCGACGATGCAGATGGTATTCGAAAGCCCGTCGGTAATATCTCGGAACCGAGTGGGCTGATCGGATTCTTTCGCCTGCAAGACACCGCGATGATAGTACGCAGCGCCTGCGGCGGTGTCGTACATGCCTCCCACGCCGACATAGTCCGCGGGGCGTGCATTGAATGTGTATCCGTTCGTGTTCGTCGTGATCATGACGCGATCGGAATTGGGAGCCGAGGGGCATAAGTACATGGGATTCTTGTAGGCCGCGACGGTCGCGTTACTTCCCGTGTTATCCCACCAGTCTTTCTTAGGGTCGTATTGAACGAACAGGTTGCCGCTTTCGAGGTAAGGCAGAATCTCGGTGCTCCAACTACCATAAGGGCTCGTCAGGCCGAAGAACGGCCACGCAACCGCAGTGGGGTTGCGATACAGCGTTGAGTTGCTTGGAATACGGCCGTCGTAGGACGCGCCGAAATTGTGAAAGCCAAGGCCGATTTGTTTGAGATTGTTCTTACATTGCGTGTTTCGCGCGGCTTCTCGCGTCTGCTGAACGGCTGGTAGCAGCAACGAGACCAACAGTGCGATGATCGCGATCACCACCAGAAGTTCGATCAGCGTAAATCCGCGACATCGTTTGCCGACCGGCGAAGGGACGATGGTGTGCCGTGTCTCGCGAACGGGCGGTGTTCTACGAGG
The DNA here is from genome assembly GCF_000255655.1 of Schlesneria paludicola DSM 18645. Lineage (NCBI taxonomy): Bacteria > Pseudomonadati > Planctomycetota > Planctomycetia > Planctomycetales > Planctomycetaceae > Schlesneria > Schlesneria paludicola. Next base: position 775,020 of record NZ_JH636435.1, on the reverse strand, counting down.
ACATGCGATGCATTCGAGAGTTCTTCGCATTCCAAAAGCTCCAGGATCAATATCAGTGGTTTGTGCTGAATTCCGCACTGTTCAGCAGGGCCCAGAAGATGTCAGCGAGACGGGACTTCGAGTCTTCCGATGACGAACCCTGATCGATGTACGTCACATACAGCTCACGTTCTTCGTTCGTTGCCGGTCTGCTGATCGTTGCAAGAAATAACGCCTCGATCCGTCCTTGGGAGTCGAGGAACGGCGTTTCGGCGATGGCGCGGAGTGTCGGCGACTTTCCGATATCCGCTAGCTCCGACATCATTGAACCGTTCATCAATGACAGCGATTGCAGGATTGATCGCTGGGCATTCGAGGTCCGTTCAATTCGGAATCGCTCCGCGAAGCGTGATCGTTCTCGCGAGGCATTTTGTGGATCAAGATCCTCTCGCTCGGCCGACATGCCGGCCGCGGTACGTAGGCTGTCATAGAGTTGTTCGCCCGTCAGTCCGCGTACACCGAATCGAACAAAGAGCCGGTCGTCTGTGGCATCGAGTCCAGCCACTGTGGGCAAGTCGCAGTGGCTGGACCGTTGATAGGCATTTGTCATGACCAGGCTTTGGATCAAGCGATTCAGATTGAAATCCTGCTCTATCAGTGATTGGGCAAGTTCATCAAGCAGTTCGGGGTGGCTCGGGGGATTCTCGTGGTTCAGATCATCCAGCGGTTCGACCAGTCCGATTCCGAAGAGTTGTGCCCAGACACGATTGGCGAGATTGCGGGCAAAAAATGGATTTTGTTTGGACGTGATCCAACTGGCGAGTACATTACGACCTGTTTCATCGCCCAAGGGGGTGGGCCACGTTGGTGATGCACCAGCGAGAAAACGTGGTGTGACGGTTCTGGAGCTGCCTGGAATGGAGATCGCCAATCCGACGGGCTGCGTTTCGGTTGTGGCCGGTCGATTGAAAAATGCCGCGGTTTCCCAGAATTGATCTCGCGTCCAGCGCGCGAACGGGTGGTCATGGCATTGGGCGCAGTCGAGGTTCAGTCCGAGAAACGCACGTGTGCTGTTCGCGGCCAGATTTTCGGGTTTGAACTCGCTGGCGGCGAGAAACGCGGTTGGCGCACCATCGCGATTGGATTTGGGGACCGCGACAAGCAGTTCACGCACAACCTGATCGAATCCGGTTCCCGCGCGAACTTGAGCTGCGAGCCAGCTTTCGATTTCATCGGAGTGGAGCGATTGAACTAAGTCGGATTGAGGAACCCATTGCCTGCGCCAGATCGTGGCGGCGTGCCGCGCGTGAGCGGCAGACATCAACAGACGATCGGCCAGGATCACACGCTTGTGTTCGTTGTGATCGTCGAGAAATTGCCGAGTTTCACCCGCGGTGGGGATTCGTCCAACGAGATCCAGATGGATTCTTCGGACATACACACTGTCTTCTGCGAGCGGCGCGGGATGCACGTTCGCGTCATGCCATTTCGCCGCCAGGTGTTGATCAACGCGCGCGGCCAACTCTGCCGGCGCTGGTGGAGCTGCCAAGGCAACGGTCGTCATTCCTAAGCTGAAAATGACTGCCGAAATGATGAGTTGCGGCGGACCGTTGAGAATCGTCATTGAGCCCCGTGTCGTTCTGAATCGCCTCGGAGGCACGGAAAACGGCTCCGCTGCGGAAGAAATATCCCTTCACGCAGTCTTCCCCGCGGGTGCAAAAAGTGGACCAAATCCTGTCAGTCGAAATGTCATGAGCTATCCTGTGCTTTCGCTGACATGTCGGAACAGAGCGTGGAAAAGTTTTCCTCACGCGCGGGGAGGTTTTCATCAGTTTGCAGCCACGAGGAGCCCCGCTGGCAGGCAGGAGCGAATCGCTTGGACCAGTCAGGTCGGAATTGAAATTGTCTTGACGCAGGGTTCCGAAGCTTTCTCTAAGGGCGATGATGAACGATGATTCCCGATTGAGGTTCGTCGAGCCGGCCATAATTCAGGGTGAGAGTCAGACGTTTTCAAGAAAAGGCTGGGTGGAATGAGCGATATTGTCGTAGCAGTTACTGGAGCGAGCGGTTCGGTCTATGCGACGCGCTTGATTGAAGTCCTGCGCGATTCGTCGCGGACCGTTCATTTGGTGATCAGCCCGGCCGCGGTGGAAGTCTTTCAGCGTGAATTGAACGTCACGATCGATCTGGAGCGATTTGACCTGCAGCAATTTTTGTCGGCCGGGTCACTCGCGAATTCCGGCCGGGAAAAGGACGTGCCGTCGACTATTGGGAAGGTGATCTATCATCACTTTCGAGACTATTCCGCCGGGATCGCGAGCGGATCATTCTTGACCGGCGGGATGGTCATCTGTCCGTGTTCCATGGGAACACTTGCGTGTGTTGCGGGAGGGCATTCGCAGAACCTGATTCACCGAGCCGCAGACGTCCACCTCAAAGAAAGGCGCAAACTGATTGTGGTTCCTCGAGAAACACCACTCAGTTTGATCGCGCTCGACAATATGAAGCGGTTGGTTGAAGCCGGAGCGGTCGTCTTGCCCGCGATGCCGGGTTTTTATCACCAACCACAATCAATTCAGGATCTGGTGGATTTTGTCGTGGCACGGATCTGCGATCAGCTTGGAGTCAAACAGGATTTGATGGCACGATGGGGACAGTCAGATGAACGCAACAAGACTTGATCAAACCGGCGTTTGCGGCGATTCGTTTCGCGTAGAGCGACGGTTGGTCCAGTGCGTCCGCGGCTGAATTGCGGCTGGGGGGGCCTGTGAGATACAACTTATGTGGCCGCATCGATTGCTGCGGTGACTATTCAGGAGGAAGACACGAAAGTCTATGCGAAATCGTCAAGCCACACAGTTGCTCTCAGAGTTGTCACACGCCGGTCGTCGCGGGGCCGAGTTTCCTTCCTCTGACGTTCCCGGCTGGCCGTTGGAAGATTTGATTCCCGCAAGTGAATTGGCGGCGGCTCCGCCGGCCTTGCCAGAACTCGCTGAACCCGATGTCGTGCGACACTTCGTGAACCTGTCGACTCTGAATATGTCGGTGGATACGCACTTCTATCCGCTTGGCAGTTGCACGATGAAGTACAATCCGAAGCGGCATGAGCGCTTATCGCGGCTGCCTGGGATTGTTGATATTCATCCGCATCAGACCGTCGGAAATATCCAGGGGCTGCTCGAGCTCTTGTACGAAATGCAGGAAATGCTTGCCGAGATCTCTGGGCTTCCCGCGGTGTCGCTGCAGCCCGCGGCGGGGGCTCATGGAGAACTGGCGGCACTCTTCGTTGCGGCCGCATATTTTCGTGACCGGGGCGAGAAACGGACCAAGGTGATTTTTCCCGCCAGCGCTCATGGGACGAATCCCGCCAGTGCTGCGATGGCCGGGTTCGAGTGCGTCGAGCTACAGGGGACGAGTGCCGACGGACGTCGTACCGGCTTTGTCGATTTGGAGGAGTTGAAACGGCACGTCGACTCCAATACGGCCGTTTTCATGATCACGAATCCCAATACGTTGGGGCTCTTCGAGAAAGACATCGCCGAGATTGCAAAGGTCGTCCATGACGTCGGCGGTCTGGTCTATATCGACGGCGCGAACATGAACGCCATCATGGGGATCACGCGTCCGGGTGACTTCGGTGGTGACATGATGCACTACAATGTGCATAAGACGTTTACGGGGCCACATGGTGCGGGTGGACCCGGGTCGGGACCGATCTGCGTTCGTGCCGATTTGGCGGACTATCTGCCCGGGCCAATTGTGCACCAGAATTCCGATGAATCCGAATCGCGTCAATTCGATTTGATCACACCGGCGAAATCGATCGGTCGCGTACGGTCCTTCTTTGGGAACGTCGGAATTCTTGTGCGCGGCTACTGCTACTTGCGTACGCTGGGGGCGGATGGGGTGCGTGACGCTGCCGAGCAGGCCATTCTGAATGCGAATTACTTGAAGGAATTGCTGGCGGATGTTCTGCCATCGGAGCATGGCGAACATTGTCTGCACGAGTTCGTGGCGTCGGCGGATCAACTCGCCAAGAGCCGGGGTGTGACGGCGATGGATATCGCCAAGCGTCTGCTGGACTATGGATTCCATCCACCGACGGTTTACTTTCCGCTGGTGGTGCCGCATGCGATGATGTTCGAGCCGACGGAGACGGAATCCAAGGCCACTTTGGATGCGTTTTCGGACGCCATTCACAAGATCGTGACCGAGGATAAGGAATTGCTCCAGACGGCCCCTCACCAGGCACCGATCAGTCGCCCGGAAGAAGTGAACGCGACACGGCGGCCAGTGCTTACGTGGCCATCGCGTCCGTAGGCGTGCTACTCGAACTGCAACCATTCGTGGTGGCAGAGCGATCGTTGGCGTCCGTTGACGGCGGCTGCTGCTGACTCTCGGCAAAAATGCCGAGGCAGATCGGCGGGTGCTGATGGTCCGTGATTCGCCGTGACACGGCAGGTTCACCGATGACGATTGGGGTTTCGAATTCTTGCGATGGAATCTGCATAAGCGATCTCATCCCAGAAAGAGTCACGGGAAAGTCGTCGTCACTGAGGCAATTCCAAGGCGGCATAGGCGGCAACCGCTGCGCGGATCCGTCGTCGAATGCGTACGCGGGCGCGCCAGATCAAGATTGACCATCCGGCGAGCGCGGAAATCAGAATTGTCGCCGCAACGGCTTGAGTCGTAGGTCCTGCCAGAAATTCGTTCAATTGAGTATTGAAGAATTCGGGCACGTTGAGAGTCAGCATTCGAAAAGTCACTTTCTGTAGTTCTGCCGCTGATGATCGACCAAAATTTCAGCAGCGATTTCGGATTGTAGGCGAGACACGTTAAAGGAAGATGAGGCTCGCGAAAATCACGGGGATTTCAGACAAATCTGAGATGTCCGATGACACTTTGGCGAGCTTTGCGAGGCGGGGCTTTGCGGGTGGGACAGCGAAGTTTGACGAAGCGCGTCTCAAAACCTCTAGTGAGTGCGATCTGAGTTGGTTTCGGTCGCATTCGCTGCGTAAGATGATACTGAGTCCGGCGAGTTTCTCTTTTCGTAAGGAGGATCGTCGATATGAATGAATCATCCCCTTCACATTGTTGTCAGAGTGAAATCCATCGAACGCGCGTGGTTCTGGCCAAAGTTGGACTGGATGGTCACGATCGCGGAATCAAAGTCGTTGCCCGTGGGCTGCGTGACGCCGGCTTTCATGTGATCTACAGCGGTCTTTGGCAGTCACCCGAAGCGGTCGCTCGGATTGTCGCGGATGAAGACGCCGACTGGCTCGGCATCAGTTTGCTCAATGGCGCGCACCTCACACTGATTCCTCGCGTGGCCGAGGCGCTAAGGCAAGTGGGGCGTCGTGATGTCGGATTCCTTGTGGGGGGAATCATTCCTCCAGCTGACATCCCAAGGCTGCGGCAGCACGGCGTCGATGCCGTGTTTGGCCCCGGCACGACGATCACAGAAATCGTCGCGTCGTGTTCGGCTCGAAAGTCCTTGCCGATCAGTCTCGATGACCTGATTGATCGCACTCGTCAGCGGGATCGTGTGGCATTGGCCAGGCTGCTGACTTTGGCCAGTGACCCAGAAACCGCGATGGATGTGCGAAGCCGATTTCCAGAAGTGGGTGGACTCTCAGGCATGCGCCGGATTGCCGTGACGGGAAGTCCAGGCGTCGGCAAGAGTTCGCTGATCGGCAGGTTGCTGAAGTCTTTTCAGCAGCAATCAACATCGCGCATTGCTGTACTGGCCTGTGATCCACAAAGTCCGGTGACTGGTGGCGCATTGCTGGGCGACCGTTTGCGGATGGCCGATTCGACATTGGACGAAAATCTGTTCATTCACAGTCTGGCGACGCCCAGCGGAACCCAGGGAATCGCACCGGCACTCGATGTCATGGAACGAATTCTCGCATTATCGGGGTTCGATCTATTGATCATCGAAACCGTGGGGATTGGCCAGGGGGAGATTGCCGTGCGGTCGTTGGCCGATCACGTCATTCTGGTGCTGCAGCCTCAAACGGGCGACTCGGTCCAGTGGGACAAGGCTGGACTGTGGGAATTAGCCGATCTGATTGTTGTTCAGAAGTGTGACCTGACTGGGGCCGACGAGATGCTTGCCGGTTTACGTGAGCATTTGGTTCGAGCCGATGGGACGACCGTGCCGATTGTGGGCGTCAGTTCACACGATTCGGCCGGATGGGGTGCCTTGTTTCAGACGTTGAGCGGATCGTTGCGAGTGGACTTGCGATCTGGTTCCCCTGTGACGGAGGATGGCGTAGAATCCGACCTTCATCCTGAAGTACAACACGGAGTTCCGGAATGGCGCGCCTGAGCGAGCTCACGATGGCGATCGAAGCAGAACAGCAGTTGCTTCGAGAGGGAACTGGCGCGACGGGGATTGAACGCCAGCATCGCCAGGGACGACTGGCCGTCCGCGAACGCCTGGCTCAACTTCTAGATGATCAGAGTTTATTCCATGAACTCGGTCTGTGGGCGGCGTGGGGAATGTATCCCGAGTGGGGTGAGATTCCCGCTGCAGGGGTCGTCGTCGGCATCGGACAGATCAGCGGGCACGCGTGCATGATCGTGGCCAACGACGCGACGGTCAAAGCCGGTGCCATGTTTCCGCAATCGGTGAAGAAGGTTCTACGAGCGCAGAAGATCGCCGAACTGTTTAGATTGCCGGTTGTGTATCTCGTTGATTCCGCGGGCGTCTTTTTACCACTTCAGGACGAGATTTTTCCCGACGAAGATGACTTCGGGCGGATCTTCCGCAACAACGCACGCATGTCGGCGGCAGGCATTCCTCAGATCGCGGCCGTGATGGGCTATTGCGTCGCGGGCGGCGCCTATTTACCAGTGCTGTGCGACATCTTGATCATGACTGAAGGCAGTCAGATGTATCTGGCTGGCCCGGCGCTCGTCAAAGCGGCGATTGGGCAGACTGTCGATCCGGAAGAGCTTGGTGGCGCGGCGATGCATTCGCGTGTCAGTGGCACGGCAGACTTTCATGAACCGAATGATCAGGCGGCACTCGCCCGGGTGCGAAAGCTGGTTGCACAGTTTCCTGCGAAGTCGGGTTTGAAACTGTCCGAGATCTCCGCATATTCGAACTCAAGCGGCAACGAGTTGTTCGACATTGTGTCGGCCGAAGGTCATGCGGAATACGACGTTCGTCGTGTCCTGGCGTGCCTGGTTGATGGCGATTCCATTCAGGAATACAAGGCAGAATACGGTCAGGCCCTGGTCACGTCGTTTGCGAGAATCGGTGGGCATCCGGTTGGAATCGTCGCGAATCAGCATTGCCGCAGCCAATCGGCCCGCGGTGAATTCGAATTTGGCGGTGTCGTCTATCCCGAGAGTGCCGAGAAGGCCGCTCGTTTCGTGGCGAATTGCAATCAGGACGGAATACCTTTGATTTTCTTGCAGGATGTCGTGGGATTCATGGTAGGCCGCGCGGCAGAGCAATCGGGGATTATTCGGGCCGGTGCGAAACTGGTGAACGTGGTCAGCAATTCGATTGTTCCCAAACTGACCGTGATTCTCGGCGGCTCATTCGGAGCGGGGAATTACGCGCTCTGTGGTAAAGCGTATGATCCATGGCTCATTCTCGCGTGGCCGAATGCACGGTATGCGGTGATGGGAGCGCAACAGGCCGCAGAGACATTGCTGACGCTTCGCATTCGTGATGCCGAGCGTACGGGAAAGAAGTTGGATGAGCACGAAGTGGACGATTTGCGTCGTCTCACGAAGCAGAACTACGAAAATCAGACGGATATCCGCTATGCCGCGGCGCGGGGCTGGGTCGATGCGATCATTTCACCTTTGGAAACAAGACATTGGTTGCACTCGGCGCTGGAATTGATCGCCCAGCGCGGTGCGATGACGGATTTTCGGACAGGAATCTGGCAAGTCTAGTGACGCACCCACTTTGTCCTGACAGGTTTGCAAGCATCGTCCGCTGTCCCGCTGCGAGTTCTTCGACTTGTTAATTCTGGTTTGAAGCCTTACTAGTGTGCGTGATCAAAAATGGGGAGCGATGGGGTTCGCGGATCGAGTTGATCCGCTGCGAATTCGACAATTGGGTCGTGAGTTAAGGATAACGCATCTTCGAGTGTCACCAGGGAATGGCGATCTCGAAGAGTGGCCAATTTAGAATGAGGTCGTCATGTCGATCGCGCCGGTAAAGATTGCCAACGCCCAGGCGTTCTGGGGAGATCGCAATGATGCGGCCCGCGAGCTTCTCGAACGGGTTCCGGATCTGGACTACTTGACGCTGGATTATCTCGCGGAAGTCTCGCTGTCGATTCTGGCGCAGCAGCAAGTGCGTGATCCGTCTGCTGGGTTTCCTCGCGACTTTATCGAAGTCTTTGGCTCGCTCGTTCCTTACTGGCAGGGTGGAGGTCGATGCAAGCTGATTACGAACGCGGGAGGACTCGATCCTCATGCTTGCGCTCAAGCCTGTGCGCTCCGTAATGCGGAACTTGGGGGACCGCCGCTCCGGATTGCTGTCGTCATTGGGGACGCGATCCTCGATCAACTACAGGACGAAGAGCATCCTGATGCTGAATCCCTGTTTCGTCATTTTGATACGGACGATTCGTTTACGGAGATCCGGCCGCGCTTGATCACTGCCAATGTCTATTTGGGGGCCGCTCCCATTGTGAATGCTTTGGCCCATGGTGCGGATATTGTCATCACCGGCCGCGTGGCCGATCCGTCGCTGACACTTGCGGCCTGCGCATTCCATTTCGACTGGGCCGAAGATGATTGGGATCGCTGGGCAGCCGGGACGGTCGCGGGGCATCTGATTGAATGCGGAACACAAGTGACGGGGGGAATCTCGACCGATTGGTTGTCGTTGCCGCATCCTGACAGGATCGGCTTTCCCATCATTGAGATGGAAGAAGACGGAACTTTCGTCGTCACGAAGCCACCGGGCACGGGGGGGCGAGTTGACTTGCAGACCGTCGCCGAACAACTCGTTTACGAAATCAGCGATCCCGAACGATACTTGAGTCCCGATTTGACCGTTTCCTTTACCGGGCTTTGTCTGCAGCAGGTAGGGCCAGATCGAGTGCGGGTGACGGGAGCACGTGGTGCACCACCCTCTCCGACATACAAAGTCAGCGCCACCTATCGTGACGGCTATCGCGCGTCGGGAATGCTCACGATTTTTGGTCGCGATGCAGTGCGAAAGGCACGCCGCTGTGGCGAAATTGTCCTGGAACGCATGCGCGCCGCGGGATACGTCTGGAGGGAAGCACTGGTGGAATGCCTGGGAACTGGCGCGTGTGCGGGCGGCGTTCTTTCGGTGCCTGAGATCGACGCATTCAAGGAGGTTGTCTTACGAATTTCGATCGAAGCCGAGGATCGCGATGTCGTCGAATACTTCACGCGTCAGATTATTCCGCTCGTGACGTCGGGGCCGCAGGGGACGACCGGCTATTCCGAGGGGCGGCCACGAGTCCATCCGATTGTTCGATACTGGCCGTGCCTGATCGATCGGCGATATGTTACGGCGACGGTGGATTTTGTCGAGCTAAGCCCTGATGATCCGATCACCATGATCGAACTGCCGGTCGACGACGATTCGCAGCCAGTGGTGTCTGAGACGCGGGAGTGGCCCGTCGACGTCGTGCGGCTCAATTCACCGCCTCAAATCCTGTGGGATCTCGCGATCGCACGGAGTGGTGATAAGGGTGGAAATGCCAATATTGGAGTGGTCTGTCGCAACCCGCAAGATTTTGATCGACTTCGAGTTTGGTTGACCAAAGATCGTGTCGCGAAGTACTTGGCCCCTTTAGGGCCACGATTGGTGGAGCGGTTTGAACTGCCCAACTTGCATGGCCTGAACTTTTTAGTCCACGGAATCCTCACGAATGGGTTGCGGATCGACGTTCAGGGGAAGACTCTCGGCCAACTGCTCTTGGAAATGCCACTGGACGGAGATTGGTCAGCAGGAGCTTCTCATGGATGACGAACTGATTCAGTTGGAGCGTGATCCAACCGGGGTTGTAATCCTGACCTTGAATCGAGGTGACAAGCGAAATGCGCTGAATGTGTCGCTACTGCGTCAGCTGGCGGATGCGATTGAGGATCTTGAACGCGACCACGTCAGTCGTGTCGTGATCATCCGTGGAAATGGGCCCGTGTTTTGTGCCGGGCTCGATTTGATCGAAGCCAATGATCCCGCCGTGGCCGAGCATTCCGCCGCAGGGATCAATCGAATGTTGGCCGTCATTCAAAACTCGCCGCTGATCGTGATTGCAGCGGCCCATGGTGGCGCTTATGCCGGTGGCGCGGGAATGCTCGCTGCATGCGATCTTGTTGTCGGTGCCGATGATCTGAAGCTGGGATTTCCCGAGGTCCGGCGGGGGCTCGTCGCTGCGATGGTCTGGGGCGTTCTCACCCGGAAGGTACGGGATGGCGACCTGCGCGAACTGCTACTTCTTGGAGAACCGATCACGGCCGACCGCGCGCGACAGATGGGGCTCGTACAATGGATTGTGCCGCCGTCAGAGTTGCTATCGCGGGCTCGCGAAATTGCGGTCGGAGTGGTGACAGGGGGACCGCACGCGGTACGCGAAACAAAGCTGCTACTGAATCAAGACTCAAGTTCCGTCAATTTTGTCGAACTGCAGGCCCTGCACGAACGCGTGCGTATGAGCGACGAAGCCCGCGAGGGTTTGGCCGCTTTCCGTGAACGGCGCGAACCGCATTGGCGCTCGCAACACTGACGAGGAAAAAACCAATGACTGCATCTGAAACCTCAGCAACGGCATTGCGCGAACAGCAGATGAAGCAAGCGGAAGAACTGCTTGCAAGTCTTCCGCAACGTTCCGGTGTGGCGAAGGGGCTGTTTCGAGGCGAGTTTGTCGCAGATTGGATTTTTCCGTATCCGCAGCTCTCGAGTGACGAGCAGCGGCGGACGTCGGCAGCGCTGACCGAACTCAGGGCGTTCTGTGATGCCGAACTTGATCCCGCTCAGATCGATCGTGATGCCGACATTCCTCGCAAGGTTATCGACGGATTGGCGCATCTGGGCGTGTTAGGGATGACGGCTCCGGAATCGCTCGGCGGACGGGGTTTTACGCAACTGGCCTATTGTCGAATTCTGGAAGAAATTGGCGGCCGATGCAGCTCAACCTCGATTTTCGTCAACGCGCATCATTCGATCGGGATGCGAGCCCTGCTCTTATTTGGATCGCCCGAGCAGCAGAAGCAGTGGCTGCCCGACTTGATTGCGGGACGCAAGCTGGCCGCGTTCGCGTTGACGGAGGTGGAAGCTGGCTCTGATGCGGCGAACGTCCAAACCACTGCGACGCCGACGGTCGATGGAACTGGTTACGTCATCAATGGTCAGAAGCGTTACATCAGCAATGCTGCGATCGCCGATGTTCTGACGGTCATGGCACGAACTCCTCATCCCAGTGGGACGGGAACCGCCGTGACCGCATTTCTCGTCTCACCAGACATGCCGGGATTTCGAATTATTGAACCGCGGATGTCTAAGTTGGGAATTCGAGGGACGGCGACCGGGCGGCTGGCTTTCGAAAATATGATCGTCCCGCGCGAGAATGTCTTGGGACCGGCGGGCAAAGGGCTGAAAGTGGCGCTAACGGTTTTGGATTTCGGTCGCACGACGTTTGGTGCGTGTTGTACTGGAGCGGCGAAAACGTGTGTGCGTCTGGCGATCGACCATGCGCGGAACCGCCGACAGTTTGACCGACGTCTTGCCGATTTCGAATTGGTTCAGCAGAAACTCGCGCGGATGGCGGCATGGACGTATGGCATTGACGCGATGACCACGGTAACGGCGGGGCTGATCGATCGCGGTCTGGAAGATTATATGCTGGAAACGGCGATGTTGAAGGTCTACAGCACCGAGCGAGTGTGGACGATCGTGAATGATGCCTTCCAGATTCATGGCGGAGCGGCCTATTTCACCGACAAGCCGCTCGAGCGAATGCTTCGCGACGCACGGATTAATCAAATCGGTGAAGGCGCGAATGAGGTCTTGCTCTCATTTCTTGCGTTGGCGGGCATGCGTGAACCGGGGATGGCGCTGAAAGGAACCTGGGATGCAATGAAGTCACCTTCACAGGCTCCTTCAGCGATTGTCAATTTCGCACGCAAGTTCTTGCACTTACGGTGGTCGACACCCGAAGTGCCGGTCCGCGCGCCCAGCTTGCAAGCGGCGGCATTGCGAATTGGTCAGCTGGTGGGGCGATTGGGAATTGTGACTCAACAGACGCTCATGCGGCATCGCGAGAACGTGCTCGATCGTCAATTGGAACAGGAACGGATTGCGTGGGCGGCCATGGAGATTCTCGCGTCGCTGTGCGTGCTCAGCCGCCGCGATGCGGAACTCGCCGGGAATATTCCCGATGATCCGACTTATGAAGCGTTATCAAAATTGTTTCTGGACGAATCTGCCGCCAATGCCAGTCGGCAACTGTCGCTGGTGGGGCACTCGCACGACGATCTGATTCGGAATGCGGCGAAGGCCGTCTTGACGGAACGAAAATCGAGTTGATCACGTCGTGCCGTGAATGCCGCGTTAGCAGTCTGTTGAAGTATCGGGGACTGGCTCCTGCCAGTTTAAGAGCGCCATCACATCGTCAACGCCAAGGTGCCAGTCCCCCTTGCTTCAACAGGCTGCTATGCCGTTTCGATTTTGGCCACTTCCGATAGTCCAAGTTCATTGATCGCGATTTCGCGGATCTTGAATTTTTGGATTTTCCCGGTGACCGTGGTGGGAAAGCTGGTGACAAAACTGACATGGCTTGGGGTCTTGAAGTGCGCGAGCCCCGAGCGGCAGTAGGTTTGAATCTCTTTTGCGGTTACGGTGTGTCCTGCTCGCAACTTGATCCAGGCGAGGACCGCCTCGCCATATTTCAGGTCGGGCACTCCCACGATTTGAACTTCCTCGACCGCGGGATGTCGATACAGATACTCTTCAATTTCGCGCGGGTAGATGTTTTCACCGCCACGGATGATCATGTCTTTCAGGCGTCCGGTAATTCGATAGCAGCCATTCGGTTCGCGCAGCCCGAGATCGCCGGTGTGCAGCCAGCCATCGCCGTCGATCGCTTCGGCTGTCCGTTCGGGATCGCGGTAATAACCAATCATCACGCCATGGCCCCTTCCGCACACCTCACCTGGTTGCTCATTGCCCAGGTCCTCGCCCGTTTCAGGGTTCACAATTTTGACTTCCACGCCGGGAAGTGGACGCCCGACCGTACCGACGCGTATTTCCAACGGATCGTAAATTCCGGTTTGCGTCAGCAGCGGGGCGGCTTCTGTTTCGCCATAGCCAACCGTCATTTCTTTCGCACCCATTTCACCAGTCACGCGTTTCATCAGTGTGATCGGGCATGGGCTGCCGGCCATGATGCCCGTTCGCAGCGATGTCAGCCGGCGCTGGGGATAGTCTGGATGTTCGAGCAACGCGATGAACATCGTTGGTACGCCGTACACCGCCGTGCATTGATAGGTCTCGATTGCGTCAAGCACCGCGCCCGCATCGAACGTTTCCGACGGATAGATCATCGCGCAGCCGTAGGCTGCCGCACACAATGAGGCAAGCACGCAGCCGAAACAGTGGTACAGGGGAACTGGAACACACAGGCAATCGGTGTCTGTCAGACCCTGATTGGCACCCGCGTAGAACGCATTTAGCAAGATATTTCGATGCGACAGTGTGGCGCCCTTGGGAAGCGCGGTTGTGCCCGAGGTGTATTGGATATTGATTGGATCGTGCGGGTCGAGACCGTGCTCTCGCTGGTGAAGTTGCTGATTGCTAATGGAATTGCCGTACTGCATGAACTCGGTCCATGACAGGACACCGTTGGTGGTTTTGTCGGTCAGTGAGATCAGCCACTGTAACTGGGGGAACTCGTCATGGGCGCGCTGGCCCGGCTGACACGTGGGCAGCGAAGGGATCGCCTGTTCGAGCATCTGCAGGCAATCTGTTGCCTTGAAATGATCAAGTAGTGCCAGACCGCGAATCTGTGACTGACCGATTGCATAGCGCAATTCCGTGGGCTGATAGCCTGGGTTAATATTGACGAGAACCACACCGATCCGAGCCGTCGCAAACTGCAGCAACAGCCATTCGGGGCAGTTGGCCGCCCAGACACCGAAATGATCTCCGTGCTGAAATCCGATCGCCAGCAGCGATTTGGCCACACGATCAACGGCATGATCGAAGATTTCCCAAGTGATGTCATATTGGCGACGTGGAAACACAATCGCCGTTTGATCGGGAAATCGTTCGGCCGTTTTCCGCAGGACCCGGCCAATCGTCAGTCCATCGACCCAGGGCATCGAACATGGATCCATCTGCAACCTCCATCGGAAAGAGTCAATTCTTTCGAGGACATTCGGCGAATCACATCGACCGATATTTTACGCTGCAACTGGATGTCTCGCACGGCCAACGCGAAAATCTTGTGGCAAAATCGCGGCGACCAGGCTGTTCCGAGAGTGGACTCTTGGAGGTTCACCGTCGACCGTGGAAGAACGCAGGTCGTGAATCGCGGGAAGTTCTGGCAGCCGCGTCGCAGATTGTACCGAGTTTTCATGGAGGCGATCGCGGCGTGGAATCGTTACGACGTCTGTGGCAAAAGCCTTGATGAATTCGGTCGCCCTTGCCGGTTTGTGCAACCGGTCCGTCGACGGTTTGCTCTTACGGACGGTAGCACAGGTGAAGATTTTCCCCGTGCCGTTTCGCACAACGTTGTAATTTCTCCAAGGCTGATGTTGACAGTCTTGCCAGGGCATTGCTTCAGATCGCTCACTGTGCTGTTTGAAAACCCTGTGAAACAAGAGGTTGTCCCGTGAAACGCGGAAATTTATCTCCGGAATCACGGTCTGGCATCGCGGTTGCTTCATAGTCGTTTCGTCGGCAGCACGATCAATGTTGATCGGCTGAGGCGATGGTCGCACCGAATCGGCGAAAAGATTCGACCAACAAAAAAGGATTGTGAATCATGCTGGTACTGACACGTAAGCGAGAAGAGTCGATCCGAATTGGCAATGATATCGTGATCAAGGTGACGCAAATCCATCAGGGAAAAGTCAAACTGGGAATTGAAGCCCCGGCGCACGTGCGGATCCTGCGTGCTGAACTGACAGAGTTCGAACAGGCTCCCGCGCCGGTGGGGGTCGGTGAGCGAGCGACGGATTCGGCAGAACGGTGTGAGCCTGCGGACTCAATCCAGGAGGACGAAAGTGAAGTCGAGTACGGACACCAATACGTGCTGGAAGTTGAGGATGTCATGATGTGCGTCGGAGCCCATTGAGGTTCTGAATTTGTGCCCGAACGTGGTCTAAGGTCAGCATCTCAGATCACGATATCCCCTTCCTGATTGACCGCGTACTCTCGTAGTTTTTCCAACGACGCGAGTGCAATCTGGCGAACGCGTTCCTTACTCAAGTCCATTTGCTTGGCGATTTCGGCGAGGCTTTGGCTATGGGGCTGGCCATCCAGACCAAAACGTGCTGCCACAATCGTCCGCTCGCGCTCGGAGAGCGTCGACATCAGGCGATTGACTGTTTCGGCGCTCGTTGGCCGTTCCGATTCTGCAGCGTCTGCGATCGGACGCTTATCGGGAAGACTCTCCAATGAAGGAGACTCTTTCCTTGATGCTCCCTCAAGCGCCGAACGATTGCGTTTCAACCACCGCAGCATCTGATTTCGAGCAGCCCAGGTTGCGTAAGTGCTGAACCGGTTCCCCAAATGGACATCGAAAAGCTCGACCGCTCGAATCAATGGTGTTGTTCCCTCGCTGATCAGTTCAGACATCGTTTCCAGCGAATGTGACAGCTTCTTGGCCAGCGCGACGATCAAACGCAGATTGGCCTGAACGATCCGATTTCGAATCTGCTGTGATTCCCACAAATCCGCTTGAATCCCGTCGACCCGTTGCTGATCGGGGTGGCGCAGATCGAGCAATCGTCGATGTTGTTCGGCGCGAAATTTTAGAAAATTCATCTTCGTGAACCAGTACCGCTCCTCTTGGACGGTTAAGCGCGCAGCGCTCACCAGGCCCGTGACGAATGCGATTCCCGCTGTGGCCGGCGCGTCATCGTGAGGGGCATCAGAGGTTTCGTTAAGAAGTGATTCCACATATTCGGCACAATCCGATCTGTCAAAATTGGGATGTGGAATGAACTCGATCGTTCGTTCCATCAAATGCCGTGTCGTCTCGATTAACTTGGCCGATCCGCGAATCGGTTGTCGACTTCTCGATCGACGCGGGGGCGATGTGGAGTTCTGGTGATCCGGTTTCCGTGCGGGGCGGGAGCAAATCTGTTCACTCATTGTCGTTTTCCTTCGCGGGGAACGGCTTGAAAATGCGTTTCTTCCGTTTCCCAGACGCGCATCCAGCGCGGTGTTCTTGATCAAAACGCCGCTGCTGGCCCGTTTTGGAATCCCTGCAGCGTGAGCGCACGTCGTCTCAGCAGCAATAACCGTTGCGAGTGCAGGGAATTAACGACGATTCTTGAATTCTCATTTTCAGAACGGATCACCATCTCGATTGAGACTCTGTCTCCATTCCTTTTCAGCGAAAGGCCAAGGTGCCGCGACGTGCTGTCGCGTGTTTCAAGTGGAAACTGATTGCAGACAATGGTGAGACGAATTCCATAAACAACTTCAAATCCGTCTCCCGTCGCTTTAGAATTCGAGATCTCCAACACGACTGCTCACCGTCACAGTTCCGCCGAGGATTCGCTGTCGATGCTCAAATCCGCTCGTATGCCATCTCTTCTCGCTCTCTGCATATTGTTTGCAGAGACAATGAGCGCCCAAGACAAGCCTGCGGCTGTGGCGCCCCAAGCGGTTGTGCACTTTACCTTTGACGAGACGGACGGGCCCGCCAAAGATTCCGCGATCGCTGGACAAGCAGCAGACCTCGGAAATCTGGTGAATTATCCAGCGCACATTGCCAGCCCATTCTGGAATCAGAGTGGAAAGAAGGCGATTCGACTCGATGCCAGCAAGCAACAGTCGTTGGAAATTGCCGACAGTCCCGATGTGGGGAATCCTCAAGGGATCACGGTCAGCCTATTTTATGTTGGTTTGACAGACCCTGCCGACACCGCACATCACAGCCTGTTCGCCAAGCGAGGCAACTCGGAGGGAAAATTCTCGGCGAATTACGGCGTCAACTTCCAGATGCAGAACGATTTATGCCAAGTCTACATCCACGATGGCGTTGATTATCGTATCGCCAACTATTCGTCAAAAGCGGGCATGCCCTATCGAAAGTTGACATTTCTCACGGCGACGTTCGCTGCGGGGGATGCACCAGGGCAGGACGCTGATACGGATGTCGACGACGTGCGGATGCAATACTTCGTCAACGGCGAGCCATTGATTCCCAAATCGGTAGGACGCGGTTTTGTGTCAGGGACCGAGGCTTGGGCGCTGGATGTTCAACTCGCTGGCCTGATGAATAAGCTGCCGTTGACGGTGGGGCGAACCGAGAACGCGATCGAATACAACAATTGTATCGTTGCCGATTTCCGTGTCTTTCCGCGGGCGTTGTCCGCCGAGGAAGTCAAACGTTTGTTCTTGGAAGTCGCGGGGGCGAACGTTCATGAATTGATCGCCGCCGATAAGGATGCTCCGCCTCGTATTCCCGTGATCGGTAGTCTTTCACAACAAGGGTTGCAGACGGGACAGACGACGCAGTTGGTCGTCACCGGTAGTGATCTCGGGCCTGATTCGATTCCCATTTTTCCGCTTTCCGAGGTGCAATTTGCAATTGCCGACGGATCGACTTCGAATCGGCTATTACTGAATGTCACTGTTCCGGCCGAAAGCGTGCCGGGCCTTTATCCCTTGTGGATCAAATCGTCTGTTGGGATCAGCAAGGCGACGACGCTGGCCATCGATCGCTTGCCGCAGGCTCCGATGGAGAGTTCGCCCAGCAAACCTGCGACTCTGCCAGCCGCCTTTAGTGGCAGCCTGACCGGAGGACAGCAACAGTTGGTTCATTTCGCTGGAACGAAGGGGCAGCGGATTGTCGCCGACGTGGAACTTAAGCGACTCGGAGGAGCGGCGAATCCGGTAATCGAAATCAAGTCGCACTCTGGCAGTCCACTGGCGATCGGCTGGGGACAAAACTCGCTCCTTGGGGACGCGCGGGCGGAGCTGACGTTGCCCGCAGACGGCGCCTATGTCGCTGAGCTGCATGATCTTGTTTTCAACGCCCCAGGTGCAAACGCGTTTCGAATAAAGATTGGAGATTTAAAGCTGGTTGATAGTGTCATTCCCGCCGCTGCTGCCCCAGGCTCCGTCGAAGTCGAACCGGTTGGAATCGGTTTTTCCCAGGGGATGAAATTTCCTGGTCAGTTCCAAGTGCCGATGGCGAGCTCGACGGGAATATTGGCCTTGGGTTTGGATGCCGGCTTTACAGGCAGTCTGCCAGCAGTGCGATTGAGTCGTGGAATCGAAGTTGTTGAAACGGCGACAAGTCCTGGTGCACCCTTACAGTCGGTTGACGCGACATTTTTGAACAGCCCACCTGTCACCGTCGCCCTCAATGGTCGAATCTCAAAGAAGGGGGAAAAAGACCGTTATTTGTTGAGCGTCACACCGGGACAAAAGCTGAAGCTGACCTTGCAGACAGATACGATCGGTTCACCACTTGAAGGTGAAGTACGAATCGAAGGTGAGTCTCAGGGAAACGTGCTCGCTCTCTCCAGTGATCAGCCTTCGACAGGCGACCTGTCCCTTGAGTTCGCGGTTCCCGGCGATGTCTCAAGAATCGTCGTTCAAGTACGCGATTTGTTCGGCCGTGGGGATCCTCGATCGAGTTATCGATTGGTCGTTGAACCAGCCAATCGTCCGCAGTTCAGCTTGTCGCTGAATCGTTCCAACATCAGTCTGCCAGAAGAGGGGAACGCTCTCGTCGATCTGCAGGTGACTCGCACGGGCTATGACGGTCCGATTCATCTGAGTGTTGTTGGTGATCCCTCAATTTCAGTGATGCCGCACGACATCCCTGCCGGAGTCAGCGGCCGAATGTTTCTGACATTTGTTCGACATGGAAGCGCGGCCGCCATGCATGCGCCGTTACTGAGGCTGGTAGGGGAATCGGTTGGATTGGAGCCTGCAATTCACCAGACCGCGCGGATTCCGTCAGGAATCGGATCGCTCGCGTTCAAAGACGTCGTGGGCATGGGGATGACGGCATCAATTGGAGTGGGAATTGAATTGAAGCGACAGCCGAGCGTCCTCTTCCGTGGGGCGATTCCTGACCTCCAGGTTGTCATTAAGCGTTTGGCGGGCCAGTTTCCTGCGGATGCCGCGGTGAGAATGTCGCTCGAATCGACAGAACCGGTTCGAAGACGCGATCCCAATAACCCGGCGGCCGGAAATTTTCCTTTCGTCTCGTTATCACCAAAATGGATCCTTGCCGACGATCCCGATCAGGCGGATCTGAATTTGTCGGTCCCGCTTGAGACGGTTGAGCCTGCGATTGATCTGGTTATTCGGGCCGATGTCATGGCGCACGCATACTCTGATCGAGTCGTGGCAACGACGTACACTTCGCCGCTTCATCTGAGTATTCAATCGGCGGTCGCACCCAAGATTGACGAGGAATCGCTGTCATTGAAGGGGGATGTTGATCATCCAGTCCTGGGGCAGCTTCAACGGACGGCCGGGTTTGGAAAAGTCGTTGACCTGACGTTGACCGGGCTTCCTGCTGGATACACCGCCCAGCCTGTCCAAGTCGCGGCGGATCAGGATCGTTTCCAGATCATCGTTCGGGCTCCCAAGGCGGCTGCCGACACGCCGCTGAATGATGTCAAGCTGCGAGTGACGGACGCTGGCAGCTTACTTGTCCCGGAAATGCCGGTGAAGCTCAAAGTGGTTCCGACACCATAAGCGAAGCCTCCGTAGAATTGACCGCGCGAACCTGGGTTGACGCAGTTGTCTCTGACAATTGATGATGGAAAATGGACCTCGCGCAACGCTTTCGAGTACGATGATCCGCACATATCAATGCCGACCAAGAGGCGTCTGGCGGGGTGGGTGAGGAGTGTTTCGACGTGACGAGTTCCGATTCCGAATTCATGACCTCCCACAAAGGTCTTCGGCCTTGGGCGGGACTGTTATGGTTTCCACAAGAGACGCTGATTTTGTGGATCGTGAGCGGGCTCGATGTAACGATGACGCTGCATTTGTTGTGGCGCGGCGATATCCAGTTTGTCGAATCCAATCCCTTCGCGGGGTACTTCCTGGATCATTGGGGCGTGACCGGCATGGCTGGCTTCAAAGCTGCGATGACCTTGCTGGTGAGTGTGATCGTTCAGGTTGTGGCGTATCGCGATCCGGTGCTGGCCCGACGTGTTTTGTCGATTGGAACCGTGATCATCGTGTTTGTCGTCATTTACAGTGTCTGGCTTCATTTCAGTCACGTCGAAGTCGATGTCGCGCTGAAGGGGATGCCATGGGCTGGTCGATCAAAGGAACAGGTTTGTGAATTGGCCGTCTGGCTGTTGGACGGCATAGACTCGTGATGATGCTTAGGCTGCGTTGCAATTCATTTCAGGAAAGTCTCGTAATTGATAATCGAACAGACATTCGGCCAGAACGAACAGATGGCCGCTGCGAAACTTGTCGATTTGGCTTTGGCTGAAGATCTGTCGATCGCAGGCGATTTGACCTGTGCGGCGCTCATTCGTCCAGATCAGACGGCGACGGTGCAAGTCGTCGCCCGTCGCGATGGCGTTCTGGCCGGATCGCCGATCGGCCGCATGGTGTTCGAGAAGCTTGACCCAACGGTCCGTTGGGGGGCGAAACGAGCTGACGGCGAGACAGTTGCTCCGGGAACGGTGATTGCCGATGTCTCAGGGCCGTTAAGCTCGCTCTTGATTGGCGAGCGAACGATGCTGAATTTCATGACGCATCTGAGCGGGATTGCGACCATCACGCGTCGATTCGTTGACGCTGTCGCGGGGACCAGGGCCAAAGTGTTGGACACCCGAAAGACACTGCCTGGTTGGCGACTTCTCGAGAAGTATGCCGTTCGCTGCGGCGGCGGTACCAACCACCGCATGGGGCTTTATGACGGTATCTTGATTAAAGACAACCATCTGGCGGCCTGGACTGAATCCGCCAGCATTGCCGAGGCGGTACGGGTGGCCCGCGCGAGTGTGGCGGGAAAGGTTGGGATTGAAGTTGAGGTCGATACGCTGCAGCAGCTTGAAGACGCCTTGGGCGGGGCTCCTGATATCGTGCTGTTGGACAACATGAACGCCGACACCCTGCGCCAGGCCGTCTCGATTCGCAATCGACTGGCCCCCAAGGTCCAGCTTGAAGCGTCAGGCGGTATCACACTCGAGACGGTGAGCGGCTTGGCCCGGACCGGCGTGGAACGCATCAGTGTTGGCGCGCTCACGCACTCGGCACCCGCTCTTGATCTTGCTTTTGACTGGTCCTCGTCGACCGCAACGTAGATCTCGGACGTCAGGGACCGGTCACGCTTTGTCCGGATCGAATCCGCGGACGAGTTCCGCTTCCCATTCGTCCAGCAGCGGCCAGTCAACGGCACAGGTGCCGAAGTCTGCCATATGTTGATATTCAGTCAGGCGATCGATGGTCTTCTGCAGAAGCGCGTTGTTTTTGCGGAAGATCGGGCCATGGCTGGGTAGCAACCATTTCACATCCGAGTCGCGGATCCGTTCGAGCGATTGAATGAACGCAGGAATGTCCGATCCATGATGGGCGTCAATGTTTCCGACGCCGCCATCGCGATAGATGTTGTCGCCAGAGAACAACAGGTCACCTAACCGAAATGACAACTGACTTGGTGTGTGGCCGGGAGTGTTCCAGACATCAAGGGACAAGTTTCCCAGCTTGATCTTGTCACCTTCGTTGATCGTTTCCTCAATTTTGATGATCGGAAGATCGATGGAAATCCCTTGTGCCGCGATTTCGGCATACGTCACGATCCGGTCACCAGCGGCGAGCAGTTGCTGACATTCCGGGTGGCCCAGTGTGGTGGCGCTGGGCAACAGCTCTTTCAAACGCTTCATCCCTTGGATGTGGTCGACGTCGGCGTGCGTTGCAATCAAGTACTTGCAGTTCGCGAGCGAAAAATCCATCTGACGGATCATGTCAATGATTTCTTCGACGACATCTTCGAAGCCGATGTCAATCAGCAGCCACTCACCCGCATCGTGAACGAGGTAGACGGAACATCCCAGCCGCTGCCGGAACTGATAATTCATCTCGATCACATTGGGGAACACTTCGCGGCGTTGGAGCATGAAACAACTTTCCAGCGATCAATAAACGAATGCCAACACGACATGACGACGACAACGGGCCGCTCGTGTCGCGATTTTAGGCTGCTGATCCTCGATCAACAACCCGCGGCCGTCGATGAATCACAGAGGATCGCGCGACTTTCTCAATCCGGTTGACCTGGGCGAATGAGCCAGAGCCCACTGACCGGAAGTGTCTTTTTCTTTTCAAGTCCGATGATGACTCAGGCAAAGAATGACCATGCCCGGCAATACCGTGCCGGGCATGGTCGCGAATTCTTACGTCTACTTCAGGATTTGAGCGGCTTTATACTTGAGCGGCTTTTCCTGGTTGTCGCCCGCCTTGATCGTGACGGCGTATTTTTTGTCGAGCCAGCCCGACGATTCTTGCCAAACCATGAATTCATGTTGGCCAACAGGCAAATTGGGGATCTCGAAATTTCCCTTTTCGTCGGTGACGGCGGCGTAAGGGTGGTCAATGATCATCCAGTAAGCAACCATCCATGGGTGGATGTCGCAACTGATCTTGGTTGGAGTTCGTTCGACCAGGTTCATCGGCTTGATGGCGACACCGACTCGGTCGTTGGGGGTGACGATGAAATTGGCGGGTGTGTTCTTGATCGGATTGGTGTGCGTGTTGTGAGCGACCGCATCGTCCGATTTCACGCGTACACTTTGATCGGTACGGACGATCATCACGTGCGGCAGGAATCGGCACCCCTTTTGGTCAAACAGAATTTCCTTGTCCTTGCTCGCGGCGAGGTCTGGATGCACCTTCGCAGGTTTTTTCGCCAGGTAGACGACGATATTTGCGATTCCCTTCGTTTCAGGGTCAACGACCAGCTTTTCGTCGGGAACGATCTGCGCTGCACAAACGGCCGAGTCTTTTGCCGCAACATCGCCCTGGGCGACCAGCGGTGCGATCTTGGGAATATCGCCATCCAGCAGAATCTGGCCCTTGAGGTTACCCCACTGCGCGTCGGCAGAAGGAGCAAAAGTCACTGCTGCGGCGACGATGGCGGCAGCGAGGGCCCTGGAAAACAGCTTTGTCATGGCAGTGTATCCTCGGAAAAGTGGGTTTGGGCAGCCTTGCCCTTGAGGGGAGGCGTCCCGCCTCGAATTGGCACGGTCAGCGCATTATCGCCGATTGCCGGTTGCGAACAAGAATGCCGGGCGAATTTCTCTGAATGAAGAACGACAAATGCCGTGAGAAATATGACAACTGATGCTGTCATGCGGCTGATTCCAAGTCGTTTCGTATTTCCACAATAGGCTTTGATGCCTCGTCTGATCTTTGGACCTTGGTCTTGACCATACCCAGGGGATGAATAAGCTTCCGCTCATCCTATCGGCAGTTACCGCCAGGGACGGCGGGCTTCGTCCCAAAATCACCACAATTCGTTGCGGTTCCAAGGAAGGAACATCATGAAGCGTTGGGGCTCACACCTCGTTATCGCCCTCTATCTGTCGGCGATGTCCGTGGGAATCGTCAGTCAGACGTTAAAATTCGGAAATGCATCGCATCCGGCGATGTACTACCTGATCTGGGACATGTTCTGCGGCTGGTCGGCCCACGAAATCCGCTACCACGTCATTGGCCAGGGCGAAAGCGGAACCTATTACGAATTGGCACCTGGTCCCTGGACGCGGTTCATGCCTTATGGCGATCTCGATCGTCTGCATTACGACGTCTTGGGGAATTCGCATCACAAGATGGCCCTGAACGCCCTCAGACGTACCGAGCATGAGCCGATTCATCGCATTGTGATCGTCGAAGAAGTCTGGCAGAAGAAATACAATCTTTCCGATCGAATTTGGGCGATGCGTTTCGACGAGCCCAAGGACCGGATGAGCTACTTCTGGCAGCGTGCCGAAATGGACGATGAAGGGCGAATCCTGAGTGCGGTGCCGGATTATTTGGCCTATCTGCACAACAACAGCATTGCTTCGAACCCGCAGTTGGTCGCGGAAATGCACGTGGGGAAAGAGCACTACATCTACAACCCGGCTCACCGGGTTCATGCCCCCGAATAACGTTCGTGCGTTGCCCTTCCCTGCCGGAATCATCTGACTGAATTCGGCCTCGCGCCAGATGGAGATACGGTTCGATGTTACAAAAAGAGTCTTTCGCTGTCCGTGTGCATCGCTTCTTCTACGCGGAAGAGGTTCCCTATGGTTTGGCGCTCTGCCGAATCTGCTTGCCGCTCGTGCTGATGGGGCTGGTACTGCCTCGCTGGGTCGTCTGCCGAGAACTGTACTCCGCAGACGGGGCGACCGGCCAACTGTCAGTGGGATATGGCTACATCGACCTGCTTCCCGAGCTTTCGGGGAATATGGTCGCGGCCCTCTACACCACAATGATTTTTGCGATGCTCAGCTTGTGCGTAGGATGGTGCACGCGGATTTCAGCGTTCATCTCGTGCGTACTACTCACCTACTTTTGCATGCTCGACTGCGTCAGCACAATGACAAAGTACACGGCGATCAGTTCGCACGTATTACTGATTCTGTCGATGTCGCAGTGCGGAGCGATCTGGTCGGTCGACGCCTGGTTGGCCAGTCAGAAGCGAAACCTCGATCCGACCAAGCCGCGCGTCGAATTGCCAAAATCGGCCGCCTGGCCGCGTCGCTTGATTCAGTTGCATATCGCCTGGGTGTACTTCGGCGCGGGGATGACCAAGATTCACACGCCATCCTTCTTCACTGGTGATCAATTGCAATATTGGATGCTAACGCATCTGAACTACAAACACCCCCTGGGTGAACTGCTTAGTCTCTACCCGATCTTGCTGGTGACGGCGGGATTCGTGACGGTTGTCTGGGAAATCACGTTCATTTTCTGTTCTTGGAAGTCGTCGTGGCGAAATATCATATTGCCGATCGGAATTTCGTTTCATTTCATGACGGCCCTGACTCTCGGTTTGTTGATGTTTCCAATGGTCTGTTATTGCACGTATTTTGCCTTCTTCGACGACGAGGACATGAGTCAGTCATGTGCCTGGATGCGGCGTAAAGTTCGGCAAAATGCCTGGCTGAAGGCCTTTCAACAGCAACTGGCCGTCTGGCGTCAACAGTGGGGTCAGCACCCCGAATGGGCCGCCAAATCACGCTGGGGCTTCGCCGTGGCTGTTCCCGTGGTCGCGCTGATCGGGTTGCAACTGGAACGATACATCGATCTTTATGGTGAACGACGCCCAGAAGGCCGCTATCAATTGACCGCACTTGATCCTGAACGAGCTGAATTGATGCTGGCTCCTGCGGCTCCACAACGAGATATCGACAAATTCTTCTCTGTCGATATGGGAACGTTCCTCATCAGCGATTTGCTTGCCGATCGGCGAACGAAGTTTCGTCAGGGCGAGAAGATGATTGCGCAGTGCAATCTGGCTCCGCCACATCCCGACATGTCGGTTGAATGCAAGATCCGTGACAGCGAAAACCGTCTGATCGAACGAATTCCGGCAATTGCCACGCGCGAAATGTTTCGGGTGAACATCACCTTCCCGATCAGCGAAACGATGCGGCCAGGCGAATATTCGATGATCATCGAGACCGCCGGACGTCACGTGATGCAGAAGAAGTTTGAGGTCTTGCCAAAGTACGGTACGGTTGCGGCCCGTTAAGCTTTTGATGGCGACATTGTGAAGTTCACATTGGCACCGGTGCCTACTGACCGGTGCCTGTTTTGTTTGGTGAAGGCAGTTGCTTGATCCACTCGGTCAACAGATCGATGGCAGGCTGGTCGATCAGCGACGTTGCCAGTTGCGGCATCTGTCCGCGGCCACGTCGTGCGACACGGTACAGCAGCACGGATCGATCGGGGTGTCCTGGCGCGACGACACGTGCATCGGCGAGGCCGAATTTGTCGTGGACCGGAATCGCATCGACCATGCGCATCTTGTCGAGCGGGGTAGAAAACTCGAGCTGAATCTGAGCGTTCCCTCCTCCGGCATCGACATGGCAGATCGCACAGTTTGCATGCAAATAGGATTTCGCGCGGAGCGTCAGATCGGCCGTCGAGTCGTAGGGATTGACGAGACGTTCCATCTCGTCAGGCTTTTTTTCGAGTTTGAGCCAGCCGAATCGCTCAAGCATGGTCAATTGATTCTCAGGTTGCAGTTGTTTGGCAGGTGGTGTTTTGGGCTGGCAGTCACCTGGATCGGCGCTGCTCTTAGGGGCGATTGTCGTCGTCAGCGAAACGCTGTGTCCACGATTCATCTGGCCCGTGCTGAGTCCCAGCACGAAACCCGCGGCGCGACTGTGGCAAACCATGCATTCCGTGCGGCTTGGATAGTGCCAGACTTGCTGTCGGGGCCCCTCTATTGTCTGAATTGTGAAGTCGACATCCAATCCTTCTTGCCTGACGAGGGTTGCGTCGGTTTGTTCATCGTTCCAGCGGTATGAGTAACCAATCCATTCATTTTGCTGCTTCGTCATGAAACGCGTTTCGATCCAGCGCTTGGAGGTGGCGTCGCCTTCCTTAAACTCGAGCGAAAACGATTTCACCAGGACCGTTTCATCGGGGAACTTCCAGCCGCGATTGCCAGCGATTTCGATCTTGGGCGAGTCTCCGGGAATTGCCATGTATCGGACTTTTTCGGCCCCGTCGGACCAGAGCGGAGCATTGACCTCGTAGGGGACGAGCGCGGCTTCGACGTCATGGCCTTTGACCAAGCGAAACAGTCCGCTTTCGCTGAGCGTACGCGGAAATGGCGGGGCGTCCTTCTGCGGTGGGGTTGGAATCAGGGTGTATAGGGCTCCAGCATCGTCGCCGACATAGTCGCAGATCAGTAGTTCGTCGTGTGAATCGGTTCCAAAGCCTGAGATATGAAAAGGCGTGTCGGACAATTCCTTGTGCCAGAGCACTTTGTTTCCATCATGTTTTGCCGCCCAGATCTTACCCGTCGAGTGATCACCATAAATGTAGGCCCCTCGCAGTTCCGGCAAATGAGACCCGTAGTACACAACGCCGCCGGTCAGTGATCGTGCTTCAGAGTGGTGATGTTCAAACGTTGGCTGGGCGAGTGGTGCGGGGCCCATTTCGCGATTGAGATAGAATGGATGGCTGCCCTCGTAAACGGACCAGCCATAGTTCTCGCCCTTTCGCAGGAAGTAAACCTGTTCCCAAAGGTCCTGGCCATTGTTTCCGATCCAGATATGACCAGTCTCGCGATCGGCGGTCATTCGCCAGGGATTGCGTAGACCAAACGCCCAGGTTTCGGGGGCGATGCCGCTCTTCCCGATGAATGGATTGTCGGCTGGAACCGAGTACATCTTTCCCGGATCGGGATGCTCAATATCAATTCGCAGGGCCTTTGCGGTTAGGTGGCTCATTTCCTGGCCGCGAAGATTCGTGTCGCTGTCTGATGTTCCATCACCCGAGGTCACGTAGAACATTCCATCGAGACCGAAGGCCATCGCGGCGCCATTGTGTCCATCCGAGGGCCATTCGATGATGGTGGTTTCGCTCTTCGGATCAAACTCGTACGGGGGCAGCGGGTTCATTTTGAACCGTGAAATGACGGTGTATTTCTCTTTGCCAGCTGCATGAGGACGATTGTGACCGACGAACAGGAAGCCGTTCTGTTGAAACTGAGGGTGAAAGACAATGTCGTAGGCGATGCGATCGTCGGCAGGAAGCAGAACCTCTGTTTCCTTGACATCCGGATGATCGACAAATCGCCGAATGGTCGAGAATCCTTTGGCGCCTTCCTCTAACGTGATCAGCAGGATGCGATCGCTTCCCGGTTGGCGAGCCACCGCCACCGGGTTGCTCATTTTCAATTGGGGATACATCCGCCGACTTGTGTAGGGCAACGGCGGCTCGGGCGAACCCAGGACGCGCGAGGTCGTCAGCTTTGGAACGCGTCCATCAGGCCAAAGGAGGCCGTTCTTTGGCACCTTGTTTGTGTCGTCCGCTTCCACCTTTCCTGTCGCACACGCCACGGCGGCGAATGCCAGAAGAAGTCCGTAGGCTCGCGGTCTCATTTGATGGACGAAGGACGATCGAGTCATCGTGCGGAACTCTCGCGGAAACAAATTGAGTGATTCAGAATCGCGGCTGATCGGATCAGATTGGTGTCGAACGCAGGTGAGCGGCCGGGGCCTGTTCAAGGCGATCACACCCAAGGATGCAGTACTTCCCGTCAATTGTGAAGAGATCGTGAACTCAATTTCCGATTCGGTACGAATCCGTCTGAACGAAACGGGCCGTTCTATTGTGTTTTTGTTCGGGATGCCGAAAACTCATACTGGGGTCGTCTGGGCCTAGGTCTAAGATGACCGTGGATGTTCGGATCACGGATTTCGTGCGCGGTCGGTCGTTGATCGTTCGTGTCTCTTCTCGGGGCCGATGTCATTCTTGAAATTTGTCCAGTCACACTGTCGTGTCGAGGCGACTTTGATATGCTTCGGCGCGCTGGTGACGGCGGTTTTGGGGCTTGTTCTGTCGTGCCGCATGATCTCGGATGAGACGCATGCGGGGTGTTCTGGTGGAGAACTGTGTGCATGGCGCTTCGTGCCGGCGGTCGACTGGTGGATTTTCTAGTTGCCCGTCATGTTCTATTGCTCGTCGTGGCTGTGATCCTCACGGTGTTCTCGGTCGGGCCCGCGCGACGCCTGGCATTCGATCAGTCAATCGAGTCGCTTTATGCCGCCGAGAATGTGCGTCTGAAGGACTACGTTGAAGGGAAGTCGTTGTTCGGTGGGGATGAGTTCGTCTTTGTCGCCTATACGGACCCTGATCTCTTCACAGAGGAAGGACAGGATCGTGTCGACGAACTCGCGACGAAACTGGGCGATGTTCAAGGCGTCGTTCCCGACAGCATTCAAAGCCTCAGCCGTGCATTGGCGATTACCAAGCTGCCGTTCTTCAAGAGTCGACGAGGGGAGCTGATTGAATTCAGCCGCGGTGTCCTTCTTGGCCCTGACGACCAGACGACTGCGGTGGCGCTGCGTCTGCTTGAGCCACACGAATCGCCCGTTCCCCGCGCGGAATCATTGGCACAGATTCATCGAATTGCCGCGGGGCAATCAATTCCCACGTTTGTTGTCGGTGAGCCGGTCCTTGTTCACGATATGTTCCGATATGCAGAAGATGATGGCGAATGGATGGGATGGGCCGCTTCTGGTCTGCTCGTGATTGTCATCCTCTTTTTCTTGCGTAGCCTGCGTGCGGTCATTCTGCCCTTCGTCATCGTGCAATTCGCCATCATCTGGACGAAAGCCGTCCTGTATCAAAGCGGGATGCAGCTCAGCATGGTCAGCTCGATCCTTGGATCGCTAGTGACGATCATTGGGGTCTCAACCGTCGTTTACATGTCGTTGTACTATCAGAAGCTTCGGGAAGAGACTGATCGTGTGACAGCATTTCGACAAACCGTAAAGATGATCGGTGCCGATATCGTCTGGGTTTGTCTGACGACTGCTGTCGGATTCGGAGCCCAGCTTTCGAGCCACCTGCATCCTGTGCGTTCGTTTGGTTTGACGATGGTTATCGGATCGCTGCTCGTCCTGCTGGCGATGACCCTGGTGTTACCAGGAGGATTTCTGATCGGCCCCGAACGTGCCAAGCCGCAGCGTCCGCGTGGCGATCGCGAAGTGAATCAATCTCTTCAGGGACTATCCCATTGGGTCCTGTGTCATCCCTGGCGTGTTTCGCTCTCATGCGTTGCTTTGATGATCGTCGGCCTGTTTGGTCTGTTTCGCCTCAAGATCGAAACCGATTTCAGTAAGAATTTTCGCTCCGACAGCCCTGTCGTGAAAGGGCTCGACTTTCTCGAAACAAAACTCGGCGGTGCAGGAGCTTGGGAGGTGAATTTCCCCGCACCCGAAGAGCTGACCGAAGAGTTTCTGGTAAAGGTTCGAAGGCTGGCGGCGAAGCTGCGCGAAATTCCTGGCGAGCGTGGTCCTGCCCTGACGAAGGCCTTGGCTGTCACGGACGGATTGGATCTGATTCCCACGATTCCTCTCCTTTCTGGAACCCTCGGGGCCAAGGTCTCGAACCTGAATCGGATTCAGCCTGAGTTTGTGCCGAGCCTTTACAATCCGAAGCATCAGCGGATGCGGATCATGCTTCGCGCCTATGAGCGACAGTCCTCCGAAGACAAACAACGCTTGATTGATGACGTGGGTGAGATCGCTCGTGCCGAGTTTCCCGAAGCGAAGGTCACGGGGCTATTCGTGCTGCTGACCTTCCTAATCGAGAGCCTGTTGCACGATCAGATGACGGATTTGATTCTGGGGACAATCAGTCTCATCACGATTATGACGATTGCCTATCGCAGTTTGTGGATGGGCGTCGTGTCGCTGGTGCCGAATGTCATCCCGATCGTGCTGCTGCTCGGCGGAATGGGCTGGCTCGCGGTGCCTGTGAACATCGGTACGGCAATGATTTCGAGCGATACGATGGGGCTGACGATTCACGACAGCATTTTCTACATCTCGGCATTCTTACGGGCTCGCCGTTCGGGGCTGAATTTTCCCGACGCGTTGCATCTGGTGCAGTCTGAAGTGCGACAACCCCTCCTGTATTCGAATCTGGCGCTGATTGTCGGGTTTCTCGTTTTGGCCACGTCTCACTTCGTACCACTCATCTATTTCGGTGTCATGGTCAGTGTGGCGATCGCGGGGGGATTGGCGGTCAATCTGCTCCTGCTGCCGCTTTTGCTTCAGCTTGGCGAGCGATGGACATTCCGCCCGGTCGCGGCGCCAGAACCTAGCGAGCCTCAAGAACCCGCTCAGAACGTGTGAATCCCTTCACGCGGCCGATACTCAAGTGGTCGTCTCTTGTCGGATGCTCAAGGCTTCAGCGGGCTGGCCCGCGAGATATTGCAGTCTGATCGATTCGACGCTCGACGAAAATTGATCCAGCCGGTCGCCGTGACGGGCGAACTCTGCGACAGCCTGCTCCAGATCAGGAAAGAGTCCCGCTCCGGCATTCAGTCGGGCCAGCTCACGGGCCAGTTCTTCGATGCGCCGCGTCAGGCCGCGTCGTAGACGCAAGGTGTAGCTCATGACGAACGCGCCCGCCCAGAACAACAGGAAGAGTGCCGAGGGAATGTAGAAATTCGTATCCAGCAATGGCTTTTCGAGCCAGAACGAATCGTAGAAGAAATTGCGTCCCACTCGGTACAGCAAGAACGCGGGTAGAAGTGCGAACAAGATTTCGTATCGCCACCGAATCGACCACTGCGAGTTGCGTTTGGCCGTATTAAGAATCAGTTCATCAATTCGCTGCGCGGCGTCGGTCAAAAACTCCAAACGCACCTCGGTGGCTGCTTGGCGCAGGTTGTCGAACGACGCCGTGCCGGGGACGACTCGGTCCAGCTTTGCGGCGTGAACATGACCCGAGACCACAATCTGCGACTCGCGAAGTTCTGAATCGCTCAGTCCGAGTGACGACAATGATTCAAGGCGTCGCTCGGCATCTTGCTCCTGCTGCTGTGACGTCACCCATCGCGTTCCATGCACCAGTCCGACCAGGGCCATTTGTGCCGTCGTGTGTGACCTCATCAACGAAAACGAGGCGAGCAGGCTGGCCTGGCTATGCCACAATCGCAAGACCGATGCAAACGGGCTGTAGCCCCACATCTGAGTCACCTGCCCCAGTAACCGTCGTTCCCAAAGTCCGCGACTGACAAGTAACTCTTCCTGCAAGCGACTGGCCATCCGCTCTGTGGTGCGATGTCGTTGTTCGGAGAGTGCTTGTTCCAGTTTTTTGACCTGGGGATCTTGTTCGGACAAGATCGCGCGGGCGTGCATCAAGACTTCCTGGACGAGTCCCATGAGATTGCCGCGGCGGATCCGAATTCGTTGTGTGGTGGAAAGTTCCTTCAGCAGCAGGTCAATTAACCGCCCAAACTCACCCGTGGGACGCATGCCGGATTGCTGTTCACGCAGCGCGAGCTTCGAATCGACAAAGAACATGTCGGCAATTCGAAATGTCCGGCTCAGTTGCGAACGCCAGTCGTCGCGAATGTCGGAATCCAGATCGGCGTGGGATTGAATGAAAACCAGACGGCAGCCGCTGGCCGCCTGCAGCAGTTCCTCGCTGACTCGGGCCGAGCGATATTTCTGCTGTGTGCTGACGTAAAGCAGCACATCACAATAGGGGAGCAGACGATGTAGACGAGCGAGATTACTTGACGTCGTCTCGACCTCGGAGGTGTCGGGATCGGGACAGTCGATCAGCACGATATCTCGTAGCAAAGGAGTCTCAAGCCGGACCACCTTCAGTTCATCGTCACCCTTCTCCAGTGGCAAATGGTAGGCGGTCAGATCGGTCTGCGGGTGGGCCAGGACAATGGGGTGTGTCGTCGTCGGACGCTGGCGGCCAGAGGAGGTGACCTCCTGGCCAACCAATCCATTGACGAGAGAACTTTTTCCGACACCCGTGCCGCCGAATGTCGCGACG
This sequence comes from Schlesneria paludicola DSM 18645, assembly GCF_000255655.1. Taxonomy (NCBI): domain Bacteria; kingdom Pseudomonadati; phylum Planctomycetota; class Planctomycetia; order Planctomycetales; family Planctomycetaceae; genus Schlesneria; species Schlesneria paludicola. The sequence goes on along the minus strand of NZ_JH636435.1, from coordinate 742,337 downwards.
ACGAGTGGAGCTTCAACGCGGGCTCGCAATGGTTCCAGACGAGACAAGAGTCGTCGAACCAAGGCTTGACTCTGCTGGACAGACTCCCAGGCGGAAGGCTCGTTCGACCAACTGACCAACCGAGCGACCAGGTCATCAACTTGAGCAAGCAGTTCCAACTGAGCCAATTCCACTGTCATTCGTTGTGTCCTATGCACTCACAATCCCGTTGCGCAAATCGATTGATTCGAAGACAGTCTGTCGTATCTCGTTGACCGATTCCAGCAATGCCGGTGACTCTGACTCAATCGACCCGATGGATCGCACTGATGGCGCCCACAATCGACGTGGTTCTGGCTGAACGAGCGACACGGCCCGTCGGATCAACTGAATCCCACCGGTTGCAATGGGCATTTCGCGGCAATAAAGCTTTCGCGCCGATGGTCGGCGGCGAATTCGACGGTCACTGTTCGCATTCTCGAGAATCCGTTCACCTCCACGACCGTTCCAATGCCGTAGCGAGGGTGACGCACTTGTGAGCCCAGTCCGAAGCCAACCGGGATGTCTGCAAAGGTGCTTGCACCGGCTTCCAGTGCGGCACCGGTTGTCAGGTGTGGCTTGCGTGGTGTTTTTTTGGGTTTCTTGGGACTGGCTTGTGACTTGTACGTCCCGCCATACCAGTCACTTGATTGTGCAGGTGCCGTTGACGACTCCTCGAATCCGTCATCGTGTATGATGTCTTGATCCCACATTTCCATCGTCACGCCGGCACCCGTGCAATCCCGGCGCTCCACGATCAATTCTTGCAGAAAATCACTGGAAATTGTCGACAGGGTTCGTCCGTGCATTTCACGTCGCTCGGTGTGTGTCAGCACCAGCCGTTCTTGGGCACGCGTGATGCCGACAAATAACAAGCGACGCTCTTCTTCAAGCGGTTGCTTATCGTTCTCACGCAGCGACCGTTCGTGCGGGATGAGATTTTGTTCGACGCCAATCAGGTAGACATCGGGAAATTCAAGTCCCTTGGCGGCATGCAACGTCATGAGTGTCACGGCACCCGTCTCTTCTTCGAGAGAATCGACATCCTGCGTCAAGCTGGCGGTTTCCAGAAAGCTGCCCAGAGTCGCGACCTCTTCTTGCTCGGTCATATGTCGATCGAACAACATGGCGGAACTGACCAGTTCGTCGACATTCGATTTTCGCTGGACTTCATCTTCGTCCAAGGGGCCCTCGTATTGTCGATAGTAGCCGGTGCGTTCGAGGACGGCTCGAACAATCGTTTCGACTGCGCCTCGTGACGACTCGGATTGGTCCGAGTCGTCGGAATTGTCGCTCTCGAAATCAAATTCGGTGGACCCAAACTGATTCCCAAACGGGTTGGCAGACAGATCGGCCAGTTCCGCGATCAACGCCGCAAAGGCGCGAAGTCCGACAGCCGCTTTCTTCGAGAGGTTTGGCACGCGTTCGGACTGCGCCGCTGCGGTCAGGAGATCAATCCCTGCAGTGTCGGCCCATTGAACAAAGCGATCGAGTGAGCTTTTTCCAACTCCACGGGTCGGCGTATTGACGACGCGCAGAAATGCGATTCGATCGAGTGGATTCTCGATCAGGCGAAGATACCCCAGGACGTCTTTGATTTCCGCGCGTTCATAGAACGCCAGTCCTCCAGCCACCTGATACGGGATCTTAAGTCGAGAGAGCGCCGTTTCGACGGTGCGTGACAGTGAGTTCACGCGGTAAAAAATCGCGAAGTCGTTCCAGCCGCGTTGCCCCGCCTGGACAAGTGACTGAATTTCCGCAGCGATAGAAGACGCTTCACTTTGCCCATCGGCGTAGAGTCTCAATTGAACCGGTTGTCCGCTCTCTCTCATCGGCTGAAGGCGTTTCGGTTTGCGATTGACGTTATGGCGGATCAGTTCGTCAGCCGCGGCAAGGATCTCGGGTGTGCTTCGGAAGTTTTCTTCGAGTCGTACCTGCACGACGCCGGGGAAATCTCGCTCAAACCGGAGGATGTTTTCGATCTGAGCACCGCGCCACCCATAGATCGACTGATCAGGATCACCCGTCACGCACAGATTGGGAAATTGCTGCGACAGTGCCGCGACGATTTGGTATTGCGCCCGGTTCGTATCCTGGTACTCGTCGACGAGGATGAACCGATACCGTTCATCCAGTGACATTCGCAGTTCATCGTGCTCATGCAGCATGCGTGCGACATGCATCAGGAGATCATCGAAGTCGACCGCGTTGGCGTCGAGCAATCGCTGTTGATAGACGGGGTAGACGCGCGCTGCGACGGCATCGAGATGCGTTCCGATCGAAGCGGCATGCTTTTGGCGAAATTGATCGGCCGTGATCAGATCGTTCTTCGCCTTGCTGATTCGGCCGAGTAGTTTTCCGGGCGGAAAATGTGTCGCATCGAAATTCAAATCATGCAGAACCGTTTTGAGCAACGTGAGCTGATCACTGGTGTCGTAGATCGAAAAACTGGGCCGAAGTCCAACCACAGCCGCATGTTCACGCAAAAGACGCGAGCAGAATTTATGAAATGTACTGACCCAGACAAAAGAACGCGGCAAAAGCGCCTGCACACGCTCACTCATCACTCGGGCGGCTTTGTTCGTGAAGGTGATCGCAAGAATTTCGTGCGGATGGACACCCCGGTCGATCAACCGGGCGATGCGGCGAGTAATGACTCGTGTTTTTCCCGAGCCCGGTCCCGCGACGACGAGCAACGGTCCTTCAAAATGCTCGACGGCCGCACGTTGAGATTCCGTCAAATCTGCGTCTTTACCCACGACCGTGCCGCTCCTTGGAATGCAACCAATCCTTCATCGGGGAATTGTAACGAACGTTCGGCACCGCGACGAATCAACGGACATCGGCATCGAGTTCCACGTTGACTTGGCGATTGTAAAGCAATGTTTTGAAGGATTTTTGGACCTGGCAAAGTCGTCAAGTTGCGTGGCAGGTCTTCAGGCTCAAAGTGGCTGTTAATGGGCGAAGGCGCCCCCCCTGGAATTCCTCCCTATCAAACCGTAATAAGGTCTGCGTACGCCCCGAGACATACACTGATGCGCACAGTTTTTTTCCTTGCGTCTTGGCGCCCTGGCGCCTTTGCGTTCCCTTCTTCTCCGGTGAAAAGCGGCTTCGGAAAGAAAAATTAACGCCAAGGCGCAAGGACGCAAAGTGAAGACCACACGACTTCTTTGTTTCTTTCTTTGCGATCGATTCCCCGCGAACGGGCAAAGTGCGCGACGTCAGAGCCGGTCTGTGGGCCGACAAGTTGAAATCCCTGATGATCCTTCTCATGATGCAGTTGGTGAACAATGATCGTCACGGAGATGGATCATGGCGGCGATGGACCGTCGCTCGTTCAGCGGCCTTTGGCTCAATGGCTTGATGACACACTCGAAACTGGGAATCCGACGCATGAAGAACTGTTTGATGTCTTTGGCCGCAATTCTGGCCATGATGTTTGCGCTACCGATATCAGCCGCCGAGAAGACGCTTCCGGTCCGCATGGGCTGCGGCATTATGACGTTCGATACGGTGCCAGGTTGGGGACTTGGGGCTGATGGCAAATCCGTGCTGGGGTCCACACATGGCGGCGTCGTGGTCGACAAGGCGGGAAATATCTACACCAGCGCGAACATCGGCATGTTTGTGTTTTCGCCAGATGGCAAGGTGATTCGTCGATTTCTCGGTGACGAATACACGAATATGCATGACATCGAGATCCGCGACGAAGCGGGGGGCGAGTTCATCTACGCTGCTCGAAATGCCGCCGCTGAAGGGATCAAATTCAATGCCGAGACGGGCGCAATCGTCTTGAAACTACCGTTTCCAGAGGCCTCTGGATTGAATCTAAAGAAATTCAGCCCGACGGCGATCACCGTTGCTCCCAACGGCGATATTTTTCTGTCGGACGGCTATGCCAGTGACCATATTTTCAAGTTCGACAAGACCGGCAAGTACTTGCTGCACTTCGGAGTCAAAGGCAATGAACTGAAGCAGTTCAATACGGCCCATGGTATGACGATGGATACACGTTATGAAAAACCGCTGCTTTTGATCTGTGACCGCAATCACACTCCTCCTGGAGAAGCGGGCCCCCGAGGTCGCTTGTTGCACTATACCCTTGATGGAGAATTCGTCGCCGAGATCGTGACCGGTCTGGGAATGCCAACGTCTGCCTCGATTCAGGGAGATTATGTCTCGGTTCCGGATCTTCACGGTCGGCTGGTCATTCTCGACAAGAGCAACACGATCATGGCGGTGCTGGGGCACAATGCCGATCCCGCAAAGCGGGCAAACTTCAATGTCCCGCAGGATCAATGGGTCGAAGGGGTGTTCAGTGGTACGCACGGTTCGTCGTGGGACAACCAAGGCAATTTGTACGTCCAGGATTGGAACGTGTCGGGCCGTCTGATGAAGCTGGTGCGAGTTAAATCGCCTGCGGCGGCTCCTGCTGCCGGAAACTGACCCGTCCGGAACACGAAGTCTTGCAAGTGAGGGAGGGCCGCCATGATTGGTCGCCCTCCCTTTCTTATTTCGCGGCGGGCTCGGCCAGAAGGTTCACGATCCGTTCGCGCATGTACTTCTCGCCGTCACGACCTTGCCACTTGAGTTCGCCGGGCCAGAAGTCGCGCAGATATCCACGCTTGTCGATCAGGTAGACCGAGGGCCACATCGAATTGCCCCATGCGTCCCAGTTCTCATTCTTGGCGTCGATCAGAATCGGAAACTCAAGCTTCTCATCCTTCGCCTTGCGGCGGACATTCGCCGACTCTCGCTCGCTCGATGTCTCGGGTGAATGGATTCCAATCAGCACGACATCTTTGTTCTGGAATTGTTCGTGCCATTGTTTGTATGACGGATAATTGTGGATGCAGTTGATGCAGCCGGCCGCATAGAAATGTAACACGATAATTTTGCCGCGCTGTGCGGCGAGCGTTATCGGTTCCGAGTTGATCCACTCGTTTGTGTTGACGAGTTCCGGTGCCTTGAATGTGGGTTGACGCAATTCCGCCAGGGGGAATGAGGGGCCCAGCATCGCCTTCAGCGTCTCGATCTGATCTTTCTTCAGGACGGCGATCAGCTTGCGTTGCTCGTTTGTTTTAAGTCTCACAAAACGAACTTGCGGTGGCTCGGACGCGTTGCGGTTGTCCTTGTCCTGGTTCTCGTTGGCGAGCGCCGCGTCCGTTTCGGCGATGATGTCTTTCATCCGCTTTCGTTGGGCGTCGGTGTACTTTAACCGATCCGCTACCTGATCTAGCAGGAACGAACTGTTGCCCAGATGCTGAAGCAGGATCTCATTCAGCCGTTGCAATTGCTCCGGTTTGAGCAGCGTTTTCAGTTGCGTTTTGACTTCGTCCGAAATCTTGGCCATCCCGGCGGTCGCATCATCGGCGGACTTGTTTCGAAGCGGAAAGAACTTCAAATCCAATTGATCGAGCAGTTGCGAGTAGGCTGCCTGCTGGGCGTCGTCGAGTCTCAAGTCTTTGACCACGGCGGGTTCGTGCAGCAAGACCCAGTAGGGATCGTTCCCAAGGTAGGGATCGATGGCAAATGCCTCCGAGGCCGCAATGACCAAACCAAGAAATGACACGAAAGCCAAGAGAACTCGCAAGTTTGGAACTCCCACTTGTTCTAAGGTCATCGCGCGGGATTGAGCCGCGTTGGTTATCGAGTGTGACGCGGCCGAAACAAGCTACAAACGACTACCATGACTGACAAAGCGCGAACGGTCAAGATTGTGCGAGCGCATCGACCCAGTCAGAGGGGGGGGCTCGCCTCGCAGATCATTCGTGACGCAATGCTTCGATGGGATGCATGCGAGCGGCGGAACGGGCGGGATAGATTCCAAAGACCACACCGATTGTCACCGAAATTCCGAAGGCCACCGGCAGGCTCCAGAACGCAACTTGTGGGACCATGTCGGAAAAGATCTTTGCCATCGGAGACTCACCCGATGATCGATCGAGAATGTAGTTCTCGACGACGTACTTGATCCCCTGGAATGCCAGCGGCGTCGCCAATCCCAGCAAAATGCCGATTAAGCCCCCCGCACCCGAGAGCACGATCGTTTCTGTCAAGAATTGGTGAATGATATCGCGTTGGCGTGCACCCAGTGCCCGCCTGATCCCGATTTCGCGAGTTCGTTCGGTGACCGTCGCCAACATGATGTTCATGATGCCGATCCCCCCAACGATCAAGCTGATCGCCGCGATCGAGCCAAGCACGATGTTAAAAATCTGCCGGATCTGATCGGCCTGTTTCAGCAGTTCCAGCGGCACAATGATGTCGTAGTCGTTCTTGGAGCCGTGTAGCTTCTTGAGTGATTCTTTCACGACTTCGGCGGTCGGAACCACGTCATCACGGTTCCGAACTTTCAGCGTGATCTGATTCAGCTCAACTTGCTCTGCCGAGAACGATCCGCTCATGCGGGTGAAGACCGTGTCGCCGATGCGACTGCGGAACGTACTGAGTGGAATATACACGTCTTTGTTGTAGTCCTGGCCCGAAAGGCTGCCACCAATCGCTGCGGATGAGGTGCGTGAACGCATCACGCCGACAATCTTGTAGCGATGGTTCCGGACTTGGATTGTCTTGTCGAGCGGATCTTCGAATGGGAACATTGTCGAGGCTGTTTCGGCGCCGATCACGGCCACGTTCGCGACTTGTGTATCATCCTCGTCGCTCAGAAAACGGCCGCGCAACAACGACAGGTGGTTCATGTCGGCATACTCGGTGGTGCATCCCACGAGCCGCACATTGAGAGTGCGATCCAGGTACCGAGCTTCGCTGACCAGCTCGCGCATTCGCACCGCACCAGAAATGGTGGGAAGAGTTTTGGTCAGCAGATCAAAATCGGCACGCAGCAAACCATACTGAGGCACCATCATGCCGCCACGACCACGACCGCTGCCTCCACCGCCCGCTTGCGAATCGGCGGGTGGCTTTACGGTGACGATGATGATGTTGGTCGCGCCGAGCGCGAGCACTTGCTGTTGGGCCTGGGCACTGGCGCCTTCGCCAATGGCCAGCATCGCGATGACGGAGAAGACCCCGAACACAATTCCAAGCATTGTTAGGCCAGAGCGCAACTTGTGCAGCATCAGGCTTTTCAAAGCCAATCGAATCGTACGGAGGGTTTCAGCGAATGGCATTTAGGGCGAGCCACGAGGAGTGGTAAGCGAAAGTTTAACGGTATTCGGCAGGATTTTTTGGCAGAGCATCCATCAGATTAACGTTGATGCATGCGATTGGGAAGGCTTTCAACGGACCTGAAAGGTAATTCAGGTCGTACTGAACGGCGACCGGCACGAATACCTCCGCCGTTGGCCGCTGATGACGGCAATTCATCTTGCCGACATTGGCGTCAGGGGCCGTCCTGCAGGGGATCGCGTTTCTCGTAATGAGGCTGGCCGCCCCAACCCAGTTTGCGATGCAACGTTGTGTAGTAGCTATGATCCGGCAGGCGGACGAGCTGAAAATTGACCGGAGCTTTCCGAATTTCGATGTGATCACCGGGCAGCAACGGCTCTTTGATCTGGCCGTCGATGACCAGTGTCGCGCCAACCGGAAATTCGGGTGACGTCAGCGTGTACGTGCAATCCGCTCGTTCGACCAAGGGGCGGTTGGTCAAGGTATGCGGACAGATGGGGGTGATGACAAAGGCCTGAAGATCTTGACGCAAGATTGGCCCCCCCGCACTCAGGCTATGGGCCGTTGATCCCACGGGGGTGCTGACAATCAGACCATCGCAGCGATATGTCGTGACAGACTCTCCATCAATGGCCAGATCGAGGTGCAGGATTCGCAGCGCGGCTCCGGCATGCACCGAAACCTCGTTGAGACCAAGAAATTTCTGCTGAGACCCGTCGGCACGTCGAAGACGGCACTCGAACATCAAGTGATTGACGATTTGATATTCGCGCGACAAGAGTCGCGGAAAGACCGCCTTGAATTCGCCTGGCGACAAGTCCGCGAGAAATCCGAGTCGCCCCAGATTCACGCCGAGCAGCGGGCGCTGGTGTGAACCGAGCTGCCGACACGTTCGCAGAATCGTACCGTCGCCCCCCAGGACGATGATGAAATCCATTTGCCGCCGACCCAGGTTCAGCTCGTCGGGTGACCCGAACACCGATAACTTGACGCCAGGATGGATGTTCAGAAATTCAATAATCGAAGCCCGGACGTGCTCGACACTCTCTCCATCAGAGCGGCTGGTAAGGGCCAATCGAAGCGGTTTCTGTGAGGTCATGTTCAGACTTCGCGGTCCAGCTCGCCTTGGGTTTGATTGCCAAGGCGTAGGAAATCAGGGGTGCAGGAAGAACTGTCATACGGCGACCAGTCCAGCCGGGAAATCATAGCCCCAACGTCCAGTCGTGTGTCAGCGGAAATCCGCGAACGAAGGCCAATTTCCGGTTGTGAACATCAGAATTGAGCTGCTTGCCCCCGCTTCCCGCGTCAGAATCGCTGAAGTCAATGCCATTGATACAATCGAATCAATCGATGCCAACGATTTGCGGAATGAACGGTGTTTTGTTTGGAACTACCGGGTTCTGTTTCTGGCGAACGCCAGTGGCGACGCGGCGACCGACACAACCGCGAGAGATGCCACACCAATGGCTGTGACGTGAATTGAAATCGGGTGTGAGACACCTCGACATGCCTCGAACGCAATGGCGGCGACAAACAACAGCCAGATCCACGCGCAATTGATCGCCATCGTCTTGGAGATCAATTGCCGACGCCGCGCCAGTTTGAAAAGCCAGAATGAACCTGCCACCGCTCCGCTGACGCAAGCCATATGCGTCAGTTGAAATAATCTCGCCTTCAAATCCGGTTCGAGCCACTTGTTGGAAAGGATCATCGCGAAGGAGGCACCCACGATGATTGACACGATTCCTGGGCCAAACCTCTGTAGTTCGCCCGTCACGGCGACAGATGTCAAAGTCGTTGTCGTAGTCCACAACAAGACAAGTGTTGTGGGCAGAAACCACCAGGTGAATGTGGATACCTCCAGCGAGCGAGCGTCGAGTACGAGACTATAGGACACGAGGAGTGAAACGCCCCAAATGGCCCATGCGATCAGAACGCTCTTCCCCAGTGAAAGCAGGTTCGCGTAAGCCAGCGTCGCATTGGTGATAGGTCGCGATGCCAGGAAGTGCCCCAACTCGAAATCCGACTTCTGATTGCCTGTGCTCCAGGAGAAGCCGTAATTTCCATAAGCAAGGAGTCCCAGGAGTGCGCCCAGAGCGGACAAGAGGTATCCGCTAACGATGAGGCCTCGAAAGAGTTCATCAGGATCGCGACTGCGGAGCGTCCACGTCACTACACCCACCATGATCCCAACCGAGACAAACAGCGGAAGTGTCCAGCCTTTGGAACGCCATTCGAACCAAAGCTGCGCCGCAAAAGGTGTGGAGAAGCGCTTGGGATGAACGGCCTGCCATTGTGGGCGTTGCGACGAGATCGAAAGAGCCCGCTGCGAGCCGAATCCCTCTCCACAGCGGACCCGCGCAAACCCGCGGTAGCCCATGCAGGAAAAGAGAATCGTGACGACACAAAGCGCCAGCCATTCGAAACTGGATAGGTCGGGGATTGGTTCCGACGGTTGCATCCACAAGAATCGCGAGACGTACCAGCCGACGAGCCCTCCTGTGGTGATTGCAAACGCGACCGCCTGCCATGCGGATCTATACGTCATCCAGTGGGTCGACCAGCAGATCGCGACGCCGCAACTTGAAACCAGCGCAGCGGACCATGCGGGAAAATCCTGTGACGTGCACCAGTTCTGCATGGTGACGAGCAGCCATGTTCCACCCCCCGCAATCAGCATCTGGGGAAGCAGCATGTAAAAGAAGAGTTTGGCACTCGAGGCGGGAGCGACAAACAGCCGTGATGAGAACGGGTGGTTATCAATGAGTGACGCGGCGCAGAAAAACGAATTCAATGTCATGAGGCGATACAACATCACTTTCAGATGAGCGTCGTTGGCGGCAAGCCCTTCCGATCGAAGCGCCACGAAAAGCAACAACGGCAAGAGGTTCGCAATCGATGCGAACATCAAAAAATTCCAGCGACATCGATGGATGAGATCGCGCGTCATCGCCATCAGAATCGTATTCATCGGTTCGGTCCTTTGACGTTGCGGAATCAAATGTCCTCAAGAATTTGGTCCGGTGCAGCTCAAAATCGTCGTGCCTTCAGTGTCGTTGCGATGTCTGCATTTCTGACGTCGTTGCATTTCGTCGATTGAGAACGCGCGCGACAAAGATCTCGTCGAGTGACATTGTGGCGTCTTCAATGACGGACGCGCCCAATGATGACGCCGCGACCATGAGATCCGAACGTTCTCCGCTACAGATATACGTCCATTCATGACCTCGTCCTGATGACGTCAGTGCGCCGGCCAGGATGGGAGCCGTTTCGACAGGGTGCGCAAACCTCAACGTCAATCGGCGATGTTGTTCTTTCATGTCGTCCATGGTGGCGGAAAGGATGATCTGCCCTTGATGAATCATCGCAACATGGTCGGCGACACGTTCCACTTCGTCGAGCAGATGCGATGAAAACAGAACAGTTCGCCCTTCGTCAGCAATTGTGCGAATGATGGCGCTCAAGATGTCACGACGCACCACGGGATCCAGGCCCGACGACGGTTCGTCGAGCACCAGCAAGTCAGGGCGATACGCGAGGGAAATCAGCAGTCCTGCGCGAGCCCGTTGACCGCGAGAGAGGCTTTTGACGCGGCTGTTCACGTCGAGTTCAAAAGCTTGACGCAGTTCTTCGGCATAGGTCTCGTCCCATGTGGGATAGAACGCCTGCGTATAGCGAATCAGTTCACCGACCCGCATCCAATCTGGCAGATCACGGTCTTCGGACAGGTAGCCGATGCGCCCCAATGTTTCGACGGGATGCTGTACGGGATCGAGCCCGAACACGCGGACGGTTCCCTCTCGCGGCGTTAACATTCCCAGGATGTGCTTGATCAGGGTTGTCTTTCCGGCGCCGTTCCCGCCAATCAGACCAAAGACGCCACCGCGAGGAACGGTCAGATTGACCCGGTTCAGCGCGATCGTCTGGCCGAAATGTCGGCTCACACCGGTCAGTTCGATCACGGCGGCACTGTCACTGAGGTTGGGCTCAGACATGAGATACTCCTCGGGTTGGTCAGATCTCAATCTGACGCAGAGTGATTCGTGGATTGCAGAATCGTGTGACGCTGCGCGACCAGCTTCTGCAGTTCGTCCAGATCAACATTCAAGTGGCTGGCTTCGGCCAGCAGTGCGTCGATGCGTTCGGAGAGAAACTTCAAACGTTCGCGACGAGCAAGCGGAGATCCCTGCTCAGAAACATAGGTTCCCGCCGTCCGCCGTTTCTCGACAAGGCCCGCGGTCTCAAGTTCGCGGTAGGCTCGGGCCACCGTGTTCGGGTTAATGACCAATTGCGCGGCAAGAGTGCGGATTGGCGGCAGTTCGTCTCCTGCGGCAAGACGGCCCGACGCAATCAGAAATTTGATCTGGTTCACGACCTGAAGATAGATCGCAACGCCGTCATTTGTAGAGATGTGGATTTGCATCAGCGGACCTCGCTTTAGCTGCGATCATGTCGGCAGATTGTATTAAGTCAATAATACAATCTGTTCGTCGATCGTCAAGGCGTCGCTGAAATATTGTGTGAACCTGACGGTCGACGAGTCGTCTTTCCGCAGGATCAATCCCAGAATCGCACCGAGAGATTATTTGAGGGGGCGAGGGATCGCGTCGAAGTGGATGGTCCAAATCCTTCGAGCGAACGATTTTTCCGGGGCCCTCGTACACATTTCTGCTCTTGGCAACGAGGAAATGCTGGGCACACTCGGCACAGATCTTTTGACGTCGACAGTCTAATCGACAACAAGGCTCGTGGCGGCGAATCGCGCCGCCTCGAGCACACACTTGCACCAGTCACATTTGCGCGAATCATGCCGTGCGAATCGACGATTGATGGTGGTGAGTTCAGGGCTTATTGAGGTAAAGGCCATGGCTGTTCGCGGCCCACGCACAGAATGAACTGTCCTTGTCGAACTTTTGCACTCCAAGCCTGCGCGACGACGACGCCGTCGACGCCGGCGCAGACCGGCCACGCTGGCTCATCGATTCGGGCAAAGTCATGGAGACGTCCGACCAATTCACCTCGCTTGACTCGCTGTCCGCAAGGCAGAACTTCTTCATAGTGACCGGCGAACGGCGCGGCGACATAGCATTCAAAGTCCACGATGGCGGCGCACTTCTGGGTTCCGTCCGCGTGGTGCGCGATGGGGGCGATCGTGCCCTGCAGTTGCCCGTGGTGGATCGCCGCGGCAAGGACACCCTGCCGCGCATAGGTGACGCCCTTTCGCAGCACCGCTTCGCCCCATCCCAATTCCGTACCGATGGTGATTTTGCCGAGTCGTTCGGCTTCGCTCGTCAGCAGTCCCGGGGTGTTGTTCTGATAGATCATGATCAGCGGAGCGCCGAACCAGCGTGCCGTTTCCGCGATCTTGCGATGCTGATCCGGATCGTCAACAGGATGGAAGCTGGCGCAGATATCGAAGCGGATCTGGTTTCCACCCGAGTGCAAATCGATGACGACATGCACGTTCGGCCAGATGTAGTCGCGAATAAATGCCGCCATTCGATGCGTAATTCCGGCCAGTCCCGATTGCTTACCGGCGCCGTCGACGAATGCGCGATTGAGATTGACGCGGTCGGCGTCAACGCTATCCCGTGTCCCCGATCGAAAGGCTTCTACGTTAAGGACGGGGATGAAGATGATCCGACCTGTGACGTCCGCCGTATTGATTTCGCCAAGAAGTTCCTTAAGAACGACTGGGCCTTCGTATTCATTTCCATGGGTCGAACCGATCGCAACCAGTCCGCGTCCGGTTTGGGCCTTGGGGCCGACCCAAACGGTCAGAGGGATCAGTTGAGCTCCCCACATGGTGTCGTGTTCGAGTGCCACCCAATAGTCACGTCGGCCGGGTGATTCGAGGTCGAGATTTGCGGGTTTGACAATCTGTCGGGTCACCGTCATCAGCAGTTCCTTAAGGCATTCAATGTGAGCCTGCCAGCGGCAGGGGCTTCCAGTGGACGTCCCATCTTGGGCGAGCTTCGTCAATCTGACAAGCATTTGACGAATTACGAACGCGGCCTGACTGTGTTCTCTTGAACGTTGTGGGTATTCTGGGGCCTTCGTTGGATTTGGGTTCGCTGAATCCCGACTCGACGAGGAGGGCGTCAATTCGGTGTCGTGGAGCAGACCGCGTCAGTGACGACACCTGTGCCTCAATGCGCCGTCGCCGTTGGCTCTGGGCTAAACGAATTGCGAAATAAGGAAATGCGAAAGAGGCTACGGTCCGGGCTATCCCAGCTCGCCGTGCAGTTCCCAATTGTTCGATCCTTCATTGTCCAATCGGTTCGCGGTCTGGCTCCACGAGACGCCGGCAGCGGAGAGGAGAAAACGTCGTGAGTCGCCGTGCGATTGTCGTTGGTGGTGGAGTGATCGGGGCCGCTTGTGCGCACTACTTGAACCTGACGGATTGGGATGTCACGGTGGTGGAGCGAAAGGAATTTGGCAGCGGTGCCGCACATGCCAATTGTGGCCTGATCTCACCAAGTCATGTGCTGCCGATTCCGCAACCCGGCGTGATCGCAAAATCATTAAAGGGAATGCTGTTTCCAAACTCGCCCTTCGCGATCAAGCCGCGACTCGACATTGCGCTGTGGAGCTGGTTGTTTCAATTCGCTCGCCACTGCAATCAGCGAGACATGCTCGAGTCAGGTGAGACCCTGCAACGCATGCTGAACTCGTCGCGGTTGCTCTACGACGAACTGATTGCCAACGAATCGCTGGATGTGGAATGGCAGACTGAAGGAGTCCTGTTTCCGTTCCTGCATCAGGATGGGATGGAGCACTTCGCCGAGACCGATCGACTGCTGCGCGAGCACTTTGGCCTGGGGGCAGTGCGGTACGATGGCGCTGAGCTATCAAAACTGGAACCTGCCTTGAAACCAGAGCTTGCCGGCGGGTGGCACTACACCGCCGATGCGCATTTGAAGCCGGACAAGTTGATGTCCGCCTGGAAGGTGCGACTTGAAGAACGCGGTGTGACCATCCGTGAGCACCACGAGTTTCTCGGTTTTGGCGAGCCGGCGCCGCACAACGGTTCAAGCAGCAGTCATGGGGCGACTCGTGTTGTGACATCGAAGGGCGAATTTGAAGCCGACGCCTTCGTGGTGGCAACCGGTGCCTGGACACCCCTGCTGAATCAGTCTTTGGGATGTCGAGTTCCGATCCAGCCGGGCAAAGGCTATTCCATGACGATGGCCCGTCCCAAGATTTGTCCGAAGATTCCGATGATCTTCGAAGAACATCGTGTCGCGGTGACGCCGTGGCCGAGTGGGTACCGGCTAGGGTCGATCATGGAATTTGCTGGCTACGACGCGACCCTCGACCCTAAAAAAATGGCGATGCTGCGTGCCGGGGCCGCGCACTATTTGCATGAGCCTTCGGCTGAGCCCGTTGTTGAAGAATGGTTCGGCTGGCGTCCCATGACACCCGACAGCCTGCCGATTATCGACCGCTGTCCGAATTTCAATAATGTGTATCTCGCCGCCGGGCACAATATGCTTGGCGTTTCGATGGCTCCAGTGACCGGAAAGCTCATCGCAGAGATGATGAACGGACAAACGCCGCATGTTCCGATCGAACCGATGTCACTCAAGCGGTTCTAGTAGTGCCGATTGATGCGATGGCTCAGCAGGTCGAAGAAGTCGGTAGGGAATTGTGAATTCCAAATGCCCCTCGCTCGACCGTTCTTGAACAAGGGACACGTCGCCTTGCGAGAACTCAATTTCACGGAACAGAGAGAGTAGTGTGGACATCGCGTCACCGGGAGTGTCCGCGGTCCGCACGAAGTTCGGAACGCTCGAGAAGCAGGCCTGCCATTTCTCGTCTTGCCGCTCGACCACGACTGTTGCGACGTTTTGCATGCTTTTCAGTCTTTCACGATGATCCCGCCCGCAGTGTCGATTCTGCAACAAAGATATCTGCCCTCCACTCCAAACGGAATCATCAGGAGGAGATCTCCCCGCCGCAATTGTCGCTCGTCGTCGCGTCGGGCTGGTGGTGTTGCGGCAGTGGTCCTTTGAAATGCCTGCGGAACGGTGGTCGTCGCCGCTCTGGGGCGGAGGGCGTGGACGTTGACTCGTGGGGCTCGTCACGGCCCGTTGCCTCGTCGTGGATCGTTCGCTAATTTGACGGCATGAGCTACCATTATCTTGCGAAACACCGTGTCGAGTTTTTTGAGACCGATCTGGCCGGGATTGTGCATTTCGCCAATTTCTACCGGTTTATGGAACAGGCCGAGCACGAATTCTTTCGGTCGATGGGCCTGAAGATTCATGCGACCCTGCCCGATGGCACCGTCTTCGGCTGGCCTCGTGTGTCGGCGACCTGTTCCTTCAAGTCCCCCGCCTATTACGAAGACGAAGTGGAAATCCGAATTACGATTCTTCGTCTCACCCGGCGCTCGCTGACGATGACGTATGAGTTCCAGCGGGATGGCGTGGTATTGGCTTTGGGCGAGATGAAGACCGCGTTCTGCGTGTTTTCGGCCGATGGGAAGCTGGCTTCGTCGGAAATGCCAGATGACTATTTCGAGAAGCTGACAAGAGATTCGATTGCTTGAAATGACGCTGAAGATCGTGTTGAAGCTGGGACAGATTCCGTGGTGAACTCGCTTCCGTGAGATGCGGAATGTGATCCAGAGCCAGGAAGAGAACGCCGCCCGCAGGTCGAACAATGAACTGCGGAGTGCTTTCTCAGCGGAATTTCTGTAGGCGTGGATGGCGACGTGGCCATCTGAGTTCTTCGCTTTTCTGAACGGATTGCAACGGGAGAACTTCGCTCCTAAGATTCGATGTCTGCTTTTCGGCGACCGTTTCCCGTTCAATTGGGCATGGAAACCGCTAGGAGATGGAGGTCAAGCGGGCCTCGGGACGCAAATGTGACGGCTTGAAACCAGGCAAGCTGTCGCGATTGCGAATGAAAACACACTGCATCCGATCACGAATGGACTCGTATCGCGAGGATGAATTGCAATGCTTCAGGTCAAATCATGCGGCGTCATCATTTTCCGTCAGACGCCGGAACTGTCATTTCTGCTCATGAAGCATTCGCACCGGTACGACCTGCCGAAGGGCCATACGGAAGAGGGCGAAACCGAAATCGAAACCGCGCTGCGAGAAATGTGGGAAGAAACCGGAATTCCGCGGGAAGAAGTGCAGCTCGATCCCGACTTCCGCTACGAAGAAAAGTACTTCCCCGTTGAGCCTCGTTTTGGCAACGAACGCGTCGAGAAGACGTTGGTGATCTTCCTGGGTTGGATCAAGCAGAATTTCCCGATTGCCGTGACGGAACATGCCGGCCACGAATGGAAACGCTGGCACCCCCCTCACGAAATTCAGCGATTTACGATCAACCCGCTACTGGCCGCGCTGCTCAAGCATTTCGAGACGCATACGCTTCCCCGGGTCTGAACTGCGAAATTCGTCCTGCTTCGTTGTCTCCCTATTGCTCGATAGACAATCCAGCCGGGGCTTCTTTCAAAATCGATTCGACGTCACCTGTGACATAGGCTCGGGAAAGGTCCAGTCGTTTCAATGTTGGTAGTTCCCAAATCGACCTCAATTCGGTTGAATTGAGCGTCCCCCTGATTTCGATTGCTTCCAGCTTTTCGACGGATTGCGGATCTCGAAATCTGGATGTCCAGTGATCTCTCGCGGGGGTTGATTGCTCGATGTCTCCAAGCGAGATTAAGAGCGTTGTCTCGTCCGGCGATGTTCGAAACGTGCTATGCGATTTGTGCCCGCGGCTGCTCCAATCGAATTTCCAATAGCGAGCGGACTTCAGTGCATAAGGACTATCGGGCTTGCTCGTGCAATCCGGGTTTGGGTGGAGTTCCTCTGGACCTGCCATGTGACGGAGCACAGTGTTGTCAGTGCGATTGTTGAGTTCTCTTACGGTCCCGTCGGCCATCGCGATCATCGTACTGCTTCGGGCAGGGCAGCCGAAGCTTGGAGATTCGCAGTTTGGAGATTCGCGGTGCAGTCCGAGCGCGACGTCGCGCCAGTTGTAAGGATACCCTGCTGGAACGTATTGCCCTGCGGAATCACCAAGTAACATTGTGGAGCTTGCGCCGGTGGTGATGTCAGCGAGGCGAATGTGGCTATTTCGGTGTATCAGCCACTGATTCGCGGAGTAATGAATCAGGCGAAAACCATCCGGAGAGAATTGTGCAGAAATGCTGGGGTTCTGCAGGCTTTTAATGGCGTAGCTTCCCAGGAGGAATACGCTGACATTCTCGGGGTCATCCCACGGCAAATTGAAATTGACAAAGGTGTACCATTGACAAAGGTGTACCAAGGATCCGATGACAGAAATGGATCGAGAAACGTACTCCAACTGTGGTGTGCGTTGCCGTTAGAGTCGAACGTACCTCCTGGCGGCAACGTACTGAATACATCGTTGTAGTTTTGGAACGCCAGACAGAACTGTTTGAGATTGTTTTTCGACTGTGATCGACGCGCTGCCTCTCGCGAATGCAGGATTGCAGGTATCAAAATCGCGAGCACGGCGATCAACAAGCCAAGCGGAATCAGCTTACTGAATCGCCTCATCCACAACGCGGATTGTTCAGAGGGCATCGTGATCGCCTTCAGAATCTCGCTCTATCGATTCTGACGCCTCAATGATCGTACCCCAGATTCGGTGATAGCCACCGTTCCAGGACGTCGAGCGGCATCTGCTTGCGTCGAGCGTAGTCTTCAACTTGATCCTTCGTAATCTTATCGACGCTGAAGTAGCGGGCTTCCGGATGAGCGAAATAGAGTCCACTGACACTCGCTGCGGGGTGCATCGCGAAACTCTCTGTCAGCTTGATACCGATTTGCTTTTCGACGTCCAGCAGCTCAAACAGTTTCGTCTTTTCGGTGTGATCTGGACATGCGGGATAACCATGGGCCGGTCGAATCCCTCGATATTTTTCTTCGATCAGGTCGTTGGTCGAAAGTCCTTCTTCCTGACCATAGCCCCAGTCATTGCGGGCACGATGGTGCAGGTACTCGGCAAACGCTTCCGCCAGTCGATCAGCCAGGGCTTTGGTCATGATCGAAAGATAGTCATCGTGCAATTCGTTTTGGAACTTGTTGGCAAGTTCGTCGCAACCGATTCCCGTCGTGACGGCGAATGCACCGATGTGATCTTCACGGCCTGATGACGTCGGCGCGATGTAATCCGCGAGCGAACGGAAATCGGCCTGGCCCGGTCGTTCCCACTGCTGACGCAGCATCGAGAAGCGCAAGTCGGATGCACCAGACGTCGCGTCGGGATTGTGCTGGACGATGATGTCGTCGCCATCGGTCGAAGCGCGCCAGAACCCATAAATGGCATTTGCCTTGAGCAGTTTCTCGTTGACGATACGGGTCAGCAACTCTTGAGCGTCGTCGAACACCTTCTGGGCCTGCTCGCCGACCACAGGATCTTTGAAGATCTTGGGGTATTTTCCACGAAGTTCCCAGGTCATGAAGAACGGGGACCAATCGATATACGGAACCAGTTCGCTGAGTGGAAAATCTTCAAGGACGCGCGTACCCAGGAACGCCGGCTTGTCGATTCGTACCGACTTCCAATCCGTCTGGAATCGCCGTGCGAGCGCCTCGGTGTACGGAACCAGTTTTCGATTTGCCTGCATGGCGTCGTAATTGGAACGATCGCGCTCTTGACCGGCCTTGTTCTTTTGGATGAACTCGGCGCGGCGTTCTGTGTCCAGAAGGTTTTCCACGGCCGGAACAGACAGCGACGCATCGACGACGTGGACGACCGGCTCTTGATAGTGCTGGGCAATCTTGACGGCTGTGTGCTTGGCCGAGGTTGTGGCTCCGCCGATTAGCAGCGGAACCTTGAAGTTCAGTCGCTGCATTTCTTTGGCGACATGGACCATTTCATCGAGTGACGGCGTGATGAGCCCGCTGAGACCGATGACGTCTGCCTTGGATTCACGTGCCGCCTCGAGAATCTTGTCGCACGAGACCATCACACCCAGATCGACGACATCAAAGCTGTTGCAGCGCAGCACGACGCCAACGATGTTCTTGCCAATATCGTGCACATCGCCTTTCACCGTGGCAAGGACGACACGTCCGCGTCCTCGCGATTCGTCACGTGCCACGGCCTGTGCCGTGGAATCGGCCTGCGCTCTTAGGCGTTCGGCTTCCATGAACGGCTCGAGATACGCCACCGCTTTCTTCATCACACGGGCACTCTTGACGACCTGCGGCAGGAACATCTTCCCTGCCCCGAAAAGTTCGCCGACGACATTCATGCCGTCCATCAACGGCCCTTGAATGACTTCCAGCGGCTTGCCGTACATCAAACGGGCTTCTTCGGTATCTGCGTCGATGTGATCCGTGATTCCTTTGAGCAGAGCATGCTTCAGGCGATCTTCGACCGGACCATTTCGCCATTCTTCGACGACATCTTTGGCAACTTCTTTCCCGCCGCCTTTGAATTTTTCCGAAAACGCGATCAGTCGTTCCGTGGCGTCGGGACGTCTGTTGAGGAGCACATCTTCGATGTAAACGAGTAGCTCTTTGTCAATTTCTTCATAGACTTCGAGCTGTCCCGCATTGACGATCCCCATGTCCAGTCCCGCGGAAATGGCGTGGAATAAGAACGCCGCGTTCATGGCTTCACGGACGACGTCATTCCCTCGGAACGAGAACGAAACGTTGCTGACACCGCCCGAAGTCTTCGCACCAGGGCATTCGACCTTAATCCTGCGGATTGCTTCAATGAATTCGACGGCGTAGTTCGAGTGTTCTTCCATCCCCGTGCCAACCGTCAGGATATTGGCGTCGAAAATAATATCGGTCGGCGGGAATCCGGCTTCCTTGGTCAACAGGTCATACGCGCGTTTGCAGATGCGGACTTTGTCGTCGCAAGTCGCGGCTTGCCCCTGTTCATCGAAGGCCATTACGACAACCGCGGCACCATAGCGGCGAATGCGGCGGGCCTGCGCCAGGAATGTTGCTTCCCCTTCTTTCATACTGATCGAATTCACGACGCCTTTGCCGTCCAGGCACTTCAGGCCAGCCTCGATCACACTGAATTTGGAACTATCGACCATGACCGGGACTTTGTTGACGTCCGGGTCGTCCGAGATCAGATTCACGAACGTGGTCATGGCGACCTGACTGTCGAGCAGTCCTTCGTCCATGTTGACGTCGATCATATTCGCGCCGCCTTCGACCTGTTCGCGGGCGACGGCGAGCGCTTCGTCAAACTTTCCTTCTTTGATCAGACGGGCGAACTTGCGCGAACCCGTGACGTTCGTGCGTTCCCCAATCATGAGGAAGTTCGAACTCGGGCGAAGATCGATCCGCTCTTTTCCGCAATACGAGGACGTGGCGGCGATCTCGGGGCACTTCCGTGGCGAGACGCCTTCAACGGCTTCCGCAATCGCTTTGATGTAGTCCGGGTTGGTCCCGCAGCAACCGCCGACGATATTGACCCAACCGTTCTGAGCGAATTCGCGCAGGTTCGCGGCAACTTCCGCCGGATTCGAATCGAACCCCCCAAAACCATCGGGCATGCCCGCATTTGGGTAGCAGCTAATGTATTTCGGAGCCAGATTGGCCAGTGTTTCGACGTACTGTCGCATCTGCTTGGGGCCGAGTGCGCAGTTGAGCCCAATGGTCAGCATCGGGGCATGTGAAACGGAGGTCCAGAACGACTCGACCGACTGACCTGTCAGCGTGCGTCCGCCATTAAAGATCGTCCCTGAGACCATCACCGGCAACCGCACCCCTAGTTCGGCGAAAACGTCTTCGATCGCGAACAGACATGCTTTCATATTCAGCGTGTCGAACGAAGTTTCCGGCAGCAGCAGGTCGACGCCCCCTTCGACCAGCCCACGAATCTGAACCGCATAGGAGGCCACCATCTGGTCGAACGTGACTGGTCGATAGCCAGGCTTGTCGGCGTTGAACGACAACAAGACCTTCGTCGGCCCGATACTGCCGGCAACGAACCGCGGTTTCTTGGGGTTTGAGGCGGTGAACTCGTCACACGCCGCACGGGCGACTCGGGCGGCGACGACGTTGATTTCGCGGGTGTATTCCGCCAGTCCGAATTCTTCCAGCGAGATGATATTCGCATTGAACGAGTCGGTTTCGATGATGTCCGCGCCAGCGGCCAGGTACAGACGGTGGATCTCGCCAATCATCTGGGGCTGAGTCAGGACCAGGACGTCGCCCGCGTTCTTCAAATCGATCGGATGCTTTGCAAAGCGTTCGCCGCGATAGTCGGCTTCCGTTGGCGAATACCGCTGAATCATCGTCCCCATCGCGCCATCGAGCACCAGGATTCGTTCAGAGAGCAGTTGTTCGAAGTCGGCGACTGAGCGAATAGGCATAGAGAAATCGCTTGCACAAGGGGGATCGGTGGAATGTCAATCTGATGGCTGCGGGTCAGTCGGGGAATCATCGTAAACGCTTGCAATGACGGATTCATCGGGCGTTGGCCGTGGTGCGGGTAGGATTCGTTCCGTTCCGACTGTGGACGTCACGATCATTTGCTTAAACACCCGACACTTCGCTTCAAGTCCGAGTTCGCAGGTCGGATGAAGTGAGCTGGATGCGACCCCACCGCCGCTCATCGAAGTGAAGCGTAAACGGCGAAGGCCGAAGTGTCGAGTATTCAAACTTCGAGGCTGCGGCCAATTCTAAAGGCCAATGACCGGACGAGTCGAGATACGAGTCAAGATTGGAAGCAATGTTCCCTGAATTGGGAGACAATTTCCGTCGAATACGCGTCGTGTGACGCGCGTTTTCGACACACCAAACGCGATCGGACCGCTGAAATGCAGAGTGAGCGTTAGATCCGAGCCATCAAAGTGAGACCGCTTCGTACGGCGACCCGGACACACATTTCAGCGGGAATTACTCGGAGGTCTCTTGCCCAAATGCGAGTCGCATTTGCGGGTCTTTCAAGGGTGATTGCAATTCTTTGAACAACAGGCTGGGCTGAATGTCCTGATTGTTCTGATACTTGCCGGTACGGTATTCCGAAATTTCACCCAACAGGGTCTGGTAGATGATCTGGCAGATGGGCAATCCCGCATAAATGCGGATCGGATGCACGGCGTAAAGTTCCAACGTCCAGTACCCGCAGAACCCCACGTCTCCCACACCTGCGGTGACATGTACGAACAATCCAAGCCGACCGATGGATGAGCGTCCTTCCAGCATCGGGACCAGATTGTGGGTCTCGGTTCTTTCAACAGTACGACCGAGATACAACTGCCGCGGTTGCATCACGAACCCTTCCGGCGGAATCAGATGTCGCCGAAATCGATTGGGCCGTTTGACGTCCAGCACGATCTCTTCATAGACCAGCAATTCGTCATGAAGGTGCAGGTTGTAGCTATTGGGATTGAGCATCGCCGGATCGAATGGATCGATGACGATATTCTTTCCCAACTGAGCTTTGATTTCTTCGCCGGTTAAAATCATAGAGCGGCAGTGCGTGAAAGTGAAAATAGACGCTTGCGAGGATCTTCCGCACACGGTACGAAGCGAGGGTGACGGATTCAACTGTGGCGGGCGACGGAATCGGTTTCCGCTGCCACGATTGGGGCCCACCTCGGAATTGAAGTCGAATCATCAGATCGTCCGCAATGGATCGCCGAATGGATTCTGCAGATTATGCGTTATTTCGTCGCCAGCTCATGGCTTGGTATTCTGTGCGGGCACGTGATCTTCCCTGGCGACGAACGGCCGATGCGTATCGAATCTGGATCAGCGAAATCATGCTGCAGCAGACGACCGTGGCGGCGGTGATTCCCTACTTCGAACGGTTTTTGACGCGATTCCCCTCGGTCGAGGATCTGGCCGCAGCGGAAGAGGCAGACGTCCTTCGATTGTGGGAAGGTCTGGGCTACTACAGCAGGGCTCGAAATCTTCGTCGGGCCGCTCAGGTCATTGTCGAGCAATATGCCGGCCGGTTTCCCGCGGACGTTGCCGAACTGCAATCGTTGCCCGGTATCGGCCGGTACACGGCGGGGGCCATCGCCTCGTTCGCGTTCGACTTGCGGGCACCAATTGTCGAGGCCAATACCCTGCGCCTGTATTGTCGGTTGTTGGGGTATGAGGGAGATCCGCGAGCGCGCGAGGGAAGTGAACTCCTCTGGCAGTTCGCCGAGGCAATTCTGCCTCGCAAAAATCCTGGGTTATTGAATCAGGCGTTGATGGAACTCGGCGCGACGGTTTGCATTCCTCGAAACCCGCAGTGTGATACTTGCCCGGTCCAGCGTTATTGCGCTGCGTTTCGCGAGAACCGTCAAGAGTCAATTCCTCGCCCCAAGACACGAACCAAGATCACGGACATCACCGAAGTCTCGATTGCCATTCAGCAAGGGCCACAGTTTCTGCTGAGGCGGCGGACGGAAAAAGAGCGCTGGGCGGGCTTGTGGGACTTTGTTCGCTTTGAGATTGATCCAGGAGATCCGTCGAATCTCATTGACTTCATGGTGGAAACGGTACGCACAAAGACAGGGCTGTCGATTGAACTCGGACCTCAGATCGTTGAGCTGAAGCACGGAGTGACGCGATACCGGATCACTCTTCGATGCTTCGTTGCCCATCGCGTGAAGGGGCGTCTTTTGGCACGCGAGGAATGGAAATGGGTCGCTCCAGAATCCTTCCACGAGTTCCCGTTGTCAGTGACTGCACGTGAGTTTGCGGTGCGATTGACGCCGTGAGCCGATGCGGCACGAAGCTGAGCCCGCCGTTGTGGTACGTGGCTTCACTCTGAGAGCTGTCACAACCTCTGAGAGCGTTACAACAAAGAGCCGCTGCAACGAAGTGGACCGATTGAATCTACCGTGGAAGCGGTGCAGAATTCTTATCGAAGAGATCGCTCGTCTGAGCGGGATCGAAATTGCCTGAATCATCGATTCGGAATGTGACTTCGCCATTCTCGATGTCGATCACGGTCACGGTCATCTCACCAATCCGCAGCACATCTCCGACGGCGACTTCCAATTCTTGGAATTGCACCATTAACCTCCGTGTATCAATGGGAAAGATGTGATTCGTGATGGTGCGAATATAGCGACGGGTTTCTTGGCTCGCAACGACGATCTTGCGGAAGTATCCAATTTTGTCCCTGTTTTGTTGTGTTTAAATGAAACACTACTTGCGAGACACGCGAAGGGAACTCCACCTTTGCGATGATGAACGACGTTGCGATGCGATCGATTCGTGGTTGAAATTCATGATGCGAGATCGCGAAATGCAGTGCGGCGAATGCGTTGATTCGTTCATTGTCCCGTCGGGTTTATTGTCCTGTCGCCGCGGACTTCTCGAAGTCCTGCAGTTGCAACGTCAAAAAGTCGCGAAGTGATTTTAGTCGTTCTCCATCGCGAACCTTTCGGCCATCGGACTCTGTCACGAAGAAGACGTCCAGCACCTGATCGAAGTGGGTGGCGATTTTTGCTAGAGCGACGCTGAGGTTCTGTTCGTACAGGGTGCGCGTGATAACGTAGAGAAGTCCGGGCCGATCGTGTGCAAAGACGTCGATGACCGTGTAGCGATCTGACGATTCGTTATCGACGACAACCCGCATCGGCAGATCGGAAACGGGACCTGAGGTTGCATGTACCGAGAATCTCCCTCGCGATTTCAGCAACGTCTCGACATTGGTTTCGCCCCGCAGAACTTTTCGGATTGCGATGGCAACTTCATCGACACGCCACGTTGGAATCTCGCCGGCATGATCGGCATCGCGTACGCGATAGACGTCGATAATCACTCCATCCAGCGTCGTGAAAATCGCCGCGGACAAGATTGCCATTCGTTTTGCGCTCAGGACTCCCGAGAGCTTGTGAAAGCAGCCGGGGGCGAGTTGTTCGTGAGTAATGATCCGATATTCGGCCGTTTCGGTTTCCGCGTCATAAACGGCTTCCACATGGATCTCATCCGGCTTTCGGGATTGGATGACGCGGAAATCGTCTGCAATCCGCGACGGTGGCGTCTCGAGCAGATAGTGGGCGGGGAACTGATCGAGCTGTTGCAAGAGTGTGCTGCCGCGCTCGTGATGTGCTCGGTCGGGGTCACGTTCTGTCCGCGGATCTTCGATCAAACCGGCGACCTGCTGCTTGATCGCCTTTAACCGGGTTGCCTCGTCGAAGAGATGACTTTTCCCGCTAAGCCACAGCATGGTGTGTTCGTACAGTGTGTTTGTCAGCTCGGCCTTCCACTGATTCCAGACACCGGGCCCCACCGCCGAGATGTCGGCCGCGGTGAGTGCGAACAGCATTCGCAGGGTCTCGGGGCTGCCGACTTCATGGCTGAATTTCAGCAAGACCGCAGGGTCGCCGATGTCGCGCCGCAAGGCAAGATCCGCCATTTGCAGATGCCGGTGGACGAGAAACATCAGCAGATCTCGCTGGTGATCGGGAAGCCCAAGTCGCGATGCCGCGTCTGCCGCAAGGCGGCGACCCACTTCACTATGATCTTCGTCATAGCCCTTTCCTGCATCGTGCAGCAGAATCGCCAGATGCAGGATCTGTTTGTGGTGGATCTCGCGATAGGCCTGGCCAACCGGCTCTGGATCGAACTGGAACTGCTCGGCGGCCTCGACGGCTCGCAGGGTGTGTTCGTCGACCGTGTAATGGTGGTACTGATTGAACTGCAGCAGGCAGCGAATATGTTGAAAGCACGGCAGGACTGCTTCGAGAGCCCCGTTGGAGTGCAGGCTTCGCAGCGCATTCCCGAGCGATCCCGGGGTGCTGAGCAGCGCCATGAAGGAATTCGCGGCCTCGCTGGAAAGTGTCACGGGAGGTTTGATTTGTTGTTGCTTGATCGCTTCGGACAATCGCGGTGCGACTTTCCGCCGATAGCGAGCGGCCGTCAAGTAGAGGTGGAGGACGCCTTCGAGGGTTTCCAGTGCCGTTCGCCGGGCTCGAGAACTGGGGATATCGATGAACTCGGGGCCGACGCGATAGATGTTGTCGATCCGGTAAGAGATCAAGAACTCGAAGATCCTGGTCCCCCACGGCTTCTGACGTGTGCGTTCGATGAAGCGTCCCGTCAGATCCGCGACAACCGAACTGTGCTGAAAGTACTCTTGCATGAATCGTTCAACGGGGATCTGTCCCTGACTGGGGGCAATCTTTCGCAGTTGTGCGATCCGTAGCTGATCTTCGCGCGACAACGTGTCTTGTTCTTTCCCCGCTGCAAAATGCAGGTCGATTCGCAGTCCAATCAAAAACTCGTAGGCGTGCGTCAGGCGTCTCGATTCGTCTTTCAGAATAACCCCCTGCAAGCGCAGTGAGTCGATGTCGCCCGCACCATAAAGGGCAAACCCGATCCAGCGAATCAGGTGAAGATCCCGCAAGCCGCCCAGCGATCGTTTGACGTCCGGTTCTAATTGCTGAGTCGTTGCCCCGAACTCGGATCGTTCTTTGTCGCGAGCGGCAACCAGATCAATCAAGAACTGGCGAAATCGAGCTTTGATGACGGTCCGCACGAACTTTGCTTTGATCTGTTCAAACAACGCAGTACTGCCGCTCAGTCTGCGAATGTCGACGAGTGACGTGGCGAACTGTGGCTCTTGTTTGGCCCATGCAATTGAATCGGCGACGGTCCGAACGCTGCTGCCCAGTTTCAGGCCCGCGTCCCACAGGTCGCGCTGAATCTGGGACGCAATCGGTCCGAAGAGCTGAGCAATTTCAGGCGAGTGAAGGAAAAGAAGATCGATATCGGAATAGGGACAGACGTCCCCCCGACCTGTGCCGCCGATGGCGAGCAGTGCCGATGCCCCGCGGATTTTCTCGGCGACATCTGCGGGTGTTTCTGCGAGCGATTCTTCGAAGATCGTCGTGACGAACTCATCCATTAATTGCGAGAGCAGAGAGGCTGTCTGAAGTCCCGATGCCCCCTGCTGAAATCGCTTGCGTGTCTGCTGGCGAAGGTCGTCGACGCGCTTCCGCAAAACGGCGATTCGTTCGGTACGCACCTTCAACCCGAGGCTCGAATCCGGGGAGGTCGACAGCGCACGGACTTCGGAAATAGTGGCCTCCATTGTGCTGCAGGGGGTGAGAGACATTGCCTTGACGGATCTTATCGTGATCGTCGCGCTGGAGGAAATCATTCTGCGGGAGACGACGGCTTGGACACGCGAAGTTCGCTTGCTATCGATGCACAATAGGACGAGGCAATTGCCGTCCTCGCGACAATCTTCAATCAGAGTTCACGACGATGACGGACTTTGATTGAACGAGGCGTCGAATTTCGGGCGCACCGACAGAGGAGGGATGCACGCGTCATGGTCTGGCCTCGAGATCGACATGGATTCCCGATCCGGAATCGTGTCGATCGAAAAGGCACAACGATGGCGCGTGTTCCCTGGTCTCCGCGGCTCGTCTCACTTTAGATCGCTTCTGGACCGGTTTCGCCGGTTCGGATTCGGACGACGTCTTGCAGGCTGGTGACAAAGATCTTTCCGTCGCCGATTTGACCCGTGCGAGCGACATCGGAAATGGTCTGGATGGCCTTGGCGACTTCATTGTCGCCGACGACGACTTCCAGTTTGACTTTCGGCAGGAAGTCAACGGTGTATTCCGCACCACGATACGTTTCTTTATGGCCACGCTGGCGTCCGAAGCCGCGCACTTCGGTCACGGTCATCCCTTGGATGCCCGCTTGTGTCAAGGCGTTCTTGACTTCCTCCAACTTGTAGTGGCGAATCACCGCTTCAACCTTCTTCACGATCAACTCCTTGGATAGATCTTTAGGAACATCATCACAGTTTACAGCGACAGAAGCCTTCACTGAGCATGAAGGCGCGATAACTTGTCGTACCCTTTGGTTCTCTCTTTCGACCGCGACATGTTCGACCGCGGCATGACCCGAACAGATTCCGGACCAGATCCCGCTCAGAGCGCCTCGGAACCGCTCTCACCGGTTCGAATCCGGACCATCTCTTCCAAGTCCGTCACGAAAATTTTCCCGTCACCAATTTGCCCCGTGCGTGCCGTGCGGATCATGGTTTCAATGACCAGTTTGGCTTGATCATCACTGATGACCACTTCCATTTTGACTTTGGGCAAAAAGTCGACGGAATACTCGGCGCCACGATACTGTTCTTTTTGTCCCTTCTGGCGTCCGAATCCACGAACTTCGGTGACGGTCATCCCTTGAACGCCCACTTCCATCAATGCGTCTTTCACTTCTTCCAACTTGAAGTGTCGGATCACCGCCTCAATTTTTTTCACGAGCCACCTTTTTGAAAATCAGAGTGCTTGTCTTGATTCGATCAATGTCGTCCTCGGGCGTTTCACGGATGCGTCGATTAGAGCCCGATGCGATTCGTTTCACCCATTTGAATCATACGGAAGCCCGATGTTTCCGCGATCACTGATCGTCGAGAATCACAGCATTCTTTCCTGAAAGTGCAAGATCAGAATGGTGGCGGGACGATAGCCCATGCTTCGAACATCCCGCCACGTCAGTGGGATTCTCGTTGAAGAATCAATAGAAAATGTAACCTTCTTCACCGTGCTGATTGATGTCGAGACCTTGAAGTTCGCCCGCTTGATCAACTCGCAGGCCCAGGATGGCATCGACAATTTTCAGCAGAATTGCGGTTCCAACGACCGCCAGCAGCATTGCAGCACCCGCCGCCACGGCTTGTGCGATCACCTGATTGGGGTTGCCTTCCAGCAATCCACACGGCTCGGTCACGCCGGGAATGACGGCCCGCGTGGCAAACACGCCCGTCAGAATGGCCCCAAGAGTTCCGCCGACACCGTGCACGCCGAACGCGTCGAGTGAGTCATCGTACTTGAACTTGTTCTTCAGAGTGGTGCAGGCATAGAAGCAGACAACCCCCGCACACAGGCCCAGAATCAGGCCCCCGATTGGAGTGGCTGATCCGCTCGCGGGAGTGACACAGACCAATCCGGCGACGGCACCCGAGCACGCACCAAGGATACTCGGCTTGCCACGCAGGATCCATTCGAGCAGTGCCCAGGCGATTGTTCCGGTAGCGGCGGCCATATGGGTCGTGACGAACGCGTTCGCTGCACGGAGATCTGCGGCCCCTGCACTGCCCGCATTGAAGCCGAACCAACCCACCCACAGCATTGTCGCGCCGATATAGGTGTATGTCAGATTGTGGGGTGGCATCGGCTCATGCCCAAAACCAAGGCGTTTGCCCAGAAGAACCGCACAGACCAGTGCCGAGATTCCTGATGTGATATGCACCACGGTTCCGCCAGCGAAGTCATAGGCTTTGAAGGCGGCGGTCTTATTGAATTCGGAACACCAGCCGAAGTCGGACCAGACCCAGTGTGCGACGGGGCAGTAAATGAAAGTGCCCCAGAGAATCGAGAACAGCACCATCGAGCTGAACTTCATTCGCTCGGCGAAGGCGCCACAGATCAATGCGGGGGTAATGATGAAGAACATCATTTGAAACACCATGTGGATCGAACGAGGCAGCGTCGGTGTGTACGCTGGATGAACTCCCACTTTGAGCGCTTCGTCCCAATAAGGAATGACGCCGTTCAGGAGTAAATATTTTCCGTCACCAATCAATCCCAGACCTCCGACGGAGTCGCCGAAGCAAAGGCTGTATCCATATAGTGCCCAGATGACGGACATCACCCCCATCAATGTGATGCACTGCATCATGACGCCGAGAATGTTTTTCTTACGAACTAGACCACCATAGAACAACGCCAATCCTGGTGCTGTCATCATGAGCACGAGTGCCGATGATGTTAGCATCCAGGCGATGTCCCCCGAGTTGAATTGGTTGACAGCGGCGGGGACCGCGTCAGGAGTTTCTCCAGGTGATTCTTCGGCCTGCAGTCTTCCCAGATTTGCCAGAAAAAGAAACAATACCGCGAGAGCGATCCGGTACCCATGCCTCACAACGCAACTCCTTAAATGCAATCCAGGAAATTAACCTTGGTTATTCAATGCCATTCGAAATCAAACTCAGATCTCAATGTTTCTCAGATCGAATGACACAACGTTGTTTCCCGAAGGCAAGTTGCGTGCCGCGAAGATCGGCATTGCCGGGTTGCGGTTGACCGAAGCACGCTATTTCGACGAGGAATTCGTGTTTTATAGGTAAAAAAATGTGGAATTCGGCAGGTCTTATCTTTCAGGAATGTCACGTTGTCTCCGCTGATGACCGCAGTTTATGCCTGTTTTGTGGGCACTGGTTTGGCGATCTTCGTCGAATGGCTGAGTCGGCGCGAGCGGCGGTTGCTTGAGTTGCCTGCATCAAGCCCGTCCTTTCGTTGGAGACGCGGGGCGGCGGTGCTGATCGTGACCGCAATTCTCTGCGGAGTGTTTCACTGGGCATCCGTCGCCAACGGGTGTTTGGAGACTCCTGAAGTGCAGCCGTCCTGGACAGGGCGTCACTGGCGTCTGGCCTATCATCTGACGCTCATCTGTTTCTTGATTGTCGCGACGGCGATTGATTTTGACTCGTACACCATTCCTGACGCGATCACCGTTCCCGGCTCATTACTTGGTGTGATCGGAGCTTGTCTGATCGGAGAAGCGCAGATCAGCCATTTGTGGGTCGACTGGTCTCTCGCCATTCCCCAGATTCAAGGGCCGTATATCCCCGCCTGGTATGACAGTCACCGTGTGTGGCACGCTCTTGCCTGGAGCCTCGCCGGATTGATCACGGGGGCGGGCATCACCTGGATTGCGCGTCAAATCAGTTCACTGGTCCTGGGACAAGAAGCGATGGGGTTGGGCGATGTCACTCTGATGGCAATGATCGGCAGTTTTCTGGGATGGCAGGCCGTCACGCTCGTCTTTCTGATCGCACCACTGACCGGTTTGATTGCGGGGGTCATCATTCGGATGATTTCTGGCAAGACCTATTTGCCCTACGGCCCATGGCTCAGTATCGCAGCGGTCCTTGTCCTGTTGACATGGAGCACGCTCTGGCAACAAACGCGCCTGATTTTCAGTGATTGGCTGAGTGTGCTGGTGCTGGCGACGGTCGGATGTGTGGGGTTTGTGGTCCTGCTGATGCTACTTCAGCTTTACAAGTCCATACCAACTCGCAGGAACAACCCCGTTCCGTAATGAGGTTGGCGGCGCCAACTGCGTCGGATTCAATCGATAGACCATTGATGGCGGTTGGGCGCGGATGGAATGTTATTCCAGTGGATTGCCGTCGTTGTGCAGGATCATTCGCCGCAGTTTTTCGGGCTTGACGTCTTTTTCGATCTGTTTGACATCGCCGCTGAAGAACAGGGCAATGAAACTGTCCTTCACCACATCACCCAGCGGACGGGCGGGATTATCTGGGTCGAAGATCAAACCGCCGGGCTTCGTCCAGACTTCTGCGGTATCAGAGCCCGCTTGGACCACCAAAATGGTATTGGATGTACCGTCTGATATGTCCACGACCTTCGGGGTCTTGTCGTCGGCAAATGCCGTTTGAGGCCCGACAAAAACGTGAAGTGATGTCTTACCGGGATCATCGACCCCCGGGCTGCGATAGATCATCGGCATTTTGTTGATCAATTTCTTGTTGTGCTCGCTGTCCCACGGTTCGTCCAGTTTGAATTCGTTGTAAAGGCCGGCTTGATCAAGGTAGGGCAGCAGGTGTACTCGCCAACTGAGTCCGACGGGGCGGTTGGGATGGCCTCTGCCCGCTCCCGGAAAGAAATTGTGCGCGCTGTGAAAGTTGTGAAAAGCGATACCCAGCTGTCGGAGTGCCAGCTTCTGCTCACTGCCCCTGCTGGCTTCAATTCCGGCTGCCAGCGTCGATCGAAGTAACAAGGGAAGCCGATCCAATCCTTCGGGAGCGGTGGCACGAACCTGAATTTGACTCTCGTCGAGGACGATGTTTGTTGAAGCCAGCAATCGATTGATCAGCGACCGCATTTCCTGATCGCTCTCGTTGGCGGTTGGAGGAAGCGGATGTTTCTCGTACGTTTGCCGCAGTTGATTCAGCCCGAGGTCCATCATTGCCGATAGTCCCATCGCCATCTGTGCATCATGGGCTTTCAAATCCATGTCGAAGAGTGGTTGTGAATTTTCAAGGCTCATCGCGACATGGATGGCGATCTTGTCAATATTGTTGATCACCCCAAGCATCGGGTTCAACTTCGCGATTTCACGGACGAACGTTGATTGCGATTCTAAATCGATCACCGCGGTCAGATCTGAGTCGAGTCGAAGTTTCTCGATGAAAGGTGTCGGGCGAGACTGGCTGCGAGATGCCGAGATCATCGATTTCACCGATTCGATTGTTCCCAAGGCGATTGTTTGATCCTGAGGGAACCAGACTGCGAGCCGATCATTGTGATGGATCGTTTGTTCTTCAAACATAAGCGTGGACGGCTGCGACAGAAGTCCGCTGACAATCTCTGCCTGATTCGCAACGGACGACAGTCTGATGATCAATGTGGGCGGCGTCGAGCTTGGGTTTTCGCCGCGTACTTGCTCGACATCGAGTGATGAGCCATCGGCCGGCTGGATCATTCGCGACAGTGTCAAATCATCTGTCGTCGACGGCACGTTAAAAACGGCGCCGTCGGCTTTGAGTGCCAGAAACGTCCCCCCTGCGAGAGTTCCCAGGCATTTCTTCGGGGCCGTTAGATCGACTTCGAGACCGCCAGGCTTGGTCCAGATTTCCGCGGTGTCAGCACCTGCCAGCGCGACGAGAATCGTGTTCGACGTCCCATCGGTCATTTTGCCAAGTGAATAGCCTTCGTTACCGTAGAACGGAGTCTTCTCGCCTGTGAAGACATGGAATGAGGTCTTCCCTCGATCTTTCACGTCCGGTGATTTGAAGATGTCTGGCATCTTGGCGATCAGTGTTCGATTGTGATCGCTGTCCCAGGCCTCATCGAGATGAAATTCATCGTAAAGGGCGGCCTGCTCGACAAAGGGAAGGATGTGCACGCGCCAACTCAAGCCCGTTCTTTTTCCATCCCCGTCTCCGTCGGCCCGAGGGAACTTCGAGAAGACGTCGTGATAGTTATGAAACCCGAGCCCGATGGCCTTCATCGCCATCAGTTGTGCGCGGGGACGTGGTCGTTCCTGCTGAATGTCGGGGACCCTCACCCCAAGCTCTTTGGCCATCGAATTCACAAACGGTTGGTCCAGGGCGACGGTAATCCGTTCAATCATGGCTAGCTGAAGATTCGCTTTTTGAAACGTGATGGTCCAACGCGAAGGCTGTTTGTCGATGGCGAACTCGCTGAGCAGTTGGCCGAGCGGCGAATTGAAGAACTGTTGTGGATGGATCACGATCAAGCCGACCAGCGCATCCGGCAGCCACGCCACCTCATCGAAGGGACGAGGTGATGAGGCGGATTTCCGCGTGGAATTCGGCGATTCTGCCGTCAACCTGTCCGCCGTGGTCACCGCCAATGCCGGCGAACCCACTGTTGCGTAGGACTTGTCCGTCCCGTCTGGGGGCGCTGCGATGTCGGGGACGACGTTTTTCGTCTCGTTCTGGGGTGCACCGTTCGAGGATGGAGTGGGTGCTTTTTCGACGTGGGCCTCAGATCGACGTTGTTGATCGACGACATGGTCGTCCGGCTTGAGAGACTCGGCGGCCTTTTTCTCTGTGCAGCCGCTGAGTAGCAGCAGTATCAGCATCAACGGCCGCATTTCCAGGGCAAATCTGCGCATAGCATGCCTGCGAAAAGTTGTGTGAGACCGATCGAATCGTGTCGAGTTCGACAATTCACTGATCGGAAACTTTAACAGACGATGTGTCTGAGATCGAGCGAATTTCTGCGAGACATCGTCGGTTGAAGGTCTCAACGTCTTTAGAGGCCGGCCAGGGAGCATCTAACGGTACCGGGCTCCATTTCCTGAGATGCCGCTAGATCTGTTCGATGGACAGCGTGTGCGAGCCTACAAAATCGGCCAGTTCGGCTGCATTGAAGACGCCAGTGGTGGCGCCGACCGAACGTACACAACTTGCGCCGAGTGCGGTGCCGAGTTTCAAGCAGGACGCGTAACTTTCGCCGCGTAGGACTCCGTAGAGGTACCCGGCCGCGAAGGCGTCGCCTGTGCCGGTGGAGTCGACCGGTTCAACTGGGTAAACGCCTGACCGAAGTTGGACGCCGTCTGGGCCGATTAGCACTGCGCCACGTTCGCCCTGCGTCACGATGGCGGTCTTCGCTCCGAGTTTCTGAAGTGCAAGTGCTTGCTCGAGCGGAACCGACTTTTGCGTGATGCGATGTGCTTCGTCGTTATTGCAGATAAAAATATCGGTCCAAGGCAGGACAGGATTCAACCAGGCCATGGTATCGGTCGTTTCCGAGATCACGACGTTCAGGACCGTGACGACCCCTGCGTCGCGTGCGATTCGGAACAAACGAATGACGCGTTCTGGAGTCAATGACTCGATCAGACAAAACCCGCCGACGAACAGTGACTTTGCACTGCGAATCGAGGCCTCCGTCAATTCGCTGCCGTCGTATTCACCGTTCGCGCCAACGCAGTGGATGAATCGACGATCTTCGCCTTTGACGTTCAGCACGAATGTGCTGCTGGTCACCGCCGTCGTGCTCATTTCCAATCGACTGGTATCGACGCCCGCTGCGGTCAGCAGATCGCGCACTTCGCGGCCGAACAGGTCTTGACCGACGCGACCGGACAGGGCGACGTTCATTCCCAGCCGAACGAGATCGACGGCCAGATTCGCTGGACATCCCCCGATCGAAAACTCGATTTTGTCCGTTTTCACCAGCGCCCCAGACGGTGGCATGCTGGGAAGTGGCTGACAAATCGTGTCCGCCACGATGATTCCGGCGCAGAGACAATCATAGGTGCGCGACATTGTCGATCTCATTGAGTGGAACGGTCGCCCTGCAAAGGCCGCCGCAAGTTCATCGTTTTAAGCAGGAAGGCAACACCGTGTCGTGGAAGAAACGTTGAGACGTTCATGCATGTGACACGTTCATTGAGCCGCTCTTGAGCGTGTCGCCTGAATGAATGTCATGATCACGAAAGGTGTCGACGGGGCAATTCTTTTGTTCCTGAACGACTTTCACAAGTCCAAGGAGGTGATTTGCCACGGTTCTCGCAAATGGACACCTCGTCCAATCGTCCTGTAACTTCTGCGCGCTCGCGAACGTCAGTCTTTGGGGCGAACCTCGGCAAATTCTGCCTTGGCCAGAATCGCGGCGAGTAACGCATCGGCAATCGCGCGCATCCCTTTGTCTCCTGGATGGGCGGCAACGCCCGCGTGATCAAATTTCCGTTCAGAACTCGCAGCATTGGTTGGGTCGCTGCCCAGTTTTGAAATCTCGACAAACGTAAGTTTGGCGTCTTCAGCGGCTCGTCGCATGATCTCGTCTTTGACGGGGTTGGCCCAGAAGCTACTGCGAACGAAGATCGTCGGATGTCCGTCACCTTTCAATTCATTCAACAACCGTCTCATGGCGGACAAAAATTTCGCCCGTGTTTCATCGGTTGTGAGCTCTGGGACATTTTCACCGATGGCCACGATTACAAGGTCGGCATTGAATTCTCGCTCAGCGGCGAAAGCCTTGGCCACATCGAACGTATCGTGTGTTCGTTCAAAATCGCCGATATTTCTGACCATGATCAGCGGCGGCTTGTCCGCGATTCGGGCGATGTCTGCGGTCAGCAAGTGGACGAAATCTTTCTCTTTTGCGCTGGCCGCCATTCCCCAATTGCTGGTCCACCCAATCTGAGGAGCAGGCCCGTGGAGCGTAAGGCTGTTCCCCAGGAACAGAATTCTTCGAGTTGATAAACGTCCAATTTGGGGATCAGCGATCGGGGGCGTTGCCAATTGGCGCTCGAGCCAGGGGGTGACTTTGTCGACCCAACGAGCCGCGTGCTCGCGCAGTCCCGTGCCGCTGAAATGCACACCTTGACCGCCGGAATCACGAAATGATCCTTTGATTGCGTCTGTGTCGGGCCCTGCGAGCGCAACACCGTTCCCTGCGACTTGCTGTTGCGCGTCACGAATCTCGGCCGATGCTTCGTCCCCCGGAATAT
This sequence comes from Schlesneria paludicola DSM 18645, assembly GCF_000255655.1. Lineage (NCBI taxonomy): Bacteria > Pseudomonadati > Planctomycetota > Planctomycetia > Planctomycetales > Planctomycetaceae > Schlesneria > Schlesneria paludicola. Next base: position 706,233 of record NZ_JH636435.1, on the reverse strand, counting down.
GGTAGGTCGCCTGGGCGACGAACCAGGGGGCCTTCCAACCAATCTCGCGTCGTGACTCTTGAATGAGCAGCGTCAAATTCTCGAGATAGACGGGGCCAGCCAATGTTCGTGTTGGATCTTTCTGGTTCGCGTCACTCTCGCCTTGATGCCAGAGGACTGCCCGGAAACCATGAAATCCGAAATGTTTCATACGACTGACCAGCATCTTGAAAGCCTCACCTTGGCTTTCCCATCGGTTGTCGGACCGTTGCTGTACCCGTCCCACCAGTGTCGGCGGATTGGAGAGGATCGTGCCCTGGGGAAGCCATTCGCGGACGCTTGTCGCACCAATCCCACAGGCGACGAAACCGACAGGAACGTTAAAGTGCGCGACGATGGCGTCACCGAATGGAGGAATGAAGCTGCCGCCGGTGCCCGTCGCGCCCGGCTGCGGATCATCGGAGAGATGCCAGCGTTCGCCGTCGAACGAGGCGAGTCGGCCGGACGTCGGTTTTTGTCGTTCCTCGCCGTAGTTGGCCGAGTTTGATTGCCCTGCGACCACGAAGACTTCGCCGACCCCAACGTGCGCGATCTCGATTTCTGCCGTTACCGAGGCTCCCTGCTTCGCTCGGAGGGCAATCCGGTACCACCCGCCAGCGGGGACGTCGAGTTGACCTTGGAAGGTTGGTCCATCGAACTGGCAATTCACCGTCTGCCACTGGCCAGGCGTTCCATTAACGGTCAGCCGAGCTTCCAGAGCAGAGGGGGCTTCATCGCTTCCCTTCAGTTTACCAATGATCGGAAGCGGGCCCTGCTCTTTCGTTGTGCGCTGCACGATCTGGTAGTCGGTTGGCGAACTGACTTGCAGTTCTGCCGCATCGACGGCCAGCGAGGTAAAGCACCAGATCGTCCAAAACATGCGAAGTTTCATAAAACGACTCGAGAGTGTTCGGTTATACGACGATCGAATCAGCGAATTTGAATTCGAAGTCCGCCCCCATGCGTGTCCTTGGTCATGAGGAACTTGGAAGGTTACCATATACAATTCGCGACGCGGAATCGAAATGGTCGCAGAAAGATGTCTTCAATGAGGCTGGATCTTGCTGAGCGTTTGGGCGCTCGGGCTGATCCCATTTTGGAACCCATGGGGTAAAATTGTCCCGCGGTGAATTTCCATGTATGCAAAGGGTGATGAGTTTTGAATTACGACGTTTATGACAACCCGTTGATTGGTCGGTATGCCTCGGCGGAGATGAGCCAGCTCTGGTCGCCCCAGACGAAACATTCGACTTGGCGCAAGCTGTGGGTCGCACTCGCCGAATCGGAGCAAGAACTGGGATTGGAGATTTCTCCCTCGCAGATCAACGAGTTGAAAGCCCATGTCGACGATATCGACTTCGAAGCGGCCGCTTCACATGAGAAGCGGCTACGTCACGACGTCATGGCACATGTCCACGCTTATGGCGACCTGTGCCCCGCCGCGAAACCGATCATTCATTTGGGCGCGACCAGTTGCTTCGTGACCGACAACACGGACTTGATCCTGATGCGTCGCGCGCTTGAGCTATTGCGCTCGAAGCTCGTCGCGACCATTGATCGACTGGCGGCGTTTGCATCAAGTTATCGGGCCCTGCCCTGCCTGGGATTCACACACCTGCAGCCCGCGCAGCCGGTCACCGTAGGCAAGCGCGCCACTCTGTGGTGTTATGATCTTGTTCTCGATCTGGAAGAACTCGAACATCGCATCGCAAGTTTGAAAATGCGAGGTGTGAAAGGAACCACGGGAACGCAGGCGACCTTTTTGACACTGTTCGACGGCGATCACGCCAAGGTCGAGCAACTTGACCGGATTGTCTGTGAGAAGATGGGCTTTGATTCTGCCTACGCGGTGACGGGGCAAACCTATTCTCGAAAAGTTGACTCACAGGTCATCGACACCCTGGGCGGGGTTGCCCAGTCGGCGCATAAAGCGGGAAGCGATTTGCGGATTTTGCAGAGCCGCAAAGAGATCGAAGAACCGTTCGAAAAGCACCAGATTGGCTCGTCAGCGATGGCCTACAAGCGGAATCCGATGCGGTCGGAACGCATGTGCGGACTGGCTCGATTTGTGATGAGCCTGACATCCTCGGCGGCACAGACGACGGCGACACAGTGGATGGAACGAACGCTCGACGATAGCGCCAATCGCCGTTTGACGATTCCTCAAGCGTTTCTCGCCTCGGACGCCATTCTGATTCTTTACCGCAACGTGGTTGATGGGCTGGTCGTTTATCCCAAGGTGATCGCCAAACATCTGGATGAAGAACTGCCGTTCATGGCCACGGAAGAGATTTTGATGGCCGGAGTTCGGGCTGGCGGTGATCGTCAGGAACTTCACGAACTGATTCGGGTGCACAGCCAGGAGGCGGGCAGGCAAGTCAAAGAGCATGGTGGCTCGAACGATCTGATTGAACGGCTGAAAGGCGAGACGGGATTTGCCAATGTCGATTTGAGCGGTGCATTGGACTCGTCGCGGTTCGTCGGACGGGCACCGGAACAAGTCGATCGATTTGTCGAAGACGTGATTGAACCGATTCGTCAACGCTACGCTGAAGACTTGAAACGCCCCGGCGAAGACCTTCACGTATGACGATGTGATCGATTGGCAACGCTTTTTCCCTCGCTCCACCGGGGACGAGGGGAAAAGCTGCCTGCCGTTTCCCGCGTCCGAAGTTCCGTATGCGGATGCCTTCAATTCGGGATGAACCATCCACCGGCGATTCATCAAACTGTCTCGATCGGGAACGGCTGCAGGTCGATGAAATTACAGTTCGATCAAATTGTCAAAGATCCGTTGGCAAAAACGCCTCAGCGTGTGCCGATCAGCGACAGGGCTCGAAAGTGAGTCCGTCAGGATGATGTGGCATTTTGTGAATAGTGCCCGCTTTTGAATTCTCCTGACTAAAATGATCAACTTGAGCGCGGCCCTTGATTTCACGGGGAAAAGTACGTGCTCATCATGTTGCTCATTCCAATTCTCTGTTCCGTTAAAACCACGTTTTTTGATGGACAGTGGACGGACCGATAGCGGCGTCCTCACTGCGCTGCAATGAGACGTCAGTCGTTCGTTGAGTACGATGGTGACCCGCGTCAGGGCCCCTATCGAGGCCTGCTCCAACTTTCGCGATCCATTTGAGGCCCTGGGATTTCGCCAAAGGCCCCGAAACCATTCCACCCTGAATGGTCGCCCTCCAAATATCAGGCGGGACCATTCCCGGCAGGCTCCTGAAAACAATTCGTTAAATTGATTCCAGCGTCGTCATCCCGGCACGATAGCAAAATCTCGTGATGGCGCAGCGAGCAGTTCGAGGGTTGTTTCCAAACATTTGGATGGTCGAACGTTCTGTTCGAAAGCGCGTACGTTCGGCATTCTCTCATTCCCTCTGTGTCACGCTGCAAGAGCCGTCCGCAATCGCGAGCCTGGGACGAGGTGGAATTGCTTCGCGTTGCCAGACGCAATCCAATGCTCGAATTTCCTTGTTCCGAAGCTCCACTGGGGAATGTTTCCTACGCCTCGAGGTGTGCAGAAGGTTCTTGGGGTGCTTTCCCGCTTGGTAGAAACCGTGCCGTAAGAGGCGTCACCAAACGGGAGCTTGGTAACGAGGGGAATGAGGCGTTGCCAAGCAGTTGCTTGGAAACGAGGAAACGAGGGGAGTCGGTAGGCGATTACGCCAGCAGTTCTTTGATCGGGTGCGAAGCGGGATCGGCGATCGGGATCGGCCGGCCGTCGACATCGAACGATTTCGTCGTGTCGACGCCCACAGCCTGCAGGTAGGTGTGGAACATGTGGGCGTGATCGACCTTACCGTCTGTGACTTCGGTCCCGTTGGCGTTGGTCTTGCCATAGACCGCGCCAGGAACAATTCGACTGCCACCCAGCAGTACCGACCACGATTTGCCCCAGTGATCTCGTCCATAGATGTGATTGATGTTCGGTGTGCGGCCGAATTCTGACATCACGACGACAAGCGTGCTTTCGAGCATTCCTCGATCCGCGAGATCGCCCACGAGCGTTGCGAAGGGCGTGTCAAACTCGCCAAGCTGCTCCAGATGGAAAATGAAGTTCTCGTTGTGAGTGTCATAATTCGAATGGCTGACCTGGACGAACGACACGCCATTTTCGAGCAACCTGCGGGCGAGCAGGCAGTGGCGGCCGAAGTCGTGCTTGCCGTAGCGGGCCTGATCCTGTTCGGACTCTTTCGTGACGTCGAAGACTTCCCGGCGGGCCATCAGTTGTTGGGCCTGCTCATAGCTGTAAGCGTAGGCGTCGGTCATCGCCGTTCGTCGGCGCGACAGAAACCGCTCGTTTGCCGCTCGCCGCAGGGCATTTCGCTGGTCATCGGCAGATTGAGTGACGATGTCGGGACGTGATGAATTCTGAGGTGGTTGACCATTGCCCATCACCACACCGGCATACTTTGGACCCAGATACGCCGAGTCATTCGTGCGGCCACCGCCTCCTGGCGTGATCTGAATGTGACCGGGAAGTCCGTTGTTGTCGGGGGCGAGTGCTTTTGCGGCGACGGCGCCGATTCGAGGGAAATCACCCGCGGGCGTTTGGCGACGCCCGGTGAACATCATATAGGCGCCCTTGCCGTGGTCGTCTTCTGAGGTGTCGATGCTACGGACGATTGCCAGGCGATGCATTTGCTTGGCTGTTTCGGGAAGGAGTTCGCAGACCTGCGTCCCTGGAACCGACGTCGAAATCGCGCGAAACGGTCCACCCGTCGGCGTGCCCGGTTTGGGGTCCCAGCTTTCGAACTGGCTCAGGCCACCATGCATGTTGAAAACAATCACGCGTTTCTGTTGTTTGGCCAGTTCACTGGCGGCAAGCGGCTGTGTCAGAAACGAAAGTCCTCCGACCAGATTGCTTCCGGCGGCGAGAGTTCCTGCGGCAAGCGTTCCCAGGAATTGGCGTCGGGCCATCGCATGTTCGGTCGATTGGCAGGCATAGCGACACTGCATGTTGCTCTCGCTTTCAAGGGAACGTTGTAACTTGAATCCATTCACCCGAGTCTTCAGTGGTTGAACCGAAACTCGGCCGACGTCACCAGCGACCAGATCAAGTCGCGAATCGCCTGGGGACGTTCATTTGCATGCGCCGCCAAATAGGCGGCCACTTCATTCACTTCGTCGGGTGCTGGCCGACGCGTCAGTGTCGACAAGTAGAGTTCTTCGGCGAATGCGCTGCTGTCCGCCAGTGCCGTCAGCCGTTGTGCCAACTGGCCTCCCGACGCCCAACTGATCAGTGTTCCGCCGTTCGCGACAAACAACGCCTGATCTGGAGTCGCGAAGAAGTCTTCCTGTGACTGACCCGATGAGGCAGCGTACAGATTGATGAACGGGGCCACGTTGCCTCGCATTTGTTCATTGAACTGTTGTTCAAGTTTGAAATCTCGAACTTTGGCCTGAGCCGCGTCCGTGGCAACCGTGGCCTTCGGGATCGACTTCTCGACTTCTCCATCGGCGGCGATTCGTTGCGACTCCAGGACTCCGGTCGCTTGCATCAAGGTCCAGCCAAGTTGCTCGGGTGACAGCTGCTTGAATGAACGAACGGCGACATCGACGGTGGACAGATCGACCAATTTCTCACGTCCGGCTGCGATCGCTGTTTCAACGGACCGTTGTGCTTCCAAGGCCTGATTCACATCGTTGGTCTTGGCCGTGACCTTCGCCTGGCGGTTGGCCATTTCTGCCGTCGCCGAGGAGAATGTCTGCTTGGCGGCCATCAATTTCGCGAAAACTTCTTGTTGCGCGGCGGTTCGTCCCACCATCGACTGTTCGGCAGTGGCCGCTTCTTTCTTCAGTGGCTCAAGACGTTCTTTCAACTTCTGAACGGCTTGAGTCAGATCGGTATCGCCTGGCAGCATCTGCAGGGCAGCCTCTGTTTTCGTGATCGCATCGGTGATGTTTTGAACAGTCGCCTGCTTTCCTTCCAACTGAGACTTTGCTTCGTCCACCAGTTTCTGGGCGTCCGCCATGGCCTTCTCGACATCGCCGACGACGCTGGTCAACTTCGACAGTTCTGCCTGTTGAACTTCGGATTCGGCAATGGCGGCGGTCAACGCCGCTTTTTGGGCATCGACTGCGGCTCGCGAGACTTCCGCATTGGTCAACGACAACCGCAATGCCACCTGCGTTTCGCGAGCGTTGAGCCGTTTCTTGCAATTCGCCGTGGCAAGCGAGTCCGCTTTGTAGCGATTCCAGGTCTCAATAAATTTCGCCTTGGCGGCATCAACTGGTTTTCGGGCTTCCAGGTACGCAGCATAGGCCGCATCTGCAGGGGGATATGCTTCAACCAGTTTGGCTTGCAAAGGGGGCTGTGCAGCGGTCTGGTCGGCAATGGATTTCTGAACCGCCTGCAGTTCGGTGTTCAATTGAGTCTGCTTGGAGGTGAATGTTGCGATCGCTGACGCAATCTCTTTGTCGTTTGGCAGAAGCTTGGCGACTTCGGCTGATTTTTGAGACGTTTCTGTGATCGCTTTGATCGCCGCTTCTTTGGCACGGGCGTCGGCCTGAGCCTTGTCGACGGCCGCCATCGAGTCATCGAGCGGCTTCTTTGCCGTCGCGACCGCGGCTTCCGATGTTCGCCAGGCCGTCTCGGCGGCGGCGAGTGCGGTTCGCGCGGCCTTGAACTGAGTATCCGCTTCATTCGCCAGTTTTTGCGAAGCGTCCTCGGTCGATTTCAGGGCTTCGAGCGCGGCGATCAGCGCCGCCTGTTCTTCGGCCGCTTTCGCGAGCTGGCCGGCGTCTTGAGACGCGGGTGGTTCGATCGACCGTTGGTAGGTTTTGGTCAGTGCCAGTTCGCGAAGCATCGCACGGATGTCGTACTTTGTGGCGACGAACTGTGAGGTCACCAGTTCCAGCACGGCGGGGTGCGAGGGGGGATTCATCGGATGATGCAGGTCAACGGGATGGACAAGCCCACGCCCCATCATGTGCGCCCACAAGCGATTGGCGATATTCAGATTGAACTGCCGGTTTCCCCCGTTTGCGGCCAGTTCGGCCAGCTTACTGCGGCGACTGAACTTCGGAACCGGACGCGTATTCGGTAGCGGTGGTGCGACATAGTCTTCACCCTGGCGCAATCGCGGTTCATCGATTTCCATTTCGCCGGGAAGTTGTGGACGAATGTTTCCGGCGTCCTGTGTGAACACGGATTTGTAACTGGCATCGCCATCCGACTTTTCGCCCAGAAAAACTTTTTTCTCGACGTCGGTAAACAGGACTGTGCGATTCACAAAGGCAAAAATGCCGTAGTAGTCCGTCTGCAAATAGTGGTCGACAATCGGATGGTCATGACACTGAGCACACTGCAGGTCCATCCCGAAAAAGACGCGACCGATGTCTCGCGTCATCAGGTGCGGTTCGGCATCGCGATCAAGGAAGAACTTCGCAGCCGGGCGAAGATTGGTGTCGACTCCGTCAGAACTCAGGATTTCACGGGCCAACTGGTCGAACGGAACGTTTTTCTCAAGTGAAGACTGCAGATACTTCTGCCATTCGGGCGTGCTGACGTACTTGTCAGGGCGACGTTCCATGAACATCACGTCCAGTACGGTTGCCATGTGAACGGCGAAACGCGGACTTGCCACCAATCGATCGATCAGTGCCGTCCGCTTGCTGGGCGACGGGTCGTCGAGGAATGCGCGGGCTTCTGCAGAGGTCGGAATCAGCCCATGCAGGTCGAGCATTGCTCGCCGCAAGAACTCGGCGTCGTTACAGACGGCCGAAGTGGGGCCAACCTGATCGGCGTCGATCAATTGATCGATCCGAACGTAAAGCGGTTCATCAGCTTGAACCTGTGACAAACACAGGCAGCCAAAACACAAAATCACCGGCAGGAAAAGTCGAGGCGGGATCATAGGCGGGGTGTCCAGGCATTGCGGCAAATTGGGATCGAAGGTCTGGAACTTCAAACTGCGGTACGTCCGCCAGGTTGAAAAGTTTGCTCCAAACGACAATCCGCACATCCGAAACGCATCGGCAGTAGTCAATACATAGCAGCCTGAAACTCGCTCCGTCAACGGAGATTGCTTCCGGTAAGAAGAAACATCGAAAAAGATGGATGCGACGATCAGGAAAACTGGGGGCTATGCGTAGAGTTTTTTGGGTGAGGCCGGCGCAATCGACAGGTGCGTTAGGGTGAGACCAAATTGATGCGTTTCCAGATTCCGAACTGTTTTCTCGCTTCGTTCGCAAGGCACGACACTTCGACCAGAATCGTTTGTCCGGCGAATCGTGAGAGATCTGCTTTGACGGTGACCCAGCCATCTCGTGTGGCAGAGGCGTCGTCATCCACGATCGCCTCGGACGCGATTTCACCGTTTATGCGGACCACAAGTGGCCACCCCTGATCGGGTAAGTTGGCGACCACAATTTCCAATTGGCTTCCCGGATCGCTTGAAAGTTCGATCCCGGCACGAAGGGTCAGAGGTTGCCCGCCCGCAGGGATTTCGGATTGAAGAACGTCTTTCTGGCCGTGGTAATCGGGAAGTCGTGTCAGTTGAAACAGGCTTGGGGCGGGTGAAAATTGCGGAGCCACTTCCGAAAACTGGAGAACCGCACTTTCTTGTGGTGCGAATGCCCGCGTTTCCGATGCTGCGAGATTCTCGGCCTGGTCAACTGGCGTTTCCACGTTCAGAAAGGCCTGCTCCAGATCCTGCCGGGTTCGCGCCAGGATCAGATGATCAAACCAGGCAGAGTTCTCGTCAACGCTATTCAGTGTGACGCCAGTGACCACGAAAGAACCAAAGTCTGCAAACAGGTCTCGCGTCACCAGACTCCAGTCTTTGGGGAGATCACCGCGCATCCAGAGCGGTGCGGGAGCCTTCGTCGTCGCGACGCCGACTTCGTATCGGTATCCAAACCGACGACCATGTGTCTCTGGAACTTGCGAACGGCGCAATCCCTGACGCGTTAAGGTTTCCGAGATTTCATCTATTAAGGGCGGGCCAGCGAAATCCAGTCGTCCCTGATTGGCAAATCCAAATTGAACTTGCACCCCGGAAGGCTTTTTCCAGGCGAACGCGACGTAGCGATATTGCCCCAGTCGCGGAAATTCGACCACCTCTGCGTTCAGCCCGTCAAGTTGGCGTGTTCCTTTCGAACCGGACGAAACTTTGAGAGAACCATGTCCCGAGAAATGTTCCGTTGCATCGAGTTCAACTCGGCCGTTGCCCTCTGTCAGCGCGTCGACGAACGTGGCTTCGTCCTCAAACAATGGTAGAATTCCCGGGTTCTGCGCTCCGACGAAAATGCCGCGCCAGTCAATCCAAGAGTTGCCGTCTGTCGGAAAAATGATCAGTTCAGCGGTCACCGTACGTCCTTGCCACGATTGGATTGGCACAACAAGCGGTTGCGGATCTGCCATCGAGTCCCGGATCGGAATCTCCATTGCCGCCCTCACACGGCCATCGATCCGGACTTGGAGCTGGCTGGACGATGTTCTCTCGGCGAATCGTGAGGCCGCGACTGTCAGCCATCGATCACTCATTCCGATCTTGAGCTGCCGTGACAGAGAATAGAACGGACCTGCAGCGCGGCCTGTGATTCGAAACAGCGGGTCGCGGTTGTCGGATGTGTCGAGGACGTTCGCCGTCTTCCAGTCGATGCGATTATGGGTCGAGATCGTCCAGCCGTTCAGTCCCGTCAATGGTTTGAGGCGAGTTTTGGCGACTTCCGTCGAAAGCCTTTGATGGTCGAGGCGGACTTCGGGCTCATACCAGTTGACGACGTCGCGAATATCGAATGGATCGGCTCCGGCAGGACGTCCCTCGTGTGCCATCTCGGTTCGGAATGTGACCTGATGCCGCTTCGCGTCGTCAGGAAGTTCAATCCATTGGGAATCACCGACGAGTTGCGAGCCAGTCAGCTTCCGTTGATTGACCTGTGCGGGACCATTGTCCAATAGCAGGCTGACATCAACACAACCGCCCTCTCCAACGCTTCGATCCAGGCCGTATCGCGTTCGGATGGCACGGGCGATTTCCGGCAGTTCAAACTCCAAGTCTGTGCTTCCGTGGGCGCCCCATCCCCATCCAAATTCATGCCCCGCTGATCGTAACGGTGTTCGCAGGACCGTTTGATCGATTCGCCAGCCGAAGCTTGAGCCGAAGACCGCCTGATGTTGCATTCGAACGGGTGCAAACCGGGACAGCGGAACGTCCGTTGGCGAAAAGCACAGCCAGTGTCGAATTGCGCGGAATCGTAACCAGATCGGATCGAGACTCCATGCAGGCTGGATCAACTGGAACCAGTTCTCTGGTCGAATTTTTTCGCCCACGTGCCGGGGCTGAAATCGCTCGAGCGAGGTCGTCAAGCGACTGCCATCATTCTGATCCAGTTGAATCAGACGGGCGCTGACATCGGGCGACAGCCACGCGAGTTGTTCGAAGTAGGCGGCCCACGGATCGACCAGCGGCAAATGGAGCTCACTGAGTTCCGCAAATGCGAATTGCCTAAGCCCTTGAGGCGTCAGCGCGATCAATCCACTTTCTGTCCAGCGTAGTGAACGAAAGGCAACAGGACTGCCGGCCATCGGCCAAATCGTCGCCGGTTTGTATTCGCGCGCGGTTGCTGAATTCCAGACAATACGTCGGACCCAGGTGAGAGTGACCCGAATTTCTGTCGAATGAGTGATTTCCGGGGGAGACACGTTGGCGAATGGCTTCATCAGAAGGTGCGGTGGCGTTGATTCGAATCGATCTGCCGAGCCATCGCGGTAGAAAAGCACTTCGCCTGCCAATCGGTCTCCTCCCGTGAATTCGACATATTTTGTCGGCGGCGACGCGGGGGGCTGTGTGTGATCGGTCAGCCATCGCAGTGGCGCCGCATCGTCAAAGAGTTCACGCCCCGCCAGCGTCGGTGTTGCCGCGGGATCGCACCAGTCTTTAATCTCGTCAGCACTCCATTGACTTTCGTCCGCAAACTTCGCGGTGAATCGTTCGGCGGCATCACCCCAGGTCGGGGCGAGCAATACGCAGAAGCCGATCCAAGCGATTTGATTCATTCGTGCTGGCCGCTCCAATCTCTTCGGCATTGCGCAAATCCGCCGTTTGTCCAGAATCGTGCTCGCGTCATGATAACCCGGCGAACCATCATCGCTGTGACCCGTCCCAAGCGGAACTGACGAAAACGCTTCCGCTTCCATAGAAATCTGAGAAACTGAGGCTATAAATTTCCAGTCTGATCCCTCTTTATGGTTTGCGCGGATCTCGTTGTGAAAGAGTTGTTGTCCCCCAAACAGGTTGCCAGAGCAATCGGCGTGAGCGAATCATCGCTAAAGCGATGGTGCGATCAGGGCTTGATTGAGACGGTGCGTACCGCGGGGGGGCATCGCAAGTTGCCGATCGGTGATGTGATTCGCTTTCTTCGAGAGAGGAAGCACCACGTTGTCTGTCCTGAAGTTCTGGGGATGCCGGTTCGGTCACCGCAGTCAGAGATCGGACTCAAGAAGGGTTGCGAGTCATTCACAGAAGCACTGCTCGAAGGGAACGAACCGCTGGCGCGGCAGATCGTGTTCGATTTGTACCTCGCCAAACACTCGATCCCGGTCATTTGTGATGAAGTAATTTCCCGAGCATTTCAGGACATCGGACGCCGATGGGAATGCAATGAGGCGGATGTCTATCAAGAACGCCGTGGTTGTGAGTTCACACAACGCATCCTGTACGAACTTCGGCGCGCTCAGCAGGTCTCTGATCCGAGTTGGAAGGCGTGCGGCGGTACGATCGATGGCGACACCTACACATTGCCCACCACGATGGTTGAACTCGTTTTGCGTCATGCGGAATGGGATGCAACGTCACTTGGGGTCTCAATCCCGATCCGATCGATGGTCCTCGCAATCCACGAACTGAAGCCTCGGTTGTTCTGGGTGTGTGTGTCGCACGTTGCGAATCCGGACGCCTTCGTTCGGGACTTTAAGCAGTTGTCCGATGCCGCGGAAACAATTGGTACCGCGATCGCGGTCGGTGGACGCGCTCTGACCCTCGAGTTAAGACAGCAGATGACCTTTTGCTGTTACAGTGAATCGATGCAACAGCTCGAAGCATTCGCCAAGTCGGTGCGTCGAATTGGCACGGCACTGATGTCTTGAAGGCCTGTGCAAATCAGGATGGTAGCCACCTGACTTTTCGCGAAGGCATGGCGTTTGTCGAATCTGAGCGGCACGCGTCCCCGCGATTTCAGCAACTGTTGATGCGTGACTCGCATCAACGGTCCTCGACATGACGTGCCCATTGTGCCGTTCACACGTAGCTTCTCGAGATGGAACCTGGGGCACAAATCCTATGAAACGGTATCCAAAGAACTTTGGTCCGTTTTTAATGGTGCGTGTCGATTCGTGTGTTTCTCGTTCGACAAGTTGGCGGCAGGCCCGCTCGGACGCGCGCCGCCTGCCGGACATTACCCTGTTTCGTAAAGGAGACGACGATGAGTTCATCGAGCCAGCCGATTCCACCCGGACATGAGTGCCTGATTCCGCATTTGGTGTGCAGTCCGGCCTCTGAGGCGATTGAGTTCTACAAAAAGGCTTTCGGTGCCGAAGAAGTCGTCAGACTGCCTTCACCCGATGGAAAAAGGCTGATGCATGCCTCGTTGCGAGTCAACAACGGCTTTGTGTACCTTGCCGACGACTTTCCAGAATACTGTGAAGGTAAGTCGGAAACTGCGATTGCCCTGAAGGGCACGCCCGTCACCTTACACCAGTACACCAAGGACTGCGACGCGGCAATTCAGCGCGCCAAAGCGGCTGGTGCGACTGTCATTATGCCCGCAACGGATATGTTTTGGGGCGACCGCTATGGCGTGATCGTTGATCCGTATGGCCACAAGTGGTCATTCGCGACGCACCAGAAGGATCTGTCACCGAAGCAGATCGAACAGGCAATGAACGATGCATACGGTCAAGCGCCACAGTAGCCTCGAAGAATCGAGCTGTTCTGGGAGTCAGAAGGGAACGGCCTGTATACCTATGATCGCCAGTCCTACATGATCGAAGATCGATGTCGGGCTGGCGATCGTTGTTCCGCAGTGCCGAGGGACTTGTTTAACACACTGTTGAAGTAACGGGGACTGGCTCCGACGAGTTTTAAAAACACCATGACATCGTGAATGCCGAGGTCCGGGTCTCCCTCACTTCGGCAGGCTTTTAGAACGTGATCATCCCCAAAACCGCTTGAAGACGTGCCACTCGCAATCGTTGTACCGACTTAATCCCCACCACGATGAAGGCCGAGAGTACGAACAAATGTGTTGCCACGAATGGCAGTTCCGATTGCGTCGGGGCCAGCTCCCGCAGCGACGGAACTTTTTGGAAAAGCTGCGTGACGAGCACAAACACGTTGAAGTACTGCGAGATCAGCGAATTCACGACGAAGGTGTCATTCCAGCGGCCCCGTACCTTTTCCAGATAGCGGCCGAACACCGCCAGCGAGAGCGTGATCAGTGACAGAATGCCAACCGCATGTGAAGGCATGAACCGATCTGCCGGAAGTAGAAATCCCGAAAGACTCGTTGCAATCGTGGTCGTCAGAAAGAACGCGGTCCAGCCGTTCGATCGCTTTCCTGTGAGAAACCCAGAAACAACCACGAAGCCCGACACAATTCCAAACAGGCTGATGATGACATGAACGAAAACGAGGGGCGACATTTCAAATCTCCTGATGCGGGCGCTTTCGCCAGCAAATTCTGTCAGATCAAGACGTTCGGCTGGTTGGTGGTCGTCGTCAGGCGGCCTGTTCTGCTCCACTCAACCGATCAGTGAGGTGTCGTGATCTTGTTCAAGTGGATTACCGGCGGGTTCTGCTGATCTTTCACGGAAATCGCCGCGATGGTGAGTTTTGATTTCAACGCGCCACGAGTGCGTGGCCCTCTACTCGTGCTCGAACCGCGCTGTGTTTGACTGATGACGTTTTGATGCATGACATCGGACATCTTGACTTTGTATTTTACGTTTTGGATAAATAACCGTATGGTTAAGTTGTGTTGGTGCGACGGCGGCCGAGCGTTTTGCGGATTTGGATCACGCAAGCCGTCGCGGCGCTCCGGATCCCCGAGCGCCTTGGGGCAGCATCCATTGCATAGGCCGGCGCGTGGTCCGTTATGGAGAAAAGGAATCAGCGGATGTCTTCAAATGATGGGATGGTCGTGATTGAACGAGTGTTTGATGCCCCGCGCGAACTCGTGTTTCAAGCGTGGACGGATCGCGAGCATCTTGCCAACTGGTACGCGCCGAATGGCTGCACCATCACGTTCAAGACTCTCGAGATTCGACCGGGCGGAGTGTTTCACTCCTGCATCCGGTCACCTGAGGGGCATGAGTGCTGGTGCAAAGGCGTCTATCTGGAGATCGAGCCACCCACGCGAATCGTCTATTCGATGTCGATTGCGGATCAGGACGGCAATTTGGCGGAACCGGTCGATGTGGGGATGGATCCGGAATGGCCCAGGGAGACGACCGTCACAGTGTCTTTCCTCGAGTGGGGTGACAAGACGAGGCTGACCTTACACCAAACGGTCCGGGAAGCGATTGCGAAACGAACAGGGGCCTATCCGAGTTGGCTCCAGATGCTTGACCGACTTGTGGACGAGGTCACACACCATTGAAGCGTCGCGTGTGGTAATGACGAAGCGTTGACCAGCGAGCGCTTTTGAAGTTTGTTTTCCTCTCGTCCCCAAGCACCTTCTGCTTGGGAACGCTTCCTGCCCATCCGGAATGTGTGCATCGGGCCGAGATCACTCTCGTGATCGGCTGAAAATCGAATCGCAAGAGGCGTTACCAAGCGGGAGCTTGGTAACGAGGAAGAATACAGGGGATTGGGAGTCAGGGAGCCCGAACTGAGAAAAGTCGCCCCCAAGCGTCGTTTCAAAAAATTTTACGCGGTCATCGGACTGCGGGAAGAACTTCCGTGTCTGACTTTGTCGGGCTATTTTCGTAGAGCGGCATCGCGGAAGGAATCCAGGCTCGCAGGTCACGGATGCGCGTCTGGTGATTCGGATGGGTCGACATGAACTCGGGGGGAGCCTGCCCGCCACTGGTGGCGGCGGTCATGCGTTCCCAGAACTTGATCGTCTCTTCCGGGTCATAGCCAGCTGCCGCCATCAGCAACAGACCCATATGGTCTGCTTCGGATTCATGTTTGCGGCTGTAGCTCAGAATTCCGAATTTGGCACCGGCGTTCAGTACGGAAAGAAGTTGCTGGCGCCGCGCGGGATCCATATCTCCCATTGATGCGCCGGCGGATGACAGGCCAACTTGCACCATTTGCTGTTGCGCCATTCGTTCGGCGCCGTGATGTGCCAACGCATGGGAAATTTCGTGCCCAATGACGGTCGCCAATCCGGCATCGGTTTCAGCCACTGGAAGAATCGCGGTGTAAACGACAATCTTTCCACCAGGCAGACAAAACGCATTTACCTGATTGTCTTGGACCACTTCAAGTTCCCAGTCAAATTTGGGAATGGGGGTTCCGATCAGCGCACGAAACTGTTCGTTGCTTGTGGCGCGAATCAGTCGCTTGGCGACGGTGCGAACAGCTTCGACTGCCGCTCCATTGCGAACGACCCGCGCGTTGCTCAGCGTTTCTTTGAACGCCTGCAGCCCCAATTTTGCTTCTTCGTCCGGCTTGATCGCCACAATTTGGACTCGGCCGAACGGTCCCTGTTGGCAGCCGCGGGCCATCGTCATACCGATGGCGACCACACCAATGAGGATCGGAATCATTCGCACGGCCAGACCCAAGCCAGGTCCATTGTTGCCCCGGTAACCGTACCGCGGATCGCCGTAACTCATCGTGATTCTCCTCTTTGATCAGTCAAAGACTGTGTTCATCTGAAGCGGGTGTGGATTTCCGGTATGCTAAACCGAATTCTCGGATTGTCCATACAGTCGATGTTCTTGGATGTAGGCTTCGACGGACCGAGGGACGAAGTAACGAATCGACCGCTTTGATGCCACTCGTTGGCGGATGTCCGTTGCCGAAAGATCGATTCCGGGCATCGTCACCGTGACCACACGCGTTTCGACGATTTCACCACAGGCCAGACGCATCTCGGACAGATCGGGCAGCGGGCGATCACCTCGATTCACGGCCACAATCGTTGCCAGTTCCAAAATTCGTTGAGGCGAACGCCAGGAGGGGAAATATTGCAGCGAATCGGCGCCCATCAACAAGAAGAGCTCGCGAGAGTCGTCTTCTGTTTTGAGCTGTTCCAGCGTCGTTACGGTATACGAGGGACCTTGGCGATCGAGTTCGATCGAACTGATTCGGAACGCGGAGTTGCCAGCGATCGCAAACTCCAGCATCTCGCATCGCGCTTTTGCCGCCGAAATCGTCGTACCAAGTTTGTGCGGAGGCTGGGCGGCGGGAACAAACCAGATTTCATCTAGGGATTGTTGGTCCCGGCATTGTTCGGCGAGAGCCAGATGGCCGAGATGAATTGGATCGAACGTTCCGCCGAAAATTCCCAGACGCATGACTCAACTTCGCTCGCTTCCTCAAGAGTCTCTTATCGGCAATGGGACACACGCTCGCGTAACCACTCATCGGTCCGGAGATGGCCATTTTCCCCCAGCAACGGGAAGGCTGCCCCTAAGCAATTCACTGTGGATTTCAATTGAACCGGGAAAATAAGCCTGTCACACTCGCTTCGGGCTGTGATCAATTGCCACACTTGCCAAGGGCGTCGATCATCAAGTGCCCCAATGTGACGGACTTTCTCTCGAAGTCAACGGATCTGGCTGACCTCTGAAAAAAGAAAGGCTTCGCCCGTGATTGCGAGCGAAGCCTGGATTGTCGTGCCGATCAGTTTGAAGGAGTGTTCGCCTCATCGACATTTGCCGCGGTAAAGGCATCCGCCGGCGCTTCGTCGGTCGATGGTGCGACGTCAGTCACGGGGGACTCTTCCGCTTCTGATGCCTCTGCCTGACACGCGGTCGCTCCCGCACAACAGCCAAATCGTGCGATGGCGGACGTTGAACAGCATCCTGAAGGCTGGTTGGCGGCGGCGCTCGCGAGCACCGCATTCACGGTGTCTGCGGATGATTTCGAAGGACATGACCCGCAACCCAGACGGCTGGCCAACGCCGAAATCGGACAGCTAATGTTCCCGCTGGACGAGTCGCCGACCAGCGGCGTGGCATACCGCGACAGTTCCGGGAACATCGCGAGGGCGGCAAGACCGCTGAGGATCACCACAACCGGCGTGTACAGAACAGCTCGCATCAAACCTGACCGGCGACAGTGTCCGCCCGTTGGGCAGCTTGAGTCTGCAGGATTGGCCTCGTTCGACACAGGTTGAAGTTGTTCGTCAGACATGTCAGAAAACTCCCTCAAATTCAGGTCAGTCCAATCGAGAAGTACGATCCTTCTCCTGGTCACGTCTCGATATCATAGCGAAATAGTCAACTTTTCCATCCCGAATTCGTAGGATATCGAGAAGTCGAATCCACGTGCCGTTTCAAACCTGAATTTACGCATTGATGAGCAAATACGTTCCTGTTGTGGTCCTGGCATGCCTGATCTGGCTCTGCATCGCGGCACGTCTTGATCCCGGCGGCAGCTACCCCAGGATGCCTCAAGGGCCTGGGTTAACCGTCGACGAAGTCTTCAATGTGCAGCAGGGCGTCTATTTGATCGAGCAAGCACGTGTGCTGGGCTGGCTGAATCTTGTTCCAGGCGCCTCGTACGAAGCCTACCGTGCCGAGAACGGCTATAACCCGGATCACCCGCCACTTGGGCGCTGGTGGTTAGGCATGCATCATCATCTGGCGTGGTGGTTGTTTCCACCGTTTGAACCCGATGCGTTATGGAATACGGCTTGCGCCCGTTCAGGGTCGGCAACGGCGTTGGCCCTGACGATCATCCTCGTCGGCGGGTTCGTCACGTCGCGAGCGGGTTGGCGTGCCGGTCTATTCAGCGCGTTGGCCCTGGTTTCCATGCCGCGTGTGTTTGGTCATGCCCATCTTGCGTCGCTTGAGTCAATCACGAATTTCACATGCACGGTGTCGGTGCTCGTGGTTGCCCACCTGTGGAATGGGCCTGTGGCCCCGACGTCGCGTCGTGCCGTCGCCGCGGGCGTCATCCTGGGGCTGGCTCTGATGACCAAGATCCAAGCGGTGTTGATTCCGATTCCTGTGATTTGCTGGGTTCTGTGGCGTTGGCGGGCGCGAGGTCTGCGACCACTGATGATCTGGGGAGGCACGGCGATCGCGACATTCTTTTTGCTGTGGCCCTATCTGTGGGATGCACCTTTGGCCCACGGTCTGGAATATCTGGGCCGTGCAACGAACCGCGCGACAATCTACGTCTGGTATTGGGGCCAGCGGTTTACCGACAAGGAGGTTCCCTGGCATTATCCCTTTGTCATTTTTGGATTGACGGTGCCGGTTATGTTGCACCTTTTTGGAGTCGCAGGGGTCTGGCAGACACTTCGGAATGGGCTCAAGAGCAAGTGGCGGCCAGCGAATACGAGCAGGAAGGGGCATGGACTTGAGGGGCGTATGGCGGCAGTCGATCCAGCGCGGCAGCGAGATGATGGTCAAAGTTTCGAAGCCGCCATCGTGCTGATTCTCGCTTGTGCCCTCTTTCCACTCGTGGTGTTCGCGGTCCCGGGGGTCGCAGTTTACGACGGCGAACGATTGTTTCTGACGAGTTTTCCGCTGTGGGCGATCTTGATTGGCATCGGTGCCGAATCCGTCTGGTCCCTGGTCGCGCAGGCCACCGGAAGAATGTGGATTGCGACGTCGCTCTGCTGTTCGCTTTTCGCCGTTTCCGCCTGGCCGCTGGTCGGTACATCCCCGTGTCATCTTGTCTATGAAAATGGATTGAGCCTGCTGCTTGATCAAACCGCTGATCGATCGCTGTTCGAGGTCGACTACTGGGGAGAAGGCGTTACGCGGGAACTCTTGTTCAAAGTGACCGAGATGGCGCCTCAAGGTGCGACGATCGCGATTGCCCCGGCCCTGCACCAGTTTCAGACGGATGAATATCTCCGCCAATCCCCAATTCTGCGGTCGCACGGGATGAAAGTCATTGGCTACGATTCCAATGATCGCACAACGGAATATGTCCTCGTTTTTCGCCGCATGGCGGACCTGCCCGAAGAATTTCTTGGCGACCCGTCTGCGCAGATTGTCGCCAAGACAATGGTTGGAGGACGCCTTTTGGCGTATCTGGTCAAACGCGCACTCTAATCAATCGAGAACGGCGTCAAGAGTTTCAGAACACAAATGAATTTCCAGACGAACCGAGATACGTCCGTTCTCGGATCACCTGGTCTCGGGGTCGTTGTCGCCGCCACGAAATGTCGTTGAGCCCAATGCTTTGACCGTGTCGTCGACTCGCGCAGATCTCGTCAGGGTTGATCCGCGGCCGCCGTGACTGCATCGTATGCCACCGCGGATATTGGCCGCGAGGTGATGACATCCTCGATTCGAAATGAAAACCTCTGACGAAGGTCTGACTGTGACGCGACTGCGATTCTTTCTGGTGATGTTGTGCGCCTCACTCATCTGGTCCCGCGCCTCGGCGATGGCCCAGGCCCCTGCTCCATTGACCGATGCGCAACGGGTGGCACTGGAACGAAAAGCAAAAGAACAGCGGTCCCACTTAGAACCGCTGTCCAAGCAGTCCTCGAGCGAGTGGAGCGACGCTGCGATCTTTTCTAAGGGGTTGGACTGGGCTTTACGCTATGACCGTGACTTTACCGCGGCAGACGTGGAACAGATGGAACGAGCCGTTCGCCGCGGTCAGCAGCGTCTGGATGCAATCAACCAGGGACGACATCCTTGGACGATACGACACGGCAAGATCGCGTTGGGGTACCGTTCGGTCGTTGATGGATCGGTTCAGCCGTACGGCGTTGTCGTTCCGAAATCGTACGATGGAAAGACGCCAATCCGGCTGGATGTGGTCCTGCACGGTAGCTCGCGGCCGGTTGGCATCAGCGAATTGCGATTCATCGCTCGGTTCGACGAGGGGGATGACGAGACCGCATCACCTCCCGATCAACCGTTTATTGAACTGCATCCTTTGGGACGTGTGGAAAACTGTTACCGCTGGTCGGGTGAGACCGATGTGTTCGAAGCGATCGAAGATGTCTGTCGCCGATATCAGATTGACCGTACCCGAATTGTGCTGCGCGGCATGTCGATGGGGGCATCGGGGACATGGCATCTCGGGCTGAAGCACCCCGATCGCTTCATCGCCCTGGGCCCGTATTGCGGCTATGTGGATACGCACAAATTCTCGCAGACGCCCATACCCGGTTTCGTCGTCGTCGGTCCGCTGCCTGAACATCAAGAGCAAGGTCTGCACATGCTTGATTCCGTCGATTACGCCGCCAACGCAGGTGTTGTCCCTGCGATTGCCTGCATCGGCGGAAAAGATGTGTTCTTTCAGGCCCACGTGATCATGCATGAAGCGATGGCGCGTGAGGGTTTAACGATGACAAATTTAATTTCACCCGACACCGGACATGTCATCGACCCCGTCACACAGACGGAGCAACTGCGTCAAATCGCCGAACATGCGGCCGTGGGGTATCAGGCTCGTGGGAAACTTCGTTTCGTCACCTGGACGCTGAAGTACGGCCGCTGTCATTGGCTACAGATACTCGGTCTTAAACAGCACTATGCCCGCGCTGAATTTTCGGCGCGAATGGAAAATGACGTGTTGATCATTGATGAACCGCTGAATATCTCGAAATTCGCCATTGATGTAGCGAAGCTTCCCGCATTCCCCAAGTCGGTCCGCATCGGCGGAATAGAACTCCCGGTGAAACTGCTTCCGTCAAATCAACCGCAATCCATGGTCATCGCCTCTCGTGATGGACGATGGCAGTGGGACGAGTCTCCATTGTCACGGACCGTCAAGCGGCCCGGCGTTCAGGGGCCGATCGACGACGCCTTTGCCACCCCGTTTCTGTGCGTACGCGGAACTGGACAGGCGTGGAATCAAGCGGCCGGTTCGTATGCCGATGCCAGTCTAAAACGTTTCGCGGATGAGTGGCATCACTACTTCCGTGGTGAGCTACCCATCAAAAATGATATCGATGTCACCGCCGAGGACTGGGAATCAAAAAACCTGATTCTGTTTGGTGACCCTGGCAGCAACTCGCTGATCACCCGGGTGCTATCAGACCTTCCCTTGAAGTGGACTCGCGAGTCACTTCAGTTCGCCGGGATGACATATCCCGCGTCCGACCACCTGCCGGCATTGATTGCGCCCAATCCATTGCCGGGAGCCGACAATCGCTATGTCGTGCTTAACAGCGGGCACACCTTTCGAGAGTCGGATCTCGCCAAGTTCAACTATTTGCTGTTTCCGCGCTGGGGTGACTGGGCCGTCTTGAAACTTGATTCAACACAGTCATTCGATCGTGGCTGGGATGACAACGTCGTAAAGGCGGGTTACTTCGACGAGTCGTGGGGGATCTCAGCAAAATCCCCGCAATAGAGGCGTTCGACCTTCAAATTGAGTTTGGGCGGCCGCTATCATATGCAGATTAGGACATGTGATAGGAGCGGGGCCCCAGCATGATACGACGCGATCTTGTTGCATTCGCACTCAGTTGGACGTTCGTAATCCTGACGACGGACAGCCTGTGGGGGGCGGATGCCGGTGAGTTGTTTTTCGAAACGAAGATCCGCCCCGTTCTGATTGAACGCTGCTTTGAGTGTCATGGGCGAGATCAGGTCAAAGGCGGCTTGCGAGTTGATTCGCGTGAATCGCTGTTGAAAGGCGGTGATTCTGGCCCGGCAATCCGTCCTGGAAACGTGGAGGCAAGTCCGCTCATTCTGGCCATTCGCCGTACTGACGAAAGCTTCGTCATGCCGCCGGCGGCCCCCTTGTCGGCAGAAGTGGTGCATGATTTTGAGCACTGGGTACAAGAGGGCGCCAACTGGCCCGCGTACGTTCCCGTCAAGTCACGACGCATTGCTGTTTCATCGCCGATCTCTCCGCGGATGCCCAATGATCCTGTGCTGCAACCTGCGCTTCAATTGTGGCTCAAGGCGGATGCCCGTCCATGGAAAGAGGGTCAGGCAGTCGCACTTTGGGAGGACGAGAGTGGGCGCGGACACGACCTTGCCGCGACCGCCGGAGCTCGACAGGGAGGAACGGGGGAACCGGCCCGATTCGTCTCGCAGAGTTCGATTTCGGGCTTTCCGGCCGTGCGATTCGAGCCCGCGAGCGGAATGGGCGGAAATGCGACGAGCGCGCCGGGCATCAAGGGGGATGGCGAGCTGACGATGTTCGTGGTGGCACGTTTGAAAAGCGGTTCTGACCGACAGGTCAGCCTGCTGGCCGGATTAGGCGAACTCAGCCATCCTCACGATCCGCAACGGGCACGGGGGATCGCCATTGGATTGCAGTCTGCAGAAGCCACCGGAGTACCAATCCTTGTGGGTGGCTGGGGCCATAATGCGTCGCCAACGAACCTATCGTCCCAGCCCGTCCTTGATGGACCGCCTGTCATCATGACGCTGACAAAACGGCGCGGTCCGCTGGCTGCGACATCCGAGATTCTGTTGAACAGTCAGTCGGTTGGGTTGTTGACGGGAAGTGGCGAATCGCCAGACCTGACGCGACGAAGTGACCTGGGATTCTTTCTCGGTCATGCGCAGGCATGGGCCAAAGGCTTCTCGGGCGATGTCGCCGAAGTGATTGTCTACAACCGCCATCTGACCGCCGACGAACGCGGCGGGGTCGAAGCCCACCTGTCCTCAAAATATCGGATTCCCCTTGCGGCGTCCCAGTCAGAGCAATTCGTGGAAGGCGGCGATCCGTCCTTTTCCGCGCGTCACTGGGCCTTCGAACCATTAACGACACCCCCAGTTCCCGCGACGACGAATGTATCCGGTGATCACCCGATTGACCGCTTTCTTGCGGCGAAGTGGTCCGAACGTCAGCTCAAACCGATGGAGCAAGCCGACGCACGGACCTTGGTTCGGCGACTGTACTTCGATCTGCTCGGACTTCCCCCGACGGCCGAGGAAATGGAACAGGCGACTCGTTCGTTGACACCCTGGAATGACTTTGCGTGGAATGAGTTGATCGAGCGACTGCTCGCCTCTCCTCGCTACGGAGAACGCTGGGGGCGGCATTGGCTGGACGTGGTTCGGTATGCGGATACGGCGGGTGACAACGCCGATTATCCCGTCCCCGAGGCACGATATTATCGGGACTATGTCATTGATGCCTTCAATGCCGACAAACCGTATGACCTGTTCTTACGCGAGCAACTTGCAGGAGATCTGCTGGCGGCAGAAGGTCCACGAGAGCGGTACGCCGAGCAAATTGCGGCGACGGGCTTTTTGGCACTCAGCCGTCGCTATGCCACGGGGCCCTATGAACTATGGCATCTTACGTTAGAAGACACCGTCGATACTGTCGGTCAGGGTCTTATGGGGCTGACTCTGCGCTGTGCTCGTTGCCATGACCATAAGTTTGATCCCGTTACGACGAAGGAATACTACGGGCTGTACGGCATCTTCGAGAGTACGCAGTTTCCCTGGGCGGGGGCCGAAGAGTTTCAGTCCAAAAAGTTGCCTCGCGAGCATTTCGTCCCGCTGATTCCTGCGGCCGAAGTGGAGCCCTTGCTCGCCGAGAATGCGGAGAAAGAAAAAACACTTGAGGCCGAATTTGTTCAACTTGAAGCGGCCAGTCCTATTCCCGTCGAACTCGCGTCACTCGCTGATAAGTTGGCTGCGATGAAGTCAACGAATTCCAGTTCGTCGGAGCTGGCTGCCGTTCAGACAGAGCACGATAAGATGAAGAGAAAGTGGGAAGCGGCGAAGAACGGGCGCCGCGCGCCGATGGAGACAACTCGTCGCCGCGGCTATCCCGAATCGATTCCCGTTGCGTACGCAGTTCATGAGGGCATCGCACGCGCGGCGTACGTCCAGAAGAGTGGCGACCCTGGCCAGCCCGGTCCTGTCGTGGCGCGCGGCGTTCCCACATTTATGACCAGCGTCGAAAGTCCGACCGTCCCCGCGAATGAAAGCGGTCGACGTCAACTCGCAGAATGGCTCACGCGCCCGGAACACCCTCTGACCTCCCGTGTGATCGTTAACCGAGTCTGGCAGATCCATTTTGGGCAAGGGATTGTCGCGACACCTTCGAACTTCGGATTGCGTGGTGCTCCGCCGACCCATCCTGAACTGCTCGATTGGCTCGCACGCCGTTTCGTCGCTGATGGTTGGTCCTTCAAACAGCTCCATCGCCTGATGCTGACGTCTCGCGTCTGGCGATTGGCAAGCATGGGAGACACCCAGAATGATCTCTCCGATCCAGCGAACACCTATTTATGGCGGCACAATCGCCGGCGTCTCGATGCCGAATCGATTCGCGATGCGATGCTGACGGCCAGCGGACAACTCGACCTATCGCGACCATCGGCGCATCCTTTCCCGCCCATCGCAAAATGGAGCTACACGCAGCACAATCAGTTCAAGGAGTTTTACTCCAGCCTGCACCGCAGCGTGTATTTGATGACACCACGCCTGCAACGTCACCCGTTTCTCTCGCTTTTCGATGGCCCGGATACCAATACGACGACTGGCGTGCGGACGAGTTCGATCGTCACAGCCCAAGCGCTCTATTTGATGAACAATGAAGAGGTCAAAGGATATGCCGAGGCCTTTGCAAAGCGAGTGCTGGCGGACAGGAGAGAACGACGCATTGAGACGGCTTTCGAAATTGCCTATCAGCGACATCCGGAAATAATCGAAACCGAGCGAATCGCTCAGTTTCTACAGGACTCGGTCCCGCGCAGCGACGATCTGTATGCCTGGACGGCCGTTTGCCGCGCATTGATGACTTCGCACGAATTCTTTCACGTCGAATGACCGAGGAGCTCAGTATGTCCGGCACTCGAAGCTCACGTCGTCAGTTCCTTCACACCTGCGGTGCCTCGGCTGCCGCTGGCTTAAGTGCGTTCGCCTTGCGCACCCAGTTGCAATCCGCAGCGATGGCGGGTGAGATGCGATCTGTCGCGCCGACGGGCCCGCACTTTCCGGCCAAGGCCAAACGGCTGATCAAGATCTTTTTGACGGGTGGCTTCTCGCACGTCGATACATTCGATCCCAAACCGGCCTTGCTGCGTGATCGCGGGAAGATTGTCGAGGGGGCCCATCTTCGCGGTGTCGCCAAACAGCCATTGAATCCTTCGCCATTTGAGTTCACTCCCAGGGGTGAGAGTGGGCTGATGATCAGCGAGCTGTTTCCGCAGCTTGGCACGCTGGCCGATGACTTGTGCGTGATTCGATCGATGAAGACGGACATCGTTGAACATTTTCAGGCATCGCTGGCGATGCATACGGGGTCAGCGACCGTGCCGTTGCCCAGTCTGGGGGCGTGGCTCAGCTACGGTTTGGGTTCTGACAACCCCAACCTTCCACCCTATGTTGTGCTTTGCGAACACTTGCCTTATGGCGGTTCGCAGTTGTGGGATTCCAATTTTCTGCCGCCCATCCATCAAGGGACGCGTGTCATACCGGGGAATGATCCCATACCGAACTTGCGTCCGATCGTGCAAGACATCACGTTAAGGTCGCTCGAAGCCAGAATGCTGGATGATCTCAACTCGCGGTTTGTCGATGCACGCCCGGGTGACCTGGCACTTGCCGCCCGCAGTCAAAGTTTTGCGACGGCCCGGGGTATGATGGAAATGGCGCCTCGCGTGCTGGATTTCTCTCAGGAGACCAATGCGACGCACGAAATGTATGGGCTGGAACGCGGCGACCGAACGAGCTTTGCCTGGCAGTGCTTGGCAGCTCGGAAACTTGCCGAAAGTGGCGTTCGCGCCGTCGAGATCATCGATAGTGGGGCGAGCAATAACTGGGACTCACACGGCGATATGCAGCACCATCGCCCCAAGGCGGAACGCGTTGATCGCGCCATCACAGCGTTACTGCGCGATCTAAAGCAACGGGGGTTGTTCGATGAGACCCTGGTGGCCATCTGCACCGAGTTTGGACGAACCCCGTTTGATCCGGGGCCGGGCCGAAATCACTGGCATCGCGCATTTACCTGCCTGCTGACAGGGGCGGGAGTTCGTGGCGGGCTGGCGTATGGGACCACAGATGAGTACGGAATCGACATCGTCGAGAACCCTGTTCATGTCCATGATTATCACGCGACAATCTTGCATCTGCTTGGGATCGATCACGAGCGGTTGACCTATCGATATGCTGGTCGGGACTTCCGGTTGACGGACGTTGAGGGCACGGTCCTCAAGGGGATTCTTGGCTGAGAGGTCTCCGCACAAGCCGGAAACGCGGGAAATGATTGTGAAGTTCCCTGGGGCGACTTAACACGACTCCGCGCAGCATATCGGATGCGTCGTGTGACAATATCGTGCTGAGATCCAACCGAAGCAGAGAACACGTCTTTGATTGTCGCTCGAATCAGCCGATGCTCTCTGCAATTCAGATCAATCCGTGTGCTGCAATCAAAAGACCCGTTCACGGTGTGTCGAACTTTGTGCAGATCAAAGAGTGACTAACGTTCCAATCATTGGCTTGGCCAATTTTTGTCCGGCTGACTGAATTCCAATCAGTCGTCCGGGGAAAACGGCATCCGCTCGAAGTTTGAATCAGGGGAATCTGGACTGCTACCGGCTCGCTATGCTCGGAATGCTGGTGCCATCGATCCTCGCTCCTTCCCTACTTCACCAGATGCCAGCCAAGGCAATTGATTTTACGGTGTTTGGAACGCGGGCTGCTCTTTAATCGCAGTCCCTGAAGATTGCCGAGTCGTACTGTGACTCGTGGCAAGAGTGCTGGACATCAGTCAAGAGACCTTTGTTTGCTGAGCCTGGGCATCTGCATGGTCTCCACGATTT
The DNA here is from genome assembly GCF_000255655.1 of Schlesneria paludicola DSM 18645. Taxonomy (NCBI): domain Bacteria; kingdom Pseudomonadati; phylum Planctomycetota; class Planctomycetia; order Planctomycetales; family Planctomycetaceae; genus Schlesneria; species Schlesneria paludicola. Next base: position 679,365 of record NZ_JH636435.1, on the reverse strand, counting down.
CAGTAAATTTCGAATTGCCCAATTGAGATTGAACGCCAAAAATAGTTTTGGAGGATCAAACGATGCCGAAAATCACACGTATTCTATGCCCGACGGACTTCTCTGACACGGCTGCAGAAGCGGTGATCTATGCAGAGCAGATGGCTCGTGAAGCCAATGCAGAGTTACTGCTGTTGCATGTCTTCGACATTCCACTTTCGTATTCGCTCAAAGGGCAGGAACACCCACGTGATGCCCGGATTGAACTGCAGCTCAACGAGATCCTGAGCGATTCTCCGCACCGCGACAAGATTGTCCGCGTGCAACAAGCCGGCGATGCAGGGGAAGTGATTTGCTGGATGGCGCAGGATCGCATGTGCGATTTGATCATTCTGGGAACACACGGTCGAACAGGGCTTGCGCATTTGTTGTTCGGCAGCGTTGCCGAATATGTGCTTCGGCATGCGCGCTGCCCGGTTCTCACAATTCGTGACCGCGATCCGAATGAACCGATGCTGACACGCCCAACTGTCGCGCCCATTATGGCGCCGCGATTCATGTAGCGATGGCTTTGCGATCAGTCTGCTGTCCAATCGATCGGAATTGACTGGAGCGAAACAGAGAGGGAACTCAAAACGTGTTACGGCGAGAATTCGCCACCCATCGAGAATGGAGTTTGTATTATGAAAAGTTCGTGCATTGGTGCGGGGGTTATGGCCACTAAGGTCGTGAATTGCAGCTTGGCGTTCTTTGGCGGTTCGGTGGCGAGTCCCTTGGTGATGTATGGCAGCATGCTATGCCTCACGGTTGTTGGAGTTTGCGTCGCCGTCGTCGTTCGGGAGTTTGCATGTATCGATGATGCCGCGCCAGGCGTTCAACCTGAACTGGCTCTGCAGAGATCCTGATCGATCTATCATCACTTTAGCGCTGTTATCGGGGACGTTGCTGGACGAGCATTGTGAACACGGGAGTTAGCTCCGCAAGCCCTTGGCAAACATGATGAATCGCGGCTTGAGCGGCCTTGGGATTGAGTTGTTCAAGTTGTTGCACTTGCAGTGCAATTCGTTGGCGTCGCGCAGGGAATGCGCATGAGTTGTCGCTGTCCTTAAAGAACGCCAGAAGTCCTGCTTGATCGTTGGCAGCGCCCAAGACATCTTGGAACATGGCCAATTTCATCGTGACCCGCCGAGCGGTTGAGGGACATTCGTCCCAATGAATCGCCTCAATGGCGTAGCGTGCATTTCTGAGAGCTTTTCGCAGTGGATGAAGCTGCTGAAGATCTGTGCGCGCTCGTTTCGCCGTTGAAAATAGCTGTGAAATCAAAAGGCGAAATGACCGATGAATCGCGCCAGGATCGAATCGATGGGATTGCTGTTGAATCAGGCGTCTGAACTCTTTGAGGTGCTGCGTCAGGTTGTGTGAAATTGCTTTGCGGCATTGATCCATCAAGTCGCGCGCCGCCTGATTGCGTTGTTGATCAAGTCGGTGCAAAAGCCATTCGTTCGCATCGTCTGCAGGCCGCTCACATTCAGGTGTCAAAAGTGGCCTTAGGACATCAAGATCGCGGACACGTCCGGCTCGACTTCGCACGCAATCGAGCTTCTTCAGTATTTTTGACGTATCTCGCCTCGGTAAAACGTCATTCAAAAGTTGAAGTCTGACGTCGATCCGGCGAATTTCCGTTCGCAGCCGATGGACTCGTTCTACCCCTGGTTGTCGCTTCGTCGACTGGATCTGAATCGCCTGGGCGACGCGGCTCAGTCGGTGACGCAGTTGGTCCTGACACATGGAATGAGTTGAAGAAACTTGAGCACCCATCGCAGTCTCGATCCTTTCGAACGGGTTGCAGGGTAACCCGGTTGGTAGCGGCCCCTGCAGGCGCCAACAGCACATTTGACATCGTCCGTATGGACCAATCGCGAAGATTGTCGCAATTGGCACTTCGGATGCACTTAATCGTCCATCGATTCCGGCTCGCCTCCAATGATTTCGCGAGCCTGTGTGGCACGCCCCATGCCATCGACGGCGATTCCACGTCGATTGGGAACACAATTCATTGAGATGTCGCAAGATCGTCATCTGACGTGGCGGAATCGGACAGACGCCCAACAACTTGGATGAGGAGCAGAATCATGATTCGCCGACTGTATTTCGGTCATCCGTTGCTTTTGATTGCATTGTCGGGAGCTCTCACGTCTTGGGCAGGTGCTGAAGACAAGAACCAAGCCCCCGCCAGTTTGGCAGCACCAACATCCGAGGCTGGTTCGAGTGTTGACGTGAAGCAGATGGCATTTCTCGGAATCGTTGTAGAACCGGTTCATCCTGCGGTTGTCACGCATTTGAAAAGCGTGAATTCGTCTGAGCAAGGGTTGATTGTGACGATGGTCAGCGCGGACTCTCCCGCCGATCATGCGGGGGTGAAAGTGCATGATATCGTATTGGCGTACGACGATCAAAAATTGTTCACGCCCGAGCAATTGGTGCGACTTGTGGCCAGCGATCGACCAGGGCGCGAAGTCAAGCTCAGCTTGATCCACGAAGGCCGTCCTGAAACTCTAATGGTGAAACTTGGCGAGCGTTCAGTCGCGTCAATCGAAGCTCTTTCGAATGGATCTCTCGCAAGGTCACCGATTCGCAGTGCGCGTCCGCGGATGATTCGCCGGCATCAATTGCCCGCTCCGCAGATCTTGGGATGGGATGAATTCGACTCGATCACGATCAAGAAGTTGGACAAAGGCCACTTTCAGGTGAATGTGGCACATCCAGATCGATCTGGCACGCTTCAGCAGCACGAATACCAAGGGACGCGAGATGAAATTCGAGCACGAATTGAAGCCGATCAGAGATTATCGCCGCATGAACGGACTCAACTTCTGCATGGCCTGGGCATGCACACTCCACGGTTGATCGCTCCGGATGATGAGCACGCTGACTTCTAGCCAGCTTCGAACCCGGTGCATTGATGACCTCACGACGAGCAGGCCAACGAGTTCGCGGCGCTGCTTGAAAGCTTGTCAGAACAAAATGCTGCGCCACTCGTCAGATCGAAATCGGACCTCATACGCATGACCGCCAACGACTCTGTGCGACGTCCCGATTGGTTCGAAGCGTTGTTGAACCCTCAAACCTATCCACATCCGGTCCAAGACATTCGGCTGTTGGAAACTCATATTTCCTGGGTAGTCCTGACAGGCGAGTGGGCTTACAAACTGAAAAAGCCTGTGAACCTGGGTTTCGTCGACTTCACGACGCTCGAACTTCGCCATGCGGCATGCGAAGAAGAATTGCGTCTTAATCACCGCACCGCTCCTGAGTTGTATGACTCGGTCATTGGACTGACGAGCACAGGAGCGGGTCCGCGGTTCGCTGGATCGGGGCCCGTGCTGGAATACGCAGTGCGGATGTATCAGTTTCCCGATGCCGCACGTCTTGACAGCTGTCTCGATCGAATGGAACTGTCTCGTGAGGTCTTGGATGAACTTGCGAGTGAAATCGCCGATCTCCACCAGAAGGCCGCCGTTGCCCCACCTGAGTCGGCATTTGGCGGAGCCATATTGATGCGGCAGACGGTTCAAGCCTGCATCGATGCGTTGAAATCTGAAGATGTGCCAGACAGATGCAAATCGGCCGTCGCGTTTCTGGCGCACTGGACTGACACCGAATGGCGACGGCTTTGTCCCCTGATCGAGGAGCGGAAACGCCGCGGATTCGTTCGCGAGTGTCATGGAGATCTGCACCTTGGAAATCTTGTGCTTATTGACGGCAAACCCACGTTGTTTGATTGCCTGGAGTTCAATCCGGATTTGCGTTGGATTGACGTGTTGAGCGATGTCGCATTCCTCCTCATGGATCTTCTTGATCGAGGCGAGCCCGATGCTGGATGGTATCTACTCAACCGCTATCTCGAACGAACAGGTGACTTCGGCGGATTGATCGCCCTACGATACTTCCTGACCTACCGCGCTCTCGTTCGCGCGAAGGTCGCGGCGCTTCGACTGCGGCAAGCCGGGGTGTCGGCGGCCGAACAGACGAAGCAACATGATGAACTCGAAAGTTATCTAACACTCGCCCAACAACTCACAGAACGGTTTCCTCCATCGATCGTCTTAATGAATGGAGTCTGCGGGAGCGGCAAGACAGGGGTGGCCTTGACCCTTGCGGCTACCTTGCCGGCGATCCAGATCCGCTCTGATGTGGAACGGAAGCGCCTGGCGGGCCTGTGGCCTGCGATCGTCAGCAACGACGCTCTATTATCCGCGACAGAGCTTTATTCTGAAAAAGCCTCAGAGCTGACGTACGTAGAATTAGAACGGCTAAGTCGGACCATCGTTTCAGCAGGCTATTCCGTGATCGTTGACGCCGCATTCTTGCAGCGGCAACAGCGCGCGAGGTTTGCGCAACTGGCGAAAAACCTGTCGGTTCCCATCGTGATCGTCGCCTGCACGGCTCCCCAACACGTGCTGGAAGAACGGGTTCGTCGACGACAGTCTCGCGGCAAAGACGCGTCAGATGGTGACGTAGCGGTTCTCCACCAACAAGTTCGTCACGCCGATCCACTCACAAGCTCAGAGGTTTCCGAGATCGTCGATGTCGATACTTCTTGCACGAATGGTCCGAGCGTGGCGGACAGAATTCGAAAGCGACTTGCCTCAGATTGATCCTGAGGCGCAACGAGTCAACGCCGAAAAGGATGTTCCGTCCGGAAGTTCCAGAGGTTGTTTCGCGCAATGCTTCAACCAGGAAGGGGCTTGGGGGCGAGCAGAATCTACCTCGTCGCCATCCCCTGCTTGGGATGAAATCAATAGGGTGTCGCCATCGGTTCTTCCCATTTGCTCTCGGCTGCTGCGTGTGTGGCTTTGTGTGTCTCGCTCGGGACGATCAAAATGGGGATTGTCGTTTCATGCATCACCGATTTTGCGACAGAACCAAACACCAGTTGATAAAGTGCACCGTGTCCGTGTGAACCCATGACAATCATGTCAACGGAGTGCTCTTTCGCTTGCGACAGAATTTCGTATGTGGGTACCCCCCACTCGAACAGTGTCGCGACATCAATGCCGCTTGAACGCAAGGTTGTTGCGAGCTTCAAAAGCCGCTGGTGTTCGCCGGCGAACCGAAGTGACAAATCTTCGTCTGGCGATGGTAGCACCACGGGGACTTCTCCCATGGTGGCGTACACTGGATCTTCATGCACGCAATGCAGCAGCCAAACTTTCGCACCACAGGCATGCGCCAACTGTTCGGCCTGGGCCACAACTCGGTCGGTGACATCCGAGAAATCAACGGCGACGAGTAAATTCTTCATGGTGCACCCTTCCTGAAATCGACACGCGCTCGACCAGTGTCCCGCCGTGTCTGGAAACTAAATGCGGCGTCCGGTGGCCGTTGACAACGCCAGCGGTTTGCCGATGAGCACAAGAAAGAATAGCAATCGCGATGCCGACCGGCCTAAAACCGACCAATGAGAGGCGTTCTCGCAGAACACAGGAAAAGATAACCCCATCAACGATAGATGTTACGCCGCTCGTCTCGCTTTCGCCATTTATTTTTTTGGCGTGGAATCGCGTCGATTCGCCGTCTGCACATCGATCGCAATGGATTCACGACACCGGGATTCGTCCAACTGGCGGTGAATCATCCAACTCCACCGCGTTCAATCATCATCGTCCTCAACCACAGTAATGGCCCATTCTGGATACGGCTGCTGGCTTCCTCGTTGTGAGCGCCACAGAATTCGATTCAATGCGTCTTCTGGAGCCTTATCAATTTCCGCAAAATTGAAAGTCGCTGACATGATGGCGTCTTCACGCAGAATCGGATCGAGGATCGCCTTCGGGTCGGGATTCATCTGGTCGAGCGGGACATTGTTTGCGACCGCGGTAAATGGCGTGAAGTCGGGTTGATCGGTGAAACAGTCAAACATCGGTGTCGCACTGGCGTCGAACTGATTCATTGGTGGCAAACCAAGGATTTGTTCCATCGTTCGCAGGTAGCTAGTCGTGTTGTACTGGGTGCTGACGACCTGCCGCCGTTTCACATAAGGACTGATGCAATAGGCGGTGGTACGATACCCGCTGATATGGTCCCAGCCCGCTTGTGGATCATCCTCAATCGCAAAAATCGCCATGTCATTCCAGAACTTCGAGCGACTGAGTCCTTCTACGATCCGGCCGAACGCGAGATCATTGTCGGCCATGCACGAGGCTGGTGTGGGTGTGCCGGGCTTGGTTCCACTTGTATGATCGTTTGGAAGACACACAATCACGAGGCTGGGAAATTCGCCTTTGGCTTCGAAATCCTTCAGCTCGCGTAGAAACTCGTCCGCTCGATGTTGATCGGGCACCGACATGTTCCAGCCGACGTATGTCTGTGATGAAATGGGGCGAATCGATTCGATCGATGGGCTGCAGCTGAAAATGACTTCGTTCGACAGCCCTTTCCAAGTGCGGTAACACGCCAGATAGTCGGGCTCGCCCTTCTTTTGCGGATCGGCCCAGCGACACGTGGGCTCCATGAACTCACCAAAGTTCCGAATCGTCTTACCGTGCGCCATCACGTTGTCCCACAGGAATCCGGCAGGCGAATACGCGATTGCATCCGCTTCATCGGTTCCCATTCCATCGGGATAGCTGCGTGGAAACCCGGCAAAACTTTTTTCCATGTAATCCGTACTGAAGGCCGTCGTACTCCACTGGTGTCCGTCGGCGCTCAGGATTCCCGAGCAATAGGTGTTGTCGAGCAGAACAAACTCATCGACCATCTTGTGTTGATTGGGCGTGATATCCGCTCCAAAAATACAGAGCTCCGCTTTACCGGTCCCCTGCGGCAATGCTCCGAACACCTGGTCGTATGTGCGATTTTCTTTGATCACATACACCACATGTTTGATGAGACTGGGCTCGCCGATGCGTTCCGGAATCGCGCGCGACGGTTGGTTCGGGCGCGGTGGCAATGCCGCTTGAGCGATTGCGGCACGGCGGAGGTTCTTGGCGGCGCGTTCTGAAAGTTTCGCAAGCGTTTCGTCATCGGGAAGCGGCATGAGGGAAACGGAGCCGTGATAGTGGTGCGAGTTGTATCCTTCCACGCCATTCGCCTGCTTCTTCGGAGCCATGGGCAGCCCCTTGATGTTCGCGGAATAAATGGCATTCCGCCCGGCATCGAAGACGACGGCACCTGGAAACCACCCAGCAGGGATTAAACCTGTCAGGTGTGACTCACCCTTGTCTTCGGGTTCAAAATGCACGACCGCGATTGCATTCTGAGTCCCATTCGCGACGTATAATCGTTCACCGGAAGGATGAAAGGCGATGGCATTCGGCGACGCACCAAAAATGTCCGACGGCTTGGCTTTCATCCAGATCGTGTCGATGACCTTCTCTTTTTCGACATCGATGATGCTCAAGTAGTCGCTCGCCGCATTCGCGCAGACCACAAACTGTTTGTCGGGCGAGACTGCCAATCCGCTGGCATGCAATCCCACGAGGAGTTCGACCACCGGCTTTTCCCCCTCGAGTGAGACGATGCTGACCGAACCTTCACTCGCGATATGCCGGACGGGATCAACCCGTACTTCCGTTCCACGCCCGGCTGGACCGCGGACATCGTCGGCGCCTGGGCGACGCCCCGCCCAGTTACTCACAACGGCTTTGTCTTCAACAAGCACAACATCATACGGCGCGGCCCCGACATCGAAGCTGCGAAGCGTCTTTCCAGTCGCGATGTCTAGTTCATGAAGTTGATTCGACAAATTGCCGCAGACATACAACTTGTGTCCATCAGGCGTCACCGCCAGCCCGCTAGGGATCTCGGGCTTTCTCCGCGGTGCATTTGCGTGAGGCAAAGGGAACGCATGCGATGGTCGAACCTCGCCGCCGTCCGTGACGGCAAAGACCTTGATGGAGCCATTGACGTTACTGAGGTAAATCCACTTCCCATCGGGCGAGAAGATTAAGCCGGTGAAGCTGACAAGGGCTTTTTTGTCCGGCGCGAGGATGTTCTGCGACGCTTCATCAGGGACGGCGGGCTCGACTTGTGCATCATTCGGAAACGCAACCCGTTGAAGAATCTCGCCCGTTTCCGGCGCGAGGACAATCAATTCGCTCGTCTTGCCGGATGTCACCAAGATCCGCCCGTCCGGCGACAAGGCGAGCGCCTGGGGCCTGAGCCCCGCCAGTTCCACCTGCTTGCCGTACGGAGTCAGCAACTGATTGACGGGCGTGACAATCGCGTCTTCGCGGGTGCGCCCAACACGATCGTTCGAGACTTCGATTGCTGGCTCTTGCGAATGCGAGACCTCGCTGAGTAGGCAGGAAACAGACATCGTCAGAAGGACCGCAATCCGAGTGAATTTCATTTCGCAGAATTCCTTAAGCGACAGGACAAGCAGAGCCACCATGCTTCTTCGTTACGAGCTGCGAAAATGCTATCGGTATCGTAACCTCGTTTCCATTCAGCCTCCTCTCTGTGTCTCCCGCATTACCAATGTGCGCCCGAAGGACGCGAAACGTCCATGTGGGTCTAGTGGGGGGAGGGGAGACACAGAGGCACGGTGACACTGAGAAGAGGCTGAATCCAGGTCTCAGTGGCGGGGGGACTACGCTTGGGCGGCGTCGCGGGCAACGAGGGAGGCGACTTGGGAACGAATGTCCGTCGGGTCCGTGTAGAGCGTCCAACGTTCGGGAGGAATTCCGTCGAACGCTTTTAAAATCCGTTCGGAATTGCGTGTTTCACCACGGATGGCGCGAATGAAAATCCCGATGACCTGACCGGGAAACTCGCGCGTCAGATGACCGTAGATCTCGGGGTCTTGCTCGCCCGAATCGCCGATTAAGACGAACCGCCGATTGGGGAAGGCGGCGAGGATCGGTTCAATCGCGGCTCGCTTGTGCGCCTTTTGTGGCGACATGCGCAACTTGCGAGCAGCCTCGCGGAACCGAAAACGCTTCAGATGAAAGGAACCGAACGGATATCCTTCGGCTCGACAGAAATCATGAATCGGCTCGTAGAGCTGCCAAGGACTGCCCGAGACAAAGTGAAATGCCGTTCCCGCGACCGCACAGTCGCGATACAGTTCCGGCATACCGAGGACCGGAACGAACGTGCGTGTGAACGTGTTTCGAAACAGGTCGCGCCGGTTACCGACATTGCTGTGTTTGATCGTGTCGTCGACATCGGAAATGATCGACACGCCCGTCGGTTCTACCAACTGGATTGGACCACGGAACTCGCGCGTGTCGCTCGCACCAAGCACCGCATGGCAGTCGATCCACCGCCCCCCGTTTTCGAGTGGCATGGCATACTCGCTCGCGATGCTGTCGGACAATTCGATGGTGCCGCGAAACAGCCCCATGTAGTCCGATTCTGCAACCTGAAACTCGCGGTCGGCAACGCGTACTGCAACGGCGCGGCCTTTCAGGCCCGACATCAGAAACTGTCGCATCCGCTGACGGAAATACTCATCGGCGGCGCGATCGATGCGCATCGCCCGCTTGATCAGTCCCATGACGGGCGTTCGGCGCAGCCAGGGAATACGCGGATCAAACACGCAGCCTTGAACGACCAGTGACCAACCGCGGTCATCCGCCGTCCGCGATGCGAACGACGGATAGATCACGATCTGTTCGTCGCGCCCGATGGCCTTGCGATAACGGCGGAAGCTGCGAAACAAGGCCACGGGCATTTGCCTTTACAGGACTTTTTCGATGGTTTCTCGCAAGACGCTGCCGGATTTCTGGAGAGCCATCTTTTCCTTGGGCCAAAGATCGACTTCGATCACGCCCAAGACTCCTTTCCGACCAACGACTGTCGGGACCGAGATGGCCACGTCCCGCAGGCCAAACGCTCCCGACTGCAGGGATGATACAGGAAGGATCCGTCGTTGGTCGAGCGCGATGGCATGGACGACGTCCGCAATCGAGACACCAACAGCAAATCCAGCTCCGCCTTTCTTCTTGATCACTTCCGCACCGCTGCCGCGCGTCTTCTTTTCTACTTCAGCGATCAACTGCGAATTCACGCCGGGATACTTGTCCAGGGGCAGGCCCGCAATTTGTGCGGCCGACCAGATTGGAACCATGCTATCGCCATGCTCGCCGTAAATCGTGACGTCGACTTGGGTCGGTGGAACATCCAGTCGTTGTGCCAGCATGCTGCGTAGACGAGTTGTGTCGAGTACCGTGCCCAGGCCGATGACTTGCGACGCCGGCAAGCCCAGTTCTTTAATCGCCAAGTAGGTCAAAACATCGACCGGATTCGAAACGACAAAGACGATGGCGTCTTTCTTCAGGCCGCTGGACTTCAGTTCGGTCAGAATTCCACGAAATAGGACCACGTTCCGGTTAATCAGATCCAGGCGACTTTCGTCTGGCTTGCGGCGCAGACCGGCGGTGATCACGACGCAGTCACTGTCCGAGCACGATTTCATGTCGCCGGACGTAATCTTTTGATCGGCGAGAATGCTGGCGCCATGCAGCAGGTCGAGTGCCTGACCTTCGCACGCATCTTGATTCACGTCGACTAGATGAATGTGCCGCACAATTTTGCCGGCTTGCAAGGCGAATCCCGCGCATGAACCCACCAGACCGCCACCGCCGATAATACTGACTTTCATGTTCAACTCTCTCGTGAATGCGGACTCGCCTTGACTGCCTGTTCACCAATGAGGGGCAGGCACCTCAGGACCGTGAATCTCATGACGTTTTCGAGCTTCCCGGGGTCGCCCCCGCTCACTCATCAGGCCCAGTCGACCGTTGTCGTTTACTTCGCCATGGCTGCGATGACTTGTTCGGTAATCAGTTTTACCAACGTGTCCATGTCCACGTCCGCAGGAGCAGCTGGCTTGGGCGTTGCCGGAGCAGCCGCGGCGGGCTTCTTCTGTCGTTCGAGATAGCCGGCGTACTGGGGTGGTGGCTCGAACGCGACGGGCTCGAGCTTGTTTTCTTTGTAGCCGTCGCGGAACGCGCTGTTGCCGCACAGGTCACAATCTTCGACGTGGAATCGTGGATCATCAAACCCGAGCTTCTTCTTCAGGTCGAGCAGCTCTACCGATTCACGTTCATTCAGATACGTGACCTTTCCAAGCTGTTTCGACAGCAGGAGGATTCGGCAGTACGCGTCCAGAATTTCTGTCTTCCAGTACGCTTCTTCAATGGTCTTGCCGAATGTCACGGTCCCGTGGTTCGTCAGGATGATCGTGTTCGTTCCGTTAGCCAGGAACGGAACCACCGTATTGGCGAAGGCGTGTCCGCCCGGCGTTTCGTAGGGAGCAATCGGCACTTCACCCATGAACACTTCGATTTCAGGCAGGATGCACTGAGGAATCGGCTCACGAGCCACGGCGAAGGCGGTGGCATGTGGTGGGTGGCAGTGGACCACGGCCTTCACATCGGGACGATGTTTCATGATTGCCAGATGCAACAGAACTTCGCTGGTGCGCTTCCGCTTGCCGGCGATCTGTACGCCTTCCATGTCGACCGCACAGATGTCATCGGGCGTCATGAAGCCCTTACAAATCATCGTCGGAGAACAGAGAACTTCGTTCTCGCCCACGCGGATCGAAATATTTCCGTCGTTCGCCGCGGCGAAACCTTTGTTGTAAACGCGGCGGCCGATTTCACAGATTTCTTCTTTGAGCTTCCGGTCGTTGATTCCGGAATTCCACTGGCTGGCCATGTTGGCTGATCCTTTGTTCGTCAACTTGTCGGTCAATCGACTTCAATCGTGTCTAAAATACAGGCGTTGTAGGCATCGAGCGGTTTGTAATTCGGAGCGAATGGATTCGCTGCTTCACCACCCTCACTGAATCCAATCTTCGCACCAGGGGACGCGCCTAGTTCGTCATAAACGACAATCGGTTCTTCGCGTCCCGCGGGATCCCCTTTCAATCCGGCGACGCTCAGCGGCACAACGACCAGCCACGTCCCACCCGAAACCATCGGGTCGCACTTGGATAACGTCACCTTGCCGATCACTTCGCCGATTCGCATTCGGTTTATCTTCTTATGTCGTTTCCCACGTCGTCGGACCACCGTTCACATGTCCGCAGGCGAACGCGGCTTGGTGCCGCCACAGTCTCGCAGCAGGTTTCTCAGTTCGATAAAGCTCTTTCCGATGGGACTGATGCAGACGACGTTCGCGCTCAGTGTTCGAACCACATGTTCCCATTGCTTCGCATTGTCGATCACGGCCGCGCGAACACGGTCGTGCCGATTCGCCTTACAGGCGATCAGCTCCGCCTGTTCCGTGAAAATGACGACGCCGTCGCATTCCGCAGTACTCACCAGACTTGTCGCCATGGTGGCTGCTTCCAGCGGCTGACCGACCAGCTCGATTTTCCAGCCTTCGGCCAAACGGCGAATTCCGTCTTGCAATGCTTTGACCGTCGGTGTCACCGTCTGCAGGATGACATGCCACTTGACTCGTCCAGCACCCGATGCTCCCGCTTCCGCACTGCGATCCTGACGCGACCAGACGATTCGTCGCGAGTTCAGCCAATCGCGAGCGGAAGGCGTCAGGATGGAACGGCGTCCCACACGAAGAGTCTGTCCAGAGCGAACGGATTTTTCCAGGACATCTGCGGTAATGATTGTAGCCAGCACTTCAACCGCCGCTGGTTTCGCATCGACGGCCGGAATGCCAGTTGTCGATGCGAGCACACTTGCGGAGGGCATTCGCACAGGCACTGGCGACGAGAGGCCTGTTGAAACGCTCGAAACAGGGGCGACGGAATTGGATGAGGAGGAGGGAGCGACGACGGGCTTGGATTCGACGGGCGCACGACGAACGGAACCGCGCTGAAGCTGCGTCAGCACGTTCGTCACGATTTCGTCGATTAAGGCCTGATTCACTGTCACGTCCACTCGTCTTTGCGATGTCCGCCGCCGAACATCGAGCATTCTTTCAATCGACCAGTCCCAACACGTGCCAACGTGCTGGCGTGGTATCCGCCCCCACCATTTCCTTCGCCGTCTTGCCATCCGATGAGATGATCACTGTGTCGCCTCTTCCGCCGCCCTGGTTATCAATTACCAGTTGTGGCGCACCGTCCGGGACACCGTTCGGTCCCAGTGGTTGTACGAGCAGCATCCGCCAGCCTTTCAGCGTCGGATGTTTCACCGTTGAGGTCGCTCGTCCAATCACTTTTGCCAGTTGCATGATGCGTCATCGGCCTGAAGTGGTTCTCGTACTCTCGTCTCACCTGCCGGTTGTTGTGGCGGAACGACCGGCATCAGATCACACGCAGATCGTCAACCAGCACGCAGCGGCGTTGACGGGTGAACGTCATTGGGTTCGTCACGCCTTCACCCGTCGGGGTCGCAATGCTGAAGCTGAGATAGCCTTGTCCGCCGAGTCCCAGTCCCGCCATCGAAGGGCCGTTCTTGACGAACAGTGTCGTGTCCATTTCTCGACCCATTCGCGTCATGTGACGAACGTTTCGTGAGTGGATCAGGCTGGTGTGGCGGAAGCCATGCTCAAACTCGAGTGCCAGTTCCACGCCGTGCGAGAAGTTGCGGCAGCGCACGAATGGAACAAAAGGCATCATCTGTTCTTCGGGAACGAATGGGTTCGAGGTATCCGTCTCACCGAACAACAGCTGCGTTCCGGCAGGAACTCGGACGCCAATCAATTCGGCCAGCTTCGAAGCGTCAAGACCGACCAGATCGCGATTCAGGTGATAGTGATCGCCCGGCTTGGTCGGAGGTGTGAACGCCAGCTTCGACAGAGCATCAATCTGCGATGAGTTCAATTGGAAGCCACCGTGACGGCTCATTGTGTCGAGGAGCGGATCGAAGATTTCTTCGACGGCAAACACCTCCTTTTCACCGATGCACAGCAGGTTGTTGTCGTAGGCCCCACCTTTAACGATCGACGATGCGGTGTTGTCGAGGCAGGCGGTTTCGTCGACGACGACCGGCGGATTTCCAGGGCCAGCGACAATGGCCTTCTTGCGGCTTTCCATTGCAGCCCGAGCCACTGCCGGACCGCCCGTCACACAGAGCAACTTGACGCCGCGGTGAGCGAAGATGGCTGCTGCCGTATCGAGCGTCGGCTTCTCGATGATTGTGACGAGATTTTCGAGCCCCGTTGCCTTGTAGATGGCGCGATTGAATCGACGGACGCCTTCACACGCGATGCGAGCACCATTCGGATGCGGGTTCACGACCATGGTGTTACCACCGGCGATCATGTTCACGACGTTACCTGCCAGAGTCGGCAGCGAGTGCGTCACGGGGGTGATCGCCCCGATCACGCCGAAAGGAGCGTATTCCGTGACGGTCAGGCCGTGATCACCGCTGACCGCGTCCGTTCGCATGAATTCCACACCGGGAACCAGCTTGATGATCTTCAGCTTCTCGATCTTGTGATCGAGTCGGCCAATTTTGGTTTCTTGGAACTCGAGCGTGCCGAGTTCCTCGGCTTGTTCATCGCAGATCCGGCGAACGCATTCAATCACAGTCGCTCGTGCTGCCAAGGGCGATTCGCTCAGCTTTTTGAAGGCTTCGTTCGCAGCGGCTACCGCCTGATCGACCGACTGGAAGACGCCGAAATCACCGTCGCGAGCGGGCGTCGATGACTTAGGGGCTTTTCCCAATTGAGCGAGCACTTCCTGCACAACGGTTCGAATCGTATCTGCATTCGCTTGCATAATTTTTGATCTCGTCGAGTGATCTGCAAAAGTGGTTCAGCGATTCGTTCACCGCGATGTCGCTGGAGTCGATATCATTTGTTGGAAGCGGACTTTGCCGATGAGATATGGCTCACCGGAAGCGATCCGCGATTTGTCTATGTTTCTTCTGTTTTCGCATCGAAGATCGACTTCGCCCCGAGATGAACCGAATCCACCAGACCGATGATGGCACAGTCGATCGGTAGCGGTTTCGTCTGCGGCGTGAAGCGGGCGCTGGAACCCTGAACGATCAGGACGACTTCACCTTCCCCTGCTCCGACTGTGTCGACACATATAAAGGTGCGACCTGTCGAAACGAGTCCGGATTGGTCTTTCTCATTCACGCGCAACGGTTCAACGACAAGCAGCTTCTGGCCGATCATCGCGTCGACCTTCTGCGTCGAGATCACACTGCCTGTCACACGTGCGAGAAACATGGTGCATCCTCAGGAGCGTCCGGGAATCAAAGTTCCCCATCCGCTCGGTTGTCCTGTCACGGTCTGCTTTCACATCCCGCGGACAGGACGATGGTCGTCATCCCTTTGACTATTTCTTTCCGATCGCTTCCACGGTCTGGCGTGCCACAACGAGTTCTTCATTCGTCGGAACAACCCAGACTTGAACGCGACTGGAGTCGGTCGAAATTCGGCTTTCGCTGCCTCGAGGCAGCGAAGAATTCTTGGCGAGATCGAGTTCGATTCCAGCCCATTCCATGTTCTTACAGACTGCGGCACGGATCAGGGACGAGTTCTCACCAATCCCTGCACTGAACACGATCGCATCAGCTCCGCCCAGCACGGTCAGGTATGCACCCAGATACTGTCGGATTGAAGCGACAAACACGTCCAGCGCAAGCTGAGCTCGTGCGTTTCCTTTCGCCGCGGCCTCTTCGACGTCGCGAGCGTCCTGGCTGACACCACTGAGGCCCAGCAGGCCGCCTTTGCTGGACAAGTCTTCCAGCAATTGCTCCAGCGTACGCCCGGTCTTCCGCAGCAGAATCGGCAAAGCGTACGGATCAAAGTCGCCCACTCGGTTGTTGTGAAGCAGACCCGTTTGCGGACTCATTCCCATGCTGGTGGCTTGTGACTTTCCATCGCGAGCGGCACACAGTGAATTGCTTCCACCCAAATGGCAGGTAATCACCTTCAGGTCACCGCGTCCGAGCAGTTGCACCATGCGGGTGTTCAGGTAGCGATGGCTCGCACCATGATAGCCCCAGCGCTTAATTTCGAACTCTTCAGACCACTCGTACGGAATTGCGTACAAGCGGTTTTCGGGCGGAATTGTCTCGTGAAATCCAGTTTCCAGCGCCGCCACCAATGGCAGCTTGGGAAACGCGGATCGCAACTGTCGCATCGCTTTGGCATACATGGGATTATGCGCGGGGGCGATGTCGGACAAGTCCTCCATCTTTTTGAGCAGTTCATCAGTGACGACGCGAACGCCACTCATATTTCCCGCGAATACGGCCTTGAAGCCGATTGCTGCGACTTCTTCGACCGATTTCAGGCAACCGTGCTGAGGATGTGTCAGTTGTTCCAGACACATTCCCACCGCGGCAGCATGGTCGGCGACTGGTAAGGTCGATTCCTGCTTCTGGCCGTTGATTTCCACAAAACAGGCACTGGCCGCCATACCAATGCGATCGATCCCGCCGCGCGCCAATTGCGTTTCGCTCGGCAGGTCATACAGGCGATATTTGAAACTCGTTGAGCCCAGGTTGGCGACGAGTACTTTCATGGCATCCTCCGTGGCTCACGCCCGATTCATTCACTCACGGTCGCGGCGCGGTGAACTGATCGAGACGAAGCCCAGCCTGGGACAGCGATGTTGCTGTCCCCCAGTATGTGCGTTGACGTGTCAATTCCGCTTGGATTCACGATTAAATGAACGCGTCCAGCAGGCTCTTCTCAGGACGAGCGATAATGTGAGCGCTGACAAGCTCACCGATTTTCGAGGCGGCGGCCGAACCGGCATCGACAGCGGCGCGAACCGAGCCGACGTCGCCACGGATGACGGTCGTCACGAACGCTCCGCCAATGTTAATCTGCTTGACGAGCGTGACGTTCGCAGACTTCAGCATGGCATCGGCCGCTTCAATTTGAGCGACCAAGCCCTTTGTCTCGATCATTCCAATAGCTTCATTCATAGGATTCATTCCGGATTTCGGAGACGGTTTGGGAGGAATCGATTCGAGCAGCGCGACAGGCGGAACGGACAATGCCGTTGTCGCCGGGGTACTCGCTCGCGTCGTGGTCTTGGCGGGCTCGGCCTTCGGGGTCGCGGTGCGGGTGGCAGGACTCCGCACCGGTGCAGTGGATTTGCGGCTACTGGATTTTTTCGCCATGTTCACCTCCACTACAAGATCGCCAAGGAAATTTCGTCAGTCACGGTGTGTCAATCCGTTGGGTGCAGATGCACGCCAAGTGGGTCTGACGCGTTCCGTGATTCAGTTCACGCTGCTTTCCGCACCGGCCTTGGGCTTCGGCAGGATCGCGCTCAATTCTTCGTGTGGACGAGGAATGACCTGAACGCTGACAACTTCACCGATCTTGCTGGCGGCGCTGGCACCGGCGTCGATCGCAGCCTTAACGGCGGCGACGTCACCGACGACGAACGCGGTCACCAGACCGCTGCCGACCTTTTCCCAGCCGACCATTTGCACGTTTGCCGATTTCAGCATCGCATCGACGCCTTCGATCAAGCAAACCAAACCTTTACATTCCAGCATTCCGAGAGCTTCCATCGCCTTCGCCATTGTCGTAAACCTTTGCTAGCAGGGAGAGAAATAAGTCGTCAGTTGTCGTTATCCTACAGGCGATCCGAGACGCGTGAGGCCTCGGCTTGCCTGTGATCGTTCCTAATGAGCCTTGCACGCACAGTCGTGCGGCTTGATCAGTTCGACAGAGGTGGCTGCCGTCAGGTTGACCGCGTTGCCCTCATCCGTGTCCAGGTGGACTTCCAGTTTCACTGTTGGGTCGCCACGCACGGCCAGGTCTTCCAACGTCGTCGTGCATCCGGGTGACACAATGCGAAGGTGCATCCGATCGCCGTTCGAGACGCCGTAATATTCCATGTCGGCCGGGCTCATGTGAACGTGCCGCATGGCGCGAATGACGCCAGCCTTCAACTCGACGACGCCGACCGGCCCTACCAGCACGCAGCCGGGGGTGTCGCGGTGATCGCCGCTGATTCGAACAGGTGCGTCGATGCCGAGCGAAATTGAATCGGTAAACGCGAGTTCAACCTGAGACGGACGGCATGGGCCAAGCACACGGACGTCGGGCAGCATTCGCTTACGCGGGCCGACCACCATGACCGTCTGTTTGGCGGCAAAGTAGCCGTCCTGATAGAGCATTTTCATCGGTTCCAGCTTGGCGCCGGGGCCAAACAGGACTTCGACATGTTCTTGTGAGAGGTGGACATGGCGGGCCGAAATATTGACGAGCAGAGGATTCCGGGTGGCCTGCGCCGCAGGTGCGGCGGCCGGGTGTCCCAGTTGCTTTTCGAGAACGGATCGAACAATTTGCTCGATCTCACTACGATTCAACTCCGTCGCCATTCGCCTGATCTCCGTCGAGGTGTCATCGGTCAGAACCGATCAAATTCCCTCAATCTCAACTACACATCAATCACTGTTAGTTTGACGCCTGCCTGTTCGACAACGTCTCGCCAAGCGTTACTCAGTCCAGAATCGACAATCAGCCGTGTGACGCTCGACAAATCACACAAAAAGGTGAGTGCCGAACGACCGAATTTACTGCTATCCGCCACAACCCAAACTTCTTTGGCCGCTTTGATCATCCGCCGTTCACATTCGACCAGTAGTGAGTTGCTGTTGAACAACCCCTTCTCGGTAATCCCCCCGGCACTCATGATCACCCGTGGAACATTCAATTCCGCAAGGTTCGCTTCTGCGAGCGGCCCCAGTGCCACTCCTGTCCGGGGATAGAGATAACCACCGATCAGAATCAGTTCGATGTTTGCCTGTTGAGATAGCAGGTTGGCAATCGGCAAGGAGTTCGTCACAACTTGCAGCCGCTTGCCGACAAGAGACTTGGCCACTTCCAGGGTCGTTGTCCCCCCGTCCAACAGAATCGTCTCACCTGGCTCAATCAGATCCGCAACCGCCCTCCCAATCTTCGCCTTCTCTGTAACTTCTCGACTTCCTCGTTCTTCGAACGGCGTCAGCGACTCACCGGTATAAGCGGCACCACCTCGTGTCCGTCGAATCTGACCGATTCCGTCAAGATATTCCAAATCGCGTCGAACCGTTGATTCACTGGCTCCCAGCTTCTCTACGAGCTCGTGCAATGACACAAATCCTTTTTCTTCAATGATTTGAAGGATTTCGTCGCGTCGTTGATCGAGGATCATAACCAAAGGCTCTTCCTTGGCGGGCGTTGGCCGAATTCCTCACAACTTCCTGCACTCTTCCCATTCTAGCATGCGGGTGACTGATTGCAATCAAAACCAGTCACAATCATTCACTCAAGTCGTCAGAACGGGTCAGGATGGTCTGGTGGATTCAACCGCACGGCGCAATCCCCCGCGCATGCTGTCGGCGGATTGTCCGCCAAAGGTTGATCGGGAATGATGAGAACCGATCGGCGTCTGAGATCAACCTGCTGGCTCGCCGGAATAGTCGTTACAGGCTCCCTGGTTTACCGGGAGCAGTAGCAGGTTGCAGGCGACAGATTCGTTCTCTGTGCCTCCCTTACCCCCGCTGGGGCCAACTTGTACGTTTTGCGTACTTCGGATGCACATGGGTGGGGTTGAGAGACACAGAGGCACGGAGATACAGAGAGGAAAGAAGGAGGCGATGGGTTACTGGATCGTGCGGACGCGTGAGCCGTCAATCTCGAGTTGGCCGGAGGCGAAGCGGCGAATGGCTTCGGGCAAGGCTTCGCATTCCGAAGCAAAGACGCGAGCGGCAAGGTCGTCGGGGGTGTCGCTATCCAGCACGGGGACAGCCCGCTGTTCGATGATCGGTCCGTGATCGTATTCGTTATCGGCGAAGTGAATCGTGCAGCCACTGATTCGCACGCCCCGCGCGATCACCGCTTCATGGACATGATGTCCATAAAAGCCTTTGCCGCAGAAAACAGGAATAAGTGCCGGATGCGTATTGATGACCCGGCCCAGAAAATCGTCTGGCACCGTCATCAGAGACAGGAAGCCACCACAAACCACCAAATCGACTTCGTTTGCGCGGCATTGTGAAAAGATCGCGTGGCTGAAGTCTGCAACTGATTCGAATGTCTTTCGGGCAATGACGTGGCAGGGTAGCCCCAGTTCTTGGGCGCGTTTTACGCCAGCACATTCTGCCCGGCTGGCCAGAACGACACGTATCTCGGCCGAGAGTTCTCCTTGGCGAATCTTCGCCATCAAGTTCATCAGCGTGGTGCCGCCACCAGAGATCAAAACAGCCAGTCGAATTGGGCGTTCCAACGGAGCAGACAACGGGCGAAATCGTGCCACAGTTACGAATCCTCGGTCTCTGCCAACGGTTGGGAATGGAATGGGTCCGGCGCGGGGTGCTCTCGCGGCGGAAAATGAGTGAAATCCGGTTCAATGGTCGAAGCGGGGCGTGGTGGCATCTCGATCCTGTTCACTTGCCACACAATGTAACAGACGATGCAGAACGCGAGAGCCGTCAGCGCATACCAGCCGCGACTGATCCCATGATAGACGGCTTTATAAGGATGCGGAATCCATTCGACCTCGCCCGCAAGAATCAAGGGAGCCTTGCGCGTGGTGTCCTGTGCGTCATAGCCATACATTTTGAAGTAGTAGCCGGTAAAGCGAACTTCTTCCTGCATATCGCCACTGATGGGCAGTCGTTCATCTTTGGATGTGAACACGACGACCGCCGGGTTTCCCTGCGAATCCGGAGTGTAGACCCATCCTTCATAAGCTTCATTCAAATCCAGTGAATTCTTACCCACCTCAAACTTCGTCAGCTTCCGCATTACGCCGTGCAGCGTGACGGGCCGTCCGCTGTAGAACTCGGGGTGCGTGAAGAGGTCCACAAACTGAGGAAAATCCTCTTTCTTTCGGCGCTTGTAGGCGGGCGTCGTCTCGCGACGTTCCATTTTGATTTCCGCCGCATAACGTTGCTGTTTTCGGAGAGGAACCTCTTGGGCAAGACGTAGGATTCGCAGGTAGGCTTCACGCTCTTCGTAGCGTACACCAACCGTGTTGTCTTTCACGGTCAGCATCAACTTGGGGTGAATCGACTCACCATGATCGAGGCTGGTTTCTGCGTCGAACTCCTGCAACAGCTCCCGTCGCTTCGCTTCAAGCAACTCTTCTTCGGTGCGCGGCCGAGGTGTTCGTTCCGGTCGCGGGTCCGATCGATCGACTGAGAAAATCGGGTCACGATCCTGGGCGACAATCGTTGGGGCCTGCCAAACCAGCGCACACGCGAGCACCGCATATGCAACTCTCATCCTGCGATTCATGTTGGCAACCTCCGAATCCTCGTGATTCGTCATCCGAACGGCGTTATCTGGCGATCAGTGGCCTTTTTGAAATTTCCGTCGCGTATCGCGAGAGCATCCGTCCCTCAAGCACTCGTCCCGTAAAGCGATGCGGCTTCCGTTTGGCCTATTTCGCCCAGCTTATTGTCGTGGGAGTTGCTCGGAAAGTCGAGAGGATCATAAAAACGGCGCTGCACCGGGGTTTGGGGCCACAATTCCGCTGAAATTGAAAACAATGCCGACTTTTCGCGCAAGGGTTCCATTCCGGGCGTTGTGATATTTGTAGACGAGTCGTTTGGCAGTCACGAAACCACGGTTCCTGGGTCTGTTTTTCGTTCCCCTGCTCCTGCTTGGGGACGCTCTGGCTCGACAGAAATCGCAACTTTTCCCCTCGTTGCCAAGCTCCCGCTTGGCAACGCTTCCTACACATCAGAAATGTGTACGTCGGTTCGAGTCTACTTTCCTGCTCGAAGGAAAATTAAATCGCAAGAGGCGTTACCAAGCGGGAGCTTGGTAACGAGGAAGAGAAGGCGTTATTAAGTTGGAGCTTGGGAACGAGGAAGAGAGAGGAAGAAATGGTGTCACCAAGCAAAAGCTAGGTGACGAGGAAAAATTGACGAGTCAGGCCGGCGCAGGCTCATTGAGAATCCGTCGACTGCACAGCGCGCCCTCAGTTCAAATCACATCGAGAAGCTGACATGACACCGGTTCCAGAAACTCAAGCCAGCCTGCTGCTGAAATTGCGTGACCCGCGCGATCAAGCGGCGTGGGCCGTGTTTCTGCAGATTTATCAACCGCTCATCATGCGTTTGGTCCGCCGCCGAGGACTACAGGAGGCAGATGCACGCGAGGTCACACAAGAGGTCCTCATTGCCATCGCCGGCGCGATCGATCGCTGGGAACCGGGTTCGGCTCGCGGATCATTTCGAGGCTGGATTTACACCATCACTCGCAATCTCGTCGTCAATTTTCTGATTCGGCAATCCCGTCATCCGCAGGCGACCGGGCACAGTGATTTGAAACGCTGGCTGGACGAATTGCCCGATCCTGCCAGTGAAGAATCGGCGCTGTTTGACCGCGAAGAAGAAAGGCAAACGTTTCTTTGGGCCGCCAGTGAGATTCGCCATGAATTTCACGAGCCGACCTGGCAGGCGTTTTGGAGAACGGCCGTCGATGGGATTGACGCTGCGAAAGTGGCGGATGAACTGGGTGTCAACGTCGGTATGGTCTACGTCTCACGCAGCCGAGTGATGAAACGGCTTCGTGAGTGCGTTCAGAGCGTGAGGTAAAACAATCATGGCTCGTACCGCAAATTGTGATCGCGACAGCTTGAGACGACTACTCGATGGCAAGCTGTCTTCCGCACTCGAAACCGAAGTCGCGCTGCACTTGGAGACCTGTCACTCGTGCCGGCAGCAACTCGAATCCTTCGCCGCCGACGAAAGCTGGTGGAATTCGACACGCAGCAATCTTGCCGGGGTGCAGGCCGGGATCGAGCGAGCGGCGTTGGATGACGTTGGCGAGCCATTCGAGTCGACTCAACATCCCCTGCCCCTCGATTTTCTGTCCCCGTCCGACAACCCCGCCATGTTGGGACGACTCGGCGAATTTGAGATTCTGGAACGCATCGGCAGTGGAGGCATGGGCATCGTCCTGAAGGGCTATGACCATGAGCTCAATCGCTATGTCGCGGTGAAAGTTCTGCACCCGCACTGCGCGACGAGTGCCGCGGCTCGTCGCCGGTTCGCTCGTGAGGCGCAAGCGGCGGCAGCGGTCGTTCATCAGCATGTCGTTCCGATCTATGCCGTCGATGGCCAGCATCATCCCCCATATCTGGTGATGCCGTTCGTCCCAGGTGAATCGCTCCAGCAGCGTCTCACTCGCCAAGGGCCGCTCGACGTCGTGGATGTGCTGCGGATCGGTCAGCAAGTCGCGGAAGGTCTCGCCGCCGCCCATGCCCAGGGGCTCGTGCATCGAGACATCAAGCCCGCCAATATTCTGCTCGAACGAAACGTCGAACGCGTGCTTCTGACAGATTTCGGTTTGGCCCGCGCCGCGGACGACGCCAGTCTGACGCAAAGCGGCGTGATTGCGGGAACACCGCAATTCATGTCGCCCGAACAGACGCGCGGCGAACAGGTGGATCATTTGACGGATCTGTTCAGTCTGGGGACGGTGATGTATACGCTGCTCGCGGGGCATTCTCCGTTCCGCGCGGAAACGGCCATGGGCGTGCTGCGGCGCGTCTGCGATGACACGCCGCGATCACTTTGTGAAATTAGCGCCGGCGTTCCCAACTGGCTTGATGCGTTCATTGCCAAGCTTCAAGCGAAGCAGCCTTCGCAACGATTTTCGTCAGCCGCCGAGGTGGCCGATCTGCTGAAACAGTGCGTCGCTCATGTTCAACAACCGACGCAAGGGCGACTTCCCATTCAGGTTGTCGCCCTCACGTCGGACCATTCAATTCGGAGATTCACTGTTCCGGTGCGGATGATCGGTTCCGCTCTGACAATGGTGATTCTCGTAACATTGTTGTTTCTGATGGCCCGTTTTCTCGAACGACCACAGCCGTTCGAGAAAACGTCCGAACAATCTGTCGCCGCGGAACCGAACGCGAACGGTGAGTCCGTCTGGACTGACGGCCATGAACAGGAAGCGGACGAAATCCGCGCGGTGCTGCAGCGTCTCGAATCATTGCCGCTCGACCACTTCTAAAACAATCGCCGCGCCATAGGGGGATGCGTCCCTCATCAACTGAAGGAAAAGCATGTTCTTTTCAAATCGCCTTCACCGACCATTGATCTGGACGTTGAGTGCCACACTTTTGATCTGTGGTGCGCTCGTCTTCCATTTCACCAAACGCAGGCCGCCCCCGGGCTACGCTAGTTATTATCCGGATCCCGCAGAATCGCTGCAGTCCAGAGCGACAAAGCCGGCTCGCACAAAAACAGAATCTGCATTCGCGCGAACCGCCCCAGCGGACGAGCGACGATTGCTGGATCAATCTGTTCTGCCCGCCATTGGCGCGCCGCCGCCGCTCACGTCCCCGCGTTCGGATCAGCCAGACGAACGAGACGCCCAACTGGACCGCGATGCCAAAACGCTCGCGGCGAAACTTCTCGTGGCCACTCCCGAGGGAGCCGTCGAACTTCGTAAACAGCTCGAATCTGTGATCGAGCGGCACTTCGAATACCGCCAACAGCAGCGCAAGCAAGAAATCGAACAACTGAGCCAACGCGTCGATGCGCTCCGTCTGTCACAAGTCCGCCGTCAAGAAAATAAGGCCGAAGTCGTAAAGCGACGTGTGAATGATTTGATCGACCCCACTGCGAATCTGGACTGGGAGACGTCTCGTTCTACTGACGAAGCCGTTAAAGAAAAATTCGGAGTTGCAAGTCAGGGATCGGTGCTGGTTCCGAATGCGCAACCACTTGCAGATGAATTCATGAATACTGATATCAGCGTTCCCGCCGCCGCTGGCGATCCAGGCCTGCCAGCTCCTTCTGTCTCAATTTCCCCGTCGGTATCAAATCCAACGTTTCAGGGTAAGCCACTCTCGGCATGGTTGCAGAAACTGGAAACGGAACGAGATCCATCGGCCTTATCGGAGGCGATCAACGCGTTGAAGCACTTGTCTGCAGACGCGGAACCGCGCGTGCTCATTCGTGCCATCATTTTAATGGCCCAATCGATAGGGCTGCGTGTTCCATTCGACGGGAATCTCCGTCGTGGGGTTGAGAGGGTTCCGGAAATCTACATCTATTCACTCGTCGATAAATCGATTGAACTGTTACGAAACTTGCCACCTTCCATTCTGGTTGAAGAACTGATTCAACAGCCCACCAAAAATCCCTCTCGACAAGTCACAAACACATATCAAGCGATTTTTAACGGTCTCCTTGTTGCGGCCGATCAAGCCGATCAAATCAATCTTGTTGTCGATGCGCGCCAATCCAAATCGACACGCGTCAACAAAGGGCTGGCGCGTGAATTCAGTGAGCACGCTCAGGAGTTGATCAACGCCCTGGTGATCTTGGCGAAGCGCGACGACACACTTGAGGATTGGGTGGTCGACAGCTCCATCAGGATTCTTTCACTGAACGACGAGTCGCTGGCAGAGTACCCTGATTTAGTTCCGATGGTTCAGCGATTCTTTTTCAATGAATCCAACTCGTTTGAAACGCGAGGTCAAGCGGCGGTGATTCTGGGGCGTTCGGGGCTGTTCTCGGGACAGGTTCTCGCATTTCTCCAGATGGCATTGGAGCCGCAATCGGCAGGAGACGCCCGGCAGATTCGTCAAAGAAATGATCGTCGGGTTCGCGCGTGGGTGAAACGTCTGGTACCAGACATGCCCGAAGTGGCGACGCTATTCAAGATTCAGATTGCAGACCAAACCGGAAAGCTGCAAGTCGGCCATTCAGATGACGATGTGATTGAATCGATTCGTCTCTTGAAATGCCTGGTTGATCTGCGTGAATTTGCTGAAAGCGACCTTCCGTTTTTACGTCAACTGGCCGAAAAGACAATCGCCGAGACACCAACTGAATACGAACAAATCGTTGACTACGATGGCAACGTGATTCGCCCACGCTTCTCGACACTACGAGAGTATATCAAAGATGCCATCCATCATATTGAAGTCGCCGTAAGTGAATCGAAATCCAAACGAGCCGTCATCCATGTCGACTCACCCGAGCGAATATCCTTACATGTGGGTCCTCGGGCCGTAATGTCCGAGCAATCCGCTGCCGCATCGCCGCGCGAACCGACATTCGATGGCCGAGCCTACAGTTCGTGGCTGGAAATTCTGGAAACCGAGCGCAAGCCCGAAATGTTGGAAGCGGCAATCGATGCTTGCAGTCGTCTGGCGCAACCGAAAGATCAGACGCGCATCGTACGTGGAATTCTTCAGGCCGCATCGTTGTTTCAAGGGGGAGACGTGGCCGAGGAAGGTCGCGTTTGGAACGCCGCATTGACCGGACTGAATCGGCTTTCTGGCGCGGTTATTCTTGACAACTTGATTGCCGCAGCGAAGGACAATGATTCCCCCATGATCCATCGGGCCGTGCAATTTCGAACTTGGGATCAACTTCAATCGGCGACTTTTCGTGAGGCTGTGAAATCCCGGTCCAACACCATCATGACGGAGTTTGACGGCAGCCCTGCAGGTGACCGGGATAAGCAAGACGATCTCGTTGCGCTCGCGAGTTGTGTCTGGCGTCTTTCGGACCGTCCGCTCGACGACTTTCCAGGTTTGAAAAAACGAATGATTGATCTGGTCGACAGCGGTCGAGGCCTCCCAGCGGATGCCTCCTATTTAGCATACGCTTCACCTTGGCATGTGACCGCCGCCAATCTGGTGTCACTCGCTCCTGACACACCCGGACTGGGCGTGATGATTGTCAAGCTGGCGAGATCCAGAGCTGATGTTGTTCAAATTCTGGGGCGACTAGGTCCTGCAGCAGAAGCGGCCGTACCCGCACTCGTTGACCTCTTTCTTGAGGAACAGAGTTCGTTTCTGCGGCAACGCGAACCTGGAGATTTTTTGATCTACGCCAATCACAATCAATATTTGATGTCAATCATTTTAACGCTTCAGAACATTGGAGGTGATCCCAAAGGATACGCACTGCTCAGGGAACTCAACCTCGCGGTTGTTTCGTATTATGGGACCACCGCGGGAAGTCAGATCTCTCGAAGCGTTGTCGATGCGTTCGCCCAGTACAAAGCACCGAATTCTCCGGAAATCGAAAAGCAGCTACTGGATGACCGCGTGTTGATTAATGGCCTCTGGACCCATCGAGCCACGAAACGTCATCCGGGACTGTCGGCGAAGGTGTTGATCCAGAATCAAAATTGGAAATTTACCGACACGGGTTCAATGCCGAACCCGATCCCCTATGCGTTCGCAGCAGGTCAATGGAACTGCCAGCAGTTCGAAAGGATCACGGTCTTGCTGCAGCAACCTGCTCCGATTGATTTATCGTCGCCTCTCAAGGAAAGACCTCATCCATTCGAATACCGACTGCTGAACAACTTCAGGCTGGATCTGACGTCGACCCCGAGGCAGATTCATTTCCATGGAACGAATGATGACGGAGTAGAGGTAAGTCAACTCGGGATCTATGAGCTCACCGAGACCACATTGAGAGTTCAACTCGCACCAATCGGCGAACCGCGTCCCACCGAATTCATCGCGGATGAGGTGTCTTTGCCTCAAGGGCACGTGCTGCTAGAGCTTGAACGGAAGTTGGACAACAAAATTCGTCCAATCAGGTAGGCGCGATGGCTGGTCGCGTTGCGATGTTTTTCGGCGTAACCGTTCACAGCCCGAGGAGAGGGGGGCGGGCACATTTTCCCGGTTCAATTAGAATCTACTGTTCATCGCACGAGGGAAAGCCTTCCCTTTGACGCGGGAAAATGAGCCAGTCCCCGGTCTGTGAACGGTTATTTTTTCCACAGCCCCGGTTGGGTCTGAGAATATGTCTGCGATTCCGTGAACGATGAGTTCGTTGTTTTTCTGTCTCACTGGCTGTGCCATTGCCCGTCGATACTGGAATGAGGAACACCGTTGGTTGGGAATCGAACGGCAAACGTCGTTCAGAACAGCCGCACGTTGAATGGTCTCTCAGCGACCTTCATTGCCCTGCTACGGATCAATGCCGATCGGGAACTAGCATCGCCAGCGGCGCACATAAAACCTGCGTAATAGCACCCTGCCCGGCTACTTGTACGACACCTGCTCATGCCGTGGTAGGTCATCCAGGTTGCGTATTCCGAAGAGCGATAAGAATCGCGGGGTCGTTTTATAACTGACCTCGCGCGGTGCGGCGGGGTCACGTTCGACCGCCAGCAATTCACGCCGCAAGAGTTGCCGCAGGACGGAACCGCAGCCCGGTTTTCCCAACGCTTCGACCTGTGCTTGTTTGATCGGCTGGTGATATGCGACGACAGCCAAGACTTCGAGCGCTTCTTGCGACAGTCGCACTTCTTTTGGGCCCAGCCCGTAGACCTTATGACGGATGCGTTCGAACTCGTCGCGCAGCGCCATCCGGTATCCCCCTTCTCCCAGCCGAATTTCGTAGGGACGACCTTCGGCTGCATACTGGCGATTCAGGGAATCGATTTCCCGATCGGCGAATTCGCTATCGAATTCCCCTCGGAGAATCCCGACCAGCTTCTTGGAATTGAGTGCCGGACCGCCGACGAACAGACACGCTTCGATGATCTGACGTGGGGTCAACCGAACCTCGGGAGTCGGTGTCTGTGCCTGGCTCGAATGTGCCGCTGGTGGAGGTGGGATAAACTCGGCAATCGGCTCGACGAGCGTTTCGATTGTTTGCGCAGTCGTCGAAGCAATGTCGGCCGATTCGTTCGTTGCCGTCTCGGAGTTCGCGTCGGCTGGAACTTCGGTGGCATTCGGAATGCCCGACTCGCTGTCGCGTCGGGGTTCGCGAGCCGCTTTGACCGGCATCATGGGAGGAAGTTCAAGGTCCGAGGCATCCAGCGCCGACATCGCCTTCAAATAGGCCGCTTCCAGGTCATCACTGCCCCAATCGACCATTTCTTCAGACGTATCGCCCGCATCAGGATTCAGGCCGTCGCCCAGATCCAGCATCTCTTCGTCTGGCTCATCCTGCGGATTCGAGATGTCTTCAGTTTCGGACACGAACGCGCACTCCTTCACGCGATGGCGATACGACGAGAATATCCTCCTACCAGCCAAACCGGTCAAGATCGATCGGTCTGAGCGCGATCGGGGCAATCCGCAAGCAGGCGAATTTGAATCCCGTTATTCCTTCGGTGAAGCCGGCTTCGCCGCCCGCAGCGACTCGGCGGCCGCCCTGTATCGTTTATAGAAGGGCTTGTCAGCAATTGTCGGATCGAGCCGAATCGCTTCATCGAAGTCGGCGATCGCTTTGTCGGATTCTCGTTTCTCCGTCCATGCGGCACCGCGACTACAGTACGCCATGGCATTCTTCGAATCGAGCCTGATGGCTTCATCGTATTCGGAAAGGGCCTTCTCGTTGTCTCGCTTGTTCAACGAGGCATCTCCGCGATATCGGTGAGCTTTGGAATGATTCGGATCAATCCGGATCGCATCGTCCCAGGCGACGATCGCTCCATCGTAATCCCTTTTTTGAAACGCCTTCGATCCCCGTTGGATCGCTTCCGTAAACTTCGGGTCTTGTGGCTTGCGACGCAGCGACTCGGCGGCCGCCAAATAGCGTTTGTAGGTCCGTCCATCGGCAATCCTCGGATTGAGTCGACACGCTTCTTCGAAGGCGGCAATCGCTTTGTCGGCTTCTCCTTTCTCCGTCCAGATCATTCCTTTAGATAAGTAGGGCGATCCGTTTTGGGGATCGAGCCGGATGGCTTCATCGTATTCGGACAGCGCCTTGTCGAACTCGTACTTATTCATCCAGGCATCTCCACGATATCGGTGAGCCTCGGAATGATTTGGATCAATCCGGATCGCTTCGTCCCAGGCCACAATTGCCCTATCGTAATCCTTTTTCTCGAACGCGTCAGAACCACGTTGGATGGCTTCGGCAAAAGTCGAGCTTGGTGAGATTGGCGGCGCGCCAGTGAAGCGGCCCCTGAACATGTAGAGGATGCCAATATTGGCCGCCAGAAACACCACTACCAGCGAGATGTCGATCAGTCTCTTGTTGTTCATTGGTCGAGTGCCTTGTAGGTGAGGGGGCGTGGATTGCCTGGCAGACATGGGGACAGGCTCCGCCAGAGCCGAACCGGTCCCCATGTCTGCCGAAAACGGATGTTGTCCGTCGTCATTCCTTGTTTCGTCGTCGAGGCTTGTGAGGAGCGTCAGCAGTTCCTGACGTCGCGGCTCAAGCCGAAAACGGACGCCGAATTGACTGATGGAATACATGAGCACCGGCAATGTGATCACAATGCCTCTCAGGTCGAAGAGCGACAGAGGCGTGCTTTTTCGGGGCGATTCCGATCCAAAGAAGACCATGAATGCCAGGAAGGAGATGGACGCCGGCAGGACAACCCACCAGAAAACGAGGCGCGCCCCCGAGATTTCTCGTTCCACCTGATACAAGGACTCTTTCACAAATTGAAGTAACGGTTCACCAGATTCTTTGGGCTTTTGCGAGTGATACGAGAACCGATTTCGGCACTCCCAGATGAATACAACTTCTAGTACCGTCACCCAAACAATCACCGGCACCGCCATGTACCAAGCGGCGCAAAAATAAAACCAAACAGGGAGTGAAAGAAGGACCATTCCGACGGCCAAGGATTTTGCCCGGAAGCTCTTGACTTGATAGTTTCGCTGATCGCGCTGTACTTCTTTCAACAGCAAGTCGGCATAGACCTTGACGCGTGTCCGTGACGCCTGCGCCTGCCATGCCTCCTGAAAATGGTCAGGCGCCATGTGACTCTCCTTTCATCAGTTCGCTCAGCACTTTTTTCGCTCGATTCAGCTTCACGCCGACGTTACTTTCAGAGATGCCCAACACTTCGGCCATCTCTCCATAACTCAGTTCATCGAGATACAGCAGCACCAGCGCGGCATCGGTTTGCGGTAGTTGCTGGATGGCTTTGTAGAGCTGCTCAACGGTATCTCGATGCTGACACTGTTCGGCGCTGTTCGCGTCTTCCGCCGCGAGCGCTTGCACTTCCAGCAGCGGTTGCTGCCGTAAGCGTCGGCGTCGGTCTTTTCGATGCCAGTTCATCGCAGTATGCAATGCCACTCGATAGAACCACGTCACGGCGTTTGCTTTACCTTCAAAATTCGGCAGGGAGCGCCAAGCCTGCAGCAGAATCTCTTGTGCAAGATCCTGGCACTCCTCGCTGGTGAGAGTGTATGCACGCGCCACTTTCATGACCGATGAGCCATGCTCACCCAGCCAGGTCATAAAAAGCGACTTTTGTTCTTCGTCCAGCAATGCAACGCTCCCTTTCAGTGGTATTGGTCACCCGAACACGCGTCGACTTACAAAAAACTGCACTTTCTGCAAAAAGCGTTGGGATTCTGTGCAATGTCAAAGAAACCGTTTTAACCCATTTCGAGTCCGTACGTCTTATTCCGTGAAGACACCGTTCATGGGCGGAAGGATTGACGCGATTCTCATCGAACACGACGTCGGATGCCGCGCGAAACTTTAAGTGCGGTGATGAAAGTGGCACAAAGTCTCGGCGTCTGTGTCGGGCTTGCGTGTGCGGTCATCGCGGAGGAACGAATTGTGAATGGTAAATATGCATGAGACATGAGTGATCTCAACTCGGACTGCATGCATTTTTCGCCCCACATGCATTTTTCGCGAGGTGAAGTTATGCTGGCCTCGTAACTCGCACTTTCGTGTTCTCAGATAGATCATTTCACACCTTGATTCCGGGTACGTCATGTTGATTCATCCGTCTCGACGATTCTGTGGCCACGTTGTGGGACTCAGTTTGTTGGGATTGTTCAGTACTGGCTGTGGCGGCCAGGCGGTGGGCAATCCCAAAGCGGGTGCCGGTCCAGCGTCCGTCGTGGTGGTGAATCCTGTCGAGAAGGATCTGGCCGATTTTGTCGAATTTACAGGTCGAACCGATGCGGTCGAGTCGGTCGAAATTCGGGCTCGTGTGAGCGGGTACCTGAAAGAGATTCGCTACAAGCCCGGCAAAGAAGTCGAGGCCGGTGCAGTCATGTTCGAAATCGACTCGCGTCCGTACGACGCCGAACTGCTGCGAGCCGAGGGGACGCTGGCCACTGCAGAAGCCAGTCTGAAACAGGCGTCGGCAGAACTGGCGCGTGCGGAAGACCTGCACAAGAAGCAAATCAGCACGCAATCGGATTACGACAAGGCTGTTGCCGACAAAGCGCATGCCGATGCGTCGGTTCAATCGGCACAGGCGACTGTCGTCAACGCAAAATTGAATCAGGATTTCACGAAGGTGATCGCGCCGATTGCGGGGCTCACGAATCGCGAACTGATCACCGTCGGAAATCTGGTCACTGCCGACACGACGTCCCTGACAACGATTGTGTCGCTCGATCCGATCTATGCCTACTTCGACGTCGATGAACGCACGTTGCTGGATATCCAACGACGAATTCGCGAGAAGAAAATGGACTCGGCCCGCGAGCGAGACAACGTCGAGGTTCGGATGGAACTCGCGAATGAGACGGGCTTCCCGCATGTGGGTGTCGTCGACCTGGTGGACAACCGGATCGATGCCGGTACGGGAACGATCCAGGTTCGAGGCCGGTTTCCCAATGAAGACCGATACCTGACACCGGGATTGTTCGTTCGAGTTCAGTTCCAGATGGGGCCGCCTCGCAAACGTGTGCTCATTCCCGAGAACGCGTTGATGCAGCAGCAGGGGCAGCGTTTTGTGTACGTCGTCACCACCGAGAACAAGATTGAACGCCGGAACGTGACCGCCGGACGTCACGACGAATTGCTGCGGGTCATCGAAACGGGACTGGAACCCGGCGACCAAGTTGTCGTGAAGGGTCAGCAGCGGGTCCGCCCAGGTTCGGACGTCAAGATCGCGAGCGATCCGCCGCCGAACTCCGCGGTACCGGCGGAAAAGCCGGCCGCGAAATCGCACTAAACGCACGCGGTTCTCGATGGCCCTGTTCTTGAAAATCCCGCGGAATCTCGTGTTCCGTCGGTTCTGAAATTCACCGTCGATCTCATCACCAAAGGTCCTTGAATGCTGGCCCGCTTCTTCATCGATCGACCTGTGTTCGCCATCGTGATCTCGCTCGTGATCGTCTTCGCCGGACTCGCAGCGGGCTTTACACTGCCGATTGCCCAGTATCCCGAGATCACACCTCCCACGGTCGAAGTCTCGTGCAGCTATCCCGGTGCGAACGCGCGAGTCGTGCAGGAGACGATCGCCGCGCCGATTGAACAAGAAGTCAACGGCGTCGAGAAGATGCTGTACATGTCGTCGCAATGTACCAATGATGGCGGCTACCGCCTGAGCGTTACGTTCAAGCTGGGGACGAACCTGGATATGGCCCAGGTGCTGGTCCAGAACCGCGTCGCACTGGCTCTGCCCAAGCTGCCGGACGTGGTCAAAACGACCGGTGTCAGCACAAAAAAGAAATCGCCCAGCATCTTGCTGGTGGTCAACTTGTTCTCCGAGACGGACGAATCAACGGGCCGTCCCATGTTTAACCAGTTGTTTCTGAGTAACTACGCCACGATTCAGATGCGCGACGAACTGTTGCGGATCGATGGCGTGGGCGATGTGAGTTTCCTCGGTCAGCAAGACTATAGCATGCGCGTCTGGCTGGACCCCGAAAAGATGGCGTCGCGAAATCTGACGGCAAACGACGTCGTCAACGCGCTGCGGGAGCAGAACGTCCAGGTCGCGGCCGGAACCGTAGGTCAACCGCCCGTCCCGAACGGCCTCGATTTTCAGTACACGCTGACAACCTTGGGACGGTTGACAGAGCCGACCGAGTTCGGGCAGATCATCGTGAAGACCGGCAGCACCGGGCAACCAACGCGCCTGGATGAAATCGGGCGCCTCGAACTGGGCGCCAAGAATCAAGACACCGCCTGTTCGCTCGATGGCCGCCCGTCGGTCGGGATGGCGATCTACCAATTGCCCGGCTCCAACGCGCTCGAAACTGCGAAAAAGATTCGTGCGAAGGTCGCAGATCTGGAAACGCGATTCGACAAGGGGATGCGCTCGGCCATCGTCTACGACACGACTCCCTTCATCGAAGAGTCCGTCAATGAAGTCTTCAAGGCACTGCGCGACGCTGTGATTCTGGTCGCGATCGTGGTCTTACTGTTTCTGCAGGACTGGAAGTCGATGACCCTGCCGATGATCGACGTTCCGGTCTCGTTGATCGGTACGCTCGCTGTGATGTGGCTGATGGGTTTCACGCTGAATAACTTAACGCTGTTTGGTCTGGTCCTGGCGATTGGAATTGTGGTCGACGATGCGATTGTGGTGCTGGAAGGAATCGAGCGTTGGCTGGAGCGGGGGCAAGATGCGCGTACCGCGACAATCAGTGCGATGAACGAATTGACCGGTCCGATCATTACCATCACGCTGGTTCTGAGTTCTGTCTTTCTGCCGAGTGCAATGCTGAGCGGGATCAGCGGCCAGTTCTATAGCCAGTTCGCGCTGACGATTTCGGCATCCATGATTATTTCTGCGGTGAACGCATTGACGATGACACCATCGCGGGCCGTGCAAATTTTCAAAAATCGCCGACATGGTCATGACGATCGCGAGGCGTTTCCCTGGTGGGGTTACATGACAATGCTGGGCTGGTGGGGAGCCAGTTTGCTCGAGCCTGTGATCGGCTTGAAAGGCGAAGGGGCCGCGGCGTGGGCACTGTGGCTGGCGCTCTTTGTTCCCGGTGCCATTTTGGGCTGGTTCATCACGAAACCGATGAACCGCTTTTTGGCTGGAGTCTTCAAGATCTTCAATCGCGGCTTCGATGCCATCACGCGCGTTTACGGCAGTATTGTGGCCAGCATGCTGCGTATCAGCAGTTTGGTGATGCTGGTGTATGTCGGTTTGCTGGGATTGACGTATTTCGGAATCACGCGCACACCCATCGGCTTTATCCCTTCGCAAGACAAGGGATATCTGGTGGTCAATATGCAGCTGCCCGATTCGGCATCGCTCGAACGCTCGGTCGCGGTGGTGAAGAAGGTCGAGAAGATCGCTCAGGAAACCGAGGGCGTCGCACACACCGTCGGTATCGCCGGACAGTCGATTGTCTTGAACGCGGTAGGATCGAACTTCTGCTCGATGTTCATCATTCTCGATGAGTTTCATCATCGTCGTGGTCACAGCCTCAGTGCGAATGCCATCGCCGGCCTGTTGCAAAAACGGTTCTTCACGGAAGTTCTTGATGCCCAGATTGCCGTGTTCGGTGCACCTCCGGTCGATGGACTCGGGTCCGCGGGGGGATTCAAATTGATGGTGCAAGATCGCAGCGACCAGGGGCTGGGGGCATTGCAAGAGCGAGCCGACGAGGTCGCTGCAGGGGCGACGAAACAACCTGGAATCGCCTACACGTTCAACAGCTTCCGCTCGGATACGCCTCAGCTATATATCGACATCGATCGTACGAAGTGCAAGGCGTTGGGGGTACCGCTCAGCGATGCCTTTCAAACGCTGCAGGTGTTTCTCGGGGGGTACTACGTCAACGACTTCAATCAGTTCGGAAGGACCTGGCAGGTCAACCTGCAGGCCGATTCCCCGTTCCGTTTGCGTGCCGACGATGTTCGCAACCTCAAAGTGCGAAACGTGCAAGGCAAGATGGTGCCACTGGGAACGATTTCGAGGATTGATGATGTTGGCGGTCCGATCATGATCACGCGTTACAACATGTTCCCCGCGGCACCGTTGAACGGCGCATCCCTGCCGGGTGTCAGTACGGGTGACATGATTGCCTCAATGAAACGAGTCACCGATGCCGAACTGACCGCCGGAATGACATCCGAATGGACCGAGTTGACGTACCTGCAACTGCAGGAAGGAAGTGCTGCTTTGTACGCCTTCATTGGCGCCATCATTCTCGTCTTCCTGGTCCTCGCGGCGCAGTATGAAAGCTGGTCGATGCCGATGTCGGTCTTGCTCGTGGTGCCGATGTGTTTGCTGAGCGCCGTGTTCGGTCTTTGGATGACGCACTTGGACATCAACATCTTCGTTCAGGTTGGATTCATCGTGCTCGTCGGACTGGCGGCCAAGAATGCGATCCTTATTGTCGAAACCGCGCGTGAGCGTCGGCATGCTGGAAAATCAGTTCATGAAGCGGCACTCGAAGCCGCCAAAGAACGTTTGCGACCGATCGTGATGACCTCGCTCGCGTTCATTCTCGGCGTGGCACCGCTTGTCTTTTCGCACGGAGCAGGTGCGGAAATGCGCCAGACACTCGGGATCGCCGTCTTTTCGGGTATGTGCGGCGTCACGATCTTCGGAATTCTTTTGACTCCCGTGTTCTACAAGATCATCGATCGATTTGGAAAACAACCGGCCGCGAAACAGGAGCCCTCGGTGAATGCCAGGCCAAATGCCGGAACAGAACCCGCTCCTTCGCATTGAGCGACGATAAAGGCGAGCCGGAAGCGGTCGCTTGTCGGCTCGCCGGAAATGCGTTTGCCCGGTTCCCAAGTGATCGCTTGGGAATGTTTTGTCGGCCTTCGTGTGTACGGGACGGGTTCAGGTCGCGTTCTCGCTCGACAGGAGCCCAAAATTGGAAGAGGTGTCACCAATCGGGAACTTGGTAACGAGTGGAACAAGGGAAATTCTCGACCTCACCACACACGCTCGGTGATGAAATCGACATGCCGCGATGCTTCTCGGGGCTGAGCAGGCGTGTCGTGACAAAAAAACATCCCGCGTGATCATGGTGATCGCGCGGGACGTCGTCAGTCGAATTCCATCAAGTTTGCAGCAACATACCTTCGCGGGTACGAGGATTACTTGTCGCTTGGGTTAATGATCTTGAACGCAATCGCGGCCAAAGCACCCCCAGCAAGATCACCGATCAGATAGATCCAGATGTTGCTCCAAGAGGTGAATCCCAGCATCGAGATTCCCACGGCGACGGCGGGGTTGAAGGCACCACCCGAAATGCCTCCCACGGCGAAGGCTCCCGTCAGAACGGTGAAGCCAATTGCCAAGCCATAGAACGAATTGTTCGCATTGGCTTTCGCTGTGGCCGTGTTCAAGACGACATAGGCCAGGGCGAAGGTAAACAGCCCTTCCGCGAGTAACGCCTGCGGAACGGTTTTTGAAAGGTCGATGGCGGTGATTGCCGAAAGTTTATCTGCGGGGATCAGGAAGCCTACGGTAATTGCCGCGGCAATCGCAGCGAGCACCTGAGCCACGACGTAGGGGATCGCATCGGCCAGGGAGCAGCGTCCGCGCATCGTCACCGCGAGAGTGACCGCTGGATTGAAATGCGCCCCGGAAACATGTCCTCCAGCATAGATCATGACCATCAGTGCGGAGCCAATCGCAAGCGGCGCCATCGGCTCTTTGCTGGCGACAGTGCAGCCAATTGTCAGCACCAGGAAAAACGTGCCAATGAATTCCGCGAGATACTTTCCCATTTGCGAGGTCTCCAGAAGTCGGGATGTGGGGTGGGATGTGGCACCTTCGAGTGAAAGGTGCGAATCACAGTAACCAAACCGATTTCAGAGAGAAACAGTCACTTCTTTAGATCAATCAGATTTTCACAATCAAGAGAATGCCTCTAACGGTAATTCCGTCAGAATCTGGCTTTTCGCTGAGAAAGATATTCGACGAGCGCGCGATCAAAGGGCATGCTGGTATCGAGAGCAACATAGTCGGCCCCGACACTAAGACATTCTCGTTTGTAGCGGTCTCGCAGTTCTTGGACTGCGCGGACGTAATCACCACGAATTCCCGCCGCGTCAACAATCAGACGTTCGCCTGATTCCGGATCTTCGAAATCTGATAATCCACTAAATGGAAAGTTGACTTCCGCCTCGTCCAACACGTGAAACACAATGACGTCATGACCTCGATGACGTAGTAGTCGTAATGAATCGATGACAGGTTCGGGGTCACAAAGCAAATCCGAAAACAACATAAACAATCCGCGGTGCCGAATCATGGCCGCAATGCGACGAAGGTTTCCCGCGACATCCGTCTGTCCTGCCGGCCGTGCCTTGGCCAGCAGGCCAAGCATATTGCCAAGTTGGCTGCGTTTACTACGAGCCGGTAAACAGGCTCGTAGCTTCTGATCAAATGTCATCAGCCCAACCGGGTCCTGCTGGTGGATCATCAGATAGCCCAGTGCGGCAGCCAGGCAGATGCAGTAATCGAACTTGGTCAGTTCCTGCCGGTAGGTATAGGCCATGCTCTCGGACAGATCCATCAAGAGATAGCCCGAGATATTCGTTTCCGCCTGGTATTTCTTGACGTAAAAGCGATCGGTTTTGGCGAACACCAGCCAGTCGATGTCTTTGGGGTCATCGCCCTGGGAATAGCGACGGTGTTCGCTGAATTCGACGCTGAATCCCTGAAACGGGCTGGCGTGAAGGCCCGTCAAAAAGCCTTCTACGATGAAGCGCGCACGCAGGTCCAGGCGTGCCACGTTTCGAATCACGGACGGCTTAAGATATTGCTCGGCACCCGTCATTCGAGATTCTCTTGAACGGAAAGCGTCATAAGGAATTGGATCAAACGCTGTAGGAACAAATCTGATGGAGGCGAAAAGGAGCCGATAAACTTCGGTCTTCTCTGACGTCTTCAAACGCATTCGTTGCTGGACGATAGCACTTTTTTCACTCGGCAAGAATAGAGTCCGTATCTTCCGCGACAATACGTCAGATTCGCGGTGACTCCTGATCTCCGGATGTGGCGAAAGCGACGGGATATTTTCGTGCAACTGGTTGCAAACGGCTTCACTGCCTCGATAGTATGACACGACGTCTGACGAATGACTTCCCGTCATCGTCTTCGAGGCGTCATTGTCTGCATCGGTCGCACCTCGTGAGATGGATTTCAGTTCGTGATGACACTCGAGCTCGACAGACGAATCTGCGGATGGCGGACACTTCTTCTGATTGGTTGCGTCGTGGTGATCGCGCCACTGTCGCAGAGCACCCCGGTGCAGGCGCAGGTCCTCGTTGCGGGGGAAGACGATACCCCTGGCGAGAATAAACCCGCACAGCCACCGTTTTTGTTGCCCGCACAGCCCACCGAAATTGGTGAG
The DNA here is from genome assembly GCF_000255655.1 of Schlesneria paludicola DSM 18645. NCBI lineage: Bacteria > Pseudomonadati > Planctomycetota > Planctomycetia > Planctomycetales > Planctomycetaceae > Schlesneria > Schlesneria paludicola. Next base: position 640,550 of record NZ_JH636435.1, on the reverse strand, counting down.
GCGATGGAAGATTTCCGTCGGTTTGCCGGGCGAAAGCAGTGGGAAAAAGCGTTCAAGCATTTGGAAAAAGTATTCGCCGCCACAGCCGAGGGGCTGGTCCTCACGGCGGATGGCATCATGTTGCCAAGTCGGATGATCGCCCGCGAAGCCCTGCTCGAACTGCCGACCGCAGGCCAAGACGCGTATCGGCTGTTCTTCGATGCCGAGGCGAAAAAATTGCTCGAGCAGGCGGTCGGGAAAGAAGAACTCACCAAGTTGTCGCAGATTTTCTCTCGATTTGTCGTGACGTCCGTCGGAGATTCTGCGGCTGACAAATTGGGTGACCTGCACTTCGAGGCTGGTAATCTGGAACAAGCCGTGAACGCCTGGCGGACGATCCTCGAACAACGCCCCGATTCACAGATCTCTAAAGTGCGACTCAGGACCAAAATCGGTATTGCGCTTGCCCGACAGAAGCACTGGACCGAATTTCACGAACTGCTGAAAGTCGTCGAACAACAGCATGCAACGGAAAAAGTCACCATCGGTGGCAAAGAGATTCCGGCCGTGAGCCATCTGCGTTCGCTGGCGGAACGCCGCGCCCCGCAGGGGGCCGTAGCGGCGACGAATCCATCGACGACTGAAGCGGCCCAGAATCGCTCCGCACAGAATGGAATTGCTGGTGATATCCCCCTTCCCACGGACACCGAACCGCTTTGGCAGTTCCGTTTCTTCCCGGTGTCAGATTCCAAATCCGGCGCTCCCGTAGGACTGCAGCTCCAGAATCGCTGGGGAGGACAGCAGAACGCGTCAGACTGGATTCCTCCCGTTGCCGCCGATGGATCTCGCATTTATGTGAATTTCGCAGGGTACGATCTGGGCATCGATTTGGAAAACGGCAAATTGCTCTGGCGAAGCGGTCGTATTTTCGACGTCGTCCAAAAGGCACAACAGGGAACCATCACGCCGCTTGAACAGCACGGGTTGGTGGTCGGTGGGGGACGAGTTTGGACGGTAGCACGTGAGGCCAGTCAGCAACAACAACATGGTGAGGCGGCCAAGTTCGGAATTGTCTCGCGTGAACTCGACACCGGGAAGAAAGTTTTCAACAGTCAACAATCGAATGAGTTGAAAAACTGGAGTATTCGCGGAACGCCACTGATCTCGGGCGAGCGACTCTATCTTGCCGCGAACAAGCCGAACCAAGGGCGTGATCTTGAAGTGCTTGCTTTGAACTCCAGCGACGGCAGGCTGCTGTGGTCGACTAAGATTGGTAGCTATACAAGTGAGTCCAATCCCTATTCGATGGAACGAACCTACCAGCCATCATTGCTGCTGCACGGCGGACACCTGTATGTCGATACCCATTCGGGAAGTCTCGTGCAGCTCGACGCGGTTTCTGGTCAAGTCGAATGGGGGCTGAACTACGCGTCGGAGGTGAGTCAATCGCATCGCTTCTGGTGGAATGGAAATCAGTCAGAGCCGTTTACCGTTGGACCGCCGCAAATTATCAACGGAATTCTGTACCTGAAAGGCATGCGATCGAAAAAGTTGTACGCTGTCGACCCGCAACGACCGCGCGTCCTCTGGCATCGGTCCGTGCCGCGGATTGCGGATCTCATTGGCATCGACGAAACCCGATTCTATCTTGGTGGCGAGGACATCTCGGCCTTTGATCTGACCACACGGAAAATCATCTGGTCAGTCAAAGTCAATGCGGGCAGCACTTGGGCACATCCCGTTTTGACTCAGAATCGAATCTACTTCTTTTCATCACGCGGGATCTACGAAATTAACAAGGCGGATGGCAAAGTGGTCCGGGTCTTTCGAGGGGCTGATCTCGAGTCACTGGGCGGCAATATCATTGTCACGCCGAAAGCGCTGCTGACCGTGTCGAACTTAGCCATCACCGCCTATCCCCTGAATTCTGAGTCGACAAAAGCCAAAACCGATGCGGCAAGTCATTCCACGCTTTCCCCCGCAAGTGTCGCGGTGAACAGTTTGGATCAAGACTGAGCCCCCATGGAACGGGATGCCGAGCACCTTCAATCGCGGACAATTCAATGGACTGAATACGAGTCGTCACATCTGAATCACATCGCTGTCAGCACTGTTCAGCGAGACGTCGAACTGGATTCAACCAGCAGCCGCACGATAGATGAAAGTCACTGAAATGAGAGAGATTCGCGACGTTTCCTGGCGGGAAATTTCAAACCGTTGTGTCGACTGTGGAGGCTCGCAGACCATTGCGACATCGTATGGGCTCGACACGGGGCCCATACTCGACATGTGTCCGACGCCGGTGATTCGACGTGGCGTCCTGTTTGTTGCGTCGTTCGTTGCTCTCCTGAGTGCCGCGACGCTCCCGCTTTTCGCGCAAAACGATCCGCAAGGGATCGTCGTCGAAGGGACCGGCGAAGTTCGCTCTGTTCCGAACATCGTCGAAATCAATCTTCGCCTGTCCGCCAAGGGGGAGTTGACCGACGACGCCGTGGTGAAGCATCGCGATTCGAAGAAACGCGCCATCGAGACGTTCAAAGCACTCAATCTCGAGAACCTCGAACTTGAGGAAAAGAACTTGGGTTTGAAGGCGGGCGGCAATATGCAGGAAATGATGCAGATGATGTGGAACGGGATGACCCCGGCCGCGAATAAACGCACGCAAGTCGAAGTGGGAAGCACCTTGCGAGCGCGGCTTGTTGGAGTTGACAAGATGCCGACCGAAGAACTGATGTCAACTGTCGGCAAATTGCTCGATGCGGCACAAGACTCGGGGGCCGGCCTCGGGATGTCGGATGCTGACATGATGATGATGCGGTACTACGGTTGGGGCCGCCAACAGCAGACGTCGCTGGTGAAATTTATTGTGACCAACATCAAAGAGACCCGAGAAAAAGCGTACGATTTGGCTGTGAAAGATGCCCGTAAGCGAGCCGAGCGGCTGGCGCGGCTGTCCAGTGTCAAGCTTGGGCAAGTCCTGGCGATTGACGAAATGGGTGGCAACTCGAACCGCAATCCTTATTACTACAATCCTTTCGAATCGAATGACGATAAGGACGACAAAGACGAGATCGTTGCCGAGACGATGTCGGGGGGAAATCTGAAGATCAGTCTGCGAGTTCGGTTCGCAATTCTTCCTGGCACTGGTGAACCGATGCAGGAAGCGGCTGCCGTGGAGGTGAAGAAATGATCTTCCACTCCGTGAAGCATTCTCGCTGTTCCATTTTTGTACCGGTTTTTGCCTTCGCCTTGCAGGCAATGGTGTCGTCGAACATTGTCTCGGCCGCAGATGAAGTGTTGCCCAAGCATGTGACGCCCGAGGCATTGAAGGCTGTTCGGGCGGGGTTGGACTATCTGGCCAGGACGCAAGCTGATGATGGTTCTTGGCGCGAAGGACAAGGCGGTCAAGCGTATCCTGTTGCGATGACATCGCTGGCCTGTACGTCCTTGCTGGCACATGGCGATTCCCCAACCCGTGGCCGGTATGCGCCACAGTTGGATAAGGGAACCGAGTTTTTGATCAAGTGCCGGACGAATTCGGGCCTGATTACGTCACCGTCGCAAGAATCCGGCATGCCGATGCACGGCCATGGATTTGCGCTGATGTATTTGGCATCGGTGTATGGTGTGCTCACGAAGGAGTCGATGCGAACGGCCACGCATGAGGCGGTCGTGGCGGGAATTCAATTGACTTCCGGCGGACAGAGTGGCGCCGGGGGGTGGACATACATTCCGGGAAGTGGTGATGAAGGTTCCGTGACCGTCACTCAAGTGCAGGCGTTACGTGCCGCCCATAATTCCGGATTTCTGGTGCCACGAGGAACGATTGACGAGGCGGTTCGGTACATCGAACGGTGCAGCACGCCAGAGGGCGGCATTATGTATTCGCTGGGGTCTGGTGGGGGCCCACAATTGGCGATCTCGGCAGCGGCGGTCGCCACGCTCTACAACGCGGGCGAGTACGACGCGCCAGTTGCAAAGCGATGCCTCGATTATGTCTGGGGGCAGTTCCAAGGGAACGACAAATGGAATAAAGGCGGTCACGCCTACTACTGTCAGCTCTATGCGGCCCAGGCGTTCTATCTGTCCGGTGACGAATACTGGGATAAGTATTATCCCCACGTTCGCGATCAATTGCTCGCGATGCAGAACAAAAGCGACGGATCATGGGACGGCGACGGGATCGGTAAGACCTACGGCACATCCATCGCGCTGATCATCCTGCAGCTGCCCTATCGATTCCTGCCAGTCTATCAACGTTGACTTCGATTCTTCCTGCGGATCAAGCAAAGGTATACAACGAATGAGTGATTCCGAAGATGCCGATTTGGCCGGATTGTCCCGGCTGAAAGAGGCCCATCAGAGACTGCGACAGGAGATCTCACGAATCGTCGTGGGACAAGATCAGGTCGTCGAACAATTGATGATCGCAATTTTCGCTCGCGGTCACTGCATTCTCGAAGGTGTTCCCGGACTTGCCAAGACCTTGATGGTGAGTACGCTCGCCGAAAGCCTGTCGCTGCAGTTCCATCGCATCCAGTTCACGCCCGATTTGATGCCCAGCGACATCACCGGGACGGAAGTGTTGCACGAGGATCGGGGGACGGGCGAGCGGCAATTGAAATATATGCCCGGTCCGATCTTCGCTAACATCGTGCTCGCCGACGAAATCAACCGGACGCCACCCAAAACACAGGCGGCACTTTTGGAGGCGATGCAGGAACGTCAGGTGACCTCCGGCGGAAATCGGCATGCCTTGCCTGATCCGTTTTTTGTGCTGGCGACACAGAATCCGATCGAGCAGGAAGGAACGTATTCGCTGCCCGAGGCTCAATTGGACCGCTTCCTGTTCAAGGTGTTCGTCGGATATCCGACGCGCGAGGAAGAACGACAGATCTATCGGCTGACGACTGGCGTCAATAACTACAAGCCGACGAAGGTGCTTGAAGGCAGTGAGATCCCTGGGTTGCAGGCGCTCGTTCGCCGGGTTCCCGTCTCGGATCATTGTATTGATTATGCGATGGCGCTGGTGCGTTCGACACGAACGGTTGACCAGGATGAGTGGCAGCCAGGTTACGTCAAAAAGTGGATTGCTTATGGGGCAGGTCCTCGTGCTGGTCAATCGCTGATCATGGCGGCCAAGGCCCGCGCGGCGCTCGATGGCCGAACCTCTGTCACGACGGAAGATATCCGAGCGATCGCCCTTCCGGTGTTACGACATCGTCTCGTCACAACCTATGCCGCACAGGCAGACGGTCAAACCCCCGACACGATCATCGAAGCGTTGTTGCGCGACGTTGCCGCCCGCCCTGGAGTGAACCATCTCGATGGCCAAGTCGCCCAAGTATTCCGATCCTAAGGTCCTCGCGGCGATCTCGGGACTGATGTTCCGGGCGCGCCATGTGGTCGAAGGCACGATCTCAGGTCTGCATAAAAGTCCGTTTCACGGTCACAACGTGGAATTTGCCCAGTACCGCGAGTACTCGCCCGGGGATGACCTGCGGCGACTGGACTGGCGCGTCGTCGGACGAACCGATCGCTTCTACATCAAGCAGTATGAAGAAGAGAGCAATCTTCAGGCGACCATCGTCATGGATGCGAGCGCCTCGATGAAGTACGGCTCGGGACCGCTGACGAAATTCGAGTATGCCGCGACGCTCGCGGCATCACTCGCCTCGCTCTTGATCGAACAGGGTGATCCGGTTGGACTGGCATTGTTTGACAACCAGCAACGGCGAGTCCTTCCGCCCGCTGCGACGCAGTCACAACTGGCGCTTATTATTGGGCATCTCGAAGAAGCGCAACCAGATCGTGAAACGGACCTGGGCACCGTTCTGCAGACGCTGGGCGATCAACTCAAACGCCGAGGTCTAGTCGTTGTGATTTCGGATCTGCTGACGGAGCTTCCTAGCCTGTTCGACGGTCTGGATCGATTGCGTCATCGCGGAAACGAGGTGCTGATGATCCATGTCCTCGACAGTGACGAACTGGAACTGCCATTCAACGACTATGTGTTGTTCCGTGATATTGAAGGCACTGAAGAATTCATGGCCGAACCGTGGGCGTTCCGTAAGGCCTACTGTGCCGCGATGCAAGACTTCATCGCCGAGATCAAAGAGGGGTGCGGTCGGCGTGGCATCGACAATTTGTTGCTGCGAACCGATCAGGAATTGGCCGAGGGGCTGAGCCACTATCTGCACGCACGGGAACGACTCCAGCACATTCATCGTAAAGGCCGCCGCTAATGAGCAGCCTGGTGTTTCTGAATTCGCCGCTGCTGTGGGGCTTGGGGCTGGTCTCCATCCCGCTCATCATCCACCTTTTGTTCCGGCGAAGTTTTCGACGGATCGAATGGGCGCCGATGAAGTATTTGAAGCTCACGATTCAGCGCAATCGCCGTCGAATCCAGATTGAGCAGTTTCTCTTGCTGCTCTTGCGGATGGCGCTGATCGCCCTGCTCGTCTGCATGGTGGCACGCCCGGTTCTCAACGCCTCTGGAATTGGCCGCTGGTTCGGTGGAGACAGTCGCACCAGTCATATCCTGGTGCTGGATGATTCGCTCAGTATGGGGCTGACGTCCAATGGTCGGACGGCATTTGATCGGGCGCTCGAACTTGCGAATCAAGCGATCGAAGATGTCGGCGGAAAAGACCGATTCACGCTGGTGCTCTCGTCGCGGCCCAAGACGCCACTACTTCGCGAGGTGGATCTTGCTGATCGCAACATCGCCACAAGTGCCCTCCAGAACCTGCATCCTTCGGAATCAATGACGTCGTGGGCGTCGGCATTGCGAACGATTGATGAATTGATCGAATCCAGCACCTATCCTACGCGGGCCGTGACGATCATTACCGATCTGCGACGCGTTGGCTGGGAAGATGAAGTCGCGGCACCGTCGACTTGGGGCGGCGATCGAGTTCGGGTTCGAATCATCGACATCGGTGCTGCGTCGACACGGCAAGTTTCACTCGAACGGTTGGTTCAGGCGGATCGCCTGGCACTGGTGGGTGCGCCCGTACGATTCGAAGCCACAATCCGCAATGGATCGGATTCCCCACTCGAGAGCTGGGTGGGAACCTGGTTGATCGACGGACGACCGAGTGAAATCGCCTTGCCTGCGCTGGCCGCGGGTGAGACGACCATCGTTGTCCTGACCGCAACATTCCAGGAAGCGGGCCTGCATCATGTTTCACTGAAACTGCCAGCAGACGACCTCGCTGGTGACAACCAACGCTGGGACGTGGTTGATGTGAAAGAGAATGCACGCATGCAACTCGTGGATGGTGAGCCCTCAACCGATCCGTTCCAAAGCGAAACCGATTTTCTGGCACTCGCGCTCTCATTGCCAATTGGCGAATCAAAAGCCTTTCAAGTCGAAGTGGTCACCGACACCGAATGGGCCACATCCGCGAAAATTGATCCCGACTTGATGGTGCTGGCGAACGTTGCCACTCTCAGTTCCACGCATGCGGATCTGCTGCGAAAGCAGGTTGAGGCCGGCATGGGACTGATGATCTTCCCCGGCGATCAGGTCGATCCTGACAGTTACAACCGTCAGCTGTTCCGCGACGGTGCCGGAATTCTTCCCGTGCAACTCGACGCACCTTCAGACGAACCGGTCGCGGGCTTGATCCTGGAAGAGAATTCTCCATCACCCGTGGATGCATTGCGACAACTCAGCACGGCGGTCCTTGAACGGATCAAGATCCATAAGCGGTATCAGATTCGCCTGCCGGTCGTTGATGATCCACAAGTCCGAGTGCTCGCTCGCTGGAATGATTCGCAGTCATCGCCGGCCTTGATTGAAAAACTCGTTGGGCGTGGACGAGTCCTGTTCTGGACGATGGCCGCAGACAAAAGTTGGAGCGATTGGCCAACCGAGCCGAGCTACGTGCTGGCAATGCGTGAAATTGCGAAAGCCATTGCGAAAACCAGTTCGGGCTCGCACGAGCTCACCGCAGGGGAAATGTTGCGCCGGCCGTTGTCCGGCGAACGTCGGATTCAATCTCCGACCGTTGAACTGCCCAGTGGTGAGGAACCCCGTCCGCTCACGGTTGACTCGGCGACAACGCCCAGTGCGACGGCTGACACGTCGGATGCAAAAGCACTGGAACTGACCTGGTCAGAAACGTATCGGGCAGGACTCTACCGTTTGAACTGGCAAGAGTCGCCTGGTGGTCCCGCGTCAGATTTGTTCGCAGTCAATCCCGATGGGCGCGAAAGTGATCTGATGCGAATCTCGACTGACGATCTGAAAACGCGTTGGCGCAGCGTCGAACCCGAAATTATTGCCGCCTTCATGACGACGGATTCGAGCGTCGGTGTTCGCGGACAAGAAATCTGGCGCACTCTCGCCTATTGGTTGGCGGCACTAATGGCTCTGGAATCCGGATTCGCAACCTTTGTGGGGAGGCAGCGATAGTCATGTTTCCCTTACTCAAATGGTTAATCGGACTGAAGCAACTTCCCCAAGAGGCGGGCGAAGGCGACTGGCACTTGGAGTTCCAGTCGGTTCCGCAAGGCTTCGCTGCAGTACTCTGCTTCGCAATCGTCATCGGTATTGTCGTGGGAGTCTGGTGGCTCTACCGCCATGAAGGACGCAATCTTGGTGGAGGCATTCGCTCGTTCATTGGTGGCTTGCGAATCTTAACGTTCGTCTGCCTTGCCTTAATGCTGCTGGACATCGTGCTCGTCATTGATCGCCGGGAAAAAACGCCATCACAACTGCTCGTCTTGTTCGATACGTCGGAAAGTATGGGACTGACAGATCCGTACGACGAATCGACGGCGCGTGAAATCGCAAGTACGCTCAACGGCGGTTCTGGGACAAGCGATACCGAACAGGCTGCCGTTCGGCAGCGGACGCGGCTTGACCTGGCGCGAGCGGCACTGGAACCGTTGCTGGCACCCCTTACCGATGGTCGCGATGTCACGCTGTACGGATTTGATGCGAACTCGACTCGATTGGAAGGTGACACACCTCTCGCAGATATCCAGCCGCGCGGAGCCGGCACGGCGATCGGCAGTGCGTTGGGACAGGCGCTGGCGGCCCATCGTGGCAAACCGCTCGCAGGCGTGCTGGTTGTGACCGACGGACAATCCAACGGTGGCGAAGATCCCCGCAAAATTGCCCAGCAAGCGGGCCGCGATGGAACCGCGATTCACTCGTTGATCGTGGGGTCGGAGAAAGGGCCGAGCAACGTGCGGCTGTCTGACATCGAAGTCAGCCCCGTGGTTTTTGTTCGCGATCCCACGCAATTGGTGGTCATGCTTGAATCGCAAGGGATGCAAGGCCGCTCGGCGGCCGTGAAACTCGAGCGTCGGCAGCGGGGTGAGGAGTGGGTTGAAGTGGGCCGGACGGAACTGACACTGGGCGAAGATGCCAGCATCCAACGCGTGCCGTTTTCGTATACCCCAGACGCCACTGGGCAGTTTGAGTTCCGAGGGAGTGTGATTGATGCCGGTCCTGAATTGACCGAAGACGACAATTCGTCGGTCAAGACGATCAAGGTCGTGCGTCAGCGGATTCGAGTCTTGATTGTTGCCGGGTCGCCTTCGCCTGAAGTTCAGTTTCTACGCAATTCGCTCTTACGCGATCCCGTCGTGGATCTGGCCTGCTGGTTGCAGTCGGCGAGCGAAAACTATGAACAAGTCGGTCATCGCCCCGTGCGTCGCTTGCCTTCGAACGCGCAAGAGTTGTCGTACTTTGATGTACTGGTTTTGATCGACCCCAATATGCAGAAGCTCGGAGCGGGCTGGGACGAGATGATGACAAAGTTCGTCGGCGACGCGGGCGGCGGGCTGATCTACGTCGCGGGTGAACTCTATACCAACAAGCTGATGGAAACCGCGCAAGGTGGTGACGCGGGAAGCGCGAGTGACGCCTGGCTGTCGACGCTGCCCGTCATGTGGGAATCCGGCCTTTACCAGTCCAGTGCGGATGTCCGGCTCAACACGCGAGATACCTGGAACTTCGAACTGACAACCGATGGGAAAGAAGATCCCATCTTTCACTTTTCGCAAGACAGCAAGAAGAACCAGGAGATTCTGGCAAGTCTGCCCGGAATGTATTGGCACTTTCCCGTCACACGTGCCAAGCCGGGAGCCACGGTTCTTGCGCAGCACGGTGACCAGCGCATGCATAATCAGTTTGGACGCCACGTACTGATGGCCATGCAGCGTTATGGACCTGGGCGGACCGTCTTCATCGGATTCGATGCCACCTATCGCTGGCGATACCTGCATGAGCAGTATTTCGACGGGTTCTGGTCACGCTTGATTGACCGCGTAGGACGTTCCAAGGTGCTCGGCGGACGATACCCGTTTACGCTCTCAACCGACAAGAACGTTTATCGCACCGGCGATCGCGTCACCCTGCGGGTCCAACTGACCGGCGCACCGGAAGAATCATCCTCGATCGGAACATTGCAGTGTGAAGTCGAAGTACCGGGCAGCGATCCGGTGTCGTACGAACTGGAACCGCATGCCGAGCAGCCGGGACTGCTCGAAACCTCGTTCACCGTCGACAAAGGCGGAGCGTACCTGATTCACGTGTCGTCTTCGTCGCAGGCGGAACGTGATCCAACGGTTCGCCCGGCGACACTGCCCTTTCGGGTTGAGCCGCCTCGACAGGAAACGGACAAACCGGGGACGAATCGACCATTGCTCGAGGATCTGGCAAAAGCCTCCGGTGGCCGCGTCTTCACCATCGGCCAATCGAAAGAAATTCCCACGGCGTTCACCGTAAAAGATGTCGAGAGACTGATTCAATATCGCGAAGAACTCTGGGACGCTCCGCTGGGAATGTTCTTGATTGTGTTGTTACTGACGCTGGAATGGGTACTCAGGAAGATTTACCGAATGGCCTGAGATGGCGAAGAACGGATGAATGGAGTCCGGCGACGGGCATTGGATGAGCGGCGAATGAAGTGACGTGCGATCGTCCCTCACGACGAAAACGTAATTAGTTGGGGCTGAAAGAAAACTCGATGAGCGTGATCCTCGATCAACCGGCCAAATCGATGTCTCTGAGCGACTGCCGTCATGTCGTGCAGAGGCGTTTGGCGGCGGTGCGCCGTCGCGTTCGCTCGCAGCTGTTCCTGGAAGGGATGTTTCTGCTCGTATGTTTGATCCTTGAGTTGGTCGTCGCCAGCTTCGTGATCGATCGGTGGTTTCGACCGGACCTCACCCTGCGGGTGACGATGCTGGTCGCCGCGTTGGCGGCAATTGGCTATGCCGTCTTGCAACGATTCCGCAATCCCTTGTTCTTAAAATTGGACGATCTGGATTTGGCAGAGATTCTGGAACGCCGACAAAAAGGCGTGGGCCAGCGACTGACAAACGTGTTGCAGCTGCCTCAGTTGTTGGAGCAAGATAAGTCTGCGTCTTCTTCGATGATTGAAGCCGCCGTTCGCGAGGACTTCGTCGCTCTTGAGAGCGTCGACTTGCAGGCGATGTTCGATTCAAAACGCCGACGCAGTTTCTGGCTGATGCTGGTCGGGTGTGTCACGGCGATGTTGATCCTTTCGGCGATCAGTCCTTCCGCAACATCGACATGGGCTCGCCGATGGTTTGGCGGTGCGAATATCCGTTGGCCACAGAAGACCTATTTGTCGGTGGTCGGCCTGGGTGAAGACGATCGTGTGCGTGTGCCGAGTGGTGAATCGGTGATGATCCAGGTGAACGTTGCCGACGACTTTTCCGCCTTCGATGGTGGGTGGCGTTTGAACGGACGCGGCGAGCCCCTCATCATCGAAGGCAAAGAGCGGCCGACGTCAGCGCACCCCGACAATGTTGCAATCAAGCTGGTCCTGGCAGATGGTTCACTGCGGATCGGAAATTTCTCGAAGTTCGCGCCCGGACAATATCGTTATGAACTTCCGCCGCTGTCGAAGCCGGCCCAGATGACGATTACCGGAGGTGATGATTGGTTCGGTCCTGTCGGAGTTGAACCGATCGATCGTCCATCGGTCGAACACCTGGAACTGATCGCGCATATCCCCGGCAAGTCCGAACCCGAAATTATCCGCGCGGATGACGCCGAACAACAACTGTTGTTCATACCCACCACAAAATTGGAACTGGAACTAACGAGTACCCAGCCGTTGTTCAACGCCAAAGTCATGGTGACCGGTGCAGAATCCGCGACCGATTTACAACGAGTGAGCGAACGCACGTATCGGATGGATTGGGAAGCGAAGGATCCGGTGACGTTCGAATTTCAACTGATTGCCGAATCGGGTGGCCTGAATTCGAAGCCGCACTTCTTAACGATCGGAATCTTGAACGATCGACCGCCTCGATTGACATTGCGTTCATCGGGCGTAGGCCGCCGTGTCACACCCGTCGCGCAAGTCCCGTTGCACTTACGTGTGATGGATGATTTCGGCGTCGCCAAGCTCTCGTTGGAACTGGAAGACACCCGGGTCGTGGAGCAAAAGCCGACGACCGTGAATCACAAACCGCTGGACGAGACGCTGTCCGAATCGGGACAGAAACTGCCGACTGATATCGAACGTGAACCGATTCTGCAGTTATCTCAATACAATCTGGTGCCTGGTGCGACCGTTCGAGTACGTGGTCTCGCCTCGGATGCGTGCGTTCTGGGAACACAATCGGCCGAATCGCGTTGGCTCTCGTTTCAAGTTGTCAGTGCTGAAGAATTGTTCTACGAGATCCTGACGCGGCAGCGTGAAGCCCGGGCGAAGCTAGCGAAAGCCATCGAAACGGGAAAAACGCAGCTTGACTCCCTTCGCAAGCTGACGGCCCCCTCGGAAGCCGGAGCCATTGTGCGAGTTCATCAGGGACTGGCGAGGCAAGTCTGGCAGATCGCAGGGCAACTCAATGGCACGCTTCAGGAAATGACTTTGAACGATCTGGGAAACGCGACCGCACGGCAACTTCTTGAAAATACGATCATCAAGCCGCTCTTCAGCCTGCATGCGACCCCGCTCACCGAACTTCGTGGCAAAATTGAAGCACTCACGTCGGGCGAATCGATTGACGAGGAACGGCTGGCGATTGCCATGACGGCACAGACCGAAACCGTTGAGCAGATGCAGAAGATCATGGATCAGATGTCGCAGTGGGAAAGTTTCATCGACGTCGTCAATCAGTTGCGACACGTCATCGCGTCGCAAGAAAAAATTCGCGAATCGACCGAGACGACGCAGAAGGATCAGATCAAGGGAGTGTTCGATGACGAGTAGTCGCTGCACACGCAAGAATGCTCTAGCGTCACAAACGCCGATTGACATGTTGCCAGAGTCGCTTATAACAAGACGAAATGACTTCAATGCGCCCGGGGTTCTTCCTTTTCAGTCGCGAGGATCCAACATGGCCAACGAGATGCAGGGCGATTTTGGAAAATTGGATTTGCGGACGAGGGGGCGATCGACTCACTTCGGAGTGTCGGTCTTTCTCATTCTGCTGACGATGGTGGCAGTCTCAAGCTCGACAACCGTTGTCGCGGACGAGGCGACTGCTGCGGCCAGTACGGACGTCGCGGATGCCCTTCAACCGGCTGCGGCCGAAACCGGCGACGATGTGGCCGACGCCGCGAAACCGGAGGGTGCCGCGAAGGACGAAACGCACGCGAAGGTGGCAGAGAAGACGGAGTCCGCGGCGACCGAAAAGAACGTGGCTGCTGAACCCGCCGCAGCAGCCGGTCTGCCGGGCGATGCGTCAAAGCCCGCGGCAGTCGAAAAGACGGCTGGAACCGACAAGCCTGCGACTCCTGATAAGCCTGCGGAACCGGCGTCCGCAGAACTCGACAAAGTTGGCGTCGCCGCTGCGATGCCTGCGAAAGCGGAAAAGGCGAAAGAAAATCTGGGACAGCGTCGCCAGGAAGAAATTGGCCGCAACGAAGAACTGAGTTTCCTACAGTCCAAAGTGACGGCGCAGATGCTGGAACTTGAAGAGCGAATGTATCGTCTGTCGGAAGCCCTCAAGAATCTGGAACCAGAGAACGCCTCGCGCTTGCTGATCGGCTTGAAGTATGCACGCGAGGAATTGATCCAACTGCAAATGAAAGAGATTCAGGCGTCGCTGACCGCACTGAACTTTCGCGATGCCGTTCTGGAGCAAAAGCAACTGCTTGCCAAACTGCAACGCCTCGAACAGTTGCTTCTGTCACCCGATCTTGATTTTCAATTGCAGCTCGAACGCTTGAGACTGATGCGCGAACTCATTCGCCGACTGGATGCCGCCATCAAGGAAGAAGAACGAGAAAAGGGCAGTACCGAACAAACGGTCGCGATCGAGAAACTGCTCGAGGAATTGCGCGTCAAAAAGGCCTCGCTTCGCGAACTGATCGCACGCCAGACGACGCACGTGAATGAAACGAAAAAGATTGTCGGTCCGGCATCAGACAAGCCTGCTGACGGTGAGATCAAAGGCACCGAAACCGCACCCATTGATGAAAAGACGCGTACCGTTGCCGTCGAGTCACTCGCTACAGACCAGCAGAAAACTCGAGAACAAACGGGTGAACTCGAAACAAAATTGGCGCCGATCACCGAAGCGGGAACCAAAATGGAGCAGGCTGTGACGCTGCTTCAAAAGAACGATCCCGTGAACGCGCTGGTTCCAGAATCCGAGGCGTTGACATCGCTGAAGTCGATTCTAAAAACGCTGGATGAAGAAGAAAAGAAACTGGAAGCCGAACTGGCCGAAGAAAAGTTCGCGATGATGCGCAAGGATCAGGCGAATAACCGCAAGACCACGGAAGGGATCAGTGAAGCTGCCGTTCAACTGGGCGAGGCCGGTGCCGCCGCCCGCGCGGAACTGATTCGTGCAGCAGGAAGCATGTCGAACGCCGAGACGGGATTTGGCGGCCGCAATGCGATGTCCGCAGACGGAGCTCAAGGCGAAGCGATCGCATCTCTGAAGTACGCGCGTGAGTTACTGAATGCCGAAGCGGAAAAGTTGCTCAATCGCCTGCGGAGCGAGATCAAGAAACGGACGCTCGAAGGTTTGGTGGAAATGCTTGATGGTCAGATTGCGGTGCGCCAAACCACCGAACGCCTGGGGCCAAAAGTGAAGGATGGTGCTCGGGCCGTGGTGACATCGGTTGCGGCGCTCGCCAATTCCGAAGCCAAACTCATCGCGATCGGCGAAGGACTGACCTCGCTCGTCGAAGAGACGGAGTTTGGAATCGCCTTACCGGCCGCTTTACGGAGCGTGACCGATGCGATGAATGACGTCAAAGAGCGCCTGGCCAAGGTGGACGCTTCGGAAGACGTCATCGCGGCCGAAAAATTGATTGAAGAAGATCTGGAAGCGTTGCTCGACGCGATGAAACAGTTGCCCTCCCAAAGCGATTCCGATGGGAAGAAGGGGGCGGGCGGTGCTGGACGTCGCGAACGCGAGCTGAATCGCATCATTGCCGAACTCAAGATGGTGCGGATGTTGCAGATTCGCGTGAACCGTGACACGAAGAATGTGGACCAGCTTCGTCCCGCCGATCTCAAAGACTTGACGGCATCGCTGAAGCGACGCGTGGAAGGCCTTTATGATCGGCAGTCCGACGTGCACGACGTCACGGAACAGATCGCGATCGAACGAGCAGACGAACTGCAGCAACAGTAGCGGCTTGTTCGCCAAGTGGTGATTCGAAGTCCTCGCGATCGAATCGAGCACACACACACATTTCAGATCCTCACTGTAGTCGGTGGTGAAATGGAGACATTCATGAAATCAGCAACGCACCTGACTTTGGCAATCGCCAGTTGCCTCGTGCTCAGTCTTCGCGTCCATGCCCAGGATGAGCCACCACCGAATCCCTTGGAAGAGGTGACGCGTGAAATGAAAACGGCATCCGATCATCTCGGTAAGAAGGCCACGGATAAGCCGACGCAAAAGGCTCAGGAAGACGCCGTCCTCAAGCTGGATACATTGATCACGGAGCTCGAAAAGCGAAAGTCCGGGTTGGGGAATGGCGCAAACCCGAATCCAACCCGTCCTGCAATGGACTCAACGGTGCGAAATGGCCCTGGCGGCATGGGCGATTTGCACGGCGCCCGAGTGGAAGGAGATCGCTGGGGGGAACTACCGGCACACGAACGTGATCGAATTCTGCAGTCACTAACGGAAGGATTTCCGCCCCACTATCAGGCGGTGCTCGAAGCCTACTACAAGCGGCTGGCGGTGGAAAAGAAGGCTGAAGAACCCGAAATGAATCTTCCAGCCAAGCCCGCTGCGGCGATGGCCGTTGCGCCGCAAGCACCGAGCAAGAAACCCGCGACCGCCATGTCGAGCAAGCCGAGCACACCAGCGAAGAAATCGGATAAATGATCGAACCTGAATACAAGTCCTACGCTCACGCGGGTGCAACTCGAATCCGCTGGCTGAGGTGCATCAGACCGCTTTCGCAATGGCGATTGCGGATTGCGGTTGCAATTGGCATGACCGCAGGCGGTCTCTCCAATCTTCCCTCAGAACTGAACGCACAGGTTGCGGTCCAGGCCGTCGTCGCGACGCAACAGCCTGGGCAAGGTACTCCCGCCCAAGGTGCTCCTGCGAATGCGGCGGCGGGAAACGCGGGCGCTAAGCCGTCACCGCCTGCATTCACCGCGACCACGATTGAGGACAAGCAGTATCAGGGCAAGGATGCCGAATTCAAAGACGGACAATTGACGATCAAGTCCGATCCGCCTCAGACCGTGGCAATGGAAGAACTGCAGCGACTGGTTCTGGCCCATGAATTCAAGCTGGCGATCGACTGGATCGGTCAAAAGGAAGTCGATTTAGTGCAGATTGGGGCGGCCGACGGAGGCAATGGTGTCCGCGACGTACAACTTCACGTCACGGGATTGGCCGCCAAAGGCCTGAAGCAAGTGGCAATTGTCTCGAAGCCACAATTTCGTGTTTGGCGGTCCGATGTGAAAAATTCCCCCTACTGGAAGATTGCGGTCGAACGGGTGGGACAGGCATCTGTTGCAGAACTCTACTTCGAGCCGCCGACGCGTGATCTTTTCGAAACGGAAATCGAAGTCACGTTCACGTACGATGACAACAGCAATTCCAAGGCAACGGTCAAAGCCACCAGTCATACGAACGACAAGACTGACCCTGAATATCCGGTCGAGAAACTGGCGACCAAGGTGAATCGTGTCGCCACGATCTATGCACAAGGTGGCGATCTATTGAATGGCCGCGTGCTGCGTGGGGATAGTGAGAATTTCACAATCGAGACCTCGTGGCTGCCGCAGCTTGAGGTTCCATTCGGGCAGATTCGCGGCATCTTTTTTGATGGCAGTAAGCCCGAGGTCAAGACGAAGTTTGATCAGCAACTGGCGAAGCCAGGTGAAGACGATTTTGTGCTGGTGCTCTCGAAGGATGGCGGAATCGCGGAAATCTCGGGGCGATTGCAGGGGCTCAGCGACGGCAGTCTGCGAATCACCTACGAGGGGCAACAACGGTCGATCAAACTGGAACGTGTCCAGGCGCTCGTCTTGGGGCACGAACCATCGGTTCGTAGCTGGAAAGGACCATTCCAGGTCTTCCGAATGTCCAGTGGTGACCTGTTCTCCGCCACATTGCAATCGCTGGACGAAAAGACACTCAAGTTGAAAGCGAGCTGGGGTGTGGACGTCGATGTTCCGCGCGAATCTGTCGTGGAGCTGACTGGACGCAATACGCGCATGGTCAACCTGTCGGAACTCACCCCACTGACGGTGGAGCAAGTTCCGTATTTCGACCGCAAGATGGCGTTCGTCAAAGACAAATCCTGGAACGATCGGCCGCTGAAGCTGGATGGGAAGACGTACTCCCGAGGTTTGGCCGTCCATTCACGGTGCATTCTGACCTACGATCTGGCAGGCGAATATGCCACGTTTCGCGCGATCGTCGGTTTCGAAGAAGAAGCCGGCGACCGTGGGCGCGTCGTTTGTCGCGTCATTGCCGACGATAAAGAGCTGTTCGCAAAACCGGATTTTCGGTCCGTGGACAAGCCGGTGGTTGTCCAGGTTTCGGTGAAAGGGATGAAACAGCTACGCCTTGAAGTCGACTTCGGCGAAGACGAAGACATCGGTGACCGTGTCATCTGGGCCAATGCCCGCCTGTTCCGTGAATAGCGAGCAATCGACATCCTGCGACAGAATACCATCAACGAAACCCACGGCACTAGCTCGCGAAGACAGACGCGATTGTGGATCGGAATAACTCAGATGAATTGCGTGATTGACGGGCTTGTGCGTCTGACTGCTGAGGTGACTCTGTGCTGATTTCCTTCAGACTTCCACTCTGCCTCGCGCGGCCGACAAGCCTCATATTGCTCGCCGCGCTGGTCGCGGGGTCGATGCATTTCTGTTTCGGTCTCGTGGAGGCCGCGGAGGCGCCTCAACTGGCGATCTACGCGATGAATGGCGACGGAGGCGAACTCCGTCAGGTCGCGCAAGCTCCCGGCAAGCGTTGGCACGCCGCTCCATCGTGGTCGCCCGATGGCAAGCTCGTCGTGTTTCACGCCTACACGGGCGACGCCGAAACAGCGGATAGTCACATTTTCACCGTGCATGATGACGGGGCAGAACTCAAAGATCTGGGGCAGGGACGTGACGCCGCCTGGTCGCCTGACGGTAAGCAATTGCTATTCTCGATCGCGGAGAAGAACCCGGAAAAGGAACAAGTCGGTGTCTGGGTGATGAATGCGGATGGCAAAGGCCGACAGTGGATGTTTGCGGGATACGCACCTGTGTTTGCGCCGGACGGCAGCCGGATTTTGTTCGTCAGCAGCCATGAAGGAAATCAGTCCATCTATGTCTACGACATGATCGAAGGCAGCCAGAAGAAAATTCTGCAAGAGGCCTATCAGAAAAAACCAGGCAGCGCTCGATGGTCAGCCGATGGAAAGAAAGTCGCATTTATTGATGAACGCGACGGAAAGTCGGTCCTGATTGTCATTGACGCCGCAGGCTCAGAGAAGGAGCAGGCCGTCCGACATCGTGGGTTGATCGGCGGGCCAATCGCCTGGGCACCGAATCCCAAAATGACACTCTGGTCGCGAGAGAAAGATCCCAATGATCCCCAGCAGTTGAGTGTCATCGCTGCCGACGGAGACGATCCCCCTGCCGGACTGCCCAATCAGGACAAGGGCACGTTGAACTTCGATCCGGCGTGGTCTCTGGACAATCAGCGCCTCGTTTTCGTCAGCGATCGCGGTAAATAAGTCATCGCATCATGCAGACACAACAAAGAACTCAGGACGCGTCCTTCATGCGTAAATTTGACTTCCGCTGCACCTGGTTGAAGATTCTCGCGGTGCCCAGCGTGCTTCTCATGCTGGCGGTCGCGGGCAGCATGGCTCTTGCCGCCGATGACGCCCCATTGCTGGAACTGCACGAATGGTCCGTCTGGATTGGTGAACCGCAGGCAAAGACAATCAATGGCGGTGGAGATTATCCCACAGCGATGCCCGGTTTGGTTGAAACGGAACGAAGCCGTAAACGTGATGAGAAGCCGAAGCCCGCTCCCATTGGAGTAATGACGGTCTATGGTGAACCGCCCGAGGTGGTCGATATTGACCTCAAAATTACGGCAGGGCGACCGATCTCGCAGTGGCCGCGTTCCGAGGGAAAATCGAATCGCCTGCGCTGGCTCGACCTGAAACTGACGAAAGAACTCTCGAGTCCCGAATTGCTCGCGTATATCCCCGATACGCATTGGTTTAACAAAGCTCGTGAGCTCAATGGTCTATACATGCAGCTCAAAAAGGGCGGTCGCGCAGAGCGATTTTTTGCCTACGACCTGGAGCTGCAGACGCCGCTGAATATTCGTCTCGATGGTGGTCCTGATGTTTACAAAGTGGTGAATCTTGGAAAGCATGTCTTTCATGACGTCCTGTTGATCGTTCCGGGACCGGACGGTCATCGAATCGGCTGGCTCAATACGATTGCGGCGGCACCGGGCGGAGGAGCCGCCGCGACGCCCGGTGGAAAGAACCCGGCGCAACCACAAGCTGGGGCAGCCGTGGGGCAACCGGTCCAAGGGGTGGTCCTTGCCAATAATGGTGCAGGTGTCATCAAGGTCGCCGCAGGTCAACCGGGCGCGCCGGCCGGTGCCGCGGCGCAACCGGGGGCAGCCGCGGCACCGACGGCCGACCCTTCGAAAGAAACGATTGTCGAAATCCCGCTCAGTGGTCCATTTGCCGTCGACAGTGACGAATTCAAAGATAAGACGGATGGGGAAATGCGCCGGCGGCTCGGTAAGACGGGCCTGACGGCTGCAGAAATCGATCTGATCATGTCACTGTATGCTCCGCACTTCTTCGCGACCGATGATATTCACTTCGTCTATCGCATCGCGCAAGACGGGCTCGACGAGATTACGCCTTTGGTCGTGGAGCCCGAGACGACAAAGATTAAACGCGTCGCGCTCGTGATCGCGAGACGTGTGGACCCACGATTGCGCGAGGACGTCCAGCAGTTGATCACCGATTTGGCAGATGCAAGTTATGCCAAACGGGAGAAGGCCGAGAAACGGCTGAAAGACCTAGGCAACCTGGCGATCCCCAGTCTCAAGGAAGCCATGAAGGGAAAGGACCTAGAAGTGGTCATGCGCGCCGAGCGGTTGTTGCTGAGCCAGAAGGAACAGCTTCCCCCCGAACAGAACCCCGCGCCGTAGGCTGCGGTTTCTGAAGAGCGTGTCGGCCGGAAGAAGGCGTGACGGCGACGCGACAAAGATGCTGTCGTCAAATCAGACGCACTCGAACGTGTCTCGGTTATCGATTCAGGCGCGTGAAGAAGCGTTACGTTGGTTTGTCGCCAAGCGTCGGTGGAGACGATGAGGTAACGCCTCTCGGATCGCGGACGCCTTCTTTTCCTGTGACATTAATTTCATCGCCAAAGTCTTCACTGCGTTGGCTGAACGGTCATTCACGTTTCAAACATCGGCAGTCCGAAGAACGTGTCCGCTTGCGTGCGCTATCGATCTGTCTTTTCCCCTTCGACGCGCGTTCCGACCCGTCCGATGAGAGAAAAAGCGCGCACGGTGAATTAGGATGGCCGCCGACAGTTTCCTTGCGTTCGCGTCCAGACTTCGGAAACAGAGAGTGCAATGATGCAACTTCGATCCTTTGTTCTGCTCCAGACAGTCTTCGTTCTGCTGTCGAGTGGTGCGGCGAATGTCATTGGTACTGAATCGACATCGAAAGAGATAAAGGCGTCCTCGCGGCCGCGACGTGTTCTCTACAACTTCGATGGCGATTCGTGCCTGTTCACGCGCGCCGGCCGTGAGGGGCCCGTGGCTCTCACGGTCGATGACTTGAAACGCGCCGTTGCGGAAGTGACGGAATCCGGCAGCAAAGTTGATACGATCCTGGTCTGCGTCAATGCGCAAGTCATGTACTATCCGACGAAGGTCGGAACGCAACGAGGCATGCAATCGACACCCGAAGAGCGTGCGAAGTGGCCGGCATCGCAGCAGCAGATGTTCGCGAATCTCGAGCGATTCTTTTCCCAGGGACTTGATCCTTATGCCATCATGCTGGACGAAGCGAAACGAGCTGGACGCGAGGCGCTGCTGACGTTTCGGATGAATGATGACCACGGCAACGATTTTCTGCGTACGAAGTTCTGGGTTGATCATCCCGAATGGCGGCTGAGCAAGGGGGCCCTGGATTTTGGACATGATGCCGTTCGTGATTACGTGGTGGCTTTGATCGATGAAGCCGTTCGGAGGTACGACTGTGACGGGATTGAACTCGACTTCAATCGGTTCCCGATTTTCTTCAAGGGTGAATCACGCGACGAGAACGTCGACAAGATGAACTCCCTCGTGCAGCGCGTCCGGTCCCTCTTGGATACCGTCGGGAAGGAACGGGGCCACCGATTGACGCTCGCCGTTCGCGTTCCCTCGAACTATGGAAGGACTCCACCGACACCCGAATCGAGTCGTCGGCTGGGGTGCGACGTCGTCGGCTGGACAAAGAGTGGCTGGATTGATTTTGTGACCGTGTCCGAATTCTTGTTCGAGCGATTCGATCTGCCGATCAAAGCTTGGAAGCAGGTGATAACGGATGTTCCTGTTTACGGTGGGATTGAATGTACCGAAGGGGGCAAGAAAGAACAGTATCTGAATGCAGATGGTTATCGACGTGCCGCACGGAACCTGTTTGCGGGCGGGGCAGATGGAATCTATCTCTTCAATTTCTTCACCACGCGCGAGTACGGCGCCGAGTCTTGGGAACCGCCATTTGAAGTTTTACGAGAGATGACTCCAACGGCGATTGGGGGGCCCGAAGGAAAGACGCTCGAACGTTCCGACGTCGAGTTCAAGATCTTCCAGTTCCCTGCCGACAAGATCCCGCGAATCGATGGCAACTCCGACGATTGGTCGATCGTTCCCAATTCCTATGCCATCGGTATGGATCAACTGCAGGAAACAGTTGTTGGGGTCGGTGATCGGCGAGACAAGTCCAATCTGGATGTCGTCGTGAAAGTCGGATGGGTCAAAGGGCAAAACCATCTCTACTTTTTGTACGAGGCGAACGATAACTACTGGGACTTTGCACGCGAAGACCTGCACAACGATATCTTCGAAGTCGTCGTCGACGGAGACTTGTCGGGTGGCGCCCTGATCCGTCAGATGCATCCGAACCTGAAGCTGCGAGACACGTTGGATACGCATTTCTTGTTTCACGGCGTCCATGCCCAGAACTACCACATCTTCACGCCCGCTGAAGGAAAAGATTGGGCAATGGTCTGGGGATCTCAACCTTGGATCAAAGATCTTCCCTTTGCGAATGCGGCGTACAAATACGACTTCCGGCCGCGTGAAGGTGGAAAACTGGTTCTTGAGTTCTTCATCACCCCATTCGACTACGCACCTCCCGATCGCGCTCGCGCAGTCCCGACGACGCTTGTGGAAAATAAGGTGATTGGAATGTCGTGGGCGGTGCTCGACTACGATGATGAGCAAGCGACACGGTATGCCGGATTTTGGAATCTATCGCATAAGACGACAATGTACGGGGACGCATCGGATCTGGCCGCGTTTCGACTCATGCCGATGGAGAACAGTTTGCGAAAAGCGATCGAGTGTGACTGGTCGTTTCAGGTCATCAGTACCAAAGACCGATCCGTTGCCTTCCGTGATGAGTCCTATGGGAAAATCACGTCATGGAACTGGAAATTCGGGGATGGAAAATCGTCGACAGAACGACATCCGACGCACCAATACGAGCAGCCGGGTGAGTTTATCGTCACGCTCGAGGTGGGTGGACCTGATGGGAAGGCCCGTCGATCCAAGGTGTGGGACGTGACTTTACCTTAAGAGCTGGCCAGAATCTGTTGCCGCGTTGGAGCGATGTGGTTCGAGAGCCTTGGGATCGATCGGATCACACTCGTCCGTTCAATCGAGATCGTTAACTGGCTCGACCCGATTCATTCGTTTTTCCGAACGGCTGGTGTTCGGTATTTTGTTTGGTCCATCCTGAAGACACTCGGTTCGATAGACTCAGTGTTTTGAAGACACAACGGCGAGTGATTTATGCTGAGCGACAGACTGCTTCGATGTTTTCCCCACGTTGTGGTCCTCTGGCAGATAGCCTGTCTGGCCCAATGTGGTTGGACCGAGGATCGTAAGAGCGAACTTCCCAAGCGAGCCCCATGGACGACGTCTCGCATTACGGGTTCACCCGACCCGCAGTACCCGTATGTCACGGAACAGGCGTTCCCGCGGCTCAAGATCGACTTCTGCCTTGATCTTGCGGCGATGCCAGGAAGCGACCGTCTGTTCGTGATGGATCAATTCGGGAAGATCGTCTCGTTTCCGAATCGTGACGATGTGGACAACGCGGATCTGGTTGTCGATTTGAAGAAAGACGTTCCAGGCTTGGAGTATGCCTATTCGATCGTCTTCCATCCTGATTTCGAGCGAAACCGCTACCTCTATGTCTGCTATATCCAGGCACCTGAACTTCCGGATGGCACACATATCGCCCGGTTTCAAGTGTCGGAGACCAACCCGCCCACGATCGATCCAAAGACCGAAACGACAATCATCACATGGCTGTCAGGAGGGCATAATGGTTGTCATTTGAAGTTCGGGCCGGAGGGATTTCTTTACATCTCGACGGGGGATGGTAGCGGGGCAAATCCGCCTGACAAACTTCGCACGGGACAAGATCTGAGTGATCTGCTGTCGTCCATCTTGCGAATTGATGTCGATCATCCTGAGCTGGGCCGCAACTATCGGATTCCCGCTGACAATCCTTTTGTCGAGACGCCAGGTGCGCGTGGAGAGATCTGGGCTTACGGGTTGCGCAATCCTTGGCGTATGAGTTTCGATCGCAAGACGGGTGACCTGTGGGTTGGCGATGTAGGCTGGGAACTGTGGGAAATGCTTGATCGAATCGAGCGCGGCGGCAACTATGGCTGGGCCGTGCTTGAAGGGCGAATGGCGACTCATCCCGAATGGCCTCGCGGCCCCACCCCGATTCTGCCTCCGACCATCGATCTGTCACATGACGAGTCGTCTTCGATCACCGATGGGCTGACGTACTATGGTACGCGATTGAAGGAACTGTACGGAACGCATATTTACAGCGACTACGACACGGGACGATTCTGGGGGTTTCGCTACGAAAACGGAAAAGTGGTTGACCATCGCGAGCTGGCCGATACGACACATCGCGTCGTCGGGATCGGCGAAGACCACAGCGGTGAGTTCTTTATTTTGGATCATACGGCAGGAACGATCCACCGGCTAATTCCGAATCCGCTTAAAGACCAACCGATCACGTTTCCCCGGAAGTTGAGTGAGAGCGGACTTTTCAGTTCATTGGAGCCGCTGACGCCCGCGACGGGAGTCGTCTCCTACTCCGTCAATGCCGAGCCATGGTCGGATTATGCGACCGCTGAACGGCACTTGGCGATTCCCGATTCAGGGACGATCACTCCCTCCGCACCCCACTGGAAATATCCCAAGGATTCGGTCTTCGTCAAAACGCTTTCGCTGCCAACTGCGGGAAATGGTTCCAAGGCATTGCAGCGGATCGAAACTCAGATCCTACATTTTGATGGGGCGGAATGGATGCCCTACACTTATCAGTGGAATGATGAGCAGACCGATGCCACGTTGTTGAATGCCGTTGGCTCGGAACGCAGGCTGAAAGTCGACGATCCATCAAGTCCTGGACAGCTGCGACAGCAAAGCTGGCGCTTCGCCAGCCGCGCGGAATGCCAGCGATGCCACAACAAATGGTCTGGCCCCGTTCTGGGATTCAGCCCTGTCCAACTTGAGCATTCAACGGATTATCGTGGCACCGGCCCATCACAGTTCGAGTCGTTGATTCAGTCAGGTTTCATCGTAAAGCCAGAAACGCCGTCCGCGTTCCCTGCACTGGTGAATCCTCGGGATGTTTCGGCGGATTTGATGGCTCGGGCGCGGGCCTATCTCCAAGTGAACTGCGCGCATTGTCACCGCCTGCATGCCGGGGGAGCCGTCTTATCCCACATGCATCACGACCTGCCGCTCGAAAAGACGAACATGATTGGTGTCCGGCCGACCCAGGGCACTTTCGGTATTCATGCCGCACAAGTGATCGCGCCCGGCGATCCGTTTCGATCTGTGCTCTATTATCGGATGTCAAAACAAGGCAACGGTCGCATGCCGCATCTCGGTTCGTCCGAGCTGGATCACGAGGGAATCGCGTTGATTCATGATTGGATTCATCAGTTGCCACGCGATCTGGCAAAACCGGCGATCGGGGACGACATCGCGGTTAACCTTCGACGTGAAGAGTCGTCGCAGTTGCAACGATTGTGTCAGGTTAGTGCGTCACATGATCCGATATCAGTGGCGAATCAATTACTGTCTTCGACCAGTGGTGCGCTGATGCTGCTTCGCGCGATCGACCAACGTCAGTTGCCATCTTCGCTGGTGGCCATCGTCGTTGACGCCGGGGCCAAGCATCCCGAATCGACGGTCCGAGATCTTTTCGAGCGGTTCCTGCCGCCGGAACAACGAATCAAACGCATTGGGACCGCTGCGAACCCGAAGCAGATTCTTGCTCTGACAGGTGACGCCGACAATGGAAAGCGTTTCTTTTTTGAAGCCACGGGCGTCTCGTGCAAGAACTGCCACCGTGTGCAGACTGAGGGAAAACAGGTTGGCCCCGATCTGACGACGATTGGAAAGAAGTTGTCGCGGCCAGAAATCCTGGAAAGCATTCTCGAGCCTTCGAAGCGAATTGATCCGAAGTTTGTCACGTATCTGGCAGAACTGGATGATGGTCGACTGCTGACGGGGTTGTTGGTTCATCAGGACGATCAGGAAGTCGTGCTGAAAGATGCACAGGACAAGGTTGTAAAAATCCCGGTGAAAACGATCGAGCAGTTGGTGCCGCAGGGACAGTCATTGATGCCCGATTCGCTGTTTCGCGACATGACTGCACAACAACTGGCGGACTTGGTCGAGTATCTTTCGCACTTGAAATAACAGGTTGTGCACGACGAGCGAAGGGTGTTGAGTTCGCGGTATCAGAATTTGGTGGCCGTCCCGACCATGAGGGTCGGTCTGATTTCGTAATGTGCCTTGATGAAGGTGGAGAGTCCATTGAACGAGAATTGCGTGCTATCCCGTCGAGCGTGGTTGAATAGTGCTGTGGCCGCGGCTGTCTGGAGTGGACTGCCGAAGACCAGTGCGATCGCCGCCGAACCGCCGAAGCCGAAATTGGTCGCGGCCGTGATTACGGCCTATGAGACGGGACTTCATGCGGACGTGCTGCTTGGCAAGATTATGGAAGGATGGAAGCAAGACGGCGGAAAGGGGCCGGCCCTGCGATTGGCCTCAATGTATGTCGACCAGTTCTCGCCACGTGACCTGGCCCGTCCGATGTCGAAGAAGCACAATGTGCCGATTTTTGATTCCATTGAAAGCGCGATCACGGTCGGCGGAAAGTCGATTCCTGTGGATGGGGTCATCAGCATCGGAGAGCACGGAGACTATCCGTGGAACGAGAAGGAACAGCATCTGTATCCCCGACGTCGATTCTTCGATGGAATCGCCGATACGTTTCAGAAGTACGGACGTGTCGTACCTGTGTTCAACGACAAACATCCGGGGCCCGTCTGGGCGGATGCCAAATGGATGTATGAGCGCGCCCGGGAGATGAAGATCCCATTCATGGCAGGCTCGTCGCTTGCCGTCACATTTCGAGATCCGGAAATCTCCATCCCTGTTGGTGGCGAGATTGAGTCCGCGGTCGGGATCGGGTACTCGGGGCTCGATATTTACGGATTCCATGCGCTCGAAGCCTATCAATGTCTGGTTGAACGCCGTCGCGGGGCAGAATCAGGAGTGAAATGGGTCCAGTATCGCGAGGGTGATGCGGTTTGGAAGGCCCTGGATGATGGCATCGTTTCCAAGGATGCGTTCGAGGCAGCGCTGAAACTGACGACCAGCGATCCCGGAAAAGTCCGCCAGTGCGAGAAGCCGTCACTGTTCTTGTTTGAATATCTCGATGGTCTGATTGGCAGTATCTTTATGCTGCCAGGAGTTGCCGGGGCGACCGCCGTTGGCATCAAACTGAAAGGACAGCCTCAAATCCTGGCGACTCGATTCGAAGAGCGAAAAGAGCCGCACTATCCGCACTTTGCCTATCTGCTGAAAGGAATTGAGCGAATGGTGCACACGGGAAAAGTCAGCTATCCGGTCGAACGCTCGCTGCTGACTGCTGGAATTCTGGATCGGGCCCTCACGTCACGCGTTCAGAACCAAGAAAAGCTGCTCACTCCGGAGCTTGCTATCGGCTATCGGCCCGTTGACTATCCTCATGCGCCCTACCCTGATCTTGAGTCCGATCCCACGATGCCACTGTAGCGGTGTCGAGGGGGCATTGGGGCGATCATTCCCTCATCCGAACCAAGAGACTGGTCCGATCTGACTTGGCGTTCGCTGCACGCCTTCATGCTGTGGCAAGGCCAAGGCCTGACGAAGATACGTTGGTGCGGCCCCTGTGCCGACGGAATGGCATCGGTCGAGGCACTTCAATTGTTACTGAATTTATGTTTAGTTTTTTTGCCTGTGTGAATATGCTTTCGCAATCATGAATCAGACGACGTGTCTGTGATTGGTGTTTCGTGGTCCGGTCTGATGCGAAGGGGCGGCAATGAGCGATGCAGAAGAGAACGTTCGGAAACTGCGAGTTGCCTACAAAATGTGGAATGACTCGCGCGGTGAATCGTCACAACACTGGCTCGATCTGATGGCGGATGATGTCAAGATGACGTCTCTGGCCAGTAGCCATCCGTCGATGGAGTTCACAAAGGCCGTTCACGGCAAGAGCCAGGCGGAGGATTACTTTGCGGGATTGAAGGCGAGTTGGGAGATGGTTCATTTCACCGCGGAAGAATTTGTCGCTCAGGGTGACCGCGTTGTGATGCTGGGACGCTGTGCGTTTCGTAGCCGCCTGACCGGAAAGACGGCGGAATCGGCCAAGGCGGATGTCTACCGTTTTCGGGATGGTTGTATTGTGGAATTCTTCGACTTCTACGATACCGCCGCAGCATATGTCGCGGGACAACTGGACTGATCGAATAGAAATTCGCGAGACAGTTCGTTAAGAAAAATCGTGAAACAGTGCATGCATCATAATGGCCGTTTCGTTTAACCTGGAGCGGCAGGCGACAGCGTTCGAGGGGGCTATGATGGCGACGGGTTTGAAGAACGCGTTCCTCGTCGAGTCGCGGTTAAACGAAGATTTCATGGAACGAAGCCAGAGTGCTGTCGAGGGAAAATGATGCCGCCGAGGAAGCCACGGATCGCACTGACAATCGGAGACGTGGCCGGGATTGGACCGGAAGTCGTTGCCAAGGCGTTGATGGACAAGCGGCTTCGCGCGGAATGTGCCCCACTGGTCGTCGGTCACCCGGCGGTGATGCGTCGGGCCTGCGCCTTGATCGGAAGCGAACTCGATCTGGTGGAAGTCGACGGTCTGAGCCGAGTCAATTGGGAGTCGTCTCAGGTCCCCTGCTGGAATCCCTCGAACGACGATGCGGCGAATGTACCTGTAGGGCAACTGGACGCCCGGGCAGGACGAGCTGCCTATGATTATCTCGTCGCAGCGACGCGTGCGGCGCTCAGGAACGAAATTGACGCCATTACGACCGCACCACTTAACAAGGCCGCACTGCATGCGGCGGGGCTCGAGTTTCCCGGTCATACCGAGATTCTGGCCTTGGAATGTGGTGTTCGCGAATTTGCGATGATGTTGTATCTGCCGCCAGGCGATTCCGTGCGGAGTCCGTACGGCCTGGGGGTGGCGCATGTGACCTTGCACACATCCATCCGCAGCGTGCCGGGATTACTCAGCACCGTCCATATTCGTGAAACGATTCAGTTGATTGCGAATTTTCTGAAACGGATTGGTTGTCCTTCACCGCGCGTTGGTGTCTGTGCCCTCAACCCGCATGCTGGTGAAAGCGGGCTGTTCGGGGACGAAGAGTTGACGTTGATTCAACCCGCAGTCGAGGCCGCCCGACAGCTCGGAATCGACGCAACGGGACCGATTCCGGCCGATGCGTTGCTTCGACGTGCGGTTCGAGGTGAATTTGATGGAGTGGCGGCGATGTACCATGATCAAGGTCACATCGCCCTCAAGCTGATTGGATTCGAGACGGCCGTCAACGTGACCTTGGGCTTGCCGATCGTTCGAACAAGTCCCAGCCATGGCACCGCGTTTGATATTGCCTGGAAGGGGCGAGCGCAGGCGGCGGGATTTCTCGAGGCGGTGCGGACTGCGGGATTGCTCGCGGATTCCCGCACTTCCCTTGGCTAATCGACCTATGAGACCCAGGCGTGAAATTACTTCTTTCCCAAAGCGCGCTGCTGGGCGAAGAATTCCTGCAGGATCTCACGGCAGTCGTCTTGCATCACGCCGCCCAGCACCGTGGCCCGGTGATTCAATCGTGGGTCGTTCGTAATCTGGAACAACGTATGACAGGCACCGGCCTTCGGATCGGTCGTGCCGTACACGACCGTGGGAATCCGCGCCTGAACGATAGCGCCGGCACACATCGGACATGGTTCCAGCGTGCAGTAAAGCGCGCAATCGAGCAGTCGCCACGATCCCATCGCTTCGGCGGCCTGTGTGATGGCGATCATTTCGGCATGAGCCGTCGGATCTTTCAGTTGCTCACGCTGATTCCCGGCGGCGGCGATGATCCGGTCCTGATGAACGATCACCGCTCCGATCGGTACTTCGCCCTCGTCGAATGCCTGACGAGCCATCTCCATCGCTTCGTGCATCCAGCGGGCATGCGGTTGAAGTGGATCAGAGGGATGCTCGAACATGTCGGAACACTTTGAATCTGAGAGGTCAGTTCATTCGGTTGTGGGGACCGTGTCCGCACGCAGGAGAATGTGACCCAGAACGAATGTGGAGTGCCCGAATCGGCCAGTTATTCCGATTGTGTTGCCGGGCTACCAAAGATAGCAGCGGTGGAACGCCACCCCTTCCGCACCCAAGAATCACACTTATGGCTGCTCCAGTTACGGCCTGACCCGGTTCATGGTCATCCCGCCGCAGAAGAGGTAGCGTCTCACCGCTGGAATGCTCAGTATCGACTTCCGCGCCGCGAAGTCAAGTCAGCCCGACAATCCGTTTTCGAGATCCTGAATGTTGCCATTCCGGCTTGTCGCGCGTTCCATCTGAGACATCTGTATCCACCGATGCATTGCGATTTTCGTTCAGGACAGCGCAAACGCGATTACATCGCGCCAGAAGCCCCATTTCCTGTTGAGACGGGAATCGATCGTCCTGGGGTCGGCATCGTTTTCTTCAGCGTCACGGTCAGCAAACCATTTCGCGTTTCGGCGCTAATGGCCTCTTCGTTGATCGTCGCGGGAATCGGAATGGAGCGTTGAAAGGTGCCGACAAAACGTTCTCGCAAGTGCACGCGCGCGTCAGATGCAAAATCCTGACGCGTACGATTGGCCGCGACGATCAGCATGTTTCCTGCGATGTTCAGCTCGACCATTTCTGCCGAGACCCCGGGCAAGTCGATCAATACGACGACCCTGTCGACGAACTCGATAATATCGACGGCGGGGACGGTTGGGCGATTCACGCCCGACAGCCCCAATGTTTCCATCGCACGCTCACCTGTCGTCCGCACGGCTTCAAGCCAGCGGTCGACTTCTTGTTTGACACGTTCAACGGGAGGAATATTCGCATCTGGATGTGATTCAGACATTGTTGTTGTCTCCGATTTGATTCGTCTATCGCTGGTAAATCGGCAGATAACCGTTATCGATCAGCAGGATGGTCGAGTTGATGGCCGTCACATAAACGGCGCCAACGTGACCTTCCTTCCATGATCCATTCGCGTTCTGCTGTGCCAGGATCTGTTTGCTGATTGTGTTAAAGTACTTGTTCCATTTGTCGTCGCCCAGTCGATACTGAACCTGAGAGTAGTAGAAATGAGTGTAGTGCCAGTGCCCACCCATTTGAGACTGACTCGAATTGCCCTCAATGTTCTTCTCGCAATATTTCAGTAACTTCTTCGCGAGATCATTCTCATACTCGCCCGAACTAAACAGGCAGGCGATTGCCGCGGCGGTAATGGGTGGACGCGAACCGCTGGCATTCCGCAAACTGTATTGAACACCGCCATCCGCGGATAGGCATTTGCGAATGTACTCGATCGCCTTGTCGACGACTTCCTTGGGTACGGGGATGCCCGCATTGCGGCACGCACGCAGACCTTGAACCTGAGTTACGCAGGTTGATCCCTCGTCGAAGTTGTTGCCATCCTTAGCAGAAACATAGCCCCAGCCCCCATCGGGTGTTTGAGCTTCCCCGCAAAACTGAACGGCCTTCGTCAAAACTTCTCGCAATTTCTCGCGCCGTTGACTGTTCTCTTCCTCACCGAATACCTGCGAGAGAAACAGCATCGAGAATCCATGACCGTAGGTGTAGTGGAAGTCGTGCTTGTATCCAATCAAACCGTTAGGCTGTGAGGCGTCGATCAGGTAGTCGACCGCGGCAGCAATCGATTTTGAATAACGTCCCCGAGTGGTCGTCGATCCTTCGCACAGCATCGCATTTCCGGCGAGAGCCGTCATCGCGACGCGGTACTGGCTTTGGTTGGCTTCCCAGTACCCACTGCGGTGCTGCTCGCCCACCAGCCAGTCGAGTCCTTTGCGCGCCGCCAATTTTAATTTGGGGTCCTTCCGGTCCGCATGCGCCGTGTCGATCGCAATCAGAACCGAACACAACGCGAGCACCAGTATCATCGCATGTCGCATGACGAAACCCTCAGACTTTCTCCGCGACTCAATTCTGATTTGACCGTATCGATTCATCTCGTGTTTGCGGTCGCTGCTGCAATCGATGACAATTCGACCAGCGACCGCCTTGTCATTCCGCATGGTCTGTGCCAATTGCGGAAACAACGCCACTTCAGGAACTCTACGCGAGACTTCCATGAAAGGGAAGAACTTCGTGGGATCGAACTTGCGTCGAACGAAGATTTTGCACGTCATGATCCATTCGCGGGCAGAAGCCGCAGGTTGACGCGACGTACGTCCATCACCGTTTTCCCGGGAATCTCGGTGGCGCGCAGGATCAGCGGTGCCTGTCCCTGGTCAAGGTGCAGAATCCCAACGCGCAGGGATCGAAAGTCCTTCATTTGTGATTCGCCTGTAGGCCGCGGCAATGTGTCCTGATTCGTATAGAGTGGCGGGTCCCAACCTGGGCTGACCTGACCAGAAAGTCGATTCGTGCCGCAGTTCAGTTCGATTTGGGAACCCACATCGGATTCGGGACAGGTATAGTCGATCGTCACCTCATATTTGCCGGTGGTGTTCACGTTCAGCATCCAGACCAGGCTGTCCGACGTGGAGGTCCAATTGATGAAGTACGAGCAATTGGGGGCCGAACTGCTGCGTTTCACTTGTCCGCGCGGTTCACCGTCCCGCGCGGGAAGCATCGTGAGCGGAAACTTGTGATAGCCCACTGGAATCGGCCGTGGATCAACCGAGTTGTTGCTGATCCCCTTTCGGCCGGCGGTGGAGTTGGCGATTGCACCGCCTGTCGAGTTCTCAAGCGGCTTTGTTTTGTTGAGCACCGTCCGCTTCCATTCTTCGACCGCCGTTGTCAACTTGGCCGTCGTCTCGTGATCTTGGATCGGTGTGCGTTGACCGGGATCAGCCAGCATGTCGAACAGCTGACCTTGATCGTCGAGACGAAAATGCTGTGTCCGTACGCTGACTTTTCCTGCCCATGTCGAAAAAATCGGGCGATCGGGCCAATCGACGGATTGGTTCAGCAGCAGCGGACTGAGGTCTCGGCCGTCGAGCGGCTTATCACCGACACGCGTCACGCCTGCGAGCGCCGTCAGCGTCGGCAAGAGATCAATGGCACCGGAAATCTGTGAGATCGTGAGTCCGGCTGGTAATCGTGCGGGCCATTTCAGGTAGCAGACGCTGCGGACACCTCCTTCGTCAGTACCTCCCTTCTTTCCCTTCATACCGCCATTCCAACGCATGGTATTGGGGCCGTTGTCGGAGAAGTAGATCACGATCGTATTGTCATCCAGTTTCAGTTCGTGCAGCCGCGTCAGAACGCGCCCGACGTTCCGATCCTGGTTCTCGATCATGGCCAATGCACAACGCGTGTGCTCTGGAACTTCTTGATCGGGCTCGGATGCCAATTGACTCAATGGCCGATCCCGAAATCGCATCCAATCGCTTTCTGGAGCTGCCCAGGGTGAGTGTGGTGTTGTAAACGGCACATAGCAGAGGAACGGCTTCTGCTGATGGGCATCAATGAACTGAAGGGCACGGTCGGTGCAGACATCGACGATATATCCTTTTGTGCGGACCATCTCCCCATGGTCTTCGAGCGGGGCATCGAAGTATTCGCCCCAGTGACCTGCGGTGTAGCCGAAATATTCATCGAATCCGCGTGCCGTTGGGTGGTAGGGCCACTGGCTGCCGTTGTGCCACTTTCCAAACGCTCCGGTCGCGTATCCGGCTGCTTGAAAGGCGTCAGCGAGCGTTTTTTCGTCGAGATCCAGGCGTTCAAGACCGGTGGAGACGCCGCGTACGCCGCCGCGCGGATGATAGCGTCCCGTCAGGAATTCGGCTCGTGTCGGGGCACACACCGGGCAGACGAAAAAGCGATCAAGCGAAACTCCGCCTTTGGCGATCGAATCGATGTTCGGTGTGGAAACCTGTTGATTGCCTGAGTGGCTGTAGTCTCCCCATCCGGCGTCATCCGCGAGGAAGATCACGAGATTTGGCGGGGGGGCGGCCAAACTCGTGACGGTCATGGCCAACCAGAATCCGATTGACATCGACAGAGATCCGAGGCGTTTCATCTGGTCTAGTCCTTGTCGGTTACGAGGCATTGGCACCCAGTTTGGTTCTCAACGTGGCGCGGTCGAGTCCCAGTAATTTCGCCGCAGCACTGCGGTTCTGCTGCGTTCGGGTCAGGATTTCACTAAACAGCGCCGATTCGGCAACATTCAAAAACCGCCGGTATAGATCGGTCGTGGATTGCTCGCTGGATTCGGACAACTGCTGCTGCACCCAGTCCGCAACCGCCACGCCCAATTGTTTGCCCGGATTGACCATGGTCGAGACAGGGCCGATGGCGGGCGGCAGATGTTCCGTCATCAGAGGGCCACCGCGCGACAAGACGACGGCATGATCAATTGCGTTGCGAAGCTCACGGACATTGCCGTTCCAGGGGCGCTGTTCGATCGCCTGCCAGAACTCGTCGGTCAGCGAGGCGATCGCCGAGGACCCATGTCTCGAGAGGAAGTATTCAACGAGTGGCTTCAGGTCTTCTCGTCGAGCGCGCAGCGGGGGAAGCTCAAATGCAAAAACTTTCAGTCGGTGATACAAGTCGTCTCGGAACAAGTCGTCTGCGATCATGGACGTCAGGTCTCGGTTGGTTGCCGCGACAAGCCGAGCGTTCGTGGTGCGCTCCTCTCCCGATCCGACACGGGTGAAGCAGCGTGATTCGAGGACGCGCAGCAGCTTGACCTGAATCGGCAAGGGTGTCTCGCCGATCTCGTCGAGAAAGATTGTCCCATTCTCGGCCAGATCGAACAGGCCCGGTCGGTTTTCAACGGCACCTGTGAAGGCCCCCTTCACGTGGCCAAACAGCTCGCTCTCGATCACGCTGGGGCTGAGGCTGGCGAGGCTCACACGTAAGAAAGGGCCTGTGCGACGTTGGCTGTGGCGGTGGATGGCTTCCGCGACAAGTTCTTTTCCGGTTCCGGTTTCACCAGTAATCAGCACCGGAAATTCTGTCGGAGCGACGAGCGCGATCTGTTTGAAGACGGCCTGCATTGCGGGACCGCGGCCGACCATCTGATCACCAGTGACAATGCTGACGGCTGGCTTGGCTCCGAGTGCCCGTGACTGGAGCGCACGAGAGACAACCGACAGAAACTCGGGCAGTTCAAATGGTTTGACAAGGTACTCGAACGCACCTCGGCTCATGGCATCGACCACGGTCTGTAGATCGCCGAATGCCGTCATGATGACAATCGGGGTCTCCGGCAGGCGCTCGCGAAACTCTGGGATCGCCGAAAGGCCATCCTGGCCCGGTAATCGGACATCCAACGTGATCACTTCGGGTGAGAAGTCGTTCAGAACCTGCTCGGCACGTTCGACAGACGCTGCAATTCGTACGTCATGCCCCTGGTCAGCAAGTCGCTCTTTCAAGCTCCAGCAAATGGCTGGTTCATCGTCGATAATTAAGATCCGGCTCATGTCAGTGCGCTTTCTCCAACGGGGGCCGCAATCGGCAGTATCAATTCAAATCGCGTACGTGCGCCCACGCGTTTCCAGTTGAGATTCCCGTGGTGGGCCTGAATCACGGTGGTGGCGACAGTGAGTCCCAGTCCGATTCCTTCAGGTTTCGAGGTCACGAACGAATCGAAGAGTGACGCGGCGATTTCGGGTGGCGGCCCTGCTCCATCATCTTCGATCCATAGCATGTTTTGCCCACCAATGGTCTTCAATGTCAACCAGACATGCCCACCTGGCCCCGCGGCGTCGATCGCATTCAAGGTCAGGTTCAGGATGGCGGCTCGCAATCCTTCCGAATGTCCCATGACTGGAGGCGCTTGATCTTCCGAGTCCATGGCCAAGGTCACGCCCTGGTGATCGCAGGTCAGCGATACCAGGCTGTGGACGACATCCAGCAGGTCGATTAAATCAACGGGCGACGGGGGGCGGATATCGCTTTTTCCCAACGAGAGCAGGCCACGGACTTCTTCCTCGACGAGCGCCAATTGATTTCGAGCCACTTTCAGACTCGTTTCATCGGCCAGTGAGCAGCGGCTTTCATGTAGTTGGATGGCTAGTTTTGCCCCTGCCAATCCATTTCGAAGCTGGTGTGCGAACCCTGCTGCCAATTGTGCAACGAGACGTGTTCGTTCGCCCTGAATGAGTTGCTCTCGCATGGCGCTCAACTGGCGGCTCATCGAATTGATGCTGGCGACCAATCGAGACACCTCGTCGTCGATTGGTCCCGCTTTCATCTGGAGCCCAAATTCTCCATCTGCGATCGAAACGACATGTTGCTCGATCGAATGAATTCGTCGGGCCCAACTCGATGCAAGCAGGATCGTCATTGGGATCGAAAGAACGATTGTCGCGAACCCGATTGCCAGTGGAACCCAGGCGGCTTCGCGAGCGGCGTCGCGCACACGATCGTCCGGTGTGAGAATCAGCAGACGTGTCAATGAGGCTCCTCGAAGGCGACTTGCACGGACGAGGTATGTTTTGTCCAAAATCGTGCGTCGTTGAGGTTCTCCTTCGGGAACGGAATCCAAACTCTCGATCAGGTTGCGGTCAGTGGCTTCCGGCAACTGCAGCGTTCCCACCATGACTTGCCGTTGAACCGTGTCCCAGATCAGGAACTCATCGCCGGTGAGTTGCCGCAGTTTGGCCATCACGTTCGTCGAGAGTGGAAAACTCGCGTCGTCCAGAACGCCGAAAATCTGACGTTGTCGTGCTTCGAGAGCCTGACGGTTCCGTGCGGAAATCCACCAGGCCGAAAACAAGGCGTTTGCCGCCACTGCAACGAGCAGCAGTCCCAGCAGTGGCCAAAGAATCTGGTCGCGAATCGGCAGTTTCACCAGGCGAATCTCGGTGTCTGAGTCAGACTATTAGGTTTATGGACGGCGCTCCGACGAGGCCGCCGATACGAATACGATCGACAGAGGTCTTGTGCATCAACGAACGGCGTCGTCGACACGCAGCCAGCGGAAATGGTCGGCGCCTTTATGATGATAGCCCTCAGTTAGAGGTTTGGGATTGGAGCCATCCGCATCCATAATCCAGAGAGTGCGAGGCCCCTTTTGGCGGACTCGCGCGAAGGCGATCTGATGCCCATCAGGATGCCACGTGGCACGATAGTCCCAAGTTCCCTCTTCCGCAGGGGTTAATTCCTTGATGTCTCCGGTCGATGGATTCAGCAGGCAGATTTGAGCGCCCCCTTGTGCCATGTCGCGCGTCGAATGGGATCGAAGCCGCGTGAACGTCACCGTTTTGCCATCGGGGGCCCATTCCGTCATGTTCGATCCAAACGGTGTTCCAAACCAGTGTGGCTGTCCCTGGGTGATGACGCGGTTGCCGGAACCGTCAGCCTGTCCGACACACAGGTCCGCACGAAAGTGTGCTGGATCTTTCACGGCCTGGCAATCCAGGTAAGCCAACTGGCGATCATCAGGTGACCACTGTGGCCCAAAGTAGAGATGCTCCGTCTGGCCCGCGACGAGGACTCGTTTCTTCGACTGCAGATCGAAGACGTTGATCGAGTAGAATCCTGGATTGTAGAAGCTTGGCAGTCCTCCGGTGACATGGCATGCCAGCCGGCGTGCATCATGACTAAGCGACAGCGCATAGTGAAATCCGCCACCCTCGGTTGTGAGCTCTTCGGAATTCCCGCCATCCAGATCCTTGATAAAGATTCGTTCTTCGTTGCCAATATAGGCGGTCTCAATGACGCGCTGGTCTCCAGGTAGCAAATGATAGGGACGCATTTGGTCGGCCGGGCGATGTTTCTCGAGCGCCGGAATCAATTGGCCTGTGATCAGGTCGTAGATCCAGTCATGTGTGACCACTTTTCCCGAGCGAACTTTCGTGCGATCGACATCTTCGTAACTGCACAGCACGATTCTGCGTCCGTCCGCGAACAGGGGACCAAATACCCAACTCTTTTGTTCGGGGTGCCCGAAGTCCGGGTATCTCTCGCCCGATCCATCAGGACAAATGAAGCCCAGGACATGTGCGACCTCGGTCCCATTGCCTCCGACACCCATGTAGCCGATCAGGTACTTCGGCGTTCTTGCTGTATCAGGCTCGGCTGCTGAGGATGTCGCAATGGCAGTACTGCAGATCGCCAAAGTCACAATTGGCAGCCATCGCCGAAGATTCCATTGCATCGACTGACCTCAACTGGAGAAGTGCTTGATTCCCTTGCCTCGTGATGAACCTTGAATGGATTGCTCGCGAAACAATGGCTGGAAATTGACATGAGGATTGATCGCCTTATGCTCAAGATTCTACGGAAGTGCCGGCGCTTTGCGGTAGACACCTTGTGACGCGGCATCCGAATGTTTTTTGAAATGTGCGTGGTCGCAGTATGGGAACAACCGACATGT
The DNA here is from genome assembly GCF_000255655.1 of Schlesneria paludicola DSM 18645. Lineage (NCBI taxonomy): Bacteria > Pseudomonadati > Planctomycetota > Planctomycetia > Planctomycetales > Planctomycetaceae > Schlesneria > Schlesneria paludicola. Next base: position 601,944 of record NZ_JH636435.1, on the reverse strand, counting down.
TGCATCTGAATCGGCGCAAGGTATTGAAGTCGGCGGCCGCTGCGGGGCTTGGTGCGATGGTGCCGGGCGCGCTACTTTGGCCGATCCGTGCGATGGCGAAGGAAGCCGAACCGTTGCCCGTCGCGGGTGTGATCACGGAATACAGAACCGCAAGTCACGCCGATGTGATTCTGGGCAAGATTCTCGAGGGATACCGCCAAGATGGTGGGCCTGGCCCTGGTCTAAAGCTCGTTTCTGTCTTTACGGATCAGTTCGCAGCGAAAGATCTGTGCCGCCCGCTTGCTCAGAAATATGGTTTTCGATTGGCATCGTCGATCGACGATGCGGTGACCTTGGGGACCAATGAAGTTCAGGTCGCGGGAGTCTTGAGTGTCGGTGAGCATGGGATCTATCCCTACACACCAGACACCAAACAACACATGTATCCTCGAAAGCGTTTCTTCGACGAAATTGTGGCAACCTTCCGCCGCTGCGGAAAAGCTGTGCCCGTCTTTAACGACAAGCACCTGTCGTATCGATGGGATGAAGCTCTCGCGATGTACGAGACCGCGCGTGCGATGAATTTCCCATTTCTGGCGGGGTCGTCCGTTCCTTTGGCATGGAGACAACCGGTACTGGATTTACCTCTTGGATGTGAGATCGAGGCTGCGGTTGGGGTTGGTTACGGTGGCCTCGAGGCGTACGGGTACCACGCGCTCGAAGCGCTGCAAAGCTTAATCGAACGCCGCCGCGGCGGAGAAACCGGTGTTTCGTCGGTGCAGGCCGTTCAAGGTGACGGCATTCAACAGGCAGAGCACGATGGGCGTTGGTCGCGGGAACTGTTCGAAGCGGCATTGAAGGTTCTTCCGGGCGCTCCGAAAGACAATGACACGTGGAGGAACAATCCGAACTCCGCGGCATATCTTGTCGAACACCGCGACGGATTGAAGTCCGCGACCCTCATTGCCGAAGGGCTCGCTTCGCAGTTCGCGGCGGCGGTCAAGCTGAAAGGACGTCCGGAACCCCTCGCCACGCTGTTCGCGTTGCAGCCCGGTCCGCCTTACGGCCATTTTGCATACTTGGTCGATGCCTTCGAACAGACAATCCGAACGGGCCGGGCCGTCTCTCCAGTCGAGCGAACTCTGCTGACCACTGGCGTGCTGGATCGTGCCATGCATAGCCTTGCTGAGTCGCATCAACGATTCGAGACTCCGGAACTGAATGTCGCCTATCAACCAGGTGACTGGCCCTTTGCGAATCATCCCAAGTCACATCTGATCCTTCCCAATAATTGATGGCCGTGAACGATTTTGATGGCCAGGAACGATGAGGTACTGCGTGGGAACCTGTTGATCATGCGTCATGGGAACACGATGTTGTGACGTGCCGCGGCATTGACCTTCCGAGGAAACACAATACGACTGTCACGTCGAGCACGGCATCGCTGGAAGCCGTCACGCCGTGCTCAACGTGATTTCGCTTGCCACGATGAAGAACTACTCGGTCAATGCCGGTTCCGGCGTGGTGTGTTGCGATGTGGCGGCACTATTCAGGAAGTGAATCTTCCCCGTTCGGACGTCGAAGATTGCACCCACCACCGCGACGCGTCCTTCGTCGACCAACTTGCTGATCGTCTGGCTTTCCTGAAGGATCTTTTCGACGCTGCGTTCGACGTTGCGGATCGCCACTGTCTCGACCATGGTCGTTTTCTCGTCGGGTGTCGCCTGTTCGTAATGGATCGACATTGTTGGATCGATCGATTGCTGGATGTCTTGAATGATCGGTTGCAGGTGCTGACAACCCGTTGCCTGTTCGACGGTCTCCGTTGAACTCGACAGGTTGACTGCCGCTGTGACCGCCCCGCAGCGGGTGTGTCCCATGACGACAATCAGTTTTGAACCGACGACCCGGGAAGCATATTCCAGACTCCCAAGGACCTTTGGACTGATGACATTGCCTGCCACGCGGACGCTGAAGATGTCGCCAATACCCAAGTCAAAGACGATCTCTGCCGGAGTTCGCGAATCGATACAACTGAGCACGATCGCAATCGGGTTCTGTGCTTGGGATGTTGCGTGCAACTGACGACCATAGTCACGCGTCAATCGTTGTCCGGTCAGGAATCGCAGATTGCCCTCTTTCAGGATCTGCAGGACCTGCGTCGAAGTTAGTTGCTCCTGCAATTGCCGCGTTGAGTAATCCACGAACTGAATTTCGTCCTGCAGATGATACTTCTCCTGAAAACCCCGAACGCTCACTTGGATGCCGCGAATTGGAGCGGCATGGTCCTTGAATTCGCGGATTAACGCAGAAACATCGGGGTCGATGTAATCCGTCGTTTCCGCATCCAGTAAGACGTGCGTTCCAGCGGGCAGATCGTTCAGGATCTTTTCCAGCGCTGCGCGGTTGAGAAAGCTGACCTGGTTTCCCAGCACGATGCGAAGGACTTCCCCGCCGAGATGCTTTTCGACAATTCGACGGATGGGACGTCGCAGGTTACTGTTCAGAATGAAGGCGACGCTGACGGCCAATCCGATGAGGATTCCCGTGACCAGATTGGTCAGGATGATGGCCAGCATCGTCACGACGAATGGGACGAACTGATATCGTCCTTGTTTCCACATCTGCTTGATAATCTGCGGACTGACCAGCTTCGACCCCGTGATCAACAGGATCGCGGCGAGGCATGACAGTGGAATAAAGTTGAGATATCGTGGGAAAACGACCACGCAAACCAGCATGAGAATGCCGTGGAATATGGCCGAGAGTTTCGTCTTTCCTCCCGCATTGATATTCACGGAGCTGCGGACGATGACGGATGTGACTGGAATTCCTCCGATCAATCCAAGTGTCAGATTTCCGACTCCCTGTGCGAGAAGTTCACGGCTGGGAGGGGAATTTCGGTGAAGCGGATCCACCCGGTCGACGGCTTCCAGATTCAGGAGCGTTCCGAGCGAGGCCGCAATCGCAATGGTCAGGCCGGCTTGATAGACCGCGGGATTGGTCCACTGGGTGAAGTCGGGTGAACGCAGGAACTGGAAGAAGCCCGCGTAACTGGCCGCGACAGGAACCTGAACCATGTGGCTGTCGGCAATGGCCCAAAAATCGCCGAGTTGTCCGAACACCTGGCCCATCAGAATCCCAAGTATCACCACCACCAGAGGGCCCGGGATTCCCGTTCGTCTGAGCGGCTTTGATTGGTCCCAATATTTCAGGATGGCTAATGAGCACAGCCCAATGACGGCCGCACCGGGTTGAATGCCACCCAAGAGTTCGAGAATTTCGGAGAAGGTATTCTGATGGTCAGGTTGGAAGAAGGACATCTCACCTTCGGGGTCCGTGTCGCGACCCAAGACGTGAGGAATCTGCTTCAGAATCAGCAGCGCTCCAATGGCGGCGAGCAATCCCTGGACGACGCTCGAGGGGAAAAAAGCGGCGATAAACCCCGCTCGCAAAATCCCGAGCACAATTTGAATTGCACCAGCCACGACGACGGCGAGCAAGAATGCCTCGAATGAACCGAGGGCTGCGATCTGAGCGGCGACAATAACCGTCAAGCCTGCGTCTGGACCGCTGACGCTGGTCTGGGATCCACTGAGGAGTCCGACCAGAATTCCGCCAACGATCCCGGCGAGAATCCCCGCGATCAATGGAGCGTTGGATGCCATTGCTAAGCCCAGGCACAAGGGCAATGCAACAATAAAGACGACAAGTCCCGCCGTTAGATCGGCTCGGACCGACGATGTGTGAGCTCGGTTTGCCAATTCCATGCTTTTACTGTCTCCATTTCCTGCCATACGAGCGATTTCGGCAGGGTGTCTAACACCGAGTTTCCGTTCCCTAGCGTGGCTCGCACTACTTTAACCTTTCGGAATCTTAATGATTGCGGTGCACGAATTCATCCTTAATCTGTCGTTTTCTTAAGTATTGTGTTCGGAGGAACGTTTATGACGTTTCTTAAGTCAATAATTTGAAATGACATATGACGCTTTTCGCAATGGAAAGTAAATTTCGATCGTAAGCCCATCCGGTCACGTCCGAATCGAAGACAGTTGGGTGAAGTTGGGGGACTCCGTCGCAACCTATGTGATTGCAAATGGTTCCGTGATCCAATTGCGATTGCTGCGGCCAAGAATGGTATGCAGGGAGGAGAATCGTGATTGATGGGAGTGACGTAAGGTTTTAATGCGCCAGGTTTTGCCGAACGCGGCGTGGACGGCCGTGAGCCACCGTTGAATCGCCGTCTTCGTTCATCCGCATTGACCTTCATGCAGGGCGGTTGATACGTTGTTCGATCTGAGGCGTTTTGAGTTTGCCAGTAGGTGAAGGGTTGCGAATGCTTCGATTTGACCAGGGAGTTTCGCGGACGTTCTGCGACGGGATTTCTCGTCGGCGCTTCCTTGAAGTTGGTTCGCTTTCAGCGTTTGGGCTAAGTTTGGCGTCGCTGTTGCGATGTCAGAATGCTGTCGACGCCGCGGACGGATCTGGTCGAGGTGCCAAGCACGCTTCAAGTCGTTCGGTGATTTTGGTCTGGCAGCATGGCGGCCCGTCGCAGCTCGACACGTTCGATATGAAGCCATTGGCTCCTGCCGAAGTGCGTGGCCCCTATCGTCCGATTGCCTCTTCTCTTCCCGGCCTGGATGTCTGTGAACTTTGCCCTGAACAGGCCAAGGTCATGGATAAGTGCACCGTGATTCGCAGCTTCACGCACGGAAATGCGGATCACTGGGCCGCGGCACACTGGATGTTGACAGGACGGCTGGGGGCGAATGGGTCAGATCGCGTTCCCCGTCAACCGTCGATGGGCGCGGTCGCCTCGCACTTGTTGGGGCCCAGACAACCGGGCGTGCTCACCACGATCAACATGAATGACGGCGGGTTTGGATTCAACGGTGGCGCCTGGCTGGGGGTGGCGCACAATCCATTCAGATATGGTGAATTCAGCTATGGAGATGAAGCGGGGCGCCTGCCAAGTGGAGACCATAAGAGCTTTGGATTGGTCGATGGACTGACTTCGGGGACACTCAGTAACCGCGTGGAACTGCGGTCGCAGTTCGATACCTATCGGAAGCGACTGGATCAGAATGCGACCTTTCGTCAGATGGATCATGTCGATCAGCAGGCGCTCGACATTCTGATGTCGGGTCGCATGCGTGAGGCGTTCGACGTGTCGAAGGAAGACGCGAAAATTCGCGAGCGATACGGTGATGGTTGGGGCGAGCAAGCACTCGTTGCTCGACGACTGGTCGAGGCGGGTGCCCGGTTTGTCACTCTGAATACAGGATATTGGGATGATCACGGCAATCTGAAGGGGGGGCTCGATCACAAGATGCCACGGCATGATCGGGCGGTTGGTGTCCTCATTCAGGATCTTGCGGAACGAGGCATGCTGGATGACACGCTCGTCATCTCGGCAGGCGAGTTTGGGCGAACCCCGGTCATTAACAAGGACGCAGGCCGCGATCACTGGCCTCAGGCTCAAAGCGTGCTATTGGCCGGGGGCGGCTATCGCCACGGACAGATCATTGGCAGTACCGACGCCAAAGCGGCCTATCCAGAAACGCGCCCGGTTGGCGTCGAAGACTTCTGTGCGATCGTGTATCGCTCGCTGGGCCTGTCGCCAAGTGACGCTGTGATTGATCCATCAGGTCGTCCGGTTCATTTGCTGCCGGGTGGCGATGTACCCCGTGAATTGCTCTGACCGAATCAATCGTTCAGCAACAAAGACGGATTGTGTCCCACGCGTACTTGATGTGCACGCGGTGCGTATTTGATTCGCCGTATCCGCAATCGAATGCATTCGTTTCATCACGACTCGTAGAGGAACACGGTATTTTTCACGGCCACCGCGTCGCCAATTCCGGATTGAACGAAGGACACAGGATGAACAGTTTATACAATTTCGGATTATGAATCCGTCGCTGACGATGCTGGCGGAGTCTTGGGAGTCGTTCGTCGATAAGCTTCGACGAACAATGCCGCAAAAATCAGATCAATGATTGCGAACCCGAAGACGGTTCCCGAGACCCGACCCAATGCGAAGAGAATCGGCACGGCGATTCCAAAGCTGAATTTCTCGATCATCGCGGCGATCATCAACGGACGGTAACGGTCTGGTGACTGAGCGATGATGATGAAGGCCACTTGCCAGGCGATCCCGACACCCAGGAATCCGTAGAAGAACTCGGGGTGCGTGATGGCGGGTGGCTCCTGCACCCCAACCTGGTGTTCCAGGAAATACTGTGGCGTCATCACGATCAATCCGTAGATGCCAGCATAGCGAAAAACCTGGCGAGCGAAGTTCATTGCTGATCCGTTCAATTCGAATGGGGACTGAGCCGTACGGAGCGAATGTGAGCGACGTTCGAAGTGCCGTCGGCAAACTCGCCTTGGTTGGAATTGGCACCCCGATCGTTCGAAGCGGAGTATCAATGGGTCTGCTGAACAGGTCTGGCGCGGTACAGTTTCTGCCAACGACAGTACCGGATTGATCCCTCAAATCGAAGGATGGATTTTGCGATTGTCTTCAAGTCCTTCCCGCGTGTCGCACCACGAGTGGTAGAGTTCGTTGTCAGCATGAATGGACGCCAGCCAGTTTCGAGGTTGTGGTGATCAGCATCGCCTCATCTCGAATGTGACCTGTGATACGAATTGCGTTCGATGGTGGTGGTCCTCCAATGCGAGTTCGTGCAGGAAATGCCTGGCGGAGCTTCAATCCTGAATTGACACGTTGATGAACTCGCCGCGAGCAGACCTACGAGTCTGTTTGCGATGGGCGTGAACCTGTCAGGGACGAAGTGGTCATGCCACTGGTCCGTTCCCCCATACGTGCGACGATGCGTCGATTTTCCAAAACAGAGAGCAGCATGATGAAACTCAATGATCCACGACTCACACTAATCGCGGGGTTGGCACTCGTACTCCCTATAAGTGGGGCGTTAGGGGCTCAAGGAGTTCCGGTGAAGGCAGGTCGAACGCTGCTCTCGGCTCAAGCTCAGTCGACAGCCGCCCCCGTGGCGGCACCTGGAACACCCACACCAGGGGCTCCGACGCCGATTGATGCCGCTGCTCCCACGCCTTCATTGGCGCCGACACCGATTGTTCCGGTGCCGGCGACAACTCCCTCTCCTCCGGCAACCGGATCAGGTGTGACCACCGCTCCAATGCCCTTGGGGACGCAGCCGGAACTCGCCCCCACGAATCGTCCGCCAATGGGCCTGCACTACGGCGAACAGGAGTATCTCGATAACCTGTACAAGCAGGATACTCGCCCATTGTCACCGTATTCTGGGGGAGCCGCACCGGGAGTGAATGGAGTTCCGTTGCATGGCGACGGGACACCCATCACTTCGGTACCCGGGGTTGTAGATCGCTTTGGTATCGCACCGCCGCCGGGCACGTTGGGACAAACCTACAAGCGTCGGTCTCGTCTTCTGGAAGACACCAAACATCCTCGCGTCGGCGTGGTTGAGGTCTATCTTCCCGAGAACGTGGATGTGACGGCCAAGGGTTTGAAATCAAAATGGACGGGAAAGGTGTGGCGACTGGAGTCGGATTCACTGATCCCGGGGATTCCTCACATCTATGAGATTCGCGCCTCATGGGGTGAGGGAACGGAACCGCAAGTTCGTACGGTGCGACTGATCATGGGCCGCATTGTTGATCTTGAATTCTAGGTAGGATTGGTGTCGGTTGGTATTTGTTGTGGGGCAAAGATCGCGCTCCTCGACGAATCGAGGTTGAATGAATGCGGCGGATGCGGGTGTGGACGTGAAAATCACGTCGCTGAGCATGTGTCTTTCGTCTCACCCGAAGCCAACGGCGACGGTTATGTTCAATTGAAACCAAAACTGACACGGTTGATGTTCGGCGGAAGGGCTGGGGGAACAGTCGTGCCCGGGATAACGCGGGCAACTCAGGTCAAGTGGTCCCGGTTCCGGGCACTACGCCGCAAGGGGCGGAAATCTTCATCATGGATTTCCGCCCCATTTTTTTAAGACCTCTCTGCATTCACAGACGCGAACGTCGCGTCATCATTGATGGCGACCACTGATCGCTATTCGACGCCCAGCCAGTTGTCGCCCGTGGCGATGTCGACGACCAATGGCACGTCCAGTGTGATTGCGTGCTCCATCTCATATTTTACGAGTTCAATCAACGAAGGGACATCCGCGTCCGGTGCTTCAAAGACCAATTCGTCATGAATCTGCAGCAGCATCCGGGCGGGGTGCGATTCACGTTTCAACCGGGCGCTAATTTGGATCATCGCCTTTTTGATCAGATCGGCAGCCGATCCCTGGATGACCGAATTTACCGCGGTTCGTTCCGGCATACTCAGGTTCGGGCCGCGCTGCAGCCGAATTCCCTCAATAGCGCGGCGGCGACCCATAATGGTTTTTGCAAATCCCGTGTCATGACATGACTGCAGTGTTTCATCAATGAACCGTTTGACCCCGGCGTACTTGGTAAAGTAATCGTCAATGAATTTCGCCGCGACATCTTTCTCAATTCCCAGGACGGCCGCGAGACCGAAAGGGCTCTGGCCATAGATGACGCCGAAATTCACGGCTTTTGCGACCCGTCGTTGATTGGAATCCACGTCGGCAAGCGCCACGCCGTAGACCTCGGAGGCGACCGCCGAGTGAATATCGACACCTTGTTCAAAGGCCTGTTTCAGAGCGGGATCGCCGCAGAAGTGCGCCAGGACGCGCAGTTCAATCTGAGAATAATCGGCACAGACCAGCTTCCATCCTTGCTCCTTGGGGACGAAGGCTTTGCGGATCAGACGTCCTTCCATCGTGCGGATTGGGATGTTCTGCAAGTTCGGATCGCTGGAACTCAGGCGTCCGGTCGCGGCCACGACTTGGTTGAACGAACAATGAATGCGACCTGTCATCGGATGAATCAGGCCTGGCAATGCATCCAGATACGTTCCCTTCAACTTTGACAGATGCCGGTGGTCCATGATCTTCGCGGGCAGGGGATGGAGCAGTGCCAGTTCTTCGAGCACTTCCTGGTCGGTGCTGGGGCCCGTCTGCGTTTTTCGCCGCACCGGCAACTTCTGTTCGTCAAACAGCACTTTTCGCAACTGGATTGGCGAATCGATGTTGAATTCGTGGCCGGCCAGTTCATAAATCTCGCGGATTGTCTGGTCCAGTCGTTCCGTCAGGGCTTCGCTTTGGCGGCGCAGTTCGTCGGCGTCCACACGAATCCCTGTTTGCTCCATTTCAGCCAGGATGGGAATCAGCGGCCGTTCCAGTTGCCAATAGAGGTCGTAAAGTCCCTCGGTCTTCAACCTGTCGCTGATGATGTCGACAATCCGCAAGGTCAGGTCCGCGTCCTCTGTTGCGTACTCGGCCACTTTGTCGACGGCGATGTCGATCATGTTCTTCTGTTGCTTGCCGGTTCCGATCAATGCGGAAATCGGGATCGAGTCGAGTCCTAAATATTTCTTGATCAGAACTTCCAGATTATGTGATCGCGCGCCGGAATCGAGCAGATAGTCGCCTACCATCGGATCCACGCCGAGCTGGTCGAGCGGAATGGAGAGATTCACTCGACTGAGTACCGTCAGATCGTACTTGATGTTTTGGTTGGCGATCTCTGTCCCCGATTTCGAAAAGATCGGGCGCATCGCCTCGACGACGGTGTCTGGATCGAGCAATGCGCTTCCCGCGGGACCTCGTACTGGCAGGTAGTATCCAGAGCCGCCTTCCCAACTGAAGGCCCAGCCGACGATTTCGGCGCGCGTGGCATCGACATGTGTTGTTTCCAAGTCCACGCAGAACCGTGTCTGACGCTTCAGCAACTCAAGGAACTGCAGGAATTCGTCGAGCGTATCAACGGTCTTCCAGCTTCGTTCCGCGGCAGCCACGACTGGCGTCAAGGGCGAATCGGGGAGGTGCGATCCGTCCACAGCAAGTCGGTCGGTATCCGATTCGCCCGGTTCAAGCGGCGGTTCTTCGGTTGCATCTTCGTCGTCAAAAAGCGATCGCTGTCCTTTGAGTTTCGCCTTTGGTTTCTTCGGTGTCGTAGTGGAGGTTGCCGATGAGGTTGCGCGAGCGGGAACAATATTGGCCGGAGCGAATTGCTGAACATCCTCGATCAGACGCCGGAAACCATACTTGCGAAATAGATCCTGTAAGGCCGCGACATCGGGCTGCGGATTCTGAAGCGTTTCCCAGTCAAAGTCGATCGGCAATTCCTGATTCAGCCGTACCAGCTGGCGGCTGAGGTGCGCTTGATCCGCATAGGTTTTTAGGTTCTGTTTAAGCTTATCGCCTTTCACCTGTTCGGAATTGGCCAGCACGTTCTCGAGCGTGCCATAAGTTTGCAGCAGTGTCGCGGCCTTCTTAGGGCCGATCAGTGGAACTCCTGGCACGTTGTCGACGGCATCTCCAACCAGCGATTGAAAGTCCACGACCTGATCGGGGGTGACTCCCCAGTCGAGCAGCAATCCCGACTCGTCGAGATAAGTGTTTTTCCGCAAATTGTAAATCTGGACGAGCGGCCCCAGCAATTGGCGAGCGTCTTTGTCACTCGTGACGATGCGAACTGTGTCGCCGCGGGCAACCGCTTGTCGCGTCAGTGTTGCGATGACATCGTCTGCTTCCCAACCGGCATGTTCAATCAGCGGAATATTGAACGTCTGGATCACTTCCTTCAGCATTTCGATCTGAGGCCGGAGATCCTCGGGCATCTCGGTTCGATTCGCCTTGTAAGCGGCATAGATGGAATCACGAACACCCGGGCCGGGTGATTCCATCGCACAGATCAACCAGGTTGGCTTATGGTCCCGGAGGATCGTGATCAGATCGCGGCTGAAGCCGAAGACGGCGTTCGTCGGCAATCCGGCCGGACTGGTCATCGGCGGGATTCCATGGAACACCTGAAACATCAGCGAAAACGTGTCGATCAGATAGACTGTTCCGGCCATAACCGTCATTTCTACGAAGGGGCTTAGTACAATTGACCAGCGACCGCGCGATGTGATCGTTGATTCGTGTTCTCGAAACACGTTCGACGGAATGGACTGCGGTGTCTGACCTCGTTGGAAACGTAACGTGTTCGTGGCGCTACACGCGGACGATCCCCATCAGGTCAAACGAGTGCAAAACGATGTTCTTCGGCGAGCGATCATCCACCTGATCGCGGTGCCAGCCCCGCTTCGAGCGCGGCCGCGATCTTGTCGACGTCATACACGCATCCAGCCCATGTGCCGCCACCCGCGCGCTGCAGCAGAGCCCACAGCCGAGTCTCGGGGGGTAGGTTCGGATCACAATGCAGCGGTACTGCAGGTGTGCGTTCGGCAAGGATCTTCGCACCTTCTTCAGGTGTCACCCGCTGCTCGGGTGTCCCGACAAAATCGAGTGACCCCGTCAGGTTACGGGTATCGATCTCAATCTGGATCAGGTCGCCATCACGCAACTTGCCAATCGGCCCGCCGTCCAGGGCTTCCGGTCCGATATGGCCGATACAGGCCCCCGTGGAAACACCTGAAAACCGTGCGTCCGTAATTAGCGCGACATGCTTTCCGAATGGAAGATATCGCAGTGCAGACGTAATTTGATAGGTCTCTTCCATCCCGCAACCGAGCGGACCGCGGCACATCAACACGATGACATCGCCCTCTTTGATTGGTGAAAGATTTGGCGAGTATCCATCTGGTTCGGTTGGAGCGCCACGTAGCGGACGTCCTTTGACCGCCGCAATGGCTGCTCGTTCCGAGGTAAAGACACGGGCGGGCCCGGTCTTGCGGTAGACGCCGTCCGCATCGACGACGCTTTTGTCGATCGCCGTGCTCTTGATCACCGAACCTTCTGGAGCGATGTTGCCGATCGGGAACGTCACAGTACTTGTCAGTCCGCGATCACGTGCAGCCGTCGGCGACATGATGACCGTATCAGGATCGACGCCATCACGTTTGACCAGCACTTCTCGCAGACGCTGCCGACGTTCTGAACGTTCCCACCATTCGAGGACATCCCCGAGCGAGCGTCCCGCGACCGTGAGCGCATCCAGTTTCAACAGGCCGAGCGTTCTCAAGTGCAGCATGAGTTCCGGAACGCCACCCGCCAGGAAGAAGCGAACGGTTGGGTGTCCGACGGGGCCGTTCGGCAAGCAATCCACGAGTCGCGGTACTTGGCGATTGATTCGGCTCCAGTCGTCGACAGTCGGACGCGTCAGTCCCGCCTCAAAGGCGACGGCGGGAATATGTAGCAGCAGGTTCGTCGAACCGCCGCACGCGGCATGCACGACCATCGCATTGTGCAGTGCGTCGGGCGTCAGGATGTCGCGAATGGTCTGTTTACGCTGTTCCATTTCGAAGACGGCTCGCGCCGATCGACGTGCGATATCAAGCCAGATCGGTTGACCCGAAGGTGACAGTGCCGAATGCGGCAACGCCATCCCGAACGCTTCTGCAACGACCTGTGCGGTGGCCGCCGTTCCCAGAAACTGGCACCCCCCGCCGGGTGAACCACATGCGCGACAACCTGCCTCGGCTGCCTCTTCCAAAGTGATCTCACCGTGGGCGAACCGAGCACCGATTGTTTGAACCTTACCAGCGTCTTCACCCTGTGCCGGGGGCAACGTCACGCCGCCGGGAACGATGACGCAGGGAAGCGTCGATTGCGCGGCGAGCGCCAGCATCATCGCGGGCAGACCTTTGTCGCAGGTCGCGACACCGATCACTCCGCGGCGTGTGGGCAATGACCGAATCAACCTTTTCAGCACGACGGCCGCGTCGTTGCGGTACGCCAGACTGTCCATCATCCCGACGGTGCCTTGAGTGCGACCGTCACAAGGGTCACTGACATAGGCTGCAAACGGCAAGGCTTCGAGTCGATCCAGTTCCTCCGCCGCGGCGCGCATCAGCAGGCCGACTTCGTAGTGACCGGTATGGTAACCCAGGGCGATCGGTTTTCCGTCTTCGCCGCGAATTCCCCCCTGGGTACTGAGAATCAAGAATTGCTTGCGTAAAAGTTGCGTGGGGTTCCAACCCATTCCGGCATTCTGTGTCAATCCAAACAGATCGCCGCTGGGCGAGTTGAGCAATAAATCTTCAGTCAGCGGCAGTGATCCAACAGGGCCAGCGCCATTCGTGGCCACTTCCCACAACGTGGAATCTGAAGAATCGAGGAGCGAGTCGAGAGTCGATGACATGAAACAACAATCCTTGGCGGGCGCGTGTTTGGTGTGGTCGCGACCCAATGTTTGGTCTGTACTTTCCGGCAATCAAGCTGCATTTCATCAAACCGGCATCCCGTCGCCAAGTCGCTCAGACGGATTCCGCCAAAATCCGCGTCGACAAAGCGGTTACGATGTCCACACCGGCTGATTCTCGCTGGTCGTCGCATGGTGATCGAATGAGCACGAATCGCCGATTCCTCACTGGACAGGTGCAAATCGCGAAGTCCGCCCCTGGCAAATAATAACCTCGACCAAGCGGCCATTCGGAATTGAAGTGTGTGCCACTCGGTGGTGCGATGATTGCGGGCAGTCGCAGAAATGCGGAGTTCGAAGGGGCGAGAAGCAAGCGGCAACCATCGTTTTGAGCAACCTCTGACCGGGCGAGTTCCGAGCCGTGATACATACACGAAGATCTGGTCCGCACGATGGACAGGGACCTGCGTCCTCAGGCCGAAAGATTCGACGCTTCAAGATAGACGGTGAAGGTGCTGCCAACGCCGACTTGACTTCTGACTTTGATGTGTCCACCGAAGACCTGGCACAGATGTTTGACGATCGACAAGCCCAATCCCGTGCCGCCCACTTCACGGGATCGCGCCTGATCGACCCGGAAGAAACGCTCGAAGATTCGTCCTTGCAGCTCTTTGGGGATCCCGACGCCGTTGTCTTCGACTTCGAACGTCACCCATTTTCCCTCGTGGCCCGACCGGATATGGATGACGCCTCCGGGCCGCGTGTAGTTGATGGCATTGCCGATCAAATTATCGATTGTCGTTCTTAACCCTTCGGCGTCCGCCTGGCCCATCAGTGGCGAAGTCTTGGCGGTGAATGTCAGTGTCAGTTGTTTTGATTCTGCGATCGCTTGATGTGCGTCGATGCTGGCCGCAAGAACATCATTGACTTCGACTGACGAAACGTGAAACACATGCTCGCCTGATTCAATTCGTGCCAGTTCCAGCAAATCAAGAATCAGCGAGTTTAATCTGTCTCCCTGTTCGTCGATTCGTCCGACGAAGGTTCGAGCGACTTCTGGATCCTCGAGCGCGCCATTGAGCAGCGTTTCGGTATAGGCGGTGATCGCTGCCAGTGGTGTCTTCAGTTCGTGCGAGACGTTGGAGACGAATTCACGCCGCAGGTTTTCCAGCCGCCGCAATTCGGTAACATCGTGCAGCACGAGCACGACTCCAGGACATGGGGTCCCCGGTAGTCGCGATGCAACAACGGCGACCGTCGAGTAAGTCCAGGGGACGGCGACTTCAAGCCGCTTCTGCTGATGTTCGGTCAGTGTCAGTTGAATCAGCTCGTGAATTTGCGGAAGGCGGATTGCTTCCCAGATTCGACGCCCGACAACGTTGAATGATTTCAGGTCGAGGAGCTGAATCGCGGCCATATTGGCGAGCAGGATTTTCTGGTCATGATCGACGGCGATGACCCCTTCGACCATCGCTTCAAGGATCGTCGCCAGTTGCTCGTTGTCACTGGTCACCTGTTGGCGGCTGAGCTGCAATTCTTCGTGCCTTGTTTCCACATTTTGGACCATCTCGTTGAATGCATGGGTGAGTTGGCCCAGTTCATCTTCGTATTCCGCAGCCACGCGGTTAGGGTGTTTTCCCTCCGACAGAATCTGGGCCGCTCGTGTCAGGTCGATGACCGGCGCGACCCAGCGGTGCATCAATTGCGCGGCGAGGGGCAGCGCAATGGCAATCAGGAACAGTTGAGTGACCAGCAGTCTCCACCACAACACGGACACGGGATCTTGCAGCGGAACGGACAGGCCGACCAGTCCCAGGACAATCAGGCAGAACACACTAAATGCGGCTGACAGCCAAAGGACCCGGCGGACAAGAGGCGAAGACAGCATACGACGATCCGTTGGTTGACGCTCAATTTCCCGAAGCCTTATGCTACTCGCAATTCCCAGCTGACTTACAGTGACGTAGAACATTCTTCATCAAACCGTCATCAAAGCGCAGGTCGGGTGGTCCGTCGGCTCGTGTTATTTGCAAACAGATTGTTCTGTGAAATCCAGACAACGTGGGATTTCACGCTAATTGAGAGGAACTTGCCATGAATCGAAATCTTCATCAGATATTCACAGTGTCCGTCGTCGCCGTCGCGACGCTCTGCGCCCAAATGGTCACTTCGGCGCGCGCTGATGGGCCCGTTGACCTGAAAGTTGGCGATGCCGCCCCCGCGTTCGAAGTGAAAGATGACTCAGGTCAGGATTGGAAATCGAGCGATCATATTGGCAAGAAGGTTGTCGTGGTCTACTTCTATCCTGCCGACATGACCGGCGGTTGCACGAAACAGGCCTGTGGATTTCGGGATGATATGAAGACACTCACCGACAAGGGGGTTGAAGTCGTCGGTGTCAGTGGCGACTCGGTGCGAAATCACCAATTGTTCAAGAAGGAATACGGTCTCAACTTCCCGTTGCTTGCCGATACCGAAGGTAAAGTGGCGGAGAAATTTGGGGTGCCGATGTCGAAGGGCGAGAAGAAAGTCGAAACGAAGATTGATGGCAAGGACGAAACGTTCATTCGAAACGTCACGATTCAACGGTGGACGTTTGTGATCGACAAGTCCGGCAAGATCGCCGCGAAGAACTCGATGGTCAAAGCGGCCGAAGACAGTAAGGCGATCCTTGAACTGGTCGAAAAGTTGAAATAATTCGAATGAGCTTTGGGGGCCGGTTGCACATCAATCTTCTGGGTGCAATCGGCTTCGAACTTGGATGGACGCGCTTCGCCGCCATCCCTCAATTCCGCGAACATCGCCGAAAGAAAAACTCAAAGACTCGCGGGGCTTTGGACTTTGGGTGGACGGCGACAACGCGGTGTACGCTGAGCGACCGCGTCATACCCGAGAGTTCGCAATTCAGCGACGAATTCGTCGATATAGCCGTGTGTCACGAAGACTCGCTCGGCACCGGTGGCGGCGATCGCACCCAACAGTTCGCGATGGTCCGCATGATCCGACAACGCAAAACCGCTATGAACGCGGCGTTCGTGCAGCGAATCGGGAAGTGTCATCCAGCCTGACACGAAGGCGTTCTTGTAGTGCCCCAGATGAGGGAACCCTTGTTTCCATCTCGCGGATGGCGGCTGCAGAATCAGCGACCGATTCCATTCGGCGGTTGTCATGCCGGCGTTCGGAACCCGCGCCGCCGAGAGTGTGACACCGCTTTGACGGTAATGCGAATTAACCGTGTCGATGTCGCGGTGCACAAAAATCGGACCAATCGAAGAATCGAGGCCGGCAAGCAGACGCTGGGCTTTACCAAGTGCGTACGCGAACAGGAAACTCGCTTGCCCGTCGGCTTGATTGGCCTGCCACCAATCGTGAATTTCAGAAAAGATCACCTCTTGCGGTTGCCATTGAAAGATCGGCTGGGCGAACGTCGATTCGGTCACGAATGTATCGCATCGAATCGGCTCAAACGTCGCGCAGGTGGCGTCTGGAGCGACCTTGTAGTCTCCCGAAATGACCCAGACTTCACACTTGTATTCGGCTCGGACTTGGGCTGATCCCAGAATATGCCCAGCGGGATGCAGCGAGACATGGACGCCATTCAGATCAACCGACTCGCCGTATTTCAACGACTCGATTCGTGCATGCTGTCCCATGCGCGACCAAAGCACCCACTTTCCGGGTTCTGCTGTGATATAACGCCGTGATCCTTTCACGGCGTGGTCGGCATGCGCGTGAGTGATCACAGCGGTCGAAACCGGCGCCCAAGGATCGACATAAAACGCTCCGCGTGGGCAAAACAACCCCGCTTCGCTCATTTTGAACAACGGCTCGCGCGACATGAAGCTTCTAGTGGACCTTCAAACCTGAATTGACACGTCGATGAACTCGTCGCAAACCTGCTCGCGATTCTTACGAATCTGTCAGGGGCGAGTGGCTGCGCCGCGACCGACGAGACAAGAATGGAACGACCAAAGGATAGCGTGATTGACGCAAACTTACAGGTCTATCTGTGATCCGGTCTCCATCCATCAGGAACTCCGCGAAACGTTCCGTCGGATAACGGGGACTCGCCCTGGCCATTAGGAAAAACGCACTGCATTGCGTAAATCAAGGCACCTGCGCCTGATTCGAACTGGCGTGGAAGCCGTTCGGTCTCCTGACAGCGATGGGCGTACGGAGTCCTCGCGCGGATTCGGTGCCCTGGTCGTGTTCGCGATCGAAGTGTCGAATCTGGGACTTCGATGTGTCTCGGGACGCTCCGCAGTTGTTGCAGTTCGTCCATCCGAGTCAATCGGCCGTTACGGTTGCCGTCACTCGTGTGGCGTGATATTCCTGCTGACCCAATCGGAAGTAGTGAATTCACACCCGTTTTTTGCGCGTTTCGATGCGCATTGTGAGACGTATCCATGGCTGGTCTTGATCACGGAGCTGAGTATCCCAAAGAGGTGGAAGATCCTGTGATCGCGGCGCGTAATGCCCGCTATGGGATGGTGCTCTTTCTGTTTTATTGCATCATTTATGCGGGGTTCGTCGGGGTGAACGCCTTCCGACCAGATCTGATGGAACTGACACCAGCATGGGGCCTGAATGTGGCCGTGCTGTACGGATTCTTTTTGATCGGACTCGCGATGGCGCTGGCGCTGGTCTACTGCTGGCTCTGCCGTGGCCGGCGAACGTCATAAGACTCACGCTTCTCCCGTCAGATTCGCGTTCAATTCTCTCCTCCGGCTCCAGTTCGAAGACCCTTCATGCTCCACTCCCCGTCCGCGTTGTCGGTTATCGTGTTTGGCCTGTTTGTGGCTGTTACGCTGGGTTTGAGCTTTTATTTTGCGGCCAAGACCAAATCCGCGTCAGGGTACTTTGCCGCGGGAGGTCAGATCCACTGGCTGGTCAACGGAGTTGCATTCGCTGGGGATTATCTCTCCGCTGCGTCATTCCTGGGAATCTGTGGGACGATCGCCTTCTTCGGGTACGACGGATTTCTGTATTCGATTGGTTTTCTGGCCGGGTGGGTGGTGGCTCTCTTTGTTGTCGCCGAGCCGCTGAAACGATTGGGGAAATTTACATTTGCCGACGCACTCAACAGCCAGTTTCAATCCCGCGGCATCACTTTGGCGGCGGGAATCAGCACGCTGGTCGTCAGTATTTTCTATTTGATCCCTCAAATGGTGGGTGCAGGTTCGCTAATCAAACCGCTACTCGGCTTTCCCCACGAGGCGGGAGTGGTCATGGTCGGGATCGTCGTCGTGCTGATCGTTGCGACGGCCGGAATGGTAAGCACCACCTATGTCCAGTTTATCAAAGGATCGTTACTGGTCCTGTTCAGCGCGATCCTGACGGTGATGATTCTCAATCGCGGTTTGAAGGTCGACAACAGCGAGCTGGCAAACGCACCTCAGACGCTGGTCGTCAAAAAGGACGGAAGCAAGTTCATCAACGGAATCCCTCAGGGACGCAATGAAGGAGAAGCCGATCTGCGGCCCGTGGGGCATCTAAGTCGACTTCCGGATGGAAAAACCGAAACGGGACCCCTTGGTCCGTTCGAGTATCTGGCCGCATTACAGAACAGTGAAGTCGTGCTTTGGTCGAAGAAGGAATCAGTCGTCGATGGTGAGAAGACGACCACCTGGACTCCCCAACCCACGAGCGGCGCAAAAGTACTGCGCCCCGGCAACAGCCCTCTGTTCAAGGGATTGCAGAAAGATCAATTGGTCGCTCGACTGGATTTTGTGTCGCTCATGCTGGCGTTGTTCTGTGGAACCGCGTCATTGCCACATATTTTGATCCGTTACTACACCGTGAAGAATCAGGCGGCGGCGCGTCTTAGCACGGTTGTTGGGATCGGAACAATTGGTGCGTTCTACGTGCTCACGCTGTTTCTGGGACTGGGCGCGATGACCAGTGGAACACTCGATCTGACCGACTCGAACATGGCAGCACCTCTGCTGGCCAAAAGCTTTGGCGAAACACTGTTCGCCGTGATTTCGGCGATCGCCTTCACGACGGTACTTGGAACTGTCAGCGGGTTGATTGTGGCCGCCAGTGGCGCGGTTGTGCATGATCTTCTCAGCAGCGTATTGCAGTGGAAGATGAACGACCATGAAAAAGTTCGTCTGGGTAAGGCCGCGGCGGTCGTCGTCGGCATTGTGGCGATCGTACTCGGAATTCTCTTTAAAGATATGAATGCCGGTTTTCTGGTCGGCTGGGCGTTCAGTGTTGCTGCGTCCGCCAATCTGCCGTCACTCGTGATGCTGCTCTTCTGGGACCGTACCACCAAGCAAGGAATCACGGCCGCGATCTTCGTGGGGCTGTTCAGTTCACTTGGGTGGATTTTGTTGAGTGCGGATACGTTCCAGAAAGTCTATGGCTATACGGCGGATCAGTCTGCGGCGCTGGCCTGTGTGCCGTTTAGTCAGCCGGGAATCGTGACAATTCCGCTCGGATTTGTGACACTCATTTTGGTGTCGTTGCTGACTAATGGTCGGAAATCCGTAGTGGCCTGACCTGCGTTGTCGGCCAACGACGACGCGTGATGTGAGTCGAACGAACTTTCGAAGAGAGTTGCCATGTCGCATCGTTTGGTTGGCTGTCTCGCGTTCGTCGTGTTGCTGATTGTTTCGTCGCACCGGGCGGTGCATGCCATCGAACCGAAGCGGCCCAATATTCTGTTTATCTTCACGGATGACCTCACCTGTCAGGCCGTCAGTTCGTATGGCGAAAAGCGAAAGTTGTTGTCGACCCCTCACATTGATCGGATCGGCGCCGAGGGGATTCGTTTTGATCGCTGTCTTGTCACCAATTCGATCTGTGGTCCGAGCCGCGCAACGATTCTGACCGGAATGTATTCCCATCGGAATGGCTTCTACAACAATTCCAACAGCCGGTTTGACGGCAGTCAGCCCACTTTTCCGAAGGCGATGCAGGCGGCGGGCTACTCCACGGCAATCATCGGCAAATGGCATCTGATCAGCGATCCGACGGGGTTCGATCACTGGCATATCCTGCCCGGCCAGGGGCTGTACTACAATCCGCCCATGATTCGTAATGGTGAAGAAGTAAAGCACGAAGGCTATGCCACCGACATCATTACCGACCTTTCGATTGACTGGTTGAAGAATCGAGACAAATCAAAGCCATTTGTGTTGATGAGTCAGCACAAAGCGCCTCATCGTGAATGGGCCCCGGCGCTCCGTGATCTGGGCTGGGATCAAGATCGGCAGTATCCCGAACCAGAAACGCTGTTTGATGACTATGCCGGAAGAAGCAAGGCCGTCAGCGACCATGACATGGGGATTGACCGGACGTTCACCGATTTGGACGCGAAGCTGAAACCCCCGCCCAACATGACGGCCGAACAACTCCAGGTTTGGAACGCCTATTACGGCCCTCGAAATGATGCGTTTCGCAAGATGAACCCCCAGGGGAAAGACCTTGTGCGCTGGCGCTATAACCGATACATGCACGACTATCTTGGCTGTGTGAAGGCTGTGGACGACAACGTCGGGCGGTTGCTCAAGTTTCTCGATCAAGAGGGACTCTCACAGGATACGCTCATCGTGTTCACGTCGGATCAGGGATTCTATTTGGGCGAGCATGGCTGGTTCGACAAACGCTGGATCTTCGAAGAGTCACTTCGCAGTCCACTCGTCATGCGGATGCCTGGTTTGGTGAAACCTGGTCAGGTCCGCCATGAAATTGTGTCTTTGATGGACTTCGCGCCGACATTTCTGGAATTGTCGGGGACTGCCAATCTACCCGACGCGCAAGGACGCAGTCTCGTCCCGTTGATGAAAGGCGAAACCCCGGCGGATTGGCGAAAAAGCTTGTACTACCACTACTACGAGTTTCCGTTGCCGCATCGAGTTCGACCGCACTACGGCGTGATCACCGACCGTTACAAGCTGGTTCATTACTATCTGCCAGATGTCGACGATTGGGAACTGCTCGATCGAGAAAAAGATCCCAATGAAGTGAAGAGTTTTTACAACGATCCCGCGTATGCGGATGTCGTCAAAGAGTTGCGTGCGGAATTGGATCGGCTGCGGGTGGAAGTTAAAGAAACTGGCGCCCCACCACGCGCCGCGCACGGGAATCGTCCATTCGACAATGAGCCGAAATCGACGAAGTGATTGATGGACCAGGATGCCCGGGCCGGAGATGGGGATGTGGATGCTTCGCGATACGCGCCAACAAATCGTTCGATGGGCTCGAACTGATTTCCTGTATCGATTTCCGTTGGTCAGGACCTTCCGTTCCATCGGTTGGCTGATCGCTTTTGTGTTCGGGCTGAGCTTGCCCCCTTCGTCCATGGCGGATGAGCCCCGGCAGCCACGCATTCGGCAACGTGCACAGTCGGCCTCGGACGTTGCCGATCGACCGAACGTCCTCTTCATCGCCATTGATGACCAGAACGATTGGATTGGAGCCCTGGGGGGGCACCCGCTCGTAAAGACGCCGCGGATTGATGAGCTGGCGCAGCGAGGAACCGTCTTTCTGAATGCACATTGCCAGGCTCCGCTCTGCAATCCGTCTCGGACCAGTCTGATGCTGGGGCTGCGCCCCTCGACAACGGGCGTTTATGGGCTTTCGCCGTGGTTTCGAAGTGTCGACGAATGGAAAGATCGGGTGACGCTGTCACAGCATTTCCAGCACCACGGCTATCGCACGCTGAATACTGGAAAGATTCATCACGGAGATGCGGGCGGACCTGAAAAACGCGGACAGGAGTTCGACGTTTGGGGGCCTGGAAGCAGTATCGGGGCAAAACCTGCGCAGAAACTGATCGGCCCCACCCCGATGGGCAACAACCCGCTGATGGACTGGGGCGTGTTTCCACACAAGGATGAAGACAAAGGCGACTATCAAATTGCCAGTTGGGCCGTCGATCAAATTAGGACCTTGCCCAGGGACCGGCCTTTCTTTCTCGCCACAGGGTTCTTTTTACCGCATGTCCCATGCTATGCGACTCAAAAATGGTTTGATCTGTATCCAGATGACGATTCGGTTCTTCCAAGCGTGAAATCCGATGACCGCGATGATACGCCGCGATTTTCCTGGTATCTGCATTGGCACCTGCCCGAGCCACGTCTGAAGTGGTTGCAAGAGAATCATCAGTGGCGAAATCTGGTCAGGTCGTATCTCGCCAGTACCAGCTTCGTCGACGCGCAAGTCGGTCGGCTGGTGGATGCGCTTGAGGAAGCGGGGTTGGCGGACAAGACAGTGATCGTGCTCTGGGGCGACCACGGGTGGCATTTGGGTGAGAAAGGAATCACCGGGAAAAACTCGCTATGGGATCGCGGAACCCGTGTCCCATTGATCTTTGCCGGACCTGGCGTGACATCAGGTGGACGTTGCACACAGCCTGCAGAGTTGCTCGACATTTACCCGACGCTGATTGAGCTGTGCGGACTTGGGGGGCGTCCGGATCTCGAAGGTTTGTCCCTCGTTCCACAACTCAAAAATGCGGAGGCCAAGCGGCTGCGACCGGCCATCACGACGCACAATCGCGACAATCACGGCATTCGCAGTGAACGCTGGCGGTATATTCGATATGCGGACGGAAGCGAAGAGCTCTACGACATCCAAAACGATCCTCGCGAATGGGACAATCTCGCGTCAAAAGCCGAATATGTTACCGCGATTGCGGAACACCGAAAGTGGATTCCCGCTACGAATGTCGCGCCCGTAAAACACAGCGCCGTCCGGCTGCTGACTTACGATCCGGCAACGGACGAAGCCAATTGGGAAGGCAAAGTCGTGCGACGGACAGATCCGATTCCTGAGTGATCCCATCCGTGACGGCAGTGGAAACGACTTCAATTTCTCATTGCTTATTCTCACTCTGCGCCTCCGTGCCACTTTGCCTCCCCATCCTCCGCTGGGCCCGCTGAACGTTTTGCGCACTTCGGAAGCACATTGGTGCAAAGGGAGGCACAGAGACGCGGAGGCGCAGAGATAAAACGCCAGAATTCCAGCGTGAAGATCGAGGTGCGGGCCGCGTTGTCGTTGGTCGCGAGACCAATTAAGATCTAGCCGCACGTCATTGGTAATTTTTTATCGCTGGAGTTGAGAATGTCCGAGTCGACCGAAACTGCACCGCGTTCTGCAGCTGATCCACGCTGGCCAAGTGTTGAATTGCCCAAACCGTTGACCCCACGTCCCAAGCTAACGCATGCGGTGTTTGATTTCGACGGGACCATCTCGCTGATTCGTCAGGGATGGCCTGAGGTGATGGTTCCGATGTTCGTGGAAATGCTCGGACCAAAGCCCGGCGAGAATGAAACCGATCTTCGCCGGATGGCGTGGGACGACATCATGCGTCTCAACGGCAAGCAGACCATTTATCAAATGATTCAGTTGGCGGATCGTGTTCGCGAACGTGGCGGTGAACCACTCGAACCACTCTGGTACAAGCACGAATACCTGCGACGGCTCGAAATCCGCACGCACGAGCGAACGACGGGACTTAGAAACGGGACCGTGAAAACCGAGGAACTGCTGGTACATGGCGTGCGCGCATTGCTCGACCACCTGCAGCAAGAAGGGGTGACACTGTATCTCGCCAGTGGCACCGACGAATATGCGGTCAAAGACGAAGCCAATCTGCTCGACGTGACCCGCTATTTCGGGACTCATATCTACGGAGCACTCGATGATTACAAGCAGTTCTCGAAAAAGATGATCATCGATCGAATTCTGCGTGAGAACGAAATCGACGGCAGTCAGTTGATCGCCTTTGGCGATGGCTATGTCGAAATCGAGAATACCAAGGAAGTCGGTGGCCTGGCGATCGCCGTGGCCAGTGACGAAGCCAACAATGGATCAGGACGTGTTGACGAGTGGAAACGAAAGCGACTTTTGGGCGTTGGCGCCGATGTCGTCATTCCCGATTACCGCGACGCTGTCCCCTTGGTCAAGTTCGTGATGGGAAAATGACGGTCCAATCCTATCCTGGCATGGCGTTCAATGATCGAAGTGGATCGGGTTTGCCGTGACAATCGCCGCAGCGCACTTGTCACACAAGGGTGGAGAGCAACATGGGCTTCATCGATATTTCCGAGTATCAGCCGATCGAGCCAGTGCCAGGCTGCCGGATGCGGACACCATTCGGCAAGAACATGATGCTATCGTACCTGGAAATGGACCCCGGCTCCGAGGTTCCCATGCATTCCCACCCTCACGAGCAGGGTGGGATGCTGATCCAGGGGACGCTGCAATTGACGATTGGCGACGAAACCCGTTTATGCCAACCGGGGTCGATGTTCCTCATTCCGCCGAATGTGATGCATCGTGCGGTCGCGGTGGATGGAAAATGTGTCGTGCTTGACGTCTTCAGTCCTGTTCGCGAAGACTACGCGAAATTGACCAATACTTACATTCCACCCGTCGAAACTCCTTCCAGACCAATGGCTTAGCGGTACTGAGTGGCACCGGTAGTGTGACGTCTGGACGGACGGCCATGTTCTGCCAGGATCGTCATAAGCCAATTGATCCGCAGATTTTCTGTTGCGACATCTGCGGAATTGTCAAAGCGAGGCCCAAAAGGGGTACAAAAACGCAATTGAATCTTGGTAAACTTTGATGCGTGTCTGCCCACCACCGATCAGCCCATGATCGGCCTCGCCCGCGGATGAGACCTGCCGATGCTGTTGCGCCAACCTTGTACTCCGCTATTGATCATTCTTTCTCTGCTGATGGCCGGAAGTTCTGGCGATTCGGCTGACTTTCAACGTGATATTCAGCCGATCCTGGCGGAACATTGCACGCTGTGCCACGGTGTCGACGCCGCTGATCGGAAAAGTGGTCTCCGGCTTGATCAACGCGACGGAGCACTTAAAGGCGGTGAATCCGGAATCGCCGCGATCGTCCCCGGCTCGCCAGAGATGAGCGAACTAATGAAACGCGTCACCTCCGCCGACCCGGATGCGGTGATGCCACCTCCCAGCCACAACAAGCCGTTGTCCGCGAAAGAGATCTCGCAACTGAGCGAATGGATCAAAGATGGTGCGAAGTACGAATCGCACTGGGCGTTCGTTCCACCGCAGAAGACCGATCTGCCAAAAAACGACGCACAAAATCCCATCGATGCGTTCGTCGTCTCGCATCTCAAAGACCAGGGCATGTCGCTGACGGCCAAAGCGCCTTCTTCGATGCTCTGCCGCCGGATCTATCTCGATCTGATCGGATTGCCGCCATCCCCTCAGGAACTGAAGGACTTCGAACTGCACGGTGTCGCCGCGACCGTAGAGAAGTTGCTGAAAAGCGAACGATTCGGTGAAAAGTGGGCACGCCCGTGGCTTGATGCGGCGCGATACTCAGACACGAATGGCTACGAAAAGGACATGCCGCGCGAGCAGTGGGTTTGGCGTGATTGGGTGATTGACGCGGTCAATCGTGATATGCCTTACGACCAGTTCCTGATCGAGCAATTGGCAGGCGATCTGCTTCCCAACCCGACGCAGCAGCAGATCATCGCCACCGGCTTCCTTCGCAACAGCATGATCAATGAAGAAGGGGCGATTGTCGCCGAACAGTTTCGAATGGCCGAGATGTTCGACCGAATCGACTGTCTTGGAAAAGCCGTCTTGGGACTGACTGTGCAGTGCGCCCAATGCCATTCGCACAAATTTGATCCGTTCACACATGACGAGTATTATGGCCTGTTCGCGTTCCTGAATACCTCGTACGAAGCACAGTCGTGGGTCTACACGCCCGAGCAAGAGCAGCAGATTCGCGAGATTCACCGGCGCGTTCGTGAGGCGGAAGAACGCTTTCGATCGATGCGGCCACAGTGGGAAACGGAACTCGCGACTTGGTCGAAGGTCCTGGTTGAGCAGCAACCCGCATGGGAACCGCTGATCGCGACGGAACTCGGGACAATCAGTGGCCTGAACCATCCGACGCAGGAAGCGGACCATTCCCTGCTCATGAAAGGTCACCCCAGCGCCGACGTCTTTATGATCTCGGCACCCGTCCTGGAAGGGGCGACGGGATTGCGTTTGGAAGCACTTCCACACCGCGACTTGCCACACAATGGTCCCGGGCGAAGTAAGTTCGGGACCTGGGCGATCAATGAGTTCGAAGCGTTTGTCAAAAAGCCTGATGCCAAAGATTGGGAAAAGGTGAAGCTGGTCAATGCAACCAGCGACTTCTCGCAGCCTGAACAGAAACAGGCGGATGGAAAAAAGGTCACGGGGCCTGTTGCGCACCTAATCGATGGCACCGATGACACCAGCTGGAATGCCGATCGCGGAGTCGGACGCCGAAACCAAGCATCAGTGGCCGTCGTTCAGTTTGAACATCCACTTCATGTTCCCGAGGGAACCCAGTTGAAATTGGCATGGCGCATGGGTGACATGGTCGGCTGCTTGCGATTTAGCCTGACGAAGGGGCCCGCACCAGTCGCGCCTGCTGCGAATCATGCGGCGGTGCTCGCGCTGTCGGTTCCAGAAGCGGAACGAACTCCAGAACAGTCGGCCGCGATTTTTGCCGCCTGGCGATCCAGCATTGCGGACGCGAAACCGGTCACGGACGAGATCGAGGCTCTCTGGAATACATTCCCACAGGCGGCCACGTCGGTCCTACACCTTGCCGAACAATCGCCCGCGGTACGCCGGCAAACTCATCAACTGAGTCGAGGTGAATGGGATCAGCCGCAACAGGCGATCGAACCGCACACACCGGCAGTTTTCCATTCCTGGCCTCAGAATGCCGAACGCAACCGTTTGGAATTTGCGCGCTGGCTTGTCGATCCCCGTTCGCCATTGACCGCTCGCGTTGCCGTGAACCGCGTCTGGCAATCGATTTTCGGAACGGGACTCGTCGAAACGTCGGATGACTTTGGAACCCGAGCCCCTGTTCCCGAGTATCGTCACCTTTTGGATTGGCTGGCAGCTGATTTCGTGGAGCATGGCTGGAGTCACAAGCGGCTGATTCAAATGATCGTCAGTAGTGATGTTTACCAGCAATCGTCACAGGCGAGTCCCGCCTTGTTGGAGCGCGATCCGCGCAACATATTGCTCGCGCGTGGACCGCGTTTCCGTGCCGAGGCGGAAGTCGTGCGTGACATCGCACTGTCGGTATCGGGACTCATGACGCACAAGCGGGGCGGACCAAGCATCATTCCGCCGGTTCCTCAGAACGTGCTGGATATCAATTACGTCTATCCCGCGTATTGGAAGCCTGCTGAAGGAGCCGAACGCTACCGACGTACCGTGTATGGATTCCGCAAACGGTCAATGCCCGATCCCGTGATGTCGAACTTCGACGCGCCCAATGGGGATTTTGCCTGTGCGCGTCGCTCTCGCTCCAACACGCCGTTGGCGGCATTAACAAGTCTGAACGAAACCATCTTTGTCGAAGCGGCACGAGCATTCGCCCTGCGAGTCTTGCGCGAGGCTGGACCCAACGACGTTGATCGGGCCAGCTATGCCTTCTTCCTTTGTACCTCACGCCCGCCGAATGCGGATGAACAAGCCGCGATTCTGGATCTACTGCAGTCGCGGCGTCAGCGAATCGCCGAAGGGTGGCTCAACCCGCGAGAAATTACGACGGGCGATCCGGCGAAACTGCCAGAACTCCCCAGCGCCGCCACACCTCAAGACGCCGCCGCGTGGACGTTGACGGCACGCGTTCTGTTGAACCTCGACGAGACGATCACCAAGAAGTAAATGCCTCGATTTCAGTGAGATGTTTCCAATGAATTTGCTTCAAGAATTGAAACAGGCGTCAGCACAGTACCTGACACGACGCTGGTTCTTCCGCGATTGCGGGGTGGGACTGGCCGGGCTGGCTGCCGGCTCGCTTTTGTCGCGCGATCTCCACGCGAAAGAAACGTCGCTTGCCAATCCGCTGGCGCCACGGCGGCCCCATTACGCCGCAAAGGCCAAACGCGTCATCTACATTTTTCAGGCAGGTGCTCCCAGCCATTTGGAGCTGTTCGATCACAAGCCCGAATTGACGAAGCACAATGGTCAACTGCCGCCAGCCGACCTCTTGAAGGGGTATCGCGCCGCGTTCATCAATCCGAACTCAGCTCTTCTTGGTCCCAAGTTCAAATTTGAACGGCACGGACAGTGCGGAATGGAACTGAGCGAGGTGCTGCCGCACACCGCAAAAATCGCCGATGATATTTGCTTGATTCGAACGATGAACACCGAGGCTGTGAATCATGCTCCCGCGCAGATCATGATGAACTCGGGCTCTCAACAATTCGGCCGTCCCAGTTTTGGTTCCTGGACGCTATACGGATTGGGCAGTGAGTCCGAAGATCTTCCTGGTTTTGTGGTGCTGACCAGTGCCAAAGGAACCAGCGGCGGCGCCAGTAACTATGGTTGTGGCTTCATGCCGACGATGTATGCGGGCACACCGTTCCGCGGTGCCGGCGATCCGGTCCTCTATCTGTCGAATCCCGCCGGTGTCGACAATGAAACGCAACGCGCATCACTCGACACGCTCAATCGACTGAATGCGGAAGCGGTCAAGTCGGATCTGGACCAGGATCTGGCGGCGCGGATGCATAGCTACGAAATGGCGTACCGGTTGCAGACGAGTGCTCCTGAACTGATGGACCTCAGCAGCGAGTCGAAAGAAACGCTCGACAGCTATGGCATCAAATCACCGAAGGATTCGACATTCTCACGGAACTGCCTGTTGGCACGTCGGCTGATTGAACGCGGTGTTCGTTTCGTACAATTGTTCCACGAGGCTTGGGACCAGCACGGAAATCTGACGGCGGGCGTCAAGCAGAATGCCATTGATACGGATCAGGCCAGCGCGGCGCTTGTCATGGACTTAAAGCAGCGTGGACTGCTGAAAGACACGCTGGTGATCTGGGGTGGTGAATTCGGGCGTACGCCGATGGTGCAAGGCGGCAGCGATGGTCGTGACCATCACAATCGGTGCTTCAGTATGTGGCTTGCCGGCGGCGGGGTGAAACCGGGATACACGCATGGCAAGACCGACGATCTGGGTTTCAACGTCGCTGAAAATCCCGTTCACGTCCACGATTTGCATGCCACGTTGCAACATCTGCTTGGTTTCGATCACACGCGCCTGACCTATCGGTCCCAGGGACGCGATTTCCGGTTGACCGATGTGCATGGCCGCATCGTGAACGAAATCCTTGCATAGAATCATGGGACAATTTCTAGTGTCGTTCGATAGATGAGTACCGTTGATGGAAGTTGGTTGCATGGCGCAGCGAATCCGCTTGAAAACATTCGGCGTGGCGGTTTGGACGTTTGTCGGCCTGACGGCGGTCTGCTGTCAAACTCAACCCGCCCGGGCGGATGAACCGGATTCGGCGGCGATCGAGTTCTTCGAAAAGCACGTTCGGCCGCTGCTTATCAAGCATTGCTACGAGTGTCATACGACACGTGAGCCGAAAGGGGGATTGGCTCTGGATACACGGGCGGGCGTCTTAAAAGGCGGCGATTCCGGGCCGGCCATCGTCCCGAGTGAATCCGAAAAGAGTCGTCTGATCGACGCCGTGCGCTATCAGAACTCGGATTTGCAAATGCCGCCGAAAGGACGCATTCCCGCGACGGATATCGAAATTCTCGAAAAATGGGTCGCCATGGGTGCGCCCGATCCGCGTACCGAACTCGTCGAAGGTGGGGGCGCGCCGGGTCCGACGGGAATGAGCATCGAAGACGGCCGCCAGTTCTGGTCGTTCAGACCGGTCGTAAAGCCGATCGCGCCCGAGGTGCGTGATCATGCCTGGGTTAAGACGCCTGTCGATGCGTTCGTGCTCGCGCAGCTCGAAGCCAAGGGGTTAAAGCCCGCCCCCCCCGCCGACAAACGAACGCTCATTCGTCGTGTCACGTTTGACCTGATTGGCCTCCCGCCAACTCCAGAAGATGTCGACGCGTTTCTTGCGGACGAATCCTCAACCGCCTTCACCACCGTCGTTGAACGCTTGTTGAAGTCGCCAGGTTATGGTGTTCGCTGGGGGCGGCACTGGCTTGACGTCGCACGCTATGCAGATTCGAACGGACTCGATGAGAATCTTGCGTTCGGAAATGCCTGGCGCTATCGCGACTATGTCGTCAACGCATTCAACCAGAATAAACCTTTTGATCGCTTTCTGATCGAACAACTGGCGGGAGACTTGCTTTCCGACGCCAATCAGGAATCGCAAACCGCAACCGGCTTCTTGGTGTTGGGTGCGAAGGTTCTGGCCGAGCCTGATCGGAATAAGCTTGAGATGGATACCATCGACGAGCAACTGGATACGACCGGCAAAGCCTTTCTGGGGATGACGCTGGGATGTGTGCGCTGTCACGACCATAAGTTCGATCCGGTCAAGCAGTCGGAGTACTATGGGCTGGCCGCGATCTTCAAGAGCACCAGAACCTTTGCGGATTCGAATACGGGCGCAATCAAGCATTGGAATGAATACAGCTTTGCGACCGAAACAGAACTGGCCAGTTTGAAAGAGGTTGACAAGCAGATTGCCGACAAGAAGGCAGTGGCGTCGGCGTACAAGAACGCGGCCATGTCGCGCCTGCGTGATGAGATTCGTGCAAAGGCTACCGACTACCTCGTCGCGGCGGCAGGGTTTGAACCCAGCATGTCGTTGTCGCAAGTTGCGTCAATTGCCGCGCCGCGTGGCCTGCATCCAAGAACTTTGCATCATTGTCGACTGCACTTGTCGTATCGTCGCGATGATGATGTGTTAGGCAAGTGGCATGAATTTGTTGCCGAGGGCAATCTCGCTGGAATCGCTGAACACTTCCGTCCACTCTTTGCTGAAGCCGAAGCTGCGCTCGCCACAGCGCGTGAGGCAGATCCCAAGGCGGCAAAACTGAGCGACTCGCGACTCGAGCGTGTTCGTGAAGTTTTGTATGACCCCTCTGGATTCCTGGCCGTTCCGCCAAAACCCGAATTTGCGTTCGACGAGCAAACTCTGCGTGAGTATCACCGCCTGTCGGAAGAGGCTCGGATTGTCGAGAGTAACGCGCCAGATGCGGCGTCCGCGATGGGGGTCAGCGACGGGACGGTTGCCGTCAGCCTGCCAATCCATATCCGGGGCAGTCATCAGAACCTCGGCACATCAGTTCCTCGCGATGTGCCACATGTGATGCTGCCAGAAGGTCGCCCCTTCGTGGTGCCCACCGAGCGTAGCGGTCGCCTCGAACTGGCGCAGTGGATGGCGAGTGGACAGCATCCGTTGACGGCACGTGTCTACGTGAATCGAATCTGGCGTTGGCACTTTGGTGCGGGGCTTGTCGCATCGACCGAGAATTTCGGAAAACTTGGCGATCGCCCCACCCACCCTGAACTGCTGGATTGGCTGGCCAGTACGTTCGTCGAGGGTGGATGGTCGACGCAGGACATGCACCGGCTCATTCTGTCGTCAAATACCTATTTAATGTCATCGTCGCATCCCGATGAGGCGAACGCATCACAAGTTGATCCGGAAGATCACCTCTACTGGAAATTTCGCCTGCAACGGCTCGACGCCGAGCAGATTCGTGACGCTGTTCTGAAGGTCTCAGGGCGATTGGATGAATCGGTCGGAGGGAAGTCGGTTCCACTTCGCAATCGCCAGTTCGTCTTCGATCATACATCGATCGATCACACAAAATACGACAGCTTGCGAAGGGCGCTCTACTTGCCCGTCATTCGCAATAATCTCTATTCGTTGTTTGAGCAGTTTGACTTTCCTGACCCGACGATGCCAACCGGCAGCCGGAATTCCACGACCGTGGCGCCGCAGGCCCTGATCATGATGAACTCGGAGCTTGTGATGGATTCGGCTGCTGAATTTGCGCGGCAGTTGCTTGAGCAACCAATAGACGATGCGGCCCGCGTTCGTCGCGGCTATGAACGAGCCCTCAGTCGTGTGCCGACCGACACCGAAACCAATCGAGTTCTGGCATTCGTCACGAACCTGAGCAATCAACCTGTTTCTTCTGCGACCAGTGATAAGGACAGTCCTCCCGTAGACGCTCGACAGCGTGCGTGGACGCTGTTCTGTCAAAGTCTGTTTGCGAGCAATGAGTTTCTGTTTGTGAGATGAACATGCATGACGATTATTTGCGACCGTCGCGCCGTCAACTGTTGAAGACTTCCGC
Organism: Schlesneria paludicola DSM 18645; assembly: GCF_000255655.1. NCBI lineage: Bacteria > Pseudomonadati > Planctomycetota > Planctomycetia > Planctomycetales > Planctomycetaceae > Schlesneria > Schlesneria paludicola. The sequence goes on along the minus strand of NZ_JH636435.1, from coordinate 569,722 downwards.
CGTGGGTTTCGGACATCTCGCGTTCACGGCGTTGTTGAGTCAGTCCGGCCAAGCGAATGAGGTTCGTGCCGCGCGTCCAGATCCGCTGGCGGCTAAGCCTGCTCATTTTGCGCCGCGAGCGAAGCGGATCGTCTTTCTCTTCATGAAGGGCGGACCATCGCATGTCGATACGTTCGATCCAAAGCCGCTGCTTGACCGGGATCATGGAAAAGAACCGCCATTCGCGCTGCCGAAGATTACATTCGCCAAGCAGGGAAATCTGCTGAAATCACCCTGGAAGTTTCGAAACTATGGACAAAGCGGACTTCCCGTCAGTGATTTGTTTCCAAACGTTGCCAGGCATGTGGATGATCTCTGCATCCTTCGATCGGTCCATGGGACGAATCCCGCACATGGCGGAGCGCTTTTGAAGCTTCACACTGGCAGCGATCAATTCGTTCGTCCCAGCCTGGGCTCTTGGGTGACGTATGGGCTCGGGACAGAGAATCAGAACTTGCCCGCGTTCGTCACGATCTGCCCGACCCTCGCTCACGGGGGCGTCAACAACTGGGGTGCCGCATTCCTGCCGGCGTATTGCCAGGGAACACCGATCGGCAATGCCGCCGTCAGTGCTCGACAGGCAACCGTCAAGCACATCCGAAACGCGCGCATCGATTCCGACGTGCAACGACGGCAACTCGATCTGATCAGCGCGATGAATCACAATCATCTCGACATGGCGGGGCATGATCAGGTGCTCGAAGGACGGCTCAATTCTTTTGAATTGGCCTATCGCATGCAATCGGCGATGCCAGAGATCCAGGATTTGGCGAGTGAGACGGATACGACAAAGACTCTGTATGGCATTGATGACCCATTGACCGAGAACTTCGGACGCCAGTGCCTGATGGCGCGACGATTTCTGGAACGAGGTGTTCGTTTTGTTCAGGTCACGCACAGCGACAGCGAGGTGCAGTGGGATCAACACGGCGACCTTTATCAGGGCCACACGAAGAATGCTGCTGAGGTCGACAAGCCGATTGCAGGTTTTCTACAGGATCTGAAGTCACGAGGCTTGCTGAAAGACACACTGGTTCTTTGGGGTGGAGAGTTTGGCCGGACGCCGACGGCACAGGGGACCGACGGCCGCGATCACAATCCTCACGGCTTCACGATGTGGATGGCGGGCGGAGGTGTGAAAGGTGGTCTTGCTTATGGAGCGACTGACGACTACGGCTACTACGCTGTCGAGAACAAGATGCACATTAATGATCTGCACGCGACGATCTTGCATCTTTTGGGCCTTAATCACGAGCAACTGACCTATCGCTATGCCGGACGAGATTTTCGCTTGACCGATGTGGCGGGGCATGTTGCGAACGACATCCTGGCATAAAAACCTCAGACGCCGTTTTAAGACCACGTCTTGGATGTGGGCGGCAAATGTGACAGACTGAGGACCGGCGGTGGCAGGTTTCTGACAGGCGATCAACGGGAGTTCACAGATATGCTGAGTGTTCTCGGACGCGGCGCGACTCTCTGTGATGGCGTCAGCCGTCGTGAAATCTTACGAGCAGGCGGATTGTCATTGCTAGGACTCGGCATGCCACGCTGGCTCGCGGCAAAAGACGGGGGTGGCGGCAATCGTTCGTCACGCGCCAAATCGGTGATCTTGTTCAATCTGCTGGGTGGACCCTCACACATTGACATGTTCGACTTGAAGCCGGATGCCCCAGTAGAGATTCGTGGGGAATTCACCGGAATCAACACCTCGGTTCCGGGACTCAGTATCTGTGAACTGATGCCGCGACTGTCGCAGTGGATGCACAAAGCGACTTTAATTCGCACGTTCAGTCATATGTTCAATTCGCACGATCCACTGCCGATCATGACGGGCTTCACGGACGACAAGCCGTCCGCCCAGGCCTTGCCCACCGATCCGCCGGACATCGGGGCGATCTGCCAGTATCTGGGAATGGGCCCCAATGATCTTCCAGGGGCGGTCTGCATGCCCTGTTTTCCTGGCTCCGGGCAGAAGGGACATCGTCGTCGTGGACCGTACGGAGGCTTCCTTGGAAAGCAATACGATCCCGTGTTCACGCTGTGCAAGCCCACGTTTGAGCGAGAGCCGAAGTTTGCCGACTATGATCCCGTGATGCCGATCGGGCAGCCCTTCCCTCCGACAGCGGATTCGCTGCCTGAAATGTCGATTCAAAGGTTGGATGGCCGGAAGTCACTCGTTGCGCAGATCGATCGCAATTTTGCTCTGGCTCAGTCGTCGCGCGCGATCGACACGATGAGCGACGCTCAGCGGCGTGCATTCCTCATGCTGACGTCCGACCGAGCCCGCGATGCCTTCGATCTGAATCTCGAGTCGAATGCGACGCGTCAGGCCTACGGTCAGAATCTGGTGGGGTCGAGCCTGCTCATTGCGCGGCGGCTAGTGGAGTCGGGTGTGCCCTACATCAGCGTGCATCAAGAGATTTTCGATCACTATGGTCATGCCTATGACATGCATTCGAATAATTTCGGGATGCTCAAGAATTTGAATCTGCCGCTGTTGGATCAGGTGATTCCCGCATTGCTGTCCGATCTTGACGCACGTGGGCTGCTCGATTCGACATTGGTTGTGGTCATGGGTGAGATGGGCCGTACACCAAAAGTGAACGGAACAGCGGGCCGAGACCACTGGCCTCAATGTGGATTCAGCCTGCTCATCGGCGGCGGAGTTCAACAAGGGCTTGTCTACGGAACCACGGACAAGATTGGCGCCTATCCGACGTCGAACGCGGTGTCTCCTGCCGATCTGGTCGCCACGATCTATGAACTGATGGGAATCAATCCGCATCTGACGGTCCCAGATCGTACCGGGCGACCGATTGAGATCGCCCACGGTGGCGAACCGATCCGGGCCATCATCAGTTGAGTCTGTCAGCGGAGGTCTCATGCTCAGCCGAACGACGATCTTGGGCACGATCTGCCTGCTGACGACGATCACGTCCGATGTCGTGGCACAGTCACGGACAATCGATTTTGATCGCGATGTCCGACCGATTCTGTCGGCGCATTGCGCGCACTGTCATGGTCCAGACCAGGGAACGCGCGAGGCGAATCTGCGACTCGACACCCGCGCCGGACTATTCGGACAGTCAGAAGGCGGTGGGCACGTCATTGTTCCCAAATCCCTTGATCAAAGTGAACTGTACCGCCGCATTTCGACGACCGACGCCACAACTCGCATGCCGCCCCTGGATGGGGGGAAGCCGCTTTCAGAAGAGCAGATCACGACGTTGCGCCTCTGGATCGAACAAGGTGCCGCTTGGCGCGGCCATTGGGCCAATGAACCAATCGCCCGCCCTGCCGTGCCATCGGTCGAACCGGCGTCGGTCGACAATCCGATCGACGCATTCCTGATCGCCCGATGGAATCGCACGGCGTTGTCCTCTGCTGTTGAAGCCGATCGAGTGACGCTTGCGCGGCGAATCAGTTTCGATCTGACTGGCTTACCGCCGCTGGAACTCGATCCGGTAGCGAGTGGCCCCGATTGGTATCAGCGCGAAGTGGACCGGTTGCTTTCGTCACCCCGATTTGGCGAACGGATGGCGGTCTATTGGCTCGATCTGGTGCGGTACGGTGATTCGTGTGGCTATCACAGCGACAATGATCAACAAATTTCACCTTATCGTGACTATGTGATCGGTGCGTTCAATCGAAACTTGGCGTTTGACCAATTCACGCGGGAACAGCTTGCGGGTGATCTTCTGCCCAACCCCACTCTGGATCAGCAGATTGCCACAGGATTTAATCGACTGAGCAAATCCACGGAAGAAGGTGGGGCGCAAGAGAAAGAGTATCTCGCCAAAGCGTTTGGCGACCGGGTGCGTACGGTCTCAGGAGTCTGGCTCGCCGCCACCTTAGGATGCGCTGAATGCCACGATCACAAGTACGATCCGCTTTCGGCACGCGATTTCTACAACCTGGGCGCCTTCTTTGCCGACATCCAGGAACGCGGAGTCTATTCCGGCGGCGGACGTCGCGACCCCGAATTGTCTCTGCCGACGAAAGAGCAGGCCGACGAGCTAAACCGACTGAAAGAGGAACTGGAAAACGCGAAAGAACGACGCCAAGCGACCACAACTTCGGGGCAGGTCGCTGATCCTGACCTCGAAACAGAGATCAAGCAACTGGAAAAAAAGCGGAAAGACCTTGAAGGACGAATTGCACGAACGCTCGTCACGGTGTCCGTTTCACCGCGTCAGATTCGCATCCTTCCTCGTGGGGATTGGCAGAGTGAGACGGGTGAGGTCGTTGAGCCATCGGTGCCTGCGGTATTTGCGGCGGCGAATGTCGCGGGCCGCCGACAGACTCGGCTCGACCTGGCCGAATGGCTGATGCAACGAGAGAATCCGCGAACGGCGCGCGTCTTCGTCAATCGGATTTGGAAACTCTATTTCGGTACAGGCCTGGCCAAGAACCTCGATGATCTCGGTGCTCAAGGCGAATCTCCGGTGCATCCGGAACTGCTCGATTGGCTGGCCAGTGAATTCATCGACAGTGGCTGGGATGTGAAACGACTGGTGCGGACGATGGTCACGAGCCACGCCTATCAATTGAGTTCCATCCCGACGCCTGAACAACTGCGGATCGATCCCAAAAACCGTTTGCACGCACGTCAGTCCCGGTGGCGGCTGGATGCTGAGTTTCTCCGTGACAACGCACTGTCGGTGAGCGGACTGTTGGTCGAGCGGTTAGGAGGCCCCAGCGTAAAGCCGTACCAACCTGACGGATATTGGGAGTTCTTGAACTTCCCCAAGAGGACCTGGCAGGCCTCATCGGGTTCGAATCAGTATCGTCGCGGGCTCTACACACACTGGCAGCGGACATTCCTTCATCCCGCCCTGCTCGCGTTCGATGCGCCCAGTCGTGAAGAATGCACAGCCGATCGAGTGCCGTCCAATACGCCCAAGTCAGCGTTGGCGCTTCTCAACGATCCCAGCATGGTCGAGGCCGCGCGCGAGTTCGCCGTCCGCATTATCAATGAGGGCGGAAGCGCCGATAATGATCGTATTCAATGGGCGTGGCGGATCGCGTTGTCGCGAAAACCTGACGCGTATGAGTCTGCGGCGATCGCAAATCTGCTCACGGCCAATCGATCACGGTATCAGGCAGATGATGCGGCGGCCATCGCGTTGCAGACCGTGGGACAGCCCTCCGTGCCTCCAGCGTCGTCGAGCGCGGAATGGGCCGCGTGGACGTCCGTTGCCCGCGCGATCTTCAACTTGCACGAATTCACCACCAGGAATTAACGGGATGTTGTCCATGGAAATGAACCACACCATGTGCCACCGCCGAACGTTCTTGGCCCGCGCGTCCCTGGGATTGGGGGCCGCCTCGCTGGCGACGTTGTCGAGTGCGTTCGCGGCAAATTCCGGGGCGAAGGTCAATGCGATTGCGCCGGGATTGAGTGGACTACCTCATTTCCCCGCGCGGGCCAAACGCGTCATTTTCCTCTGTATGGCCGGTGGTCCGTCGCACCTTGAAACGTTCGATCACAAGCCAAAGCTGGCGGAACTGCACGGACAGCCGATGCCGGAATCGGTAACCCAAGGACAACCAATCGCCCAGCTTCAAGGGCAAAAATTGCTTTGTCAGGCTCCCATGTTCAAGTTCAGTCGGCATGGCGAATCCGGACAAGAAATCAGCGAGATTCTGCCGCAAATCGGTTCGATTGCCGACGACATTTGTATCGTTCGCTCGTTACATACCGATCAGATCAATCACGATCCGGCACATACGGTGATGAATACCGGCACCTCCATCTCCGGGCGTCCCAGCATGGGGGCGTGGGCGACGTACGGGTTGGGCAGCGAATGCGCTGATCTTCCTGGGTTTGTCGTTCTCACCAGTACCAGCCAGGATGGTCGAAGTCCACAACCGATCGCAGCCAGGCAATGGCACAGCGGCTTTTTGCCGAGTCGGTTTCAGGGGGTGGCGTTTGCGTCACACGGAGACCCGGTGCACTATCTGGGAAATCCACCGGGCGTCACGCGGGCACAGCAGCAGCAGTTGGTCGAAACGGTTTCGGGACTCGATGCCTATCGCAATCGGGGACAAGTCGACCCCGAGGTCGATACGCGCATTGCGCAGTACGAAATGGCATTTCGAATGCAGATGAGTGTTCCGGAATTGCGTGACATTTCGCAAGAACCTCAGCACGTCCTCGATTTGTACGGTTTGAAGGAAGCGGACGGATCCTTTGCTTACAACTGTTTGTTGGCACGGCGGCTGGCCGAACGAGGGGTACGGTTTATTCAGCTCTATCATCGCGACTGGGATCATCACAATGATCTGGTCCGATACATGGGCGTCTCGGCTCGTGACTGCGACAGCGCGACAGCAGCCCTGGTCCGGGATCTCAAGCGATTGGGAATGCTCGACGAGACATTGATCGTCTGGGGCGGCGAATTCGGGCGTACGCCGATGGCGCAATCGAATAAGGGCAATGTCGGACGCGATCATCACATGCGGGCTTTCAGCATGTTCTTATGCGGGGGGGGGATTAAGCCCGGAATCACGCACGGCGCAACCGACGAATTCGGCTATCACGCCACGGAAGACATCGTCCATGTGCATGACTTGCACGCCACGATGCTGCACCTGTTGGGAATCGATCACAAGCGTTTGACCTATCCGTATCAAGGCCGCGATTTCCGCCTGACAGACGTCGAGGGGCATGTCGTCCACAAGATCCTGGCCTAGTGGCGTTCCAAATCAACTCACGTTCGATGAATTTGTTAGGCCCAAAGCGGATGGCGACGACAGCCATATTGCCTGGTATCTGCCAGTGAAAATTCTGACGGAAGCGTCCTGCGTTCATCGAGAACCTGGCAACAATAGCCCCGCTGGGCACGATTCAAGACCGCCTTCGACGTTGGCTCAGGACGAAACGGAAGCTGGCGGACAGTCGCATTGTTCCACCAACTAATTGATTGCTCATCCGCCTTTGTGAATCCCTTGATCGAATCGCGACTTTCGGCTGAGTCACTCCGGCTTGTAATTCCAGTACCCACCGCGGCTGTGATCGTATTCGATTTCTCGGCCGCGGATTGATTCGTCGAACTGGCCATCCAGGTAAACAGTGTGTCCATGTACCAGGGTCCGCACGGGCCAACCTTGTAACGCGACACCGTGCCAGGGGCTCCATCCGCATTTGGTCTGCTGATTCTCGTTGCGGATCGTCTGCTTCTTTCCCAGGTCCACCAGTACCAGATCCGCGTCGTAGCCTTCTGCGATCCGTCCCTTCCCGACCATGTCCCAAACTCGCGCAGGGGCGTCACACATCCAATGGACGACGCTTTCCAGCGAACAGATTCCCGCGTTGACGCAGTCCAGCATCAAGGCCAGCGAGTTCTCGACGGCGGGCAATCCCGATGGCGATTTCGGATAGGGTTGCTGCTTCTCTTCGAGAGTATGCGGAGCGTGGTCGGTCGCGACGACCTGAATTCGGCCGTCCTTCAGAGCACGCCACAGTCCTTCGTTGTCATCCGAGGTCTTGATCGACGGATTCATCTGGACGAGCGATCCCAACCGTTCGTAATCATCTACGTTGAAATAGAGATGATGTGGACACACTTCGGCCGTGATCAGTCCCTGCGGGGCCCGCAATAGCTCCGTTTCCGCAGCAGTTGAGACATGCAGCACATGGAATCGATGCTGGTGCCGAACCGCCAGATCGATGGCACGCTTCGTCGCAATGACGGCGGCGTTCACGTCACGGATCAGTGAATGATCTTCGTACTTCGTACCGCCCCCCAGCCGCTCGCTGTTGGCGCGGACCGTGGCTTCGTCTTCACAGTGCGCACAGATCGGCAGTGTGGTTTCGGCGAAAATCCGTTCGAGCGCCGCCTGTTGGTCGACCAGCAAGTCCCCGGTGCTCGACCCAATGAAAATCTTGATCCCGGGTGTCCGCGTCACCTGCTGCAGTTCTTCGACATTGTTCGGTGTTGCACCGATGTAGAAGCCATAATTCACCAGGCACTTGCTGCTGGCCAATTCCAACTTTTCGTGCAGACGTTCTCGCGTGATCGTGGCCGGTTTGGTATTGGGCATCTCCAGAAACGACGTCACGCCCCCTTTCGCGCACGCACGCGTGGCGGTGTAGAGGTCTTCCTTGTGCGTCAAACCTGGATCACGAAAGTGAACCTGGTCGTCGATGACCCCCGGAATCAGCATCAAGTCATCGGCGCGAATCGTTTCATCAGCATGCGCCGTCGTGGGCGGATCGATCCCGAGAATCTTGCCGTCTTCAAGCAGAAGGTCCACGCGCGACAGGCCAGTGGGAAGTACACACGTTGCGCCGGAGATTCGAGTTCGCACTGGGATGTTGCCTCGTGATTCAGGGATCGATGAGTGTTGGAACTTGTATTAACGATTTCAATCGAGCGAACTGTTGGCGTCGCTATTTCTGGTCTGGCGACTTTTCTGACGGCTTCTGCACGTCTGCTTTGTCTACGGCAGGTTTCGCGTCGACCGATTTTGCGTTGGGAACCTCGACAGCGCTGCCGACACGAATATTCTTGAACTGGACCACCGTACTATGGTTTTGCAGTCCAAGAAAGCCCTTAAGTGATCGCAGGCTGAGTTGAGGATTCTCGTCTGCGGTAACTTGCGCCACCTGGACGCCATTGTGCCAGGTGGTGATCTGCTGGCCACGGCAGTTGATTTCGAGAGAATTCCATTCGCCGAGCGGTCGAGCGTTATGCGGCGAGGCCCCTTTGAAGTCGTAGATCGAGGCGTTGTACTGAAAATCTTTCAGCACCGCATGTTCAGGGGCGGTGTCATCGAGAATCTGGATCTCAATTCCCGCGGGTGGTTGCGTGTCATCGTCTCGGTGATGATTGCCATTTTCCGGCACGCGAATATAGACCCCGCTATTGGTTCCGGCGGACGCCAAGTAGTCCAGTCGTAGGTTGAAGTCGTCGTACTCAGCCGCCGAACGCAACCACGGGCCCTTCTTCTTGCCCGTACACGAGAGCAATCCGTCTGTCACCGTCCATGATTCTTCGGCTGCGCCATTCACGCCGGTCCAGCCGGTCAAATCTTTTCCGTTGAACAGGGATTGATAACCCAGCTCCACAATCTCGATGTTGCGCAGCAGAAACTGTCCACCATTGGGCACTTCAACCTGGAATCCCAGGCATCCTTCGGGATCTTGCAATCCGGTGGCTTCCCAGGCGGGCCGACCGTTGATTTTGAGTGACACGTTTTCACCCACGACTCGCAGATCGAAAACGTTCCATTCCCCTGCCGGCTTGACCAGTCCACGACTTTTGGCAGAGGGAAGATTGGGGATATTGCCTTCGTGACCGTCCAGCAGATTGACCTGATAGCCCGTCCGCGGAAATGGTTTGCCGTCCTGCGAGGCACGTATATAAATCCCCGCGTCGTACTCCGCCGCTTTCAACGTTTTCCATTCGACATGCATTTCGAAATCGCGAAGCCGCGAATCATGACGCAGCCAACCGAGTCCCGATTTAAGGCGAATACATCCTTCGATGACATCGACTTCGCATCCGTTCTCGGACGTCCACCCGTTCAACGTCTTTCCGTCGAACAACGACCGTCGATAACCGACTGGTTCATCGCCGCGACTCTCGCCAATCAGGGTTACAATCGCGACAACGACGCAGTTGAGAAACTGCCGAATCAGTGTGGATCTCGATGAATTCATGGTCGAACGATTTCCTCTGACGGGTGAGTTCAAACACGGCTCTGCCGCGACGATTTGCCAGTGCGCTTATGGCTTTCGTTTATAGAACGGCAATGCAACCACCTCTGCGGGCTCTCGCTTGCCGCGTATGTCGATTTCGACGTGCGTTCCCACGCTCGCGTGAGCCGAGGCGAGATACGCCATGGCAATGGACTGTTCGAGCGTCGGCGAGAACGTTCCTGAGGTGACGACACCAATCTTTTCGGAATCGATGTAGACGTCACTGTGTTCCCGCGCGATCCGCCGTGATGACAGCTTCAACCCAACGCGTTTGGGACGATCTGGAATCGCATCGTATCGAATCAGTGAATCGCGACCGACGAAGTCATGCTTGTCAAGTTTGACCGCGAATCGCAGGCCGGCCGTCAACGGATTCACCTGCTCTGACAACTCATGTCCGTAGAGCGGCATCGCCGCTTCCAGCCGCAAGGTGTCGCGACAGCCAAGTCCGCACGGTTTGATTCCTGCCGCTGCACCTTCAGTCAGCAATTGGTCCCAAAGCGCAACCGCCTGAGCATTGTCGACGATGATCTCAAATCCGTCTTCGCCCGTGTATCCCGTACGGCTGACAAATGCCGGTTGACCTTGCACTGTCGCGGCGCGGCCGGTGTAGTACTTCATTGATGTCAGGTCGGTACCGAGAACCGTGTTCACCAGTGGTAACGCGTGCGGCCCTTGAACGGCTAGCATCGCGGTTCGTTCGGTGTCGTCAGCCACCACGACGTCGAGCGTGCCTGTGTTGGACGACAGATGACGTTGCTGTTCTTCGATCCAGGCAACAATCTTGTCGCGATTGCTGGCATTCACGACCAGGCCGAATGAATCATTGGTGATGCGATTGACGAGAATGTCGTCGAGAACCCCGCCTGCGGCGTTGCAGACCAGTCCATACCGAATCTGCCCGTCGATCAGATCGTCCACGCGGCATGTCAACAGATATCCCAGCAACTTTGCCGCATCTGGGCCGCTAAAATGCAGGCGACCCATGTGAGAAATATCAAAGAGCCCGACGGCGCTGCGCACGGTCTGATGCTCGTCCACGATGCTCGTGTACTGCACTGGCATTTCCCAGCCGCCAAATTCCACCATGCGTCCGCCATGACTGCGATGCCAGTCAAATAGCGGTGTGAGACGTAACGTCATCCTGTTGTCCTTTAAGGCGATTCATTCCACGTGTACGATCTTGGCCTCCGCATCCACCTTGCACGTTTGCCGATTCGTCATCCACCATTTCGGTGGTCGCCTAAAATGCGGACGTTGTGGTGGGAATGCGTGGGCAGGATTTAGAGAGATTCAACCGTCTTCAGGAGCATGACGTTGAAAACGGGATTCGGCAAGATTCGACAAGCGGTTTCGGCGCACTTTCAAGCCCTCGCAGGTCTCCGATGGTGGGACGGGTTTGCAAGCGAGTTGTCAGATGGACACGGCATAAGCAATTTGCCGCGTGACCTGAGTGCGCCGCCCCCGCGGATGTCGGGGAATCATCGGAGCCCCGATTCCCGCCCAGCAATCCTTGTACAAGAAAATCTCCTTGCCTTGAACACTTCATGCTTGCTCCGTTTGTTTGCAATCGCCTTTCTCGGTTTGCTGACGGCTGGCGTATCGCCCGCGACGGCTGAGGAATCCCGTCCCAATGTGATCGTGATCGTTGTCGACAACCTGGGCTGGGCCGATCTGGGTTGCTACGGCAGCAAGTTCCACAAGACCCCGAACATCGATCGCCTGGCTCAACGAGGCATTCGCTTTACGCAGGCCTATGCCGCCGCCCCGATTGGTCAGCCGACTCGCGCCGCGATCCTGACCGGTCGCTACCCCCAACGCATGAACCTGACGGCCTCGGTCGCGGCCGATCCGCACGATTCGAAACGACGACTCACGCCTCCCGATGTCGCAAAAGCGCTGCCGCTGGAGGAGGTCACGATTGCCGAAGCGTTGAAGGCTGCCGGATATGCAACCGGCTGTATCGGAAAATGGCATTTGGGCGGCGAAGGATTCGGACCGAAGGAACAGGGCTTTGATGTCAGCGTGGCCGCAGCGGCAACGGGGGCCATCTACAGCGACTTCGCTCCCTATGTGGACGTTGATGGCAAACCGATCCCCGGTCTTGAACAGGCCCCTGCAGGGGAATACCTGACGGACCGCTTGGCTCTGGAAGCCGCCAAGTTCGTCAAGTCGCATCAAGCCAAGCCGTTTTTTCTGTACCTGCCTCACTTTGCGGTCCACTTGCCTGCCGCGGTCAAGCCCGAGATCCAGGCTCGATATGGCGAGATGCCCAATTCGCCCAATGGAAAGCAGATCAATCCTCTTTACGCCGCGCTTCTCGAAAGTCTCGATCAGGCGGTCGGACACCTCGAGCGGACGCTCGACGAGCTGGATCTTAGCCGCAAAACGCTGATCATCCTGACCTCCGACAACGGCGGTGCTTGCAATCATCGCGGTCAGATCGTTCCCGCGACTTCGAATGCACCACTACGTGATGGCATGGGGCACCTGCATGAAGGTGGAATTCGTGTACCCTTGATCATCAAGGGCCCGGGACTCGCCAAGACTGGCGATGCCAACACGACCGTCGTGTCCTGTCTGGATCTCTTTCCCACGATTCTTGAAGCCTGTCTGGTTCCTCAATCACCGGCCGTTTCGAGTTCCAAAATCGACGGACAGAGTTTACTGCCTCTGCTCCGCGGAAGCGGCCCACTGACGCGAGACGCGATTTACTGGCACTACCCCCATTACAACGTCAATGATGGTGCCAAGCCCGGCGGTGCAGTTCGTCAGGGGGATTGGAAACTCATCGAGTTCTTCGAAACTGGCCGGCGCGAGCTGTTCAACGTCGCGGCGGAACCGGGCGAATCGGCGAACCTGATCGAGAAGCATGCAGACGTTGCCGATCGGTTATCCGCATCGCTGAAACGCTGGCGGGAGTCTGTCGGGGCACGACTTCCTGCGCCGAATCCCAACTATCAGCCAAACCTGCAACTGGACGATGGCACGGTCACACTACATTCGAGTACCGCGGATGTCGAAGGGGTGATGCTGCGGTACGAGCCGCTTCCGAACAAAGACACACTGGGATATTGGGTTCGACAAGAAGACTGGGCACGGTTCGAGTTCACGCTGAAGCGGCCTGGTCGCTTTCATGTGGTGGCGAATGTTGGTTGCGGTACCGCGGGCGGAAGTCTGGTCGACTTTGTCGTCGGCGAACATTCCCTGTCGTTGAAAGTTCCCGCAACGGGGCATTTCCAGAACTTCCTGCCACAGGATTTAGGGCTCGTCACGTTCGAGAAGGCCGGCCGCTTTACTCTTGACGTCAAGCCTCGCGTCAAAGACGGGGTTGCGGTCATGGATCTCCGGCAGATCGAATTGAGGCCCGTTTCAGTGGCCGAGATGCTACCCGATCTGCATCTGCTGCATCCGTTCTGGAAATCGTCCGTCGTCTATCGTGAGAGCGCCATTTGTGTTAACGACGGCGTGAATCAGCCGGCCACCGCGAAATTGCTTTTTCCCGCGACCAGGATTATCGCCGTGCAAGCGGCAAACGGATTGCGAGCCTTTCAGTCGGGAACTGACTTTCAGGTGGCCGAGAACAGACAGCAATTGGTGCGCGCCGAGACGTCGCCCATTCCCGTGTTGAAATCGACGGATCTTTTCATGCCCAAGGGCGCTCGTCCGGTTTGGACGGGGGGCCCAGATTCCGCTGTGCCGTGTGCGTTGCCGCATAAGGTCGGAGATCCGGAAACACATATCCTGTTCGACAATGGTCACTGGTTCCATGACCAGCAGATTGAAGTCACTTACGAGCGAGCGGGCGAAGCATGGCCCACAGTCGTTCCCAAGTTTGATCCAGAGCATTTGCCAAAGACCATCGCGCGACTGAAGGCAAAGCAGCCACTGAAAATTGCCGTCAGTGGCGACAGCATTTCGTTCGGATTGAATGCTTCGGGACTTGTCGGGGCTCCGCCGTTCATGCCGATGTATCCCGATCTTGTCGCCGCGCAGCTCCGCGCCAGTTACGGGGGCGACATCACTCTCGTGAATCGCGCGATCGGGGGCTGGGGCGTTCCCAACGGTATCGCTGACCTGGATGCGTTACTCGCCGTACAGCCGGATCTGGTGATCATCGCGTACGGCATGAACGATGTCGGACGACGAAATCCGGACGGATATCAGGCGGGCATCCGCGACATGCTGACCCGCATCAAGGCCGCCCGGCCCGATGCGGAAGTGATTTTGGTCGCGACAATGGTGGGCAACGATCAGTGGGTACACACCCCGCGTGAGATGTTTCCCGAATATCGCGATCGCTTGATACAACTTACGGGCGAGGGCATTGCGCTGGCGGATCTGACATCGATTTGGACCGAAATGCTGCGACGAAAACGCGACTGTGACCTGACCGGAAATGGCGTCAATCACCCCAGCGATTTCGGCCATCGCGTCTACGCTTCGGCAATTCTGTCGCTGCTCGTGGAATAGCGCAATCGCGGATGCAGTGCGCGGCACGTTTCCCCGGTCCGTTTGGAAAGCGCCGTAACTCAGGCGATGTACTGCAGCTTAGGATCGTTGTTCCGGGGTGTAATTGAATTCTCTTTCCCACGTAACGAATCACCGAAAATAACCTTTCTTATTAATCCTCATGAACTTGCACGCCAGTGCGTTTGGCACTGATTCGTACAGGAATTCGTTTACATCTTACTGCAAAACTGTCCATAATGCCGGACGCATCTTCTGTCGAGCGACCTGACTTCGTCCACGAAAAAGGGGCTCGACCGGTTTTCCGGCATCTCATTGAATATTCCTTCCGTCGTTTGATCCCTTGTCGGAAATCCGACTTCGTAAATTCGACCGCGAACCTTTCGACGTTTCAAATTCATCGATTCTCATTCATTGTCAGCCGACGGTGCTTCGTCATTTAACGTCATCTCCGGGGAACGATCATGTCCGACAGCAGCAATGGACGGGCGAGCGGCAACGATTCGTCGTCGCGCGACAAGACCTTTACTCCGGAGCGAACGGAATCACTTCAGGCAACGACTGCGGCATCCAGAGCGGCAAAAGAACCGTTGGATGCGACGTTTGTGCCGACCGCGACGGCCGCCGGGCCGTCCGAGCCTCGTGGCAGTTCAACGAAATCCGCCGACACGACAAGTACTGGGTCGCCCCCCAAGAAAACGACAACACTGGGCAAGTACAAGTTGTTGAAAGAGCTTGGCCAGGGAGGGATGGGCAAAGTCTTTCTCGGTGAAGATACGAAGCTGGGCCGGAAGGCAGCAATTAAGATTCTGTCTTCGGCGTTGGCCGGACAAGACGATTTCGTGACGCGGTTCTACAAAGAAGCGCGTGCGATGGCGCGTGTTCATCATGAATGCACGGTGAGCGTTTATGACGTTGACCAGGACCCGGATCGAGGCATCCACTATGTCGCGATGGAGTTCGTTGACGGCAAGAGCATGCAGAAGTGGATGGATGCGCTTAAAAAGCTCTCCGTGGGCGATGCCCTGCACGTGACGCTGCGTTGTGCAGAGGCGTTGCAATTCGCGCATGGCCAGAATCTGATTCATCGTGATATCAAGCCCGACAACATCATGCTGACGAGCAGCGGCAAGGTCAAAGTCGCCGATTTCGGCCTCGCCAAAGCGACTGACGAAGATCTCTCCATGACCGCGAGCGGGACTGGTCTTGGGACGCCCTATTACATGGCTCCCGAACAGGCACGAAATGCCAAGCATGTCGACGGTCGCGCCGACATCTATGCGCTGGGAGTCATGCTGTACTATTTCGTCACCGGCAAGCTGCCGTTTAGTGGCAATTCCGCCGTTGAAGTGATCACCGCGAAAGAAGCCGGTCGGTATGAATCGGCACGAAAACTGAATCCTCAGGTTCCCGATAAGCTCGATCTGATGATCGCCAAGATGATCGAAAAGGATGCCGATCGCCGCTTCAAGGATTGCCAAGAAGTGATTCAGATGCTGGCCGGACTGGGTTTGGAAAATCCTTCATTGAGCTTCATCGAAGGCAGCGTCCGTGTGAATCCCTCGTCAGGGGCTCCCGCCCCGTCACGTCTGGCTGCAACGACCGCCATGCCGGCGCGTCCGGCAGCCGCCGCAGTACCAAGAACCTCAAACGAGGATGCGGCCCGACAAGCGGCAACGGCCCCTGGGGCTCCGCAGTGGATCGTGCAGTACAAGACCCCCCAGGGTAAAGAGACCCTCGGCCGATTCACAACGCCTCAAGTGATCGCTGCGATGAAGGCCGGGGTGATCGACAACAAGGCGAAGCTGAAGAAAAACGCCGCCGATGCGTTCATGCCGCTGGCGTTCTATCCTGAATTCGAAAAAGCGGTCGAAGGTCGTCTCGTTCGTGAAAAAGCCGAACAAAAGTCTGCCGGATTGAAGTCCGAATTCGCGAAAATTGGCCGTCAATACGACCGCCGCGGTTGGGTCCGTTGGATCAAAGGATTCCTGTCCAACGCCGCAGGCCTAGTCTCGCTTGCGATTTGGTTGATTGTTGTTTTCGGCGGCCTTGGTGCCCTGATCTTCTTCCGCGAACCCATCTGGAACGCCTTCGCCAACTTCATGAACTCGTTCCAGAAGAGCTGAGTTCTTAATACCGCAAGGATGCACTAGTCGGACGAAATAAAGGCCACTTGAGGTTGTGGGACCTCAAGTGGCCTTTTGAATTCGCAGTCGTTGCTTCTGATGAGAGGCGAATTACTGGCGTTTGAAGCGATAGTCTTCGTTCGTGTGGTCGAAATCGAGGGCGACCAGGTTTGGACGGAACTTGATGCTGGAGTAACTGTAGAATTCCAGCAACGAGGCGGTGTCGAATTCTTCGGTCGTCGCAGGAATCTCTCCATTCAGCCAGCCGAAGTTTCGGGTGTACACCGGGATCGACCACTCTTTGTCGATCAGCGAAATCGACTTGCGATACTGTTCAGAAACTTGGCGATCCTTGTATTCGATCAGGTAGGCATGGCAGGGACGCCCGTCGAAGATCTGGTCTGCCAGCTTCTCGCAGCGGCCGATCCGTTTCTGGCTGAGGTCGTCCTTATGGATCTGCAGCATCATCTTGGCCAATTCGAACAGTCCTGCCTTATTGACCGGATACCGTGATTCCGCCATTGCCAGACTGCAGGTGGGTTCCAGCGCCACGGCGGGGAGGCGTGCCTTCCAACCGCCTGCATGCGCGGTCAATTTCCCATTGTTGGCACCGTCGACATACAGAACTTCCCGTCCCACTTCGCCCGTTGTCCATTTCAGATAGATACTGAATGGGGCGTGCCGAACCTTCATTTCCATTTCTTGCTCGTCAAGCAAGTCGCCGTTCACAAGTTCCTGCTTGACGAACAACGCGGTGTAGTCGGGAGTGCTCGTGAGGAACTCGACGCCCTTCTCCAGCAATTGAATCTTGGCGGTGAGTTCTTTTTCGGTGCGTTGTTCGGGGGTGAGGTCCGTTGCACCTGCGTCACTGGTCTGCGCTTGTTGCGGCTTTTCTGGAGCCGAGGCGATCACCAGGGCATATTTATTCGAGGGGCGTCGTGCCACATCGGCTCCTGCGGGAGTCGGGGCACTTTCGAGATGAAGGAAGAGAACGGCGAATGCCGCGATGAAGACGGACATTCCATTGGCGGTTTGCTGGCCGTTGAGACAACAGATCCGGCGAATAATTCGCTTCATGCAGAACTCCGGGGTAGGAATGATGTGAGCCGCATTGGCCAACGTGGTTGGCAAATCCATCCATCCCTGGAGAATTTCGGTGTGACATTGAGGGTTGTGGTGCAACGTGTGATGAACGCGTCGACTCAACTAGGGATCGGCAATAGATGCCGAAGTTTTTCAGGAGTTCCGGTCCACTCCGCGCAGGCGTTCCTGCGTGCTTTGCAGGAGAGGGCTTTGAAACCGCTAAGATCGACAGGGTTTCGCCAGACTGCATCGTTTGACAGATCGACGAGCGTGTGATGGCGAAGCACGAGAGGTGACCAGCCCTCAACTCTTCAGTTTTTGAAGACTCTTTGCTTCACAGGACGCAATCGAAGCGCGTCATCGTTTCGCCGCGACTCGAAGTGGAGCGGGGTATTGGTTTTCTGCCCTGTCCCACGCTCGCGGCGTTGCTGGTCAACATTAGAGGAAGGAGCCGGCGCGGTATTGGGTTCGGTTCTGGCCTGCCGTGGCGAAGGATGCAGCACCGTCACCGTCGTTGGCTTTACGTTAAACAAAGGCTCGCCACACGAAGGCGCCGCCCACTACTTGGCTTTGCCAAAGCGAGCCCTGCCGCGTGAGGCGCGGTAGCCATATTCCGTCGCAAACCAGATCGCGTATTGCTCGCGTTTCAATGTGTTCGTGTTGCGTGTGTCGTTGACATGCCCGACTTCGTGAATCAGGACGTTGTTGAGATAGAAGTCTCGAATCGTGTCCGGCGACCAGGTCAACTTCCATTCCGATCCCTGTTGTGACCAGACGCCGCCGAACATGCGGGCTTCGATCAATTGTTCCGGCTTGGGAGGGCGGACATAGGTTTCGGTCAAGCTGGCTTCGATGGGATACAAATAGACGTTAGGGCCCCATTGCATGCCGTACAGCGGGAACAGACGTCGCTTGCGAGTCATCGAACTGAGTTGCACGACTTCGACGCCGCGGGCCAAATCACCCGGAAGTTGCGCCAACCGTTCACGGATTTCTTCCACCGTCACCGGGTGGATGAATCCCTTGCCGGCTGGCTGTACGATGTATTCGGTCTCGGATCGTGCTTGTGGTTCATGCCAGACCTCGGGCGCGCTGAAGTGCGACGGATTTTCGTCTTGTCGCCGCCGCTGGCGGTAGGCGACAGCCGGTCGCGCCGAACTTCCAAAGGAATGCTGAAGCACACCACGCAAGGACCGTTGCTGATGATGCGACTTCGACATCTTGGAGGTCATGATCTATTCCTCTTTCCCGATGGCTCAGCGCACGCTGAGCGTGATGATCGATCCTGTTTGCTCCTTTGGACTCGCAGAGACTGCGACGAACGACCATCGATCGAAATCGGATCGAGCATCGCAGCGACGTCCTGTCATTCCCCGGCCACCATCGTAGGGAGTGGTGGAATCCAGAGGCAAGGGGATGCTGTAAGCGATTTTACAGTAATGTGTTGTGTTGATTTCGCCTTGTCTGGCGACTCTCTCGCTGCAGACTTGACAGCGAGCGCTGCGGTTTAACTCCCAAGTGGCTGTTGAGTTGCGGAGGCGGTCCGCGACAAGGCGAGAGCGGTTGCTCGACCACCACCGCAATTGCCTGTACAGATTTTCTCGAAAACAACGTCGAAAAAACGATCGTGGTGCGCAACAGGTTGAGTTTAACGATCAGAGACATTACGCCCGCTTATCGCGGTCCAATTGCTCCAACCCATTGCCTGTCATTGGGATGTGAACCGGATGTCTCTCGTTGCGGGCTCTTTGCAGTCGGCGCAAGGAATTCCGGATCTTTCGGATCGGTCGAGGCGAAAGCCAATCCCGTTACTCCGCGGCGCCCTCCGTTTTCGAAAAGTACGAGATTTTCACCTGCGACCGGAGGGGTCTCGACTCGGTCAGACCAGTTGTGCTCGATTCCGACGGGGGTTTGCGCCAGCATTTGGCGAAAAAGATTGGCATCAAGCGGTTCGGGGACCAGGGATTCGGCCTGATGCACGTTGGAGAACAGGTTTCTTCGAATCACCAGGTCGGATGACAATTCGTTTGGGAATACGGCGAAACGAATGCCGCACGAAACATCATGAAACGTGTTGTTCAGCACGATCAGAGATTTCATCATCGCCTGGTGCTCGACGCGAATGCCATCCGTGACACTATCGAACAGGGACAGGCTGATCTCGACGCCATGCAGCGACTTGCCATCAACAACGATTCCCGCTTGCAATGGTTTCAGGAACCGGCATCGGCGAATCGTGACATTCGAAATGTCGTTACTCGTTCCATCTGCTAGTCGGATTCCCACCGCGTTGCTTCCTGCAGGCTCGAACTCGATTTGTTCGAGCACCAATTGGTTGTTGCCGAACGACAACCCCTGTGCTCCCTGGCAATCGATGCCGACATCGGTAAATCCTTGGACCGTCACTTGCCGCAAGCTCGATTCGTGAAGTTCATCCGCCAGTTCAACGGCGGTGGGATTTTGCCTGGCCTCAATCTGCATGGATTCCACACAGAATCGCGAAACATTGGCAATTCGGATGACAGGTTGGGTGTCGATTGCTTCGATGATGGCCCCGGGTTCGCCGCGGATTACAATTCCTTCGGGCCACGGCTTTCCGCGGCCATCAATTCGAATTCGTTCGCGGTACGTACCCGGCTGAACGTGAATGATGAATTGGTCGCGATTGCCAGCGCGTGGTTCGTACCGTTCGCGAACGGCGATCAGCGCGTCGCGAATCCGGGTGAAGTCGCAATGTTTCGGTCCAACGGTGACTTCCTGCTTGCCATTCAGGAATGGGTGTGCAGACGCGTCTCGCCAGGGAAGTCTGCCCGAGGAACTTGCAAGATAGAGCCCCGCGACAATCGCGATGAATAGAATCGCCATTGCACCGACTACGGCTGGTGATTTCCGGTTGATTCTCAACCAGTTGGCTGACCGGGATAAATTCCGCAGGATTGGCGAAGGACGCGCGGTTCTAATCGACGCAGCGACTGACTTCGGTGCGTCCTCGGTTTCGAACACCAGGAAGCTAAGTGACGATTCAGGTGATCCAGCGGGAAAAGAGGCGTCGTACCGTTTTGCCGAATCGGGTTTGGTCCGTTCGCGTACCGGGATGGACACAGGGACGGCAGACGGACGCTCGCGGATTTGTTCGATTTCCGATTTTGTCGGTGTCAAAGGAACCGGATGAATTGCGGTTTCCTGCGAGTCGATCGCATGTTCCGAGGCACTTTCTGAAGGATTGAGGACCGAGGATGACGGATGGTCGCTCCAGGAATCCGCCGGTCTCTCTCGTTCGTGCTGTTGCCCCAATTGTGAAATCGGCAGCGCAATTTTGACGGATCCGGAATCATTCTTGCGGGGTTCGTAAACGCGCGAGTGGACTCGGCGCCAGTTCGAGTCCGCCGTCTGATCGATCCAGTGGAACAGAGCCGATTCGACGCTTGCGGCCGTCGGAAAGCGATTCTCGGGACGTTTTTCCATCATTCTGCGGACTGCGGCGGCCAGCAGCGGGGGAACATCCCTTCGGATCGACTCGACCGGGGGCGGCGTCTTGATTTGATGTGCCAGCAGACGCTGCGCCAAGGTTCCATCGGGGAACGGCGGCTGTCCGGTCAGCATAAAGTAGAACGTACACCCCAAGCTGTAGATGTCGGCACGCGCATCGACAGTATGACTGTCGATGGCCTGTTCTGGAGAAAGGTAGTCCGCAGTGCCGAGTACGCGTTCGTCGTGGCGAAGTGTTAACGCATCTTTTCCCTCGTCGGCGGTGAAGAACCGTGCCAGACCCAAGTCAAGGATTTTGACAAGGCCACTGTGGTCGACCAGCAGATTGCCCGGTTTAATGTCGCGGTGCACCATCCCTTGCTCGTGCGCATGTTGCAATCCCGCTGCGGCTTGGCGGACGTACTCGGCGGCGTCCAGAAAGGACTCCATTCCGGTTTCGCCAACCAGCTCGAGGATTGAGCGGCCTTCGACAAGTTCCATCACCAGAAAGTGGATCTGCTGGTTTCCATCCGCCTGATGATCCATATCGTAAGCGCGAACAATATTGGGATGATCGAGCAGCGCGATTGCTTGCGCTTCGCGGTGGAACCGTTCAAGATACGATGAGTCTGCCACACGCTTCGCCGGCAGGACTTTCAGAGCACATCGGCGACGCATCGTCAGATGTTCCGCCAGATAGACGGAACTCATACCGCCTTTACCGAGCAATGACAGCAGTTTGTACTTACCGAGAAAGAAGCCGCGATGTTTCCCTTGCAGCAGTTTTTCCGCTTGCCATTTGGTGAGAAAGCCGCGGGAAACCAGTAGCGCTGCCAAAGGGCTTGGATCGTCGTCGGCCGTACCTGAAAACTCGTTGACGATCTGCTCAAGCCGCTCTGAAGCGACAAGGCCGCTCTTTTTGACAATCGAGACAAACGATTCGACGTTGAGCTTCGTGGGCATTATACAGAGCTTGCTCAAAGGTCGACGAAGGATGTTCTGGCGGGGGGGGATGGAGCAGTTAACCGTCTACCGGCCGCTGTGGACCGACATTGAGTTTCTTAGACGCAATCAACTGGGGATCACCGCTCCTGGTTAGCCAGTTAAGAATATCAACCGTTTCCGATAGATTCCACTCTGGCTGTCTTTTGAGTGAGCATTTGCCCCCTGACAGTTTTGTTAGTGCGGACTGATTAGATACCCCAGTACTAACGGCCCCGAGACTTCCGTTTGTTCCCCGCGCGGCTTGCGATGCGAATTGATCACTCGCACAATGTCGCCGCCGGTTTCCATGCTTTACTGTCGGGAGACAATCGATGACCTGCCGTTTTCTGGCCGCCCTCTATCTGGTGTGGGGGCTGTCGCTCATGTTCTCGCAAATCGTCATTGCAGAAGAAGATCGACCGGTTTCTCTCGATCCGAGACTGGTCATCGAACTGGTTGCCGAATCTCCACAACTTGTGACACCGACGGGCATTGATGTTGATCAATTTGGTCGTGTCTGGGTCATTGAGAGTCATACGCACTTCCCTCCAGAAGGATACGGCGGCCATCCGACGGATCGAATTTTGGTCATGGATGATAGAGACCGCGACGGTCGAGCCGATGACATGACCGTCTTCAAAGATGGCCTGACGCATTCGATGAGCATCGCAGTCAAACCGGTCTGGCTCGATGCGGATGCGTCGTCAAACACGGTCGGAAAGGCGCTTCAAGTCTATATTGCGACGCGGCGTGAAATCTTCCTGTGTACGGATATCGATGGGGATCTGAAGTGTGATACGACGACGCAACTTGTCCACCTTGAGACGACAGGCAACTATCCACATAACGGACTGGCTGGATTCGGATTCGATGCGCTGGGGTACATGTATTTTGGCTTCGGCGAAAATCTGGGGGCAGACTACAAGATCATTGGCAGCGACCAGATCATACTGGCGGGAGGCGGCGAAGGAGGGAATCTTTATCGCTGCCGTCCCGATGGGACAAAGCTGGAACGATGGGCGACCGGGTTCTGGAATCCACACGCCAGTTGTTTCGATCAACTTGGCCGAATGTTTGCGGTCGATAATGATCCCGACAGTCGGCCTCCCTGTCGGCTGCTGCATGCCGTGCAGAACGGTGACTATGGCTATCGCTTCCGTAACGGTCGCAAAGGAACGCATCCGTTTACCAGTTGGAATGGTGAGATTCCCGGTACGCTACCGATGGTGTCGGGCACAGGTGAAGCCCCCTCGGGGATCATCTGCTATGAAGCCGATCAATTGCCTGCGGAGTTCCGAGGTACTTTGCTCGTGGGCAGTTGGGGCGATCACAGAATCGATCAGTTTGTGCTTCGCCCCCGTGGGATCTCGTTTGAGTCGATTCCTCAGCCGGTCATAAAAGGGGGCGAGAACTTCCGTCCTGTCGGGCTGGCGGTCTCGCCGGACGGCTCTATCTACGTCACCGACTGGGTTTCGAAGGAATACAAGCTGCACGGCCAGGGGCGGCTCTGGCGGATTTCTGCGAAAGAGCGGCCCGTATCCACCACGCCGTGGGCCGTTCCGCCCCAGATGCCACTACCGGATGTGGCCGCCCTGCTCGATTCGCCGATTCTCAATACACGGCGGAGCGCGGCCCGCCGATTGGCTTCGACGATCGAGGGGCGAAAAGTCCTTGAAAATGTGCCGCAGGCCGACGGGTCTTCACGCAAACGATTCGAAGTTAATGCCGCACTCGGCAAGGTACCGGAAGCCCCCGTTTATCTGGATCTCGCGAAACTCGACCTGTCTGACCCATTCGTCCTGAACGATGTCATCCACCACACGGCCGCGATGCTGATTCGCATCATCGACCATGTGGCACGTCCCGGGGTCTCGGATGATTCGCTCAAACAACTGATCGTTGAAGTCGAAAAGCTTGATCCCTCTGCTCCGGCGCGGCACCCTCGAGAAACCGAGTTTCGCGAGATTGCGATGCTGCTTGCGTTGCGACTGAAGTTTCCTAAGGAAGAATCTCTGCTTCATTTTGGCCTGCGAAGCACGTTTCCTTCGAGTCGCCGGCTGGCTGTCCAGTGGATTGGTGAAGAAAACCTGGGCCGACTTCGACCTGATGTCGAAAAGGTGTTGGCTTCTGAACCAATGACGACGGATTTGTTCCTGGCCTGTCTGGCATCGCTGTCGCTGCTGGACGGAGTTTCCGCGAAAGAGTTCGAGAAAACACCACCTGCAAAGTACATCCTGGAGATTTTGATCAATGCTGAACGTCCCGCGGCGCTCCGCGCGATGGCCCTGCGAATGTTGCCCTCCAGCCAGCCAGAACTCGATGCCGGACGAATTCGTGAGTTCCTGAACGCATCGAATGCGGAACTCCGGCGCGAAGCGGTGCGAACCCTGCAGCATTCTCCGATTCCTGAGCGAGTGGAGCTCCTTCGCGAGACTGCAAGCAATCACGAGCTGGATCACAACCTGCGTGCCGATGCGGTCGCCGGGCTGGCGCCGTCGGACCATCAGTCCACGTTTGACCCGGCCACACGGAATCTCTTGATGGGATTGGCGACATCTGATCCGTCGATTGTCGTCCAGAGCGAGGCCATTCGTTCACTTCGAGGAGCCCCCGGGAAGGCCGACACATCGCCGCGTGATCCGGCGATTGATGCCCTGTTTCAACGGCTGACGCAGATGTTGCCGAATGAATCGGCAGCGAGCCGAGCGAAACTGGCCGATGTCTTGGAGTTCACTGAGAGAGGCCATTCGCACTCCGTGGCCGAGTTGTCCGGACTAGTGCTTCCTACGGACCGGGCACCCAGCCTAATTTCGGACAATCTTGATCGCGATGCCGTCGAGATGGGACGCCGGACGTTCTTTCGAGCCAACGGGGCGGGATGTTATCGCTGTCATCAAATCAGCGGACGAGGCGGTCAGGTCGGCCCGGATTTGACGGTGATTGCTCGCACGATGGACCGAACAAAGCTTTTCGAATCGATTGTGAACCCCAGCAAAGAAATCTCGCCACAGTTCACCACATGGGCCATCGAGACCAAAAGTGGAAAAGTTGTGACAGGACTACTACTGGGTGAAGAGGTGAACGGAGATCTGCGTTTGGGGAACCAACTGGGTGAGGTCATCCCTGTTCCGTTCAGCGAGATTGAAACTCGAACGCCCATGAAGACTTCCGTCATGCCCGAAAAACTGCATGAAACAATGTCCGTCGGCGAGTTCCGTGACCTCCTGACGTTTCTCGAAACACTCAAATGAACGGGAAACAACGGTGGACGGTCGCTGCGGCTGCGTGTAAGCTCCCGAACAATCTGGGTTGAATGGGGTGACTTTGCTGCTCGAAGGACGCAAGCCCTTCGGCACGTTTTCATCACCGCGCTCAAGCGATTTGCGTTTCGGTTTGCGATTCCTCTCAGCGATTTGGCGTTATGACACAACTGAGTTCAATCGACTATCTTGTCATCCTGGCCTACCTGGCGGCGACGATGGCGATTGGATTGTGGGTGGGCAGCTACGTTCGCAGTGGCTCGGACTTCTTTTTAGCCGGACGCAGCTTGCCATGGTGGGCTGTGGGAATGTCGCTGGTCGCGACGGACATTGGTGGGACCGACCTGATCGGGGTTGGCGGCGATGCCTATCGCTACGGAATCGTGATGGGCAACTTTGAATGGATCGGCTGTGTTCCCGCAATGATTGTGGGCGGGTTCGTGTTCATTCCTCATTTGTGGCGCTGTCGTGTTACCACGATTCCAGAATATCTCGAAAAACGCTTCAACGTTCAGTTGCGATCGTCGGTGGGGGCTTGCTGGTTGTTTTTCATGGCGTGCAACCTGGGCGTCATGCTGCTGGCGGCGGCGCGCTTCATGGAAAGCCTGGCCGGTTGGAATCTGGCGACCTGTATCCTGGTGACGGCCTTGCTGGTCGGTGTCTACACCTGGTCTGGTGGGTTGGCCGCCGTGGTCTACACCGATGTCCTGCAGGGCATCGTGATGATCGGCGGCTGTCTGATGTTCGTCGCCATCGGGATCTATCAACAGGGCGGCGTTGAACCACTGGTCGAGAAGATTCATGTTGTGGCCCGCGATTTGGATCGCGAAGAGGTCCGTCAGCGTGAAGCAACGATGACGCCGCGCGAGTTTGCGACTTTCAAGGCCAGGCATCGCCAGGGGCGTCCTGACCATGAATCGGAGCATTTGTCACTGGTGCAGCCCGTCGATACGCAATCCCCTGCCCCGTGGCCCGCGGTGTTGTTTGGATTGTGCCTGATCGTTGGGCCAGGATACTGGCTGGGAAACCAGTGCATCGTCCAGCGGGCGCTGGGAGCCAAATCCGAATACGAAGCAAAGGCGTCGTATATCTACGGGGCGATGATCAAGAATCTGATTCCCTTTATCGTCGCAGTTCCGGGGCTGATCGCACTCGTGAAGTTCCCCGAGATGGGACATGGACACGCGGACGCCGCGTTGGGGCGACTGGTCGGAACCTTGTTGCCTTCAGGGTTCCGGGGGGCATTCGTCGCGGCCTTCCTGGCGGCGTTGATGTCGAGCGTCGATTCCTACCTGAATGCCTCGACGGCGTTGTACGTCAATGACTTTTACCGTCGGTTCTATCGTCCGAATGCGGATGAAGGACAAATCCTGGCGGTCGGACGCTGGACGACGATTGGCTTTGTGGGGTGGGGGATCTACTTCGCATTTCAATTGATGTCGTTTCCCGCGGGGATCTACACAATTTTCCAGACACTGGCCTCGTTCATCGTCGGCCCAACGCTGGCTGTACTCGTAGCGGGGATGCTGACTCGAAGTGCATCGGGTGATGGTGCCGTGGCGGGGTTTTATGCAGGGGTCCTGACGGCCGTGGGGCTGTTCACGTTGAACTTGCCGAGTGTTTGTCAGCAACTGGGCCTGCGGCCGCTGTTTCAGGTGGGGCAGCCGTATCTCTACTATTCACTGTGGTCATTCGTCATCGCGGCGCTGTTCATCGCCATTTTCAGTTACTTCCTGCGGTCTGATCCGCCCGAGAAGACGCGTTATGCCATCGGCGGAATCAATTCCGAAGGAGGTGCGGCGTGACATTCTTGCACTGGATTGGCGATACGCTTCGTCAGCTATTGGAGCAAGTGCCGCTCACCGTGGCACGCTGGCTGATGATCAGCGTGTTTCTGCTTTTGATGTTTTGGGTCGTGCAACTGCCCTCCAACGCTGCGACACCGCCGGAACGACAATCGAAGTGGCACGAAGATCTTCGAATCTGGGCTTGGTTGGCGCTGATGATCCAAGTCGTTATCTACGGGTTATTCTGACTGAACATCTTGAACCAACGGGGACCGGCACCTTGGTGTTCAGGACGTCGTGGCGATTTTGAATGTGGGCGAAACCCGTCCTCGCGATTTCAACAGGCGTTTGCGAGCGACGTTGCAAACCAGAGCTGATTAGCGAAGCCCTCCCTCCACACATATACCTGCCAACAATCGATGAATGAACTTTCATGCTCGTCTGGTTGCTGAACCACTATCCCAGTTTTTTCGAGCGTATCGCCGGGGTGTCGACAGGGGATTCACGCGTCTTTCTGACCGCCCGCATTGCATTGGCAACGATGATTTCGTTCATCACGGCCCTGATTTTTGGGCCACATGCCATTCGCTGGCTGAAACAGAATTTTCGCGAACGAATCGACAGCGCCTCGCAGAAATTGAACGAACTTCACGCTGCGAAAGGCAATACCCCGACGATGGGTGGCCTGTTTATTGTGTTGGCGATCGTCGTTGCGGCGATTCTTTGTGGAGACCTGACGAATCGCTACTTGTTGCAAGCGCTCGTCGTTGTGATTGGCTTTGGTGCCATCGGCGCGCAGGACGACTGGATTAAGGTCCGCTCAAAGCAGCGAGGGCTAACGGCTCGTGACAAATTTGCCTGGCAGTGGTTGCTGGCCTTATTTGTGGCCATCGCTCTGTATTTCGTTCAGGCCACGAAGCCACAGGGAGTCGAATTGATTTTCCCCTTCGGCAAGTTCAGTGTCGCATTGAACGTCTTCTTCATCATTTGGGCGGCCTTGGTGATCGTGGGCAGTTCGAATGGTGTGAATTTGACCGACGGCCTGGATGGGTTGGCGCCCGGTTGCCTGATTTTTGCCGGATCGGCGTTCGCGGTACTCACCTATTTGTCCGGCCATCGAATTATGGCCGAGTATCTGTCGATTCCCCATATGACCGGCGCAGGGGAATTGAGCGTCCTATTTGGGGCGCTCGTAGGAGCGATGCTGGGTTTCCTTTGGTTCAACTGTCATCCCGCCCAAGTCTTCATGGGCGACAGCGGCTCGCTGCCAACTGGGGCTCTGCTGGGATATGGGGCTCTTGTCACGCGGCAAGAAGTCTTGCTGCTGATTGTCGGGGGGATCTTTGTTGTTGAAACCCTGAGTGTGATTGCGCAGGTCGCTTCCTTCAAGTTGACGGGCAAGCGAGTCCTGGCGTGTAGTCCACTTCACAATCACTTCGTTTTCAAAGGGGACCACGAAACGAAGATCGTGATCCGATTTTGGATCTGTGCCGCGCTCCTGGCACTGGTTGCCGTCGCCAGCCTGAAAATTGGTTGACCAACGTCTGCCAAATTGGCGGTTTCTGGAGTCGTTCTCTCACTGTCAATTCGTGCAAATCCTCTGTTTTCAGGTGATTTGCGGGCTGGCGCGCGAGTTGCTTTTGCGTTGTGAGACAGGGCGTTGTCTGCCTTTCGAACCATTAACTGTTGTTGATTGAATTTGGAGTCCACCGTGTCTCAGCCTCAGGAATTCACGTTTCAGACCGAAATCAAACAACTTTTGCATATCCTCTCGCATTCGCTTTACCAGAACCGCGAGATTGCGCTGCGTGAGTTGATTTCCAACGCATCGGACTCGTTAAACAAGCTTCGGCACATTCAATTGTCTGAAGAGCAGTATCGCGATGGTGCGCCATTGGAGATTACGCTCGAACCGGACAAAGAAGCCAAGTTGCTCGTCATTCGCGACAATGGTGTCGGGCTGACGCACGACGAACTGGTGCAGAATCTTGGAACGATTGCCCACAGCGGTTCGAAAGAGTTTCTGCGCAGTCTGTCCGCCAAGGCCGAAGAAACCGGTGGTGAGACGCCTTCGGCCGACCTGTCATTGATCGGACAGTTCGGAGTTGGCTTCTATGCGGCGTTCATGCTGGCTGATCGCGTGGAGGTGGTGACGCGCAGCTACCGTGAGCAAAGTGGCTGGCGCTGGGAATCCGATGGGTCGGGCCGCTTCTCGATCACACCTGTGGAAGGCGATGTGCCACGTGGTGCGCAGATTCGTTTGCATCTAAAAGATGATATGGACGAATTCACCGATCCGCATCGGCTGAAATTCATCGTCCGCAAATATTCGACATTCGTACCTCATCCGATCAAGCTGGCTGAAGAGACCCTGAACGAGCAGAAGCCGATTTGGGTCGAACCGAAGAATCAGGTCACCGAGGAACAGCATACAGGGTTCTATCAGTGGTTGACGCATCACTCGGATGAGAGTCCGCTCTGGCACTTGCATCTCTCGAGCGATTCGCCGATTCAGTTCCACTCGATCCTGTACTGTCCCCCCACGAATTTCGAATTGATGGGTTTTGGGAATATTGAGCACGGAATTAACCTCTGTGCAAAACGGATCCTCGTGCAGGACGATTGTCGCGACCTGTTGCCCGAGTATTTGCGATTCTTGTACGGTGTCGTCGATTCCGCCGACCTGCCGCTGAACGTGTCCCGGGAAACATTGCAGGACCATAAGCTGCTGCCGAAGCTCAAACGGGTTTTGGTCAAGAAGGTGTTAGATCACCTGGCGAGCCTGGCGGAAGAACAACCTGAAACATTCAAGACCTTCTACCAGCAGTTTGGTCCAATTCTGCGAACCGGTATCGGTCAGGACTTCGAGAACCGCGAGAGGATCGCGAAGTTGATGCGATTCCATTCGACGCATTCGGTTGAACAGACGCCAATCGTTACGGGCGGTGAAGAGAAAGCGGCGCTCCCAGCCGTGTCACTCGATGCCTACCTGCAGCGGGCAGTTGAAGGTCAAAAGCAAATCTACTACCTGAGCGGACCTGATCTGAATGCGTTGTCGCGGCACCCTCACCTCGAGGCATTCCGTAAGCGTCATTTGGAAGTGCTATTCCTGGACGATCCCATCGACGAATTCGCGCTCACGCAAATGCGACAGTACGAGAAGAAAGACCTGATTTCGATCGACTCTTCCGAGGTGGAATTTCCGGAATCGACCAATCCCCCCGCCGACGAAGTGCTGAAACCGAAGCCGAAGAATTTCACTCGCGTCCTCGAACTGTTCCGCGGTGCGCTCGATAGCAAAGTCACCGATGTGCTGGAATCATCGCGATTGACTGAAAGTGCTTGCTGTTTAGTCAATCCGCAGGGGACGATGAGCAATCAGTTGCAGAAGGTCCTCAGTCATACGATGAAGGATTACGAGTCGCCGAAACGCTTGATGGAGGTCAATCCACACGCGGCTTTGGTGACGCGGCTCTGTGAACTAAGCAATAATTCGGATAACGACGAGTTCATTCGCGATTGCGGCCGGCAACTGTATGCGAACGCCTTGATTTTGGACGGCATGATTCCTGATGTGGAAGAAACGACGACTCGCGCGATGAAGTTCATGGAGGAACTGGCCCGCACGAAGACCGCGATTGTGATTTAGTTCAGACTTTGGAAGACAACATGACAGGCCACACCGTGAATCACGGTGTGGCCTGTCGCATTCATGGGTGCTTTGGCACCAGCGTCAGACCGATTTGTATTCACCACTGAATGAGGGCTGCTCAGTCATCATGGTGGGTGACGAGACACTGAAGTGGAGCTAGCGGAATGATCCAGCTCCCCCCTACTAGGACATTCTCGCGTGTAATCGGGGCTGACAACTCAATTCTGATTGCTTTTTCGATCGCTCCGAACTCTGGCATTTGAATTGCATATCTCCTGTCATTCAGTTGATGGTGCTTCCTCTGCCTGCAAGGAGTCGAAAGAAATGGTTGGCAAACGCAAGGAATCTGAGAATCCAATTCCCAAAACAGCAAAACCCCGCAGTTCGACTCGGAAGTCGAATCCGAAGCTTGAACCGAATCTACCGACCGTCTCGAAGCAGACGGCGGGAGGTATCGTCGGAGCGACGATTGGAGGAATGATTGCTGGTCCAATTGGCGCTGTCGCAGGGGGAGTGGCTGGCGCGATGATCGGTACTGCCTCGGCGGAAGGCCATCATCCCATTGAAGCTGCGGCAAATCAGGTTGCAGCGGCGACAAAAAAGCCGCTCGCGATGGTGACGAAGCGAGTGAGCTCTGCGGTGGAATCCGCGATCGGTACGGTGACCCCTCAATCCAGAACGACGCATAAGCAGAACAAAACGGCTAAAGCCATTGCGTCTTCCACCCAGAAAAATCCCAAAGCTCGCGGTGTCAAGAAAAGTTCTGCCAGCGCGACTCGTTAACAATAGATGTCCACTCTCGGGGGCTGCGCCCGGGCGAAGCATCGTCGAGCGATTATGAATCGCGTTCCCATCCAATCGTTCTCACGAAGGAGGATCTCATGTTTCGCAACCTGACTCTCGGAAGTGCCATTGCTTTGGTCGGAATGATCGCAATTGCGGATGACGGACCACACGCGACGCATATGGCTCAGTGCGCTAAAACTTGTGCCGACTGCCAGCTTCGTTGTGATAGCTGCTTCAACCACTGCGCGAAACTCGTTGATGAAGGCAAGAAAACTCATTCGCAATGTATGCGACTGTGCGTCGATTGCGCCGATGTTTGTAAATTATGCGCGACTCTCTGCAGCCGACAGAGCATGCTGGCAGCCCACACTGCTGACGCCTGTGCGAAATCGTGTGAGGATTGTGCTGCAGCCTGTGAAAAGTTCCCTGACGACTCGCACATGGCCGCATGCGCAAAATCCTGTCGACAATGCGCAAAAGAATGTCGTGAAATGGTGAAGATGATGAAGTGATCCTCTCACCTTATGATGGTCTGATGATTTGATTCTTAGCTTGGATCGGGCTGTTTTCATGCGATTCGATGTTTCGTCACGATTGGAATATGTCGTCAAATTTCCGTCGACATTAATTCTGAATATCCACGCTCAAAATAATGTGTCGCAGTTGATTCTGGATGAACGCCTAACGATTACGCCCGAAATCGCCACTGAGGAATTCTCTCTCGAAGAGGGGGGAAGTCGATTCGTACGACTCGAAACGGGAACTGCTCAAAATTTGACGGTCGAATACGCGGCGCGCGTGGACTGCGCAACCGAAGTCGTTCAGGCGAAGGGGTCAGATCCCACTTCGATTGCCGAGCTGGACCGTCGTGCCATCCCCTTTCTATTTCCAAGCCGTTACTGCCAATCGGATCGGCTTGGAAAGCTGGCCTGGGATCTTTTTGGACGCATCGCGGACCCGTACGAGAAAGTCGTAGCGATCGATAAGTGGATTCACGCAAATGTTGAATATGCTTTAGGAAGCACCGACTCAGAGACGTCCGCATACGACACCGTCGTACAGAGACGAGGTGTCTGTCGTGATTTTGCCCATCTCGGAATTGCGCTCTGTCGAGCTGTGAACATCCCTGCGAGGTATTTTTCCGGTTATGCCTACCAGCTGACGCCCCCTGATTTCCATGCCTGCTTCGAGTGTTATTTGGCAGGGCAATGGATGGTGTTCGATGCGACGCGACTTGTGCCGTTGAACGGATTGGTGCGCATTGGGACTGGGCGGGATGCTGCTGATGCTGCAGTCGCCAGCATTTTCGGCGGCGTTCAAGGAACGAAGATCACCGTGGATTGTCGGTTGAGTCCGGGGCAAAAATTTGTTGCCGTTCACGGCCACCAGCTTCAAGGGCGAGGAGTTTCTCTCGAATCCGGAAATGTCAAAACTTCGAATTGAACATCGTACGGTTTATATGTACCGGAATCCCGTCACGCTGGGACGACATCGACTCGTCGTTCGCCCACGTGAAGGGCACGACGTGCGGATTGAGGGGATGTCGATCGAGATCAAACCCACTCACCGACTCGTATGGGCTCGCGACGTCTACAGTAATTCGGTCGCGATTGTTGACTTTCTGGAGCCTGCGGCGCGTCTTGAAGTTTGCAGCACGGTGACGGTTGTCCGAACGATTCCGTTCCCTAAGCAAGAATCGCATCAGCCAATTCTGGTGGGATTTCCGGTGGAATATGACGCTCTGGAGGCTCCCATCGCAGGCGTCTACCAGTCCTTGTCGTATCCCGACGACCTCGTCGACGTACAACTCTGGCTTCAGCAGTTTCCAGAACTCACGTCTGCTGACGACGTCGAAAGTCGATTGCTGGCGTTGTGTTTCCTCATCTCGAAGCAAACTAAATACCAGCGCCGTTACAGCAAAGGCGTCCAAACCCCAGCTCAAACAATCAAGCTTCGGTCGGGGTCTTGTCGCGATGCGGCGACACTCATGATGGATGCAGTGCGTTCCCTGGGGCTCGCTGCACGGTTTGCGAGCGGCTATCTCGATTGTCCTGCGTCGGCGGCTGGCCGAGCCGCCATGCACGCATGGACCGAAGTTTACCTTCCGATCCTAGGCTGGCGGGGATTTGATCCGACATTGGGCGAGGCAACCTCTCTGAAGCACATTGTTGTCGGCGTTAGCCATCACCCGCGGGGTGTGATGCCGGTCTCTGGTACGTTCATCGGAGCTTCTTCGGACTTTATCGAGATGATTGCCGACGTCAAAATTGAGACGTTCTAGCGTTTCGCCGTCAAAAACGTCTCATGCCGACCAATCGTCACGCGACATGAAGCGGACGATTCGTTGACCGGGTTTGGCACTGAATGCAGGTCTTCGATCAATAAGGCTGACGAAGTTTTCACAGTCGTAATACTGGGCGATGCCAGTATGATATTTCTTGTAAAACATCCCCAACAGACTGCTGAAGTAAGGGAACAGGCACCTTGGCCGTCAGGATTTCTTGGCGGTTTTTCATCCGGGCGGAGCCAATCCCGATGACTTCAACACTCTGCTAAATCGTACTGGACGAATGATATTGGTCGCGCCTGAACATTCGCGTGCTGCGCGTGGCATCATGTGTTGGAGTAAATCGATGAATGGTGACACTCACCCGCAGAATGAAGATCAGCGCGACGAAAACAGTGCGCCCAATCAGCGAAATGTTCATTCTCCGAAGCCGATTGCGGCCGAGGAGCCGACTGCTACTCCCCAGGTGTCGCTGCGAACTGTGGACGCTCAATATCCACTGGGGCAGGACATTCCTCGCATCACTGCTCGTGATGAAACCGCCGCAGGATTTCATGGAGTATTTGAAAGCCTGAAATTCTCTGCTTTCCATGGGCCGATGCGGAGCACACGCAGCCTGTTATCAATGAATCAAAAGGGTGGATTTGATTGTCCGAGTTGTGCCTGGCCTGATCCTGATGGCAATCGGAATGTGGCCGAGTTCTGTGAGAACGGTGCCAAAGCAATCGCCTGGGAGTCGACGAGCCGGAGAGTGGACCCAGAGTTTTTCAGGGCTCACAGCATCGCCGATCTGGCGAGTCGCACTGAGCAATGGCTGGGCGACCAGGGGAGGATCACTCATCCATTGGTACTGCGTCGAGGCAGTCAGCACTATGAATCGATTGGCTGGAGCGACGCGTTCCAGATGATCGCGGATGAATTAAATAAACTGCCTTCTCCCGATGATGCGCTGTTCTATACGTCGGGGCGTGCAAGCAACGAGGCGGCATTTTGCTATCAACTTTTCATTCGTCAATTCGGAACCAACAATCTGCCCGATTGTTCGAATATGTGTCACGAATCCAGCGGCCTGGGGCTGAACGAATCGATTGGCATTGGCAAAGGGACTGTGAAGCTTTCCGATTTTGACCATGCCGACAGCATTTTCATCATTGGTCAGAATCCGGGAACAAATCATCCTCGGATGCTCTCGGAGTTGGAGAAAGCGGTTCGGAATGGCTGTCAGGTGGTCAGTATCAATCCCCTGAAGGAAACGGGAATGATCCGCTTCCAGCATCCGCAATCCCCGCGTGATATGCTCGGGGCTGGGACTACGATCGCCAGTTTGTTCCTTCCCGTCCGCATCAATGGCGATGTGGCGTGCCTGAAAGGGATCATGAAGGAAATGCTCGAAGCCGACGATCGGTCGGGCGGGCAAGTGTTTGATCGTCAGTTTATCGATGCGAAGACCACCGGTTTCGAAGCGTTCCTTGCGGATCTGCGTGCTACAACCTGGGACGAGATCCTCAATGCGTCTGGAGTCTCGCGCGAGCTCATTCGAAAAGCGGCTGACATTGCGTGCAACAGCAAGCGGATGATCAGTTGCTGGGCGATGGGGCTGACTCAGCATCGCAACGGCGTTGCCAACGTTCAGACTGTGACCAACTTTCATCTGCTGCGGGGGCAGATCGGACGCGAAGGTGCGGGAGTCTGTCCCGTTCGTGGACACAGCAATGTCCAAGGTGACCGGACGATGGGCATCTGGGAACAGATGAGCGATCGCTTCATGGAAGCACTTGGCAAAGAGTTTCAATTCAGTCCTCCACAAAAGCATGGCCTGGACGTGGTCTGTGGAATGCAGGCCATGCATGAAGGAAAGATTGGAGTCTTTGTTGGGCTTGGCGGGAATTTTTTGAGCGCGGGCCCCGATACCGAGTATGTTGCCGACGCGTTTCGCCGGCTAAAGCTTAGCGTATTCATCAGCACGAAGCTGAATCGCAATCATTTGATCACGGGCGAACAATCATTGATCCTGCCCTGCCTCGGGCGCAGCGAACAAGACAACCAGGCGAGCGGACCGCAAATCGTGAGTTGCGAAAATTCGATGGGGGTCGTGCAAGAGAGTCGCGGTCGATTGCGTCCGGCGAGCCCCACCCTGATGAGCGAGACGGCGATTGTTTGCCATCTTGCGAAGGCGACTCTCGGTACGAAAAGTACTGTCGACTGGATGGGGCTTTGTGGGAACTACGATCGCATCCGGGATCATATCGAGCGCGTCGTTCCTGGTTTTGATGACTATAATCGACGGGTGCGCGAGCCCGGTGGCTTCTATTTGCCGAACGTTCCACGCGATAAGCAGGAGTTCCCCACCAAGACTGGCAAGGCAAATTTCGTGGTCCATCCGATTCCGCAATGGACGCTGAAATCAAATGAACTTCTAATGATGTCGTTTCGCAGTCACGATCAGTTCAACACCACGATTTATGGGCAGAACGATCGTTATCGCGGAATCGCGGGCGGACGGCGCGTCATTTTTATGAATCAGCTCGATATCGATCGATTGCAGTTTCGATCAGGACAATGGGTTGATTTGAGCAGCGAGTACGAAGGGATTCGGCGGCACGCCAGCCAGTTCATGATTGTGCCGTACGAGATTCCAGCAGGATGTGCCGCGACCTATTATCCCGAATCGAATCCGCTGGTACCTTTGCGACAGGTTGCCGAAGGAAGTAACCAGCCCGCCAGTAAATCGATCGTCATAACCCTGGCCCCTGCGGCTAAGGTTCCCCAGGCAAATGGACAAGCCGATGGCCAATTGGCTTCGGTCACATCGACACATCACGGGGCGCACTCATGACGGCGATTCAGACCAGCGTCGCGCCCTCCAGCGTCCGCGTGACGATCGACCGATTCGACGAGGGAACGCGTTGCCACACCGACGACGTGTTGGCAATTGAAGAGCCGCTCGAGATTCGTCTTGTCTGGCAGGTCGATGGCAAGCGGCAGCAGCGTAGTCTATCGATTACGATGCGCACTCCTGGTTGCGATCAGGAACTGGCGGCGGGGTTCCTGTTCGGTGAAGGAATCGTCCAACATTCGTCGCAGGTTGTGCGGATTGCACACTGTGGACCGGCTGTTGGCGAGATGGGCCTGCGTAATGTGATCAAGGTGGAACTCGCGGAACGGATCGATCTGGATTGGTCACGATTCGAGCGAAATTTTCATGTGACGTCAAGTTGCGGCATCTGTGGCAAGACCTCGCTCGAAGCCGTCAATCGACTTGGTTGCACGCCCCCCCCGATGGAATTTCAGATCGATCCCGAAATTCTGTATGCGTTGCCCAAGCGACTGCGTTCGGAGCAAGCGATCTTTGACAGTACGGGGGGGCTGCACGCAGCCGCTTTGTTCGATCAGGCCGGGAATCTATTGGCCGTAAGAGAAGACGTTGGACGTCACAACGCACTCGATAAGCTGATTGGCGCAGAGTTCCTGGCGGATCGCCTGCCGCCAACCGAGCCCAGAATTCTGCTGCTGAGTGGTCGTGCCAGTTTTGAATTGTTGCAGAAGGCGACTGCGGCGGGGATCGGGATTGTCGCCGCGATCGGAGCGCCTTCAAGCCTGGCGGTCGACTTGGCTCGACAATCTCAGATTACGCTCGTTGGCTTTCTGCGGAATGGCCGATGCAATGTCTACTGCGGTCCCGACCGGATTCGTTGACGTCTCGTTGGCGAGTGTGACGATTGCACGCATCGGGCCCGCAGCTCGATTGCACTGCTCATGTGGTGTAGTCGGCGTTGAGTTCGACATATTCCTTGGTGAGGTCGCAGGTCCAGAAGCGAACCTGTGCATTACCGTGGGTCAGCTTTAGGTCGATCGTAACGTTCCGATTGTCGCGCAGGCTGCTCGAAACCTGCTTGGCATCGAAATCGACCGGGGCACCTGCCTGATAGAGCAAGAAGCCGTTTACGACCAGCGACATGTCGGATTCCTGCAGCGGCACGCCAGCGTAGCCTGCAGCCGAAACGATTCGGCCCCAATTGGGGTCCGCGCCGCAGATGGCCGTCTTGACCAGTGGACTTTCTGCGACCGCTTTTGCGATGGTGAACGCCTCGTCTCGGGTCCTGCATCCGGTGACGTTGAGTTCCACGAAGTGATGTGCTCCTTCCGCGTCCCGAATGATGTCCGTTGCCAGCTTCATCGCGACTCGATCGAGCGCCTGTTGGAATTCTCTTCCTTCGTCGGCGGACGAGATCGTAATTCCCGAGGCCCCATTCGCCAGCAGGATTACGGTGTCACTGGTGCTTTCGTGACCGTCGACGCTGATGCAGTTGAATGAGTCTTCAACACTTGCTCGCAGCCACTGCTTCGCTTCTTCAGGTGTGAGTCCCGCATCGGTCATGATCACGCACAGCATCGTTGCCATGTTCGGCGCAATCATCGCTGCGCCCTTGCATACGCCGCTGATGCGGACCGTATTACCGCCAATTCGAATGGTCTCGGTCGCCTGTTTCGGAAACGTGTCGGTTGTCATCATCGCTTTGGCAGCGAGCAGGAATGACTCGGAAGAATCGGAGAGTGCCTTTGCGGCAACGGGAATGCCCGCCTGTAAAACGTCCATCGGCAAAAAACGCCCGATGACCCCTGTTGATGCAACCAGGACGTCGTCCTGAGATGCTCCGATCTGGTCGGCAACAATCTGCGTCATTCGCTTCGCATCAGCAATTCCCCGATCCCCGGTCGCTGCGTTGGAATTGCCGGAATTGAGGACAACAGCTCGTGCGGTCGAACGTGGCAGGCGTTCGCGTGAGACTTTGACCGGCGCACCGCAGACCAGATTTGTGGTGAAGACGCCCGCTGCGGCACAAGGCCGGTCCGAAACGAGAAGTGCCAGATCCAGTTTTTGCGGGTCGCTCTTGATCCCGCATCGAATTCCGGCGCTAGAGAAACCGAGAGGCAGCGGAATGTGTTCGGACATGGTGGGAATCATTTCTGAAAAATGGCGTCTGCAAACCGTAACGTCTATCGAATCTGCAGGAATGTCGCTCGGTTGGAAACGGGTCGTCGGTCTGATTTACGAGGCATCAGGAGTCACTCAGCGACGAAAGGTTCGCGATTTTCTCGAAAAACGCACAGATTGCACCGTCAATTCGCGAGTGGTGTCGCATCGAACGTCAATTTGTATGAAGGCGATTTCGCTTCGGCCAGTCATTTAGAGGCGGTTTTTTCGGGAATGGCGGGCGATTCTGCCTGTTTTAGACTGAATACGCTGGATTAATCTTTTGTCCAATCGCGTCAACGGCCGTCCGAAATAGTCGCGAAGAAAACGAAGTTGCTCCGTCGCGGACGTCACTTGTGTTGCTGAAAAACTGAGCTGTGCGAGGTCCTTCACAATCCATCGCATCGACAACGGCGACTGCTTGCGGACGCGGCCCAAGTCAATGACGAAAAGGCTTTCGTCGGCCGGAGACAGTAGCAAATGCCCCAGGTAAAAATCCTGGTGGTGTAGCCCGGCATCATGCATTTTTCGAGCAATCTCCGCGACATGGCGAATGAGCCGACGCCGCGACTTCTCGTTCGCTTGCGATCCGTCGATCGGTACCGACTCGGCAATGCCAACAGCGGACTTCCCCAATTCCGAAAGTTTGATGCAGTTTTCGATGGCTTCGGTAATCAGGAACGAATTCGCACCCGATTCACCGAGCGCAACGGGCGTCATGGTTGGGATTCCCGCGTTCTGAAAATCGAGGATCGCTCGCCATTCGTTTCGAGCCCCCAAGATCGGCCAAGTCAGCCGAAGGAGAGGTTTGATGTACTCTTTCCAGGATGATCGGCCATGTCGCTTGATATAGAAGGCGCGTTCGGTTCCGGCATCGTTCAGGGTGAATCGCAGGGTAACGCGATCTGTACGGACGTTCTTCGCGACGGCAGCATCTGCCGTTTGAGTCCAGACCGAATCGAATGAAGTCCATCCGTGTTCACGAAGCAGTGTGGTGAAGTTCTGGCTCACCGTCAGGCGGCCATTATCCCACGTTTTCAGTTGAGAATCGGACAATCCAGCGTCCCAAGAGTGAGGCGAAATATGACCCATTGAACCTGACAAGGTTGGTACAGAGGCACGTCTGAACAGCTCCTGAATTCTAGCGACGACCGCGAGCCAGTGCGCGTCGTGCGAGCCAACTTGTACGTTAAGATCGGCAAATGCGTTCAAGCTGGTTTAATGCATTGGTCGATCTCCAGAAGAAGCCCCTTGGCGGAAAGTGAGATCAGGCATGCAGCGTCCATGGATTGCGATCGCGGGAATGGTGTTGGCACTGACAACAGGCTGCCAGTGTTGCCCTGTCTTTGATTCGTATGCCAATGTGGTTGATGACGTCAACGACACACATCTCTATTTCGATCGCTGGTACAATCCTCGCTGGGATATCACGCGAATGGGCAAGCCAGACTGGTGCAGCGCATTCAACCGACGGTTCTGCGAGCGGTGCTGCAACAATGGTTGCTATGACCGTTATGACGAATGCAATTTGTATCCGCCGTTGTATCCATACGAGTACCCCAGCAACATCATGCCGCCTCCGACTGTGCGGACCAAGCGGCATATCAGAGCTCTGGATGTCGACCCGTACGATCAGCCATTGCCAATGGGAACGTCGCCCGATGCGGCACCGGTTCCGGCTCATCCCAAAGAGCTATAGGTCAGGCGTGTTTCGCGAATGGGCCTGGTGTGAATGACTGAGCTTTGCTTCGTGCGCAGGCCTGCGATGGCTGACTCAGTGGTCGGCTGTTTCGACGTTCAGTTGGGCTGCAACCATTCTTAGAACCAGATCGACGGCGTGCCATTGCCGCTGCTCACGCTCTGAGTCGCCTGGGTACGCGGCTGGCTGGCTGGTGCCTGCGCTGTGCGGCAGTCGATGCTCCTGAACGGCACGGAGTCCGTTGCGGTCCACAATGCTCAAGAAGACGAGCCCGTCTTGTGCGGTCGGAGCGTTCGGTCCCAAGTGTCCGGTGACTGCCGCGGCGAGGTCCGCTTCTGGGGTGCGCGAGAGTACCCCCAGTGCCATCGCGAGCGCGACGGGTTCGCTCACCGGGCCCGGATTGAGGAGCATCGATTCAGGGACCCCGAGCCACTGAGTCTTTGTGTCGAGCCGGTACACAACCGCCGATCCGCAGAGGTACTCTGAGATTCCGGGGATCCGCCCCAGCGTCGCCGATACGAGTCCAGCGGTACAGCTCTCGGCGAAAACGATGCGCTTTTTCTGATGCGCGAGCGCGCGTGCAACTGATCCGGCGATGGAATTCAGGGGCTGAGTCATGATTTGTCGATGTAAAAGTGCACCGTCGATTCAGGTGTTCAGGATGGTATGGTGACAGTCCACATGTCGTCTATGTTCAGTCCGGAATCGAATTGACGCCAAGTGAGTTTGCGGCGAGGAGGTCTGGGTGGACCTTTCTGTGATTGTGCTTGGCTTTGCGAAAGAAACGCCATGATTTGTCTCGTTCTTCTCATGTTTTTAAGTGGCGTGATCATGGCCTGAATAGCGCGGAACCTACCGCCTTCGTGAGAAATTATTATGGCTCTCGGGGTCGTAGCGATTGTGCCGATGAATCCTCTCGCTCGCCTGGAAGACTTTCGATCGCGATCGGAAC
Source organism: Schlesneria paludicola DSM 18645 (assembly GCF_000255655.1). Lineage (NCBI taxonomy): Bacteria > Pseudomonadati > Planctomycetota > Planctomycetia > Planctomycetales > Planctomycetaceae > Schlesneria > Schlesneria paludicola. Next base: position 528,445 of record NZ_JH636435.1, on the reverse strand, counting down.
TCGGCCCGGAAGATCAGAACGGCGAGCATCATCAATTGTCGTCGCTGGACGTGTGCGGCATCGACGGGTTACGCAAGTGACTTCGTCAGGATCGGATTATGGGGGGACTACGGATGCGGCACGCGTACCTGCGAGGGAGATGGCTGCGCCGAGTGACGACTGGGACGGCGATCTGTTTATCGATCGCTACAGTCAACTCGGTCGCCATCTGCGACGGACCCAATTCCTCGGAGATTGCGCAACCGTATGGAAAGACAGTCGTACACGAAGGCGATTTCGAAGATCGCGGACAATACCCAGGTCTGACGTTCGTGAAACCAGGACTCTCGACCAAGGCCATGCGAAAGCAGGCCATCGCCGAGGTCCCTTTGAATCGGCTGAGTCCCGATGCCCAGAAGAAATCCCAGTCGGTTCTGAACAACCTGGGGATGTATCGCCGACTCCCGACGATTTCGTTCGAGTGCGATCCCGATGTGTATCACTACTTCTTGAAGAATCCGGATGTCGCCGTTTCGACCTGGCGAGCGATGGATATTTCTCAGTTTCAGTTACAGCAAACCGGCTTGAATCACTACCGGGCGGACGCAGGAGATGGTTCCGTCGGCGATGTGGAGTTGTTCCTGCAGACGCCCACAGAGATTGTGATTCATTGCGATGGTGCATTCAAAAGTCCGCTGTTGCCCAAGCCGATCGTGGCGCGATCATTGATGCGGCTGCAGACGACGTTCGTTAAAGACTCTGAAGGAAGGATGATTGGAACGCATTCGGGTGACGTGTTTGTGGAGTTTCCCTCCCATGCAGTCGAAGCCGTAGCCAAAGTCATTGCCCCCGTCAGTCACAATATCGCCGACCGAAATTTCAAGCAGATGACATTGTTCGTGCATCTGATGTCCCAGGCGATGGCCCGTCATCCCGGCTGGATCGAACAGATTGGAAACAAGCTGGACGGAGTCAGCCCGCAGAAGAAAGTGGAGTTCCTTGAAGTCTCCGCACGCAGCACCGCCGAATCGCGTCGCCGAATGGCGATCGCCGCAGGCTTTCCCCCGTTTTCCCCCGAAGAAGTTTTGACGCCCTTCCGACAGGCGGGCGGCCAAGGCAAGCAGGCTGGCTCAGTTCAACTCACAAACGGAAGCGGGACACCGCGTGCGACGCCCGCGACAGCCCAGGCAGGTGTCCCTCCGTCACCCAAATAACAAGCACAATTGACGAGATTGTTTCGCGGTGGAGCGACCCGGCCCACCGCCCTATTAGCAGCCCGGCCGCCATTGAGCGCCCGGGCTGCTTTCTTTTTTGAGTGACCATCTTTCGAACGCAGGTCGAGGTGGACGGCCTGTTGCATTCAGGGGTTAAGCTATCAGTCTCGCTGATTAACAGTCCGTTGAAGTCACGGGGACTGGCTCAGGCCAGCGTGAAATATGCCATGACGTCGTCAACGCCCAGGTGCCTGTTCCACTGACATCAACAGCCTGTTAAGGCCGTGAGCAAAGCGTCAGCGATTCGTCGCTGCCCGTAATCGATCGCAACAGGTCGAATCGTTTGCGGGTCGATACGGTTCAGTCAAATTGTGAAAGATCAATTCCGCCGTCGGAACGTCGTCGAAGCTTGGTTGCTGTTCGTGATTTCAAGGTAATCGTTCACAGCCCGACAGGCACAGTTTCCAGGTTCAATCGGAATCTACAGTTCATCGCGCGAGTGTAAGTCTTCCATGTGACGCGGGAAAATGAACCCGTCCTCAGTCTGTGAACGGTTCCGATATTAAGATCGTGAGCACAAGTGACATGTGGCTTTTGATGACAAGAGCCGGTTTTCTGAGTTGTGGTGACGAAAATGAGCAACTTGAATCTTCTCCCTGTTTCTCTGGGGGAAACCACGTGATCATGAAGTTGCTCATTGACGCTCAACCCGAGCTTGAACTGCAAATTTTGATGAAACACGAACAGACCGATAGTGGCACCATCATCGTAGGGCGATGAGATGTCATCGATCAGTCGTTCAGGCGGGAGAGGCCGCTCTTCCCGCATGTCATATCACCGCACATTCTCCGACTTGGGCGACCGAGCTGTCATTGGTCCCCCAAGTCGGAGAATGTGCTCCTGTCAGGCAGATCCAACACCGTCAGCGTGGAACGATAGCAAAACTCAACGACTGCGTGGCGAACAGTTCGGTTCATGTTTCCAAATGTTTGGAAGGCCGAAAGCCCCTTGCGATGATGTCAATTGTTGATGCTGGCGACTGAGAAACGCCCGTAGACGCTTTGGAAGTCATGTGGCGCTCTGGTGATTGTCCGGCGCCTAGTCTCGACTTTTCATTCGAAGGTGCGGGATGAATTTCTGAGCTGTGAAGTGTTCGACGCGTTGCATTCCGCAATGAGCCTGGGTTCGTCAAGGCGCCGTCAATATGACGGCGTGAGACTTCACAGTTCGCTGGGCTATGTCATCCCGGCGGAGTTCGCGCGAACGTGTGTTCCTTCCTCTACGGCTTCGGCTGCGTTCTAGGAACACACGTCCTCATTACAAACCTGACTCTCACTACAACTGGTTGCACACAGACTGGGGACACAGCATAACTTTTGAGGTGTCGACAGATCGTCGCTTCGAAATGGAAAAGGCAACGCGCGAATCCGCCTTGATTGAAGAACCTGCGGGGGAACTCGCAGGAATTCACTTTGCTCGTGAGCAGGACGTGACGCGACGCCAGAATTCGACGAGCGATTGCCTTTGGGTAGTCGTCCGATCTTTCGCCACTGAGCAAGCTCAGCCCCAACCTGAACTCATTTTGTCGCGACAAGGAGCGTGCGGGCGCGGCTGCGGAGGTGGTAGCGATGCTGGCCGACACGACTGAGCGTCGCGTCGATCGTCTGAGGGCGACCAGCCACATGAATAAACAGCTTGCCGAACTCGCTGACCAGATCGCACCACGAGCGGCGATCGAGATTTAGTCGTTTCAGCACGGACTCGCAACTTACGGGAATTCGACCTCGCTTGCCGCGATGCAGTTGCCGACCTGTCCAGTCAAGCAGCTTCAGGTAATCGCCCTGCGACATCGGAAGGATCCCTTGTCGCTGCAAACGCCGCATTATGCTGTGTCCGTATGATTCTCATGTTGCAGCAACTTATAAAGGCATTGGGATAAAACCGTTTCAGGTGAAAGGGAAACACGATGGAGGACTATCCAATTGATATTGGACGAGCGGACCAAGGAAGAATGTTTGTGCGTGTAATTCACAAATCAAGCGGAATGGAACGAATTGCCGTTGGATTGGGATCGTCCAGTGCAAACTCTGTGGCGAAACGACTCAAAAGTCTGAGAGAAGACGAGCAAGCATTGACCGCCAATGCTTGCGGCAGCTTAAACACTAAAAAGTCCAAATAATTGTTGAGAAGAGTTGACCGCTTGAATTGCGAGGGCACTGCATCTTTGATAAGTCCCCGGTCTGTGAACGGTTGCTCAGTTTCCTTGCGGGCGATCCGCTGGGATATATGGAATCAATCCCTTGTTGAATGCCAGTTCTTGGACTTCGCGGGTGCAACGACGAACGTCCATGAGGAAGCCATTGATTTCGAGCATCCACACCACATGGTTGTCCTCTAACTTGCTCGGCAATGTCCAATGATGATCGAACTGCCGAATTCTCAGCATGGTGCGAATCAATTTTGATTTGCCCTGTCCGGTACTTTCGCCAACACCGAATTGCTTGTCGATGGCAGTGAGCTTCATGTGCGGTGTCTGGCTGCGGTCGTCGAGGAAATTCATCCAACCAATCGTGCGGATGATCCCACAGGCCCAAGTGTTCGGCTTACCACTGACCAACGGAGACGGGCGTTTCCGGGCCAACTTCTCCGTCAGTTTTCGGCAGAGGACAGCGTATTCTTCGTTGAGATGTTCACGGCAAAAGTCATCGACCATCTTGGCAATGTGGTCAATGATCTGCGTTGATTCGTCCGTGCTTGTTCCGCGAGTTGCTTTCTTTGCCATTTTGTTCATCTCGAAGATAAGTAGTAGAAGGCATTTCATGCCCGCCTCATGGTAATAAGAGCACACGCAAGATAAATCCATCCCGCATATCGTGCCAAGGGACATTTCGTATCGAATGATGGTGCAGGCGACAGGCACGGTGGTCTTGGGGTGGCGGCTTCTTGCGATGTAACCGTTCGCAGCCCGAAGAGGGGGCGGCAGGCACATTTTCCCGGTTCAATTGGAATCCACAGTATATCGACGAGGGTAAGCCTTCCCTTTACCGCGGGAAAATGAGCCAGTCCCCGGGCTGTGAACGGTGACTGTTCCAACTGCCAGTGTTATCGCGAGAACGATTCAAGGCTGGCATCAATTGAGTTCCCTGACGGGTGAGGATCGCGTCAGCGGAATCAAGTGTGAATGAGTGGCGCGTTTGTCAGTTCGTTGACAAGTTCCAACTCTGATGGACCGAGTTGGAACAGTGACGCGACGAGTTGGTCGATTTGGGATTCGGTCCTCGCTGTCTCTGAGTTGTGTTCGGTTGCGTCGTTGGGGGGCGATACGCGCCGTGTTTGCTCCAGTTGCATTCGTCGAACGACGAGTTGGACCATGTCATCGTGTTGAGCGACGTTGGTGGGGTTCTGAAAATCGATTCTGGGAATTGGGGCCTGTTGTAAAGTGTGGCCATTCAGTTCAACACCAATGCCACGCTGCTTTGCGTGGTGCTGGAACCAAGACCAAAGTACGCGGGAGTTCAGCAGTCCACAGAGATATCTCAAGTCCTCGCGTGTGTCCTGTGCGGGGACAAACACGTTTGCACTGAACGAGACATAGGTGGGGTCTCGGGCGACCGAGAAGGATGGGCGAATCGCCATCTGCGGGACGACGAGTTTTGGAGCGTGCCAGATCTGTTCGTCGCGTGGCCAGTGCAAGTGCCACCAGCGATTTGCCCCCACGGATGTTTCTCGCCGGGATTCAAGGATCGCCCGAAATCGCTCGAGATGAGCTCGCACGGCATTGTGAGATGCGATGTCGGCACAGGTATCACGTGTGGAGTAAAGCAGTTTTCGAGATGGTTCAGTTGCCAGCCAATAGCGGCCCAGATCGGTGAGGGTGTGATACGGTCGAAGGAGCTCACATTCTGTCTGACTGAGATTCAGTTGATCCACTTCGTCAGGTTTTAATGCGAAGACGCCTTCCCCCAATCGCCAACGGTGGGTGTCTGCGGCGCTGGCAAACCGCTCGAGCGTACGGCGGTTGACCGAAGCGGGATTTTCCGCAATCCCTTGTCTGATGTTTCCCAAATCGCCGAGCCGTGAGAACGAGCGGAGTTTGTCGAGGAACTCGGTGGCGTCGGGACGGACGTCGAGCTGGTGCCCGTGAAAAAGAAGGTGCGACGGCTTTTTAAAGCTGCGGAATGAAGAGTTCTCAACAAAGAGGCTGTCGAGAGACTGTTTCCGTGCCGACGGAGCGACTTTGATCACGATGTCTGGTTTAGGGTCGGTCTTAATGCGGAGAGCTTTGGTGAGGCGGAAGATCAGGTGTTGCCCTGAAACGGAAGGAAAGACGGGCTGATTGTGCAGCAGCAGTATTTCGTCGACCTGCACGTCATCGCGCAGGGCGGCAATCAGTTTTTCAGCACCCGTTCCTTTGAGCCAATAGGCATTCGTGATGAACGACAAGGCTCCGTTTTCGCGCAGAAGTTCAATCCCCCGATGCACGAAATAGTACCAAAGGTCCATTCGAGCTGATCGGAAGCGCCCTAAAGGCGTGGTGGCGATCTCGTCGAGTTCCTGTTTGAACTGCCGCTCGCGTCGATAAGGAGGATTACCGACAATCAGGTCGAATCCGCCGCGCTGCGCGACCTGCGGAAATGCATCGTTCCAGTGAAAGGGTGTGGCTGTGTTCGTTGGAAATGGGGCGAATTGCGGTTCTCCGAACGGTCTGCCAACCAATGCGTGACCGGTGAGGACGTTCGTCGAGAACGCGTCGGTCGCGGGCAAGTGCGTCGTGGTCTTCTTGATTGGTTGTTCTGCACGGTCTGGAGCCGAGGCTTCAATCATCGTCAACCAAAGTGCGCGTCGTGTGACGAGAACTGCAGCAGGATCGAGGTCGATGCCAAAAATGTGCTGCCGAAGAATGGATCGGCATTTCGATCTCGTCAATCGCCATTGCTCGTTGATGCGAAGGATGTCCTCGTGGTGGCTTGCAGGATCATTCGCGATGAGCGTTTGAAGATGCCAATCAAGAAGCATCCGGTACGCGGAGACGAGAAATGCCCCACTTCCTGCAGAAGGGTCCAGCAGAGTGAGTCGTGCCGCCTGCTCAGCGGTTGTGTTATTCAGGCGTGAGCGAAGCGTATGCTGCAGGATGTAGTCCACAACGGGCTGAGGGGTGTAGAAAACTCCTCCCTTTTTGCGAGACGTTGAGACGCGCGAGTCCGTGGTGTGGCGCCGGCGACTCACGAGGTATTCGTGTAGCCATTGCAGAATGTTGATCGGAGCGTCGTGATCGATCGGACAGGACGCGATCAATTCCGAGAAATCGATCGGGAACCCGGCCTCGACTTCGACAAGTGGTGGCTCAATTTCGTGTTCAGGAATGCCACGGAATGCGGCGAGTCTTCGGAATACGGTTAGTTCAACAGCCTTTTCAGCGATGTCGTTCAGATGGTTCGTGGGGCTGTTTGGTACGTACTGGAGGGCTTGTCGATGTGTCGCGACAAAGGAATCCTGACACCATTTTTGGATCGGCGATCCCACCAGATAACATCCGAGGCAATACTGACTATCGGAATCGGCATTCACTGGCTGCGACCGGCAACTGGCGATAAGCCAATTGCGAGGTCTCAGCGTCGACGATTGTGCGATCGTCGATCCGCAGAAGCCAGTACTATCGAAGTTTGGGGACGATACTCAAGTCGTCAACCCACAACTTGCCGGTCGCCCCATTCAGGCCGATGCGCACAATCATCTCGCGGGCCTTTTGAGGAACGGTGATGGTTTTGGAGATGACGTCCCAGTCGCGGGTTCCTTCCCAAGGGCCAATGAACGCATTCTCAAATGCTTTGCGATTCTCGTCGTAGAAGTGGATCACGACCGCGGCGGCCTCGAATGGTTCTTGTCCGCGAACCACGTTCTCAAGCTTGTATTGAATTCGCACCTGCAGGGAGCTGATCTTCGTTCCGTCGATGGCCGTCGCTTGTAGCGCTTGAGAGATGCGTTGGTGATCATTTGATTCCAGCAAAAGACAACGCTTTCCCTGCGGCGCGTCTTGTTCGACCAGCTTTGTCAGGCGCTGGTAGTGCCAATGATCGGGATACCCATCGCCGTCATCGTCATCCTCAAAACCCGAGTTCAGAATCTTTGGATTCAAAGGGTCAGGTTTAACGCGGCGCTGTTCCTCAGATTGACCTGTCATCGGTACGAATAGCGTCGAGATTAGTGTTTTCTCCTCGAGCTTCCCGTCTTTTTTCTCGAACTGATGAAAGACTTGCTGGTAGCGCTCGCCGAGAGGAACCAGCAAGCGGCCGCCTTCTTTCAATTGATCGATCAGCGGCTGAGGGACATTTTCGGGTGAGCAGGTCACGATGATCTTGTCGAATGGTGCGTACTCTTCCCAACCCAGATAGCCATCCCCCACCTTCGTTTTGACGTTGGTGTATTTTAGCCGAGCTAAGCGTTCGGCCGCGGTTTTGCCAAGTTCCGGCACGATTTCAATCGAATACACTTCCTTCACAATATTCGCGAGGACCGCCGCCTGATAACCGCTGCCTGTCCCAATTTCGAGGACTCTGTCGGTTGGCTGTGGATCGATTGTCTGGGTCATATAGGCCACGACAAACGGAGGAGAAATCGTCTGCTTGTAGCCGATGGGCAGGGCCGCATCCAAGTAGGCATCTTTGCTTTTGCGGTACTGTGCCGTCACGAACTCATGCCGGTGCACCTGTCGCATACTGGCGAGCACCAAGGGATTGGTCACGCCCTCGCGCTCGATGTACTCGGACACCATTTTGTGGCGTGCGTCACGATATGGGTCGGGGCGTTGAGCATCCGCTGGGATCACAGCAAGAAAAACGAGCAAGCAGGCCATGGTTCTCAATGTGTACGTCTGACGCCAGCCGTGCGGCATATCGTGGTTCCTTCATCGGATCTCTGCGAGCTCTCATTCTCGATGAGTATACTTTAAGTGCGTTCAGTGACACAGGCTGAATCAGACACAAGAGCGTGTCCATTTGCGCCTGTGCAACAACTGACGCAATCGTTAGATACATCGAGCCTCCGTCCCTGGGGCGTTGATCCGGACGTGCCGATTTCGTCGCCGTTTCAATCCAGGTTCGATGTGTTACGAGTTGACGTTTCGGCACCTTCAGTTCTGTTGGCCCACCGTGAAGTCGGTCGCCGTCGGTACAGATCGTCGCGGGTTACCGGTAGAATCGGCGTTCACGCGGAATTGTCGTCGAATGGTCTCGGCGATGAGAGTGGGAATGATTGTCTGTTGCACAGAGCACAGAACAGTCCGGTCGTCACGAACTGAAGCAATAATTGTAAGGGAATTTGAAATGCCAGACGTCACAATTAAGACTCGCGAAAATGGCCCTTTTTTGGTGACAGGCCCGGTCACCCTGATTGATCATCTGGGAAATCAATACGACATTTCAGGAAAAGAGAATGTCGCTCTGTGCCGGTGCGGCGCGTCATCGCGTCGTCCATTCTGCGACGGAACTCACAAGTCCAACGGCTTTGCGGCGTGCGAACTGGCTCCTCAACCCCCTGCCCCTTAGCGGCAACGTGTCATGATCTTGTGACTCTAGAACGACAAAGGGGGGCGAATTCTTTCCCGCGTTCGAAAGCAGGCGTTTGAGGTGCGGCAAGATTGCCTGCTCGGTAGAAATCGAGAACGCAGGAAGCGTTACCAAGCGGGAGCTTGGTAACGAGGAGGATTCAAGAGGCGTTACCAGGTGGGAGCTTGGTAATGAGGAGGGCGAACGAGGACGAGGGGGATTGGTAACGAGGAGACGGAGTGCATCAATAAATTGCTTCCGGCGTTGCTCAATCGCGAGCGGCAGAGAAATGTAGACGAGAACTCTTAACATCTGAGTTCATGAGGGTTTGATCGCAATTGATCGTTGCATCGACTTTGCCTCGGGTTCGTGCGCTCTTGACGTCAGGCGTCAGGCGGCTAGAAGTTCTACTGTCTCAGTGCGATGAACGGATCGCGCTGGAATGCTCGGTGGCATCTGGCAGAACGTGGCACCGCACTCGAATGGAGATTCGGCGTGATTTGGACTCGATTGCTGATCGTGTTGCTTGTGGTGATCGTAGGCAACGTTCTGAGGGCCGACGAGCCACATCGAAGTCCAATCGCACTGTCCGTTGCGGAGGACAGGACGATCTGTTTGACCGCGAATTTCACCGCGGGAACCGTTGGATTGGTCAATCTGGTCGAAGGACGCGTTCTTTCTGAATTGTCCGTGGGGCGTGGTCCGAATGCGATCGTTTGGCTGGATGCAACGACGGCGCTTGTGACGTTGCTGCACGACGATGCTGTCGCGGTGATTTCCCGCGATGGTGAGACGCTCAAACTCGTCAATACGGTTGTCATCGGTGACGAGCCGCAAGGAATTGCCATTTCGAAGGATCGCCGCAGGGCGTTCATTGCGCTGGGGGGCGACGATGCGGTTGCTGTAGTGGATCTTGCCCGTCTTTTGGCGCGAACGGGGTCGCCGGCGATGCTGGTGGAGAAGCGATTGACCGTCGGTGGGATTCCACGCGCATTGGTTGTCTCTCCTGATGATCGATGGCTGGTAACGTGCTGCGCGGTCCCCTGTGAGGTCTTTGTGCACGACCTGGCCTCGCTTGAGCAGGTGAGTTCGAGGAAAATTTTTGACGGTGGCTTCAATCCCGGCAAGCCGGTTGTGACGGCGGATTCTCAAACGGTCGTCCTTCCCAGTGCCGTCAACCGGGCCTTCTCGGTCACGGCAAACATGATCGATATCGGTTGGGTCATCGACAATCGCCTGTCGCGATTGCCGCTTCCTGATGGTGAGCCCGGTGATCAGAAGCAACTCGGGCTTGATATTCGAGGAAAGGCGGTCGGTGATGCCAATGCCGTTGCATTGAGTGACGATGGCAAGCAGATTGTGGTGACCTGCGGCGGCACACATGAATTGCTGGTACTCGACTTCCCCACAATTCCCTGGCCTTCGGGCGATCCTGGTGATTTTTTGCCTGAAGTGCTTCGTCGCGATCGTACTCGCTTCCGTCGGATCAGGCTGGGCGGCCGGCCAGTCGACGTGCAATTTCTCAATCATCATCAAGTTGTCGTTGCAAACGCGCTGGACAATTCGCTGCAGGTTGTTGATTTGGACACCGACGGAATTGCATCGACGGTTTCATTGGGGGGACCGGCAGAGGCCGATCTTGTTCGTCGCGGCGAAGCAGTATTCTATGATGCCGATCGGTCCAAGCATTCCTGGTTCAGTTGTCACACGTGCCATACCGACGGACATACATCGGGACAAGTTTTTGATACTCGGAACGACCAAAGTTACGGGACCCCGAAGCTGATTCCCTCGCTGCGTGGAGTTGCGGTGACCGGGCCATGGACGTGGCATGGTTGGCAGACGGATCTCAAGGACGCGATGCGCCGCTCACTGCACGAGAGCATGAACACCGAGCAACCAATCTCTGATGACGATGTGGAATCCCTCGCGGCGTATTTGACAAGTCTAGATCACCCCGAGAAGTCACGATCCACACCCGACACGACGTCGCTTCGGCTCGGGAAGCAGCTCTTTGAAGGTCGGGCGGGTTGTGCGAAGTGTCATACAGGACCGACGTTTACGTCCGCTGACACCTTTGACGGGGCGGTGGAAGATCCGAAGGATCGAAACAAGCAGTATAATCCGCCATCACTGCGCGGCGTGTCGACACGTCGCAGGTTTTTGCATACTGGCAAGGCCAGAAGTCTTGAGCAGGTTTTAACGAAGTATCATCGTCCCGAGGATCTTGTCGGCGAATCGCTTAACGATCAGGACGTGGCCAATCTGGTGGCCTATTTGAAATCGCTTTGACGTCTTTGTGGCCGAAGCCTTTGTGCGACTGCCGATCTGAAAAGTTCCATGGGGGCCGGCTCGGCCTCGTTGGAACGGAAGCCCTGCGACGGAACGTGAGGACTTTTCCTGTCCGCAATTCAGTTTACGTATCAGTTTACGTACTTGAACGAATCGATTCGGGGCAAACCTGTTGGGACAATCGAAGGGACTCGTTTCCTTCAGTTCGACAGGTTGCTACGATTCTTATCGAGGCTGTGAAGACGTTCCGTCGTTGGCCAACCGTGACACGGTCTGCGGCAAAAGAATGTTGATTATGCTCGTGTGCGTGCGGGATGATGCTTCCCTGGGGGCATTTTCCAGAAGTGCCTCTCGATCGTCGTCAGCGAAGGGAACACGCAGTTTTGAGTCGACCCAATGGAATCTCGGCACGGCGACCTTGAATACAACTGGGTGTCTGGCATTTGTGAAACGGTTCCAGGAGGAGAACTTCTCGATGTTAATGCGTCTTGTCGCGGGAGCGTTGGCGATCTCGTCAGCAATCCTAGGTTTCACACTTCATGGAGCAGAAGCGCCAAAAGTTATGAAGATCACGACCATCGAAGGAATTAGTGAGCATCGCCTTGAAAACGGAATGAAGGTGTTGCTCTTCCCCGATCCGTCAAAACCAACCGTCACCGTCAATCTGACTGTCTTCGTAGGATCGCGACATGAGGGTTATGGTGAAGCGGGGATGGCACACCTGCTTGAGCATATGCTGTTCAAAGGAACGCCGGATCATCCGTCGGTGCCGAAGTTATTGCAGGCCCGGGGAGCCGAATTTAACGGAACGACGTGGCTGGATCGCACGAACTATTACGAGACGTTGCCTGCGAATGACGACAATCTGGAGTTCGCGATCCGTCTTGAAGCGGATCGGATGACGAACAGCTACGTCAAAGGTGAAGATCTCGCGTCGGAAATGACGGTTGTTCGGAACGAGTTCGAGCGTGGCGAGAACAATCCGCATTCGATTCTGAGCCAGCGGATCATGAGCGCCGCTTTCAATTGGCACAACTACGGACAGTCGACGATCGGAAATCGAGCCGACATCGAGAAGGTTCCCGTCGAAAATCTGAAAGCGTTCTACAAACGATACTATCAGCCCGACAATGCGATGGTGATTATCGCAGGGCGATTTGAAGAGCCGAAAGCGTTAGAACTGGTTGGGAAGTACTTCGGCGCGATTCCGAAGCCGGAGCGGATTCTGACCCCGACATACACGGAAGAGCCGGCTCAAGACGGCGAACGCACCGTCGCGCTGCGGCGTGTCGGTGAAGTGAGCGTGGTCGGGGCCCTGTATCACATTCCTTCAGGCGGTCATCCGGATTTTGCCCCGATCGATGTGCTTGAGTCCGTGCTGACCATGACCCCGTCCGGCCGGTTGTACAAGGCGCTGGTCGAACAGAAGAAGGCGTCGAGTGTTTCGGGGGCCGCCTATGCGTTGCATGACCCGGGTGTGCTGAGGTTCATGGCAGAAGTGGCGACGGGAAATTCACCCGAAGCGGTGCTCGACGGATTGCTGGATTCGTTGCAATCGGTCATCGATCAAGGCGTCAAAGACGAGGAAGTGGAACGAGCCAAGCAGCGACTGCTGAAGCAGCGTGAGCAAGAAGCGTCGAATTCCGCGCAGTTGGCCGTTCATCTCAGCGAATGGGCCGCCCAGGGGGATTGGCGCCTGTACTTCATCTATCGTGATCGGCTTGAGCAGGTCACTGCCAAGGATGTCAGCCGCGTCGCGCGGGCGTATTTGCAGCCCAGTAACCGTACGATCGGGATTTATTATCCCACGAAAGAAGCTCAGCGAACTCCAATTCCTGCCACGCCGAATCTGGACGAGATGATTGGCGACTACAAGGGGCGTAGTGATACGGCGGTCGGTGAAGCGTTTGATGTCGATCCTCGGAAGATCGAAGGACGTACCACCCGCAAGATGATTGAAGGGGTCAAAGTGGCCCTGCTTCCGAAGAAGACGCGCGGCAACACCGTCGTCTTGCGATTGAATCTGTGCTATGGCGACGAAAAGACCCTCTTCGGGATGTCAAAAGCGACATCCTTCCTTCCTTTCCTGATGACGAAGGGAACGAAACAGCTGACGCGGCAGCAGTTGCAGGATCAACTTGACAAGAATCTGGCGTCGCTTGGTACGACCAGTTCTGCAGGTGACGCCACCTTCGTGATCCAGACCAAACGCGATAACTTGGTCGCGGTCATCGACTTGTTGCGGCAAGTGTTGCGAGAACCTGTCTTTCCGGCCTCTGAACTGGAGATCCTGAAACGAGGTCATCGTTCCGACTTGGAACAGGGATCGACTGATCCACAGCAATTGGCGCTGAAAGCCGTTCGGCGTGCGCTGAACCCTTATCCCATCGGCGACGTGCGGTATTACCCGACCAGCGAAGAAGAAATCCGACAAACGGATGAAGTGGATATCGCGACGCTGAAGAAACTGTATTCAGATTTCGTCGGCGCTCAGGCTGGGCAATTGACGATCGTTGGTGACTTTGACGAGGAACCGACCGTTCAGGCTCTCACCAGCATGCTGCGTGGTTGGAAGGCGAAACAACCGTACGAGCGAATTCCCCGGAACGTCACTCCCGATATCAAAGCCGATCTGATTCAAATTGCCACTCCGGACAAGGCAAACGCCTTTTACTTTTCGGGTGGTGTGATTCCGATGCGCGATGATGATCCCGACTATCCGGCCTTGGTGATTGGGAACTACATCTTCGGTGCGGGGGCACTGTCGTCGCGATTGGGTGACCGAATTCGACAAAAGGAAGGCCTGTCGTATGGTGTCGGTTCGTCGATGGTCGCCAGTTCGCTCGACACCCGCGCGACGCTGACAATGTATGCAATTTATAATCCTGCCAACTTGGAAAAGATCGTCGATGGAATCAGCGAGGAACTTGACCGATTCCTGAATGGTGGCGTGACCCAGAAAGAATTGGATGATGCTCGCCGTGGCTTCCTGCAGGGGCAGGAAGTGATGCGAACGGAAGATTCCAAGCTGGCTCAGGTTCTCGAATCGACGCTCGTCGCGGATCGCACAATGGATTACTACGTGAAAATGGAACAGCGAATTGCGGAGTTGACTCCAGAGAAAATTCGAGACACGTTCCGAAAGCACATTGATCCGAAGAAGATTTTGACCGCAGTCGCTGGGGATTGGGCGGCTGCAAAGAAGGCCGCGGAATCGACGGAAAAAAAATGACCGGATGATTTGTTGAAAGCGAAGTCATTTGCCGCCGTTCGATGTGGGTGAGACCGTGTCGAACGGCGGCGGCATTTTCTTGTCCGTCGAAACACGGATGGGGGCACTTTGGCGGTATGATGTCGCGGTGCCGTCAAGCTGTCGTGGGGCCAGGTATCTCGATGGCGACAGACTGTTGTCCATCCGCCGAGGCCATCTCAGGCGAAACTCGCAAGTCGGACTCCGAATGACCGACCAAGACCTGCTTCGATTGTTGCAAGAAAAGTCCGCAACAGAGCTGACCCCAGACGAGGTCTCGAGCGTGAGATCGCGGTGGAGGGATTCGGCGGAGTTCCGTCTGGCGTGCGGCCGATTGCCTGATCTGGTTGCGAAATTGAACTTGGGCAACGTTCTCGGAGCGGACCACGAACTGCGCGGGTCGCCGATGGCGGTCGTGCCCTCGTCACATCAGGCTCGCGCTGGTGCAGTCCGATCTCGAATGTTCGTGTCCGTCATCGGTATCGTGGCCGGGATCGGCCTGACGATCTGGTTTTGGATGTTCGCACCTGCAATCGTTCGTGTTGGTCACGTGTTATCGACGAAATCTGTTCACGACGACGTCTCCGCTCCCCCCGAAACGGCGGATCGTCCGAACGCCGCGGATCGTGTCACTGGCGTGGAAGAAAACGAGGACACGCGATCTGCCTTGATGTTGCAATCCGATAGCGAAACGATGCCCGCCGATTCGACTCGTTTGCGATCAGGCACGGTGAGCGGCCCGTGGACGGCATCGTTGGCGGAGGATGCATCTGTTTGGAGTCCAGACAGCAGTCGATGGACTGCGGACTATCAGCGATCCGGTCACGACGAGCTTGCCGAATCGGTTGCCAAACTGTGGCTGGAATCGGTTGAGCCCGATTCATTTGGATTGTCGACGGAGCTGATTGGCAAGCCCGCTCATCGAATCACTCGATTTCAGGGGCTTGGCAAACTTCGAGCCCCTTGGCCGGGCGATGCCGTGTTGCGAATGACACCATTTGATGTGTCTGACCTGACCCTGTTGTTTTGGACTGGTAAGACCGGACTGGCATTTCGATTCTTCCCGCACTGCGAGCCGCCATTGTGGGCGGCGTATCAGATTGTGAGAAATGATGCATCGCCCCGTCCTTCGCGTTGGGCGTTGGTGACGACAGACAGCGGCGCGTACGCGCGTTCGACGCCAGGAACATTTGATATTCGACACCAGGATCAGAGCCTTGTGCTGGCGCGCGGAGGACTGATTTTGATGTCCGGCCCGCTCACGATTCCACCAATCGAGGTTTACGTTTCGGGGCAGTTTCGGTTACGTGGGCTCACAATGCATCGGAGCGATCCATTGCCGATGCACGATGACACGGATCAAAGACGAATCGTTGACGGAAACGCGGCGGGTCTTTCCTGGGCCAGCGTGCCGGTTGGATCCGGCCACCTCGTATCAGAGGACGATGGCTCGGTGTCATTAGTTGTCGAGCGTGGTCCCGTAGAGGCGATCACAAGCGTACCATTCAAGCACCTGCCTGGACTTGAAGACGCGGCGTTGTCCGGAAGGCTCAGTGAGATCAGTGCGCGAATGCTGTCTGCTGACGGGGGAACCGGCTTCTTTCTGGGGGATCGCGATGGGCGACCGATTTACCAATGGGAGTTCAGGAAGGGGCTTGCAAATGAAGGTCTCGTACTGAGCCCGCGCAGCGAGAGTCAGGACGCGCGTCAGACGGACCATGACTCTCGTCATGGTCCAAAATCAATGTTGGTACAGCCGATTTGGTTAAAGTGGATTCTCGGACTGGATCAGATCCACGTCTCGATCAGCGGTGATGGGCGACATTGGGGGGCCATTGCAGAGGAGTATTCCGACCGTCCGGCCGACGAGATCGCGACGTTCGGGCTGTTTGGCTCATCCAGCGATGACGCGGCCACGATTCGAGTCAACCATCTGTGCGGGCGCGAACTGTCGGGTTTAACAGAGCTGTTTCCACGCGAATTGCTGAACCGAGTGGTCGTCACTCCTGCAGACGGTCCGATCGACGTTTCCGTTTGGAAGCAACGTGTGCTTGATCAACAGCCGGACGATGTGGATTCGACGGAGTGGTTCATTGCCAACGCCGTCGCATTTGTGGCCCGGCGGCCCACCGATGAGGTCGGCAGGGAAGTCTTTGAGCAGTTGCTTAGTGTCGCGATCGATTCCAAATTGAGTTTCGTCCGAAAATACAAATTGCTGCATGAGGCCTCGATGCTGTGCGACGCAACCAACAATTCTACCGCCATGAGAATGGCGCAGAGGTATGCTGAACTTGGCCGACAAATTGTGGAAGCGGATGGATCTGCCGCAAGTTTTCAAATCCGCCAAGCCGTGTTGCGTGGCCCGGCCTGGACGAAGAACCCTTTTCAGCCTGTCTGCGATCAACTGCAGTCACATGAGATTCTTTGCGCGGTTTATGGGCAGGACTGGGATACTGCCTGGACGTCGGCACGCGCGGCTTCGTTCTGGAGCACGTTGCCCCAGCCGGATGTGCATTCGAGTGAACGCGGGGTGGAACTCAATCGCCACGCCCGATGGGCGGAATCGCTCGTGGCAGAGTACGCTCCGCAGCTCGACGATGGGGCTGCGAACATCCTGTCACCGAGCTTGCGGCACCCGTTGGTTTTGAGTGTCAACAAGGCCGCCTATAGCGCTCGGGCCGAGATCCAGGCGGCACTTTCCAGCTCGAACTTTGACGAGGCCTGTCGCATCGCCACCACGACAATGCCGGACGACGACCAGGTTCTATTGCCTGACGCCAGCGATTCGGCGTGGTTCGTGTCGTTTGGGGCGCTTCAGAAAATGCGGCTGGATGAACTTCCCGAATTCCGCACAGCGATGGCGGAACGCTATCAAGAGTTGGGATCGATTCGGTTGCGCGCGGCCACGAATCAGAACGACCTTGTCGCCGTTGCTCGAATTACACAGCAGTTCCTGGGAACCGATGCCGCACGTGACGCCAGCGTTTGGCTTGGTGATCGAGATCTGGCGAGCGGCCAGTGTGAATCGGCCATTCAACGTTATCTGGATGCACAACAGAGTCGCGAAGGGAATGGGCACGATGTCGTCGCACCTCGATTGATCCTTGCGCGAACGCTCGCTGGTCAATCGTCCGACACACAGGCGTCTGCGGCATTGGTGGAACTGAAAGATGCGTCTGTCGCATTGAATTCCGCGACGCTGCCCAAAACGGCATTTGAAGCATTGATTCGAGACCTTGGTGATCAGCGCGCGAGACGTCACCTTGTGGATCATGAAGAACGCTCGGATCAGTTGCCACTTGAAGTGCGTCCCTATGCATTGGTTTTTCGCGCCCGTATGGACGGTGACTTCGGAACTGATCCGGGACGCTGGGAGTTTCGAATCAACGATGCCATCGGAAGGCAACTCGCGGCAACCTCCGACGGTCGTCGTTTTTATGTGAGCAATCGATTTCAAATCACGTGCTATTCAAAAGATGACGCCGAGACAATCTGGTCGTGCGGTTTGGGTGGCGAACAGGCGGACAGTCATCTGCTGCCGTTCATTCCAATGAAACCGCTGGTGACCGAGCATCATCTGTTCGTTCGCCGATTGACCAAGGCGGGACCAGAGCTAGTTTGTATTGGGTTGGCGCAGGGGAATATTGTGTGGCGGCAACGACCGTCATTGGGTGTCCTTGCTGATCCCGTCATCTGGAATGGCAGATTGTTTACGGTCACTGCGACGAAAGGTGACGACGATTTGGTTCACGTCGCGGCAACGTGGTTTGACGATTCCACGGGAGCGGTCACTGAGAGACGCGAGTTGATGACCCTGCGCGAACCAGTAGAGCGATGGTACGCCGCACAATTGAAATTCAATGATCGGTTGGCCATTTGTACCGTGGCGGGAACGACCGCGTGCTTCGATTGGAAAGGCGAAATGAAATGGTTGCGACGTCATCTGACTTTGCGAAGGCCCGTCGATGAATTGGCGGATGATTTTCGTGTCCATGCACCGATCGTGAATGGACAGTGCGTGATCGTCGCGCTTCCTGGCGTTCGCGAGGTTTGCTGTTTCGATCTTCAAAATGGACGCACGGTTTGGAGTCGCCCCATCGCTGATGTTCGCGGAATCCTTGGCGCGAGTGACAGCCGGATTGTGGTCGACACGCCTCGAGGACTGTTGTCCCTCTCGCGGGAGTCCGGGGCGCCCGTCTGGTTTGTCCCGATCGCCCACCGCATGGAGATGTTCTGGTTGAATGGTACGACGTGCGCCGTGGCGCATCGCGTCGATGCCGGAGGATCGCGATCAATGCCAGTCATGACGTGGTTGAATGTGGAGACCGGGGCAAGGCTCGGACAATCCCCTATTCATGGAGATTTGTCCGAAGAACTTTTGTCAGGGCCACTGTTTGCGAGCAGTGGCAAGTTCTTTACCTTTGCCGGTCGTTCCTCGAAGGATGCCAAACGGGAACTTTACGAACTGCTGCCGATCCACGGCGATCCGTCTGTTCACACTCACCAGGGTTCAACGAAGCCCCAGTGACTGTGGCTGACGATCGTTTAAAGAAGTCAGTCTTCTGACTGAATTGACCAAAGGAACTGCTTGATCGCCTCGAACTGCTTCTTGGCGTCTCCTTGGTCGATATGCCGTGCGGCAGTGGTTTTTAGGTCCGGCGCGAACCTCGGCATTCTTGAACCAACGTCATAACGCGGTGGATCAAGTAACTGTCGCAGCACAAACTCGGGCCGCACGCGTTCATGCGTCATGGCAAAGTTGATGCCCAACGCGATCTGGGTCGCGACGTCTCCTTGAGGGCGTTCCTTACCGACGCCATGGCACTGACGGCAGTCGAGTCCCCCGTCACGAAGAGTCAATCGACGTCCTGTTTCGATTCGATCGGGATCAAGATTGGTCGGCACAGGTTCGGCGAAGTCGACTCCATGTTCACTTGCCATCGCATGGGCGATCAGATCGGCATAGACCGGGAAGCTCGGCATGCGCGCTTTGATCCATGGCCGCGTCTTTTGTCTCAGTTCACCCTTGATCTGAGCGGCAATCCAGGGCCCCTGCAATTTTTCGCCGACCCAGGTCAATTGAGGAACCGTTTCTGGCATTTTTCCGGAACCTTCTTCGGCGACAATTTCCGGCCAGGCGGCTGATGATTCATCGCGGGCATGACAGGCCACGCATCGCAATGATACGAACAAGTCACGTGTCGATAGCTCGCTTGATCGCGTGGCCGTTCCGGCTTTGTTGTCCGATTTCGATGCGTCACGTGGTGACTTCACATAGGCGAGGAGTGCGTCTCGCTCGGCATTGGTCAGTGAGTAGTGGGGGATCTTTCCCGATGACGTTGACGCTTCGGACAGACACCCCATGGAGCCAGCGCCTTTGAACGGTGAGCGTACGTCGGCGGTCGCAAGTTGTCCTGTCTCTGATGCCTGGTGGCATCGATCGCAACGAAGTTCGGCGAATCGCTTTTTACCTCGCTCCGCGTCACCTGGATTGGCCGGTTGAATTGTCTCGATGACGCCTTTTGCAGTCGCGGTGAGGTGTGCTGCGAGTGACTGAGACTCTTCCGAAGTGAGATGGAAGTTTGGCATGTGGCCTCCCACATGATGTTGCTGCGGCGCGCGCAGGAATTGTTCAAGCTGACCCGGCTGATACTTGTGATTGATGAATTGCAACGACATACGATGCCAGTCCGGATTGTCTTCGGCAGGTGTGAACGTGTGGCAGGCAATACAACCCAAGCGTTCGAAGCGTTGTTCACCCGTGAGAACCGCACTATTCGAGTCAGAGGGGGCGGCTGGCGATGATTCGTTCGAGCGTTCTGTGGTGCGCAACGAGCTGAGATACGCGACCAGATCGGCAACTGCCGCATCATCGTGTTCCGCGATCAACGCGGGCATCGTTGCCCCAGGGCGAACATGCCCTGGATTGCGTAACCAGGCCGCTAACCATTCCGGTGTGACTCTTGTCCCGATACCGATGAGTGATGGAGCTTGCCGCAGCCGCTCGACGTCCGCGGCCGTCTGCACGAACGCGGATGCGGATGCGGAATCGAGATGGCACTGAGCGCACTTGAGTCTTGCAAACAGCAACTCGCCAGAAGCTGCCGTCGCGATTACCCTCGGTGTTTCCTCAGTTGTTCGTTCGTGAAATAGAAGGGTGGCCGGAATCGATTCGCGCGGGAAGCGATCCGACTCCCACATCAGCCGAAAGTGAGGCTGTGATGTGGAGCACGAATGCTGGATCGCGATGGGGGTCATTCCCTTTCGCAGCCTCACGGTAACGGCTTGGTCGCCGAGCGGGTAAGTCTTTCCCAGCAGACGCAATTCTGCATGGCCCGCGACACTGGCAAGGAAGCGATAGTCGCCCGTCGCTGGAACTTTCAAATAGCCTTCTGCCTGGATGACCTGATTCGGCTGATTGGGAGTCAGGTCCGACCACGCGACCATACGGCGCTGGAGCGTTGACTTCAGAAATGGTGCCGTCACACGGATGCCTGGGGCGAGCCGTGACAAGAGTTCTGCTCGTTCAATGTCTTGTCGCGAACGATGCAGCTTTTCTTCAGGCATCGTCTCGTCCGACACTCCGTTTAATGTCAAGTAAGCCGTTTGCTCGAGCGGCGCGCCGTCTGCGGAATGAAACGAATAGGTGATGCCCATTTGATCCACCGGCTTCAGGTCCGGGAGCTCGAGGAATACGGTGCGATGATCATCCAGCAATGTGACTGATTTCGGCTCGACGGGATCGCGTCCCACTTGGCCGGGGGCCGACGGCTTGAGGTCGGGAGACCCATATTCCGCGGACCAGTGGATATTCCATGCTTCCAACTGGTAGTTGTCGATATCGGTCACGTCTTCGGCTTTCAGTGGCCGCGAGAACGTGAGCGCGATGCCATTTCGATACGTTTTCATTGCAATAAGTGCATCGACGGGCTGATTCTGGTAGCGAACGCGTTGGAAGCAGCCATCGTTGACGGCACTGGTCACCCAGCCTTTAAGTCCTGTCAAATAGAGGTGGCCATCGTGGTGATTAAAACGACCGCGATGAATGCCTGAGCCAAAGGACAGCGGCAAGTCGGTTGTCACCCCGTTCATGGTGATTTGCGGGGATCGATGGAGTGCGAGGCGCGACGTCACTGTTCCATCTGGTTCCAGGTCATAAGGCAGTGGCTCCCGAGCGAGGATCATGAGCTTACACTGTCCATAGGACAGGTGCAGAAGCTGGCCCCCCAAGGGGCCCCAATGATTCGCCGGGACCCAGACTTGTCCACCACCGCTATTGTCGGCCAGACGCGGAAACCAGCAGAATGGATGTTCGAAATCCGTTGGTGGCGTTGGCTTGTGATGCGACATCATCCCGCCGTAAAAGCCACCTTGCCGCACCGCGAACACCGCCGAGGCCGGCGTCCATTCGCCTTCTTGTGGCGCGACGGTGATCTCATCATTCGGACCGATCCCGATTCCGTTTGAGTTTCGAAATCCGGTCGCGTACACCGACAGCTTCGTTCCGTCTGGTGATACCTGCAACAGACTGCCATCGTGCGGAGTCGCGGAATTGCAGTTGCCCTTGATGTAGTAGAAGTTTCCTGCGCGATCTGTTTCGAGGCAGGTGACGTATTCGTGTCCGTTCAACGAGACGTAGGCGTCGTTATTAAAGTTTTCGTAGAAGTCGGCCTCACCGTCGCCATTAATGTCATGCAGCCGCGAAATCTGATCGCGTCCAACGACATAGAGATCGAATTGCTTGGAGGTTGAACGATCGCTGTTCTGACGTGGGACAAGCTTCACGCCGAGCGGCTGGAATAGGCCTGTGGCAAATCGGCGCCAGGTGATCTTCTGCAAAGTGTCATCGATCCCGTCAACCAGCCAGACATCGCCATGCAACGTACAAACAAAGGCGCGTCCATCGGGCAAGAAATCGTGCCCGCCGCAAAACATGAGTGCTTTAAATCGATTCTCAAATGGAAGTGTGATCGTATCGATGGTCAGAGCGGCCGGACTGCTGGAGACCTCCCCTTGCGTCACGAGCGGCTCACCCCAAATGGTGGAGCCAGGCTTCAGGAGTTGAGACAAATCTTCAGGCTTCGGAGATTCGCTTGCCAGCCTGTTAAATGCAGCGTCGTTTGCACCTGCGGCGGCGAAGAGCAATTTGAACGTGATTGGTTTCGCGTGTGCCGGTACGACAACAATCTGTGAATTAGCTGGCCCTGGACGAAGTGATGCAACCTCGTGGTCGGCAATGAGCCGGATGCGCGCGCCCGCTTCTGCGACGAGCAGCGACAATGGCGTTGAGGACGGCCCCACTTGAATGGTACGGCTGAGGGCCGATGCACCGTGATTTTCTTCCAGCCAAGGTGATTCCAGGATCTCGGTGGGTAATCCGGACGTTATCGATCCAATCGCGAACTTCAGCGTGACGCGATTGGCATGACGATAAAGCCCTTCGTAGTGCGCTTCTTCTTTGGGCAAACCCCCGTATTCGCTTGATTCTCGGAATTTCGAGAACTCGTCGGTTCGTGTCCATCCGCCGAGGCGCGGCGTCGTGAAGGCAACATCGCCGGCGACTTGCGGGGGGACAATAATCCCAAAGCGGGCGGGGTCAAACTTGAGAAATCCTGTCCAGCCTGCCGATGCCCGAATCAATTCGGTGTCGTAGCAGATGGACGCCGTTCGGTTCTCGCCAACACGGACAACGACGCCCTTGTAGACGGTTCCACCGGCACCCGTAATCGAGCCGCTAAAGAACGGCCCAGTATCCATCTGCCCAAGCCGATCATCGCGCGAGTCTGCTTCTGTCCAGCGAAAGCCTAACGCGTCTTCACCCCAGTGCCCTTCGATTTTCGGACGCCCCGCCGAAGCGTCAGCGGACGTCACGTTCATGCTAATCAACGCGGGGCTGAGCTTGAGCGCATCGTCGAATTGCTTCTGATTGACGAGTTCGTCGAGGTGCCAGAGTCCCAGCGTGGACTCGTCGACTGTATAGACCTTTTCCATGACAGCCGTCGGTGGACGAATACCGCGTGAGATTCGCACTTCATCGACGAGTCCTGTGCATCCGATCTGCTGATCCACCAGACTTGCAATGGCGAGATTGCCGTTGATTGTTTTCATTTCCGTCCGCTGGTGCTTCTGGTCTGCGACCAGATGTCCATCGGCATAGAGTCGAACACGATCGACTTCAAGGATCATCGCGACATGGTGCCACTTGCCATCGCAGATGGGCGTGGTGGTGTGACAATGCTCGGGAGCGAAGCCAGGTGTGTAGGACGTCAAGCGGCCTGATCCGGCCATTGAGAACAACTCCCAGTGCGTTCCCGACGATTTGAGTTCGTTGGAGACGAGGATGTTGTATGGGGCGGACTCCGTCAGCTTTGTCCAGCACTCGATCGTCAGGGGAAATTGATGAAAATCGTCGCGGCCAGCGATATACGCCCCGCCCGCTTTTCCATCCAGGGCTTTGCCAAACTTGCCATCAACGACATGGGTCAGATTTGCTCTTGGTTGAACAGCCGCCGCATTCTGTCCGGCGGGAACCGGAGTGCGCATTTTCGGCTTGGGGCCCGCTGCGACGCCCTGGAGTTGTGGCAGCAGCCAGTCAAGTCCATCGAGATTGTCGTGCAGCCGTTCCTCGGCGTCGTCGTCGGTATGGCCGAGAATGCCGATGGGGCCCTCAAAGCCGCTGCTCTTGATGGTCTTCAGCAGTGCAAGGTCAAAGTCGCCTTGTCCAAGTTGAAGAATCTTCTGGCCTTGTCGGTCGCCCGCCTTGACCATTCCATTCAAGTTGAGAGTGAGGAGGTACGGCTGCATTTTCTTGAGCAGTTCTGGAAATCGCTCAAGATGATCGTGTCCGTGGTGCAGATTGTAGACGATGCCGACGTTGGGCAGCTTCAGTTCCTGGATGATGGCAATCTGATTTTCGGGTTCTCCGAACCAGCCACCGTGGTTGTAAAGTGCCACCTTGCATCCGACGGCGGCCGCGGCTTCGGCAATCGGACGGATGCGAGCTGCTTCGGCCTTTACTCGCTGCTGTTGCTCTGGTTCTGACTTGGTGGGTTCACCGCCACCCGTAACCCAAAGCTGCGGGGTCACGTGATGCTTTTTGAAGACCGCCAGCGTCATCTTGGCTTCGTCATTGAAAACCGTCGGAAACCACCAGGCGGACAATTCGATATGATGACGTTTAAGAGCGTCGAGTTCGGCGTCGAAGGTCGGAATGTGCTCTGCCCGGTAGTCGTATGCAAACTGGGTGAAGCCGAGTTTTTCGAGCATCGCGGCGCGTTCTTCGGGACCGCGTTTCTTGGAATCAAAGGGAACGATGCACCAGGCAACGAGGTTCTTCCTGGCGAAGAGTCCGTTCGCATCAGCATCAGCGGCAAACAGTCGTGAATGCGAGTTCAAAACCAGACAGATGGCCAATAACCCAATCCAAGCGCGCTTCATCATTGTCGAAAGGCTCCCTGATACAAAATCTGTTTCCGGCGGAATCGTACCGTCCTGAATGCGATCCGCCAAAGCTGAAGCGATTGTTCCCTTTAAAGTCAGGCGTGATCACTTTTGCAGGTCCGTCGGGACGCCGACGATCTGAGTCTTGTTTTAACTCACCGGCGTTGCCGAATTGGGTTCGCAATTTTAGAATTCTGGCATTGAAAGTGCTTACTGCCCTGCGAGACTGTGTGATCTGATGTCGCACAGGGGCGATGGTCGCGATTTGATGGCGATTCTCTCTCGAAACGCATGTTCGGTCTTCCTACGACTCCCAAACCCAGTGAGCTTGGGGCGTGTATTGTGAGGGTGTTAAGGGTTTCGTCTCATCACACAATAATTGGGGGACGTGTTTCGTTCGCAATGCCGTTGGCTCCAGAGTTCCTGCCGCTGTTTCTCCCTCCCAAAATTGACACCATCACCGAATGTTGCAATCGATCTCGCCCACGACGCTGGATTTTCGAGCGACCTCTAAGCTGTTTCTCGGTCTTGCCGCGGCATTAATACTGTTTGCCGCGAGCGGCTTGATTGCCTACATCAATACTAACACGTTGAATCGCAACGCGGTCTTGATCGCCGAGACGCATGAGATTCTGCTCGCGATCAATGACTGTTTGTCGCTTGTCAAAGATACGGAAACAGGTCAGCGCGGTTACTTGTTGACGGGCGATGAACGGTACCTTGCCCCCTATACACTGGCGGTTGCGAACGTTCGTTCACGGATTGACGAGCTTGAGAGATTGGTTCGAGATAACTCTGAGCAGCACAGGCATCTTCTCGCATTGAAATCCAATCTTGAAGCAAAACTCGCTGAACTCGACGAGACGATTCAAATTCGGCGAACGCAGGGATTCGAAGCGGCACGTGACATTGTCATCACTGATCGCGGCAAAAGCGCGATGGATGCGATCCGTAGCGAAGTTCAGGAAATGCTCTTTGCCGAACGGCAGCGTCGAGGACAGCGAATCGTCGCGATGAACAATGCGTATCATGTCGCGGTGGTCAGTGGTGTCGTGACATGCATATTCGGGATCATTCTGTCTGGCATTGTTGCGCATCTCGTCCGTAAAACGATCCTGTCGCGTCAACTACAAGACTGGCTGCAAAATGGAGAAATCAATCTTAGTCGCGTGATGATGGGTGATCAGAGGCTGGAGCGATTGGGTGAGAATGTACTGCGATTCTTTGCCGAATACCTTGATGCGCATGCGGGCGTGTTTTACGCAAATGAATCAGGTGGTTTTCGCCGAGTCGCGACTTACGGAGTTCCAGCCACGGCGCGGATTCCCGATCGATTAGATACCCGTGACGGTCTGCTTGGCCAGGCGACTCGGGACAAACGGGCATTTCTGCTTCGTGACGTTCCTGCGGGCTATCTGACGGTGGGCTCGGCATTCGGCCAAAGTGTCCCACGGCAGC
Organism: Schlesneria paludicola DSM 18645; assembly: GCF_000255655.1. Taxonomy (NCBI): domain Bacteria; kingdom Pseudomonadati; phylum Planctomycetota; class Planctomycetia; order Planctomycetales; family Planctomycetaceae; genus Schlesneria; species Schlesneria paludicola. The sequence continues at coordinate 502,268 of NZ_JH636435.1, read as the reverse complement.
TGCTCATTGCACCGGTGATGTCCGACGAGGCAGTCAATGGCGTCATTGAACTCGGGTTCATGCATCCTGTTAATGAACCCCTGTTGCAATTATTTGACGCGGCGACTGGGGCAATCGGAATTGCGGTTCGCTCGGCGAATGATCGTGCTGTCTTGCAGAGTCTGCTGGAGGAGACGCAACGACAGGCGGAAGAACTGCAGTCACAAGGCGAAGAACTGCGTGTTTCCAATGAAGAGTTGGAAGAGCAGAGTCGTGCATTGAAGGAATCGCAGTCGCGGCTTGAGCTTCAGCAGGCCGAACTCGAACAGACGAATTCCCAGCTCGAAGAGCAGGCGCAGTTACTCGAGGCCCAGCGGGATGATGTCAATCGCACAAACGTCAAGCTCCAAGAACAAACGCAGGAACTCGAACAGGCCAGTCAGTACAAGTCCGATTTTCTGGCGAATATGTCGCACGAGTTGCGGACCCCGCTCAATTCATCGCTGATCCTGGCGAAGCTATTGGCGGACAATCCCAGCGGGAATCTGACGTCCGAGCAAATTCGCTATGCCGAAACGATTCAATCGGCGGGTAACGATTTGCTGACGTTGATCAACGATATTCTGGACTTATCGAAGATCGAAGCCGGTCACATGGAGATTCGACCGGAACCGGTCAGATTGACCCATTTGGTCGAGGATATGCGGCGAACGTTCCAGCCTGTTGCCGATCAGAAGCGACTGAGTTTTGTGCTTCGTATTCTGCCGGGGTGCGCGGAAACCCTTCACACTGATCGACAACGACTCGAACAAATTCTCAAGAATCTGCTTTCGAATGCGATGAAGTTCACCGAAAAGGGGGAAGTCACGTTCCAGGCAGGCCCGGCTTCAGGCAACCAGATCGCGTTTTCGATCATTGATACGGGAATCGGCATATCGACGCACCAACAAGAAATTGTATTTGAAGCGTTCCGCCAGGCCGACGGAAACTCAAATCGAAAATTTGGAGGAACGGGGCTTGGGCTGTCGATTTCACGGGAACTTGCCAGACGACTCGGCGGCGACATTTCGTTGGTCAGCCAGCCGAATCGGGGAAGCACATTTACCGTTACGATACCCGAAGTGTATGACCCACAATCGGTGCCGGTTCGGCAAGCTCCGGTTCGTTCGCGATCGACAGAATCGCAAGTGGCGGCGCCGATCGAATTGCCGAGCTCGCTTCCATCCACTCTCGCATTCCCGGTGAGTGAGGGTTTGGCATCAAATCGAGTTCATCACCTCGAAGACGATCGTGAGCGATTAACGGGGGATAGCCGAGTCATTCTGGTGGTCGAGGACGACGTCACCTTTGCCAGCATTCTGTATGATCTGGCTCATGAAGTTGACTTTCAGTGTCTGATCGCGTTGACGGCCGAAGAAGGGTTGGCAATTGCGGTTCAGTATCTGCCAAGTGCGGTCGTGCTGGATGTAGGGTTGCCGGATCATTCTGGCCTGTCCGTACTCGATCGATTGAAGCATGACGCACGGACGCGGCACATTCCGGTGCATGTGATCTCGGCAGGTGATTATGCGATGACGGCGATGGCGCTGGGGGCCGTCGGATATATGTTGAAGCCTGTGAAACGCGAGGAGTTGGCGAACGCGCTTCAGCAATTGGAAGTACGGTTGGCGCAACGCATGCGACGCGTGCTTGTCGTGGAAGATGATCCGGTGCAGCAGGAAAGCTTGCGGATGCTGTTGGGGTCGCACGATGTCGAGACAATTGGTGCATCGAGTGCCGCCGAGTGTCTAGAGCAATTGAAGATTGCGACGTTCGACTGCATGGTACTCGATCTGTCGCTACCCGATGCGTCAGGGTATTCCCTGCTGGAGACGCTGAGTCGTGAAGATGCGTATGCGTTTCCACCGGTGATTGTCTATACAGGGCGAGATCTCTCGACGGACGAAGAGCAAAAGTTACGGAAGTATTCGAAATCGATCATCATCAAGGGGGCGAAGTCGCCGGAGCGGCTTCTGGACGAAGTGACACTGTTCTTGCATCAGGTGGTTTCTGAGTTGCCACCTGAGCAGCAGCGAATGTTAGAAAAAGCGCGCAGTCGCGATGCGGCGATTGAAGGGCGTCGAATTTTGATTGTCGAGGACGACGTCCGAAATGTGTTTGCATTAACCAGCATTCTCGAGCCTCGCGGAGCGCAGCTTGAAATCGCGAGAAACGGATGCGAGGCCCTTGAGATACTGGCACGCTTTGGCGAGTCTGCCGAGCAATCGATTGATCTAGTACTGATGGATATCATGATGCCGGAAATGGATGGAATCACGGCGACGATGGAAATCCGTAAAAATCCCGCCTGGAAAAAGCTTCCGATCATCGTCTTAACGGCGAAAGCGATGAGCGACGACCAAGAGCGGTGCCTGGCAGCGGGGGCCAGTGACTATATGTCCAAACCACTGGATGTCGAAAAGCTGCTTTCGCTCGTTCGTGTCTGGATGCCCCGGTGAAAAGGTGTCGGCACGTGGCAGATAAAACGGACGATATTGAACTGCGGCTTCTGCTCGAGGCCATTTTCCGAAAGTACCACTATGACTTTCGGGGGTACTCGATGGCATCCGTAAAGCGTCGGCTGACTCAAGCCAGAGACCATTTCGGTTGTTCGACATTCTCACAATTGCAGGATCGCGTCTTGCACGATTCGTCGGTGCTTCCGGAATTGCTGTCGTATCTGACCGTACAGGTCAGCGAGCTGTTTCGTGATCCGGACTACTTTCGAGCGATTCGCGAACAAGTCGTGCCTCACCTGAGGACCTATCCTTCGCTTAAGGTGTGGGTCGCGGGTTGTAGCGCGGGCGAGGAACTCTATTCGATGGCGATCCTCTTTCGAGAAGAGGGTTTGGAAGAGAAAACTCTCTTTTATGGGACTGATATTAATCCCGATGCGCTGAAACGGGCTGAAGCGGGCGTCTATCCACTTGAACGCATTCCCTTGTTCACAGAGAATCACCGCAAATCAGGCGGAAAGTCATCGCTTTCCGACTACTATACCGCGGCGTATGGCGCCGCGGTCTTTGATAAGTCACTAAGACAACGTGCTGTCTTTTCGGATCATAGTTTGGTTTCGGATGCCGTATTCGCAGAGGTCCAGTTGATTTCATGCCGAAATGTGTTGATCTATTTCGATCTCGGGATTCAGGATCGGGCGGTCGGTCTCTTCTCTGATTCATTGGTTCGCAAGGGATTTCTGGGATTGGGAGCCAAAGAGAGCTTACGATTCTCACGACACTCTGAGTCCTTTGTGGAATTCTCGCGAGACGAAAAGATCTATCAAAAGCGAGGCACCGTATGAACGCGTTGAGTCGCGAGCGACAGCCTGCCCCCGTGGCGGTACCTCCGGAGGCCGTCGTCATTGGAGCGTCCGCTGGGGCGGTCGAAGCGCTCTCGGTCCTCTTGCCCGCGCTTCCTGGCGACTTCCCATTGCCAGTCTTGACTGTCGTGCATTTACCCTCGGATCGAAAGAGCCTCTTGGCGAGTGTCTTGAAATCAAAGTGCCAAATGGATGTGCGGGAGGTCGAAGACAAAGAGCCTATGGAATCGGGGACCGTGTATTTCGCTCCACCGGATTATCACTTGCTCGTGGAGGCCGACCTTCGTCTGTCGCTTTCCAGCGAAGCTCCAGTGCTTTTCTCGCGACCATCGATTGATGTCTTGTTTGAATCGGCTGCGGATATCTTTGGCCCGGCTTTGATCGGTGTCATTCTGACTGGGGCGAATTGTGACGGGTCGCGAGGTTTAAGAGCAGTGACGGATGCAGGCGGCGTCGCGCTCGTGCAACGACCGGATCAGGCCCAGGCGAAGACCATGCCTCAGGCGGCGCTGGAAGCGTGCCACACCGCTCGATCGCTCAGCATCCCCGAAATTGCGGTCTTTCTACAGGAGGCCGTAACTCGAAAATGACGACGCCTGCGACAGAACCCGTCTATTTCCTGCTCGTCGATGACCTCGAAGAGAATCTCTTGGCACTGGAGGGATTGCTGCGTCGAGATGGCCTGAAGCTCTTATTAGCACGTTCCGGCGTCGAAGCACTTGAGTTACTGCTCAGGCATGACATCGCGCTGGCGCTCATTGACATTCAAATGCCTGCAATGGATGGCTTTGAACTTGCCGAACTCATGCGAGGAACGGAGCGGACGCGTCGCGTGCCGATCATTTTTCTGACGGCGGGAAGTACGGACAGGAGCCGCCGATTTCGTGGATACGAGGCTGGCGCTGTCGATTTTTTGGAGAAGCCGCTGGAGACGCATATTCTTCGGAGTAAGGCGGAGGTTTTCTTCGAATTGTTTCGGCAGCGGCAGGAGGTCGCACAGCAACGAGACGAACTGAAATCGGCGACCGAAGAGATCACTCGATTGCTCAAAGAGAGCCGACAGTATTCGCAAGCACTTCAGGAAGCGGATCAGCGAAAGGATGAATTCCTGGCAATGCTGGCGCATGAACTGCGGAATCCATTGGCGCCAGTGCGAAATGCCGTCGAAATTCTGCGTCTGGAAGGGTTGGCAAAGTCGGACGTGGCCCAGGCACGTGAGATTATTTCACGGCAGGTGTCACATATGGCCAGGCTGGTAGACGATCTGCTTGATGTCGCTCGCATCGCTCGAGGGAAAGTTCGGTTACGATCGGAACGCTGCGATTTGGCCACGGTCGTGCGTCAGACGGCGGAAGACTATCGCGCCACAATTACCGAGGCGGGGGTCGAGCTGCAGGTGACCGTGCCAGATGATCGAATCGACGTCGAGGGTGATCCAATCCGGCTCGCTCAGGTCGTCGGAAATCTGCTTCACAACGCGCGCAAGTTCACGCCTGGTGGTGGACGGGTGCGCGTGCGAGCGGAGCGTGATGCGAGCACGTGGCAAGCCGTTGTTATCGTTGAGGATACAGGTTCTGGCCTGGACGAAACCGTGAAGAAGCGGTTGTTCGAACCGTTCTCGCAGGCGGATCAAACATTCGAACGTGACAAAGGGGGGCTTGGGTTGGGGCTTGCACTCGTCCGCGGACTGATCGAGTTGCATTCAGGGACTGTGACGGCTGAAAGTCCTGGCCCCGGTCGAGGTTCAACCTTCACGCTTCGCTTGCCACTGGCCGAGCCTCAAGCAGAAACGCCGGATTCACCAGACGTCGTGGTCGCGGAGACAACTCAATCCCGATTGCGAATTCTGCTTGTCGAGGATAATCGCGATGCCGCGCTCACGCTAAAACTCTTACTCACATTGATGGGCCATCAAGTTGCCGTTGCCTTTGATGGGCCCGATGGGCTCGCCCAAGCGCGTCTGTTCTTACCGGAAGTCGTCATTTCTGATCTCGGGCTGCCGGGAGGCCTCGATGGCTACGCTCTTGCCGAAGCGTTGCGGGCGGAAGCGGCGCTTTCGCCCGTCTACTTAGTCGCGCTCAGCGGCTACGGACAGGACGATGACCAACGTCGCGCGCTGTGTGCGGGATTTGATCGCCATCTCGTAAAGCCCGTTGAGCAGCACAAGCTCGCCGCAGCTCTTGATTCGGCGATGAAACGCCGCGCATCGATTGTCCATTGATGCCGGATGTTGTCTTAATGACGTGTTGACGCAACACATGTGACGTCGCGTTCCGCGATTAGGACACGAGACGAGGCAGCTCGCGCAGCGAATGGATTGTCTCAATGGATTGTGGATGCGAGTCTCGATTTGATCGATTGAGCCAGATGGCTCGCAGGCCTGCTTTTTGAGAGGCGACGGCATCGATTTCTGGGTGATCGCCAACGTAAATCGCATCTTCAACCCGGACGCGTGCCTTCTGGCAAGCGATTTGAAAGATTTCACGACGGGGTTTCGGAATTCGGCAATCTGCGGAAATCAAGATCATCGAAAAATGGGGTGCGATCTTCATGTCATGAAGTTTATTACGCTGCTCGTCCGCCGGACCGTTCGAAATAATTCCCAAGTGTCTACTTGACAGCTGTTGCAGGCAAAAACTGACGTCGTCGAACAACATCCAATTGGCACGATATGCCAAGAGGTACGTCTCGAACAAAGCGTCTGCTTGCTGATCATCCAGATCTGGGGCAACCGTTTCGCGCACGCGGATACGCCGTAACGCGTCGTAAGTGATCTCACCTCGCAAATAGCGAGGGTAGTGGCGAAAGTGAGCGAGTCTCCACGCTTCCTCAAATTGATTTCGTTGACTGCTAAGTTGATACTGTTGATGAATTTGTCTCACAGCGAATTGCATCGCACGACTATGGTCGATTAACGTATCGTCGATGTCGAAGAACACAATCATTTGTGTATCCATGTCCAAAAGTCGGGCCAGGCGTTCTCATTGCAAGGCCCCTGTCTGTTGACAAGCTCGCGAGGTGCAACTGGACCACGACCCTCATCCTCGCGAGTTCATCAAAAAGTGAATTCCGTTTGGATGCTCCATTAGAGTTTCGCGTTACGCAATCGCAAGGCGTTGCCGACCACGCACACGGAACTGAGACTCATTGCGGCTCCTGCAATCATTGGACTCATCAGCACGCCGAACATCGGATACAGGATTCCCGCTGCGACGGGGACACCGAGCACGTTGTAGATGAAGGCGAAGAATAGGTTCAGTCGGATGTTTGACATGGTCAGGCGGCTTAGGCGAACCGCCTTGACGATTCCGCGGAGATCCCCTTTGATCAGGGTGATTCCCGCGCTTTGGATCGCCACGTCGGTTCCTGTGCCCATCGCGATTCCAACATCGGCCGCACTTAGCGCCGGGGCGTCATTAATTCCGTCGCCGGCCATTGCGACCTTCTCGCCGCTCGAGTGCAACTCTGCAATGGCTTTCGCTTTCTCTGCTGGTTCGACCTCGGCTCGGACGTTCTCGATTCCCAGTGACTTGGCGACGGCATCGGCCGTTCGCTGGTTGTCCCCGGTCAGCATTACCAGATCCAGCCCGAGCGCCCGTAGTTGTTCGAGTGCCTGGCGGGTGGTCCCCTTCACGGGATCGCTGACAATCAGAATTCCCGCGGGTTGGCCGTCCACCGCCGCAAACATGCTTGTCTGGCCCTGCTCTTGAAATGGGGCTGCGATCGATTCAAGTCGATCCAGGCCGGGAATCGGTTGCGCATGCAGCAGATCTCGCTTTCCGACGATGACAGAGTGGCCATCAACGGTTCCCACAATCCCGGCGCCAGTTACAGAATGAAAATCAGAGGTGCTGACGAGTTCAAGTTGCTGAGATTTGGCGCCGCGGACAACGGCGGCGGCGATCGGATGTTCGCTGTGAATTTCGAGTGATGCCACAACCCGAAGGAGATCGTTCGCATCGAATCCGGGTTGGGGGAGGACTTCCGTCAGTGTGGGTTGACCTTCGGTCAGCGTCCCGGTCTTGTCGAATACAAGAGTCGTGACCTGTTCCAGTCGCTCGAGCGCTTCCGCATTCTTGACCAAGACTCCTTCTTGTGCGCCGCGACCGATACCAACCATGATTGACATCGGTGTTGCGAGACCCAGTGCGCAGGGGCAAGCAATGATCAGGACGGCGATCGCATTGACGATGGCATACGCGAGTTTCGGCTCTGGGCCAAGCCACAGCCATAACGCGAATGTGATGACCGAAATTGCGAGGACGGCAGGCACAAACACTCCTGCAACTTGATCGGCGACGCGTTGAATTGGTGCACGACTTCGCTGGGCCTGAGCGACCATCTCAACAATTTGTCCGAGCATCGTGTCGCGACCAACCCGATCCGCGCGCATGACGAAACTGCCGCGTCCGTTGACCGTTCCCCCGGTGACGTTGCCCCCCGCCTTCTTCTCGACCGGCAAGGGTTCGCCTGTCATCATCGACTCTTCGACGAACGAGCTTCCTTCGATGACTTCTCCGTCAACGGGAATTCGGTCACCGGGAACGACGCGAAGCAGGTCACCTACTTTGACTTGATCCAGAGGAACTTCTTGGTCGCCGTTGACACCAATACGACGTGCAATGGGTGGTGCCAGTCGCAAGAGTGCCTGAATTGCACTGCCCGTTTGGCTTCGGGCTCGCAGTTCCAGTACTTGTCCGAAGAGTACCAGCACAATGATGACGGCTGCGGCTTCGAAATAGATCGGGACGTGGCCCCCGTGCTGCATGGTGTGGGGAAACACCCCCGGAACCAACATTGCGATGACACTAAAGAAATATGCTGCACCGACGCCGAGGGAGATCAGGGTAAACATGTTCCAGTGGCCGGAGATCAACGATCTGCCGCCCCGGCGGAAGAATGGCCATCCCGCCCATCCCACCACGGGCGTTGTCAGCGCAAATTGAGTCCATCGCGCAATCGAACTATCCGCCCAGGCAACGTTGAATGGCAATAGATGTGTCATTGCCATCACGAAAACCGGCAGCGTGAGGAGTCCGCCGATCCACAGCCGGGTTGTCAGATCGCGCAGTTCTGTGTCTTCCTCGACGGCAGGGGCTGCTGTGATGGTTTGGCGCTCCAACGCCATTCCACAGATGGGGCAATCTCCGGGATGGTCCATCTGGATTTCGGGGTGCATCGGACAGGTATAGATTGGGGGCGTCGAATCCAAGGCAACCCAGGCGGGATTGCGCTCAAGCGCCATGCCGCATTTCGGACAGTCACCTGGAACGTCGGATTCAACTCCGTCGCACATTGGGCAGAAGTACTTCTTGGTACTGGATGACGTCACTGAAGGTGTGGCGTGTCCATGGCAGCAACTTCTTGTGTGAGGATGAGGTTCGCGCGGTGCGGCATCATTGACTTTCGACAGAAACGATTGGGGATTGGCCCGAAAACGCTGAAGGCATGACGTGCTGCAAAAATGGTACGTTGTCCCTTCGTGGGCAAATGAGCCGGCAGAGTGAGCTGGATCGACCGCCATCCCGCATACCGGATCGATGTTCGAATCCGACAAGATATTCAGTTGGGGAAGTGAATCAGACATGGCAAGCATCCGCGAAGAGTCCGTGTTGGAAATGCGCAAGCGTCAATTCAGCGGCAGTGACCTTGTCTCAAGATACACCGCGTTGCCAACGCTCGTCAGTGACTCCATGATACGGCCCGTACTTTACTACAGAGTCAAGGGTCTGGAGCACGGTGTTTTTGCGAGGCTGATTCAAGTTTGCGGCGAGAGGGGCCTGGTGAAGCAGAATCTGCTTCGAGTTTCCACTGGTCATCGAGGTGAGGATTGAGATTGTGGCGAGGGGATTGCCCTCATCGCGTCGCCGACGTGAATTGTGCCCCCGACAATGACCTTTGCGGTGATGCCACCGTGACCACGCATCGCATTGTAACCACCGGGACCCAGGACCGATTCCATGCGTGAACAAGGTTCGCAGGGGCCGCTATACTCGAGGCAGACCTCGCCAATGCGAAATTGCTTACCCTTAAGGGCCAATAAATTCAGGCCCGAGATCACCAGATTACGACGGGCAAGTTCTGGCGCGACATCGTCTCGATGCAAAAGCGATGCAACGGCTTGTAGATGCTCGTACTGAATGAGCGTGACCTGCCGTTTTGAGCCGATTCGGCCACCGAACCGATGATCACCTTCGATCCCGCGGCCAACGAAAAGTATGGCCTTTTCGACAGACTGTACCGGTGTCAATCGTGCGGGGCGCACTCCAATCCAGCGCAGTCGGCCCTGCTGTGGAAGTGTGTTGAGTAGGCTTGTCAACGTTTCCACAGGCATTCATCCCGATCGCAACTTGCAACGTAGGAACCGCTCCACGGCGGATGTCCGCCTGCTGGTCACGATAGCACGATTACGAGCAAATCGCTTCTGGCACGTGCGAGCATGCGACAGCGGACGTGGATTCGTTCACGTCTGCGCGGATGTTATTGAGCGAGTCGTCGAGAAATCGAATTGTTGTCAGACGGACCATTCCGTCTGGCAACCCTGGCAGCGAAAGCCGACGAGAGTTGCTGTACCTGGAATGGAAAGTCCACTCAGGTTCACAGCGGAGTCAGGCAGTTCGATCGGTTCAACAACCGGATATCCACAGTCCTGGCAGGATCTGTTTGCGTAGAGAACCCGTGCCCGCGTCACAACATCCATTTCCTGCGGTTGAAATCTCAGTCGAGATGCGATCCGCGACTTTGGAAATGGCAGAATCATGGAATCGTCCGTTGTGGCAAATAACGAGTTCGTCTCGTCCGGCCAGTAAACGCTGAGTCGGCTCATCCTTGAGCTCCTTGGCGGAAAGCACGTTGGTTCAAAGTTTTGACATCCGTTCAAAACGCATCTCATTCCGCGAAGCGTCATGCTCCCGCCAGTGAACTCGCACAAAAATGTGGAAAGTTGCCGGTTGCGGACAGTGAGTGAGATGGGAACGAGCGGAAATTACCGGTTGTAACGGTATTCGGCAAGTGAATTTGGATTGCGAGGCATCTAATTTCGGCGGAATTGGCCTGCCTGGCACAGATTTGCGTTCAAGCCTTTGCCTGGTGTCACTCGCCGTGTCGCCAAAGTGCTTTGTGACCGTCTGGCGCCGTGTGGCTCGAGATGAAACGGGCCGACGTGCTGGAAATCGGGTTTCCAATCGGGGTTAGTACGCTTATCATGACGATGATCCCACTGAGGAGAGTGTATTAATGCCGGCCTTCCTGGTTCCCGTCGACGCCAATCAAAGCCTGATTCCATTGGAAAAGGCCATTGTGTTGATTGGACGGCAATCCGATTGCGACGTATCACTGACGAACAGCCGAAAGATTTCACGCAAGCATTGTTGCATCGCGCAAGTCAACGAGACGTTGATCATCCGTGACCTGGGCAGTACGAACGGCGTGTTTCTGAACGGCAATCGGGTGGAAAAAGAAGCGATGATCACCGTGGGCGATGAGATCACCATTGGTGACATTCATTTCACGCTTCGAAGCGAGATCCCTGCGACTGCAAAAGCTGGTGGGGCCAAAAACGGCAAAGGGACGGAGAAGCCGAACGCAAGTCCACGCGGTGTGCCTCCGATTCCGCCGCCGGTGCCCGCGGCTTCTCGCAAGCCATTGTTGATCCCTTCGAGTGCCGAGTTGAATCTGAAATTCGACGAGGAATCGTCGGATGAACAACCGACTACGCCCCGTCCGCGACGTTCGTAATCAGGGCCGATTCAGGTCTGTCGTCCAGCATGGGAATGTGCTTCGATTTTCGCATGGAAGTGGTTCGACGGGCGTTTTCTTTTCATCAGCAGTTTGAGTCGAGACTACATTGCAACACTTTCCCCGCACGACGTTGAAGATCGCCACTCGTTCAAGTCTGCTCGCTTTGTGGCAGTCAAACTATATTGCCGATCTGATTCGCCAGGTGGCGCCACACGTCTCCGTTGAATTGGTGCATATTTCCACGACGGGTGATCGCGATCAGACGGAAACCTTGCGGGCACTCGGAAGTTTTGGAGTGTTCACGCGCGAAGTACAGGTGGCGATCCTGGACGGTCGTGCCGACCTCGCCGTCCATAGTTTGAAGGATTTGCCGACGGATGGTCCCGCAGAATTAACGCTCGCCGCGACGCCCGTTCGAGGACTGACGCACGACGCGTTGATTCTGCCCACTGGCTCAATGGGGCGAACGCTAGCTGATGTTCCGACGGGTGCTCGAATTGGAACGGGTAGTCCTCGCCGTCAGGCGCAGCTCCGTTTCTTGCGTCCCGATCTGAGTCTTTCCGAGATCCGTGGCAACCTGGATACGCGGCTGAAGAAGCTGGATTCAGGCGAATACGATGCAATTGTCCTTGCCGCCGCAGGGCTTACCCGACTCGGTTGGGAGAATCGCATCCAGTCTGAGATCGCGCCGCCCGACATGTATCCGGCAGTGGGACAGGGGGCAGTCGGGGTTGAGTGTCGGACGGATGATTCGGATCTTCGTTCGTTGCTGATGCGGGTCACTGATGGCCCCACCTGGTCCAGTGTCACCGCTGAGCGAAGCCTGCTTTCGACATTGCGAGCGGGTTGCCATGCGCCACTTGGTGTTCGAACCCAGGTGGTCGGGAATGCGTTACAGTTGGAGGCGGTCGTGTTGCCTTTGGACGGTCATCGCCGCTGGATGGCTCATGCGTCCGCGGATGTTTCGAAGGCGAAAGAACTCGGTCAAACCGTAGCCGGTTTACTGGTTTCACAAGGTGTCGAGCGAATTTTGCACGCGAGTCTGTAACGGGCATTTGCGACAACGGTCTGAGACGATGACGGTCATACGTGAGGAGCATCGTCCCGTACCTTCCCTGACCGCCCATGCACGATATTCCAGCGCCCATGGTGCGCGTCGCGAGTCGTCATCTGTTCGCTCGTCAAAAACGCCGCGAGCAACAGAAACTGTTCTGCTACCCGCGACGCTACCGTGACTGACCGGTGAGGAGAACACCCGGTCAGTCCAATAGTATGACCGCCGAGAATTCCAGATCGTTAAAATGTTGTAATCTCGACACCTGGTGTGCGTAACATTTCGGCGTGAACTTCGCTACGAGTGTCACGTGCGAGCGAGGAATGGAGGTTGAGCGAGACGTTGCAGTTCGACTCGGCCTTTATCGATGGCTCGTCTTTGTTGGCGATCGAAAATCGAAACGATATCGGGGTGCATAACTGTGTGGCCCCGTCCGAAGGGTTATGGAATGTCGACACCGTGGTTAAAGCGCATCAAACGAACGGGACAATTAACGGTTCACAACAAAGCCACCGCATGGTCTGCGGCCGTGACGAAGGGGATGACCACCTTCAATGGATTGGGATTTGGAGTAAAAATGGTGCCAGCGGAGGATGAAAAGTCGGCCAATGTGGTCATCCTTGCCGCGAATGGACCGCAGCAGTACCCCTACTACGGTCAGACACTCAAAACAAAGCCAGAGTTCAAGCCGGATGAACTTGACGGACAGACATCTGTGGTGACGGACGACCGTCTGAAAGAGACGTTTTTCGCGTGTATTTTCCTGCCTGGACGCGTGAAAAGTCCCACGAAAGATCAGCAGGAGATGGTCGTTGTCCATGAATTGATTCATGCTGCTGGCATGGACGAGCACGACTCGTCTGGAATCATGTTCAGCCACATGCAGGCGTCTGGGACCGGATTGCTTGAGTATCTTCATGACGCCAGCGCGAAGCCGATGCCGCCCGTTCGGTTAGGAGGAATGACAAAGTGCAAAGTTCAGATGCTTTGGACGGACTCGCCCGATGACGACTGCAAGAAGGATTGAGGGAAATGAATCCGTTCTCGATTCCTGATTTCCAAACAGAGGCGTTCAAGTCATCTGCGATGCCTTTCAACGCCGGGATCAAACGTGTGGGCTGGTTGCGCGGGCGCTGATTGTCGAAGTTGCATGAGGAAGGAGCCGAGATCTCTCGGGGGCGAATTTCGCGGCTCATCGTGTGATGTGGATAGACTCGCCTTGGGATTCGAAGTTGATTCCAGTATCCCCGGTTCGTCGCAACGGGGTTTTACCTGCCGAAGTGGATTTCTTGTCCAAACTGCAGATCATTTGCTGAGAAGTGAATGCCGTCTGATGATCCTGAAAGTCCCCAGAAGAATAGTGCCACGATCACGGCCAGCGTGATTGCAAACGCGATCTTTACGGCACTGTAGGGTCTTTGCCCCGACACGACGCCAGTCGTGGCGTTGATCATGACTTGGTAGGTCTCGTTTCGATATCGATATGCCAAGAGCCAGACGGGCAGCAACAGGTGCTTGTAAGTGATCCGGGAATAGTTTGCGTTAAGGGACGTGATCTGCTGTTCGTCACCGCCGATCCGCTGACGTGCGGATTGGGCCAGTGCGGCCTCGATCAGTTGCCGCGCGTAGCTGAAGCTGTCTTCCAGGGGGATGTCATAGGTCCGTGAGAAGAATCCGGCGAGAACTTCTGGAGTAAACGAGATTAAGGAATCCAGTGGCCACGGTTCGAGGCTTCGCACCAGGTCGGCGTGTTGACCGTTGGCGGCAATGATCAGGACGTCGTCAAAGAACTGCTCGAATTCGCCACCGGCACTCGACCAGTTCACGCGCCGTTCCGTCCGGCGATTGTTACCCTCACCGACCGTGATGAAATACGCATCGCCGCGGCGTCCCGTGTACGTGGTATATGCCAAAGTGTCGAACGTGAAGAATGGTAGATAAACACCATTGAATTTGCCGCTCGCACCTTGTTTTAAGAACTCGTTCGGGGCCCACCAGAGCGACTTGACCCACGCGCGTAAATTCTCGGCGGCCGTTTCAGCGGGCACAAGAAATGGCAACATTCCATCGACAGGAATGCGCGACACGGAATCGTGAACCTTGTCACGCTGAAGCGGGCAGGCGCAATAGGGACAGGATGAACTGGTCAAAGTCCCTTGAAACACGACTTCCGCACCGCAGGAATCGCATCGTACCGCGTGCTGCGTTGTGGCCTGATCGTCCTCTTCGAGGGATTTGGATTCGCGCTGTCGCTGCAGCTTGGCAAGCATTTTGAGATAGTCGCGTTCGACGATTGGCACACGATTCTGATGTTCAATCCGTTGGATCTGGCCGCAATAGGGACACTGCAAACTTTGCTGGCCAATTGAAAAAACCAGATCCGCTCCACAGCGATCGCACGGAAAGATGCGCCCTTTGCCGGCGTCGATCGATCGACCAGGCTTGCCGTCGGGGGCTGAACTCGGGGGCGGCAATGGCATAGACAAGTTGGCCGGTCCTTAGGGGTGGCGTCGAAGTTCCCAACCGATTCGAAACGATGGACTCCGTCGAATGATCCTTCCAGACAACTTCGTCACCTCACGCGGTGATGTCGGCCGCGTGACCGCTCCAATGAAGAAGGGGATCGGATGGCGGTCCTCGACGAGTTCATAAAGTCTGCTGACGCCGCGGTGTGATCAAGGCGAGACCAGGCCGAAGGCGGCACTGCACTGGGGGTGATTGAACATTTTCGTATGGTCGTGTTCGACATCGTTCGCGATGACAAGCGTCCAGTTGAAGGGCCAATTTCGTTCTGTCGCCAGTGCTTTCGCAGCGGCGAAGACATTCTTGCCCCGTTCAAATCGGCATTGCCCTTGGGCGTCCGCAGGCGGCGACACGTCAAGATATTCATCTCGTTCGATGTCGAGGCTTCCCAAGTAGATTGTCAGTGGCTGGGCGAGGTAGGCCTTGAAATGATCGTCCGATTGCAATTCATCGGGAAGTCCCCTGAAGCCAAATGGAAATTCCGCAGCGCGTGTTGGAAACAGGTGCGTTCCGGGGTTTGCCGCGACAATTCGTATGGCGTCGGTCGCGACGAATCCGGCTGTTCTGACGAGGAACTGCCCTCCCCCGGAATGGCCGATCAAATACAGCGGAAGATTGGGGCGTCCTTCGCGCTGGCGGATCTCTTTGGAGATTCGGTTGATGTATTGCCCCGTCCATTCGTCTTTCGGGGCGGCCTTGCCGTCTAAAACGACTCCGCCGAACTGGTATTTGCGTTTGGGGAAGAGCTGGTCGTCGAACAACGGGGCGACGACCAACGCCCGAAAACGTTCTGCCATCTCGATCGAATCATCACGATATTCCTCGGCATTCCGAAGGACGCCATGAAAAACCATGATGATCGGGCCCTCGGAATAATCCTTTGGTTTGTACGTAAAAAGTTTTAGCGGGACGTCACCAAACTGAACCTCAATTGCGGACTTTCCCGCAGGTAACGGCTCGGCGGCGGCCAAAAGCAGGCTGACGACCAAAAACGTCTGCACGATGTGCGTTTCCTGATGAGTTTTAGGGGAGATCCGATGCGACGAGAAAGTGGGCTGTTCCTTCTCGCGTTCGATGAGGCCTGATCGAACACGCCATCACGATTTGGTAGCGGGACCACCACGAGCCGTGCCCGCAGTCAATCCCGCGTCTCGTTACGTCGCCATTGTTCGTCGTCGCGAAATCGAATGCAAGTCCCGTATGGTCTAGGGCTAAGCCGAATCTCTGCAAGAGCTTCTGAGCGGCTGCGGTTACGATTGCGTACTGGCCGCGTGTTCATTCCCGTCTGCCGTCGCGGAAGGGCGCGACGTCCGGCAGAATTGCGGTTTCGGGCGTCAAATTTCTGGGTTTCCGTGACGCGTGGGGCAGGGGCGGCGTTAGAATCGAGCGGACATTTTTTCAATTCCTCTCCAACATCTTCCAGACGGGCGACGTAACTGTTTTACGGGTGCCCCAATGCAGAACATTATGACACAACCGCAGGGCGGAATATCAGGCGTGGACGAAGCGACCGCCGCGACGCATGAGTCGCGGCTGGTTGAAGATGCGCGCCGCGGCAGCCAATCGGCCTTCGGTGAATTGGTGACGCGCTACGAGCGTCGACTGATTCGAGTCATTCTTCAGTTTGTGAAGAGTCAGGAACTGGCCGAGGATCTGACGCAAGAGGCATTCTTGAAGGCGTACCAGAGACTTGGGCAGTTCGATGCGTCTCGAAGGTTCGGTCCGTGGCTATTTCGAATTGGCGTCAATCAGACTCTAGATTACTTGCGTCGGCGTAAGCGTCGCGGTTGGTGGTTGTTATTTTCCGAGCGGGGAACGGAACGCGATCCAGATCCGGCAATTGCTGATCCACGTCAGCAACTGGATCTCGAGCAAGAGGTCGCTGCCGTTCTGGAGCAGATTCCCGAGAACTATCGCGTGGTTTTGATTTTGCGTGAGTTGCAGAACTTTTCGACATGCGACATCGCCGCCATCCTGGGGCGAAAAGAAGCGACCGTTCGTTGGAGGCTCGCTGAGGCTCGTTCGATGTTTCACGATTTGTGGGTGAAACGACGTGATGGCGCAACGGGCGTGGCGTGTCCGATTTCGATGGATGAAGTTCCAGCTGTTGAGCGAGATTCATCGCAGCCAAGCGGTCGCAAGGTGACGACTCGAAAGGGTAAAGAGGTCGAATAATGATGGATTGTCGGCAGGTGAAATCGTTGCTTTCTCTCTGGATCGGACAGGATCTTCCAGATGCGGCCACGACGAACGGTGTCGCCAAGCATTTGGAGGAGTGTCTGGAATGTGCGCAGCGACGAAACGAGTTGCAACATAGCCTGGAAGTTCTGCAAGGATGCGCAGCCGAACCGTTCGTTGTGACATCGTCGCGCCGAAGTGTCTGGCCTCAATTGACAACTCGCATCCGCGAATGGGAAACGCGTCGGCAGCGCGAACGATTTAATGGCTGGATTCCAGCGACGGTGATGGCGCTCGCCGTCGCGTTAATGGTTGGCGTGTCGCTCCCTTCGATTCACGAGGCGTTCTTGGGAAGTGATTCCACTGCTTCGACATCGGTGGATCTGTTCGAGACGACAGCCCGGTTTCGTTTCTCGGATGATCGAAAGCCGAGTATTCCAGGTACGGCCGTGAATGCTCCGCGTAACACTCCGGTGAACTACACACCGGACCAGTGGTGATCTCACCCAGGACAGTTGTCAGCGTCGATTTCCGTCGATGTTGATTTGGTGCTAGATGACTTGAGACGGCGAGCGATTCTTGCAATCGTTCGCCGTCTCAAGTCATTTGATCCCCTTCCAAAAATTGTCGCGGGGATCACGAGGTCGTAGCGCGTTGAACTTTATGTGAATCAATTGACACGTGGCCGGTCGCGTGTGGGTATGAACCCATTGTTTCCCGTTCATCTGCCCCGGCCGCCGTGGCCGACTGGATTGCCGACCGAAGTCCAGTTCTCGCGGCATGTTTGAATGACGCCTCTTTTTTACATTCGAAGGATTCGTTGGATGTCGTTGCGTGTTGTTTTGGTGATGGTGTTTGCGCTTTTGCCTGGACTTTTACTGGCCGAAGACGGGCGAAAGTACGTCATTATCCATGCGGATGATGCGGGTATGTCGCACTCGGTGAATTTGGCGACGATCGAATCGATGGAAGTCGGATTTGTGTCGTCAGCCAGTATTATGGTGCCCTGCCCTTGGTTTCCTGAAATCGCAGCCTACGCAAAGGCGCATCCTGAAAAGGATTTTGGGCTGCATTTGGCACTCAATTCTGAGTGGAAATTCTATCGATGGGGCCCCGTCGCGCCGCGCGAGAAGGTGACAAGCTTGCTCGATAAGGATGGGTATCTACACCAAAGCGTTCCGGCGGTCGCAGCAAGCGCCCGAGCGAGCGAGGTTGAACTGGAGTTGCGGGCGCAGATCGAGCGAGCGTTTCAGTTCGGAATTCCCGTGACGCACCTTGATACCCATATGGGGGCTCTTGTCAGTCGGGCCGACATTCTAGAGGTCTACGTTAATTTGGGGATCGAATACAATTTGCCCGTTCTATTTATCCGCAACGCGGACAAGGACCGCGACACGGCAAAAGAGTACCCCGCGCTGGCAGAGAAAGCGCAAGAATTGGGACGGGCTCTCGATGCCAAACATTTGCCGATTCTGGATAGCCTGGCACAGTTTTACAGTGGTCCTAGCCATGAAGAACGCCGGAAGAGCTATCTGAAGACCTTGCGTGAGCTTAAGCCCGGTGTAACGCAAATCATCATCCACTGCGGCTTTGACAATACCGAACTACAAGGGATCACGAACAGTTCGGCCAATCGCGATGGCGATCGTAGAATTTTCGAGGAACCAGAAGTCCTCGCTGAAATCAAGAAGTTGGGAATCGAGATCATTACATGGAAACAATTCCATGAAATGACGCTCGAAAAGGCGAAGTCGTCGGCAAAGTGAGCGGTGGGCGACCTGGTGAGGACCCAGCCAGTGAGGTCTCGCTCCCGGCAATCGGGAGCGAGATCCTCACCTCAGGCGTTGGCGTCGCCTCAATTTCGTCATTTGTGATATCATCAATTGGCCAGTTGTTTGTCGAACCAATTTGCGATGACCTGCACTTCTTCATGAATCGTGAACCAAGGATGGGCCCCGCCCTTTTTCACGATCAACTCTGCAGGGACTCCTGCTTTCTTGAGTTCCGATACCATCGTCTCTGACTGCTGCAGCGGAACGAGCGGGTCAGCATCTCCGTGAATTAACAGAAACGGTGGCGCTTTAGAGGTGACCAGGCGTGCAGGCGAGATCTTCGCCAGCATCTGCGACATCTCTTCCGCCGAAGGATTTTCCTCGGAATCGATGTTCGCGAGTCGGCGCGTGATTTTCCCCAATTGATCATCGGCTGACGGGTCAATCACTTTGTCACCGTATTGTAAGAAGTCCGTTGGCGGAAAGAAGACGGCGACCGCCTTCACACGCGTATCGCCTGTCGACGGCTTCTTCCCATCAATGGGTGATCCGTCTTCGGCGGTGACGGCAGTCAAGCAGGCCAGATGACCACCCGCCGATGCGCCCATCATTCCGATACGTTCGGGATCGATGCCGTATTCGGTTGCGTGGCTTTTGACCCAATGGATTCCTTGATTCACATTTTGACGCATCTCGATCGCACTGAATTTCGAAATTGATCCGGGACGGATTCCGAAGACGGTGTACCCTTTTTTACAGAGGATGTGAAACGTTTGCGTCAGCATGTGATCGCGGATTTTGCTGCGGTCGGAATGCCATGCCCCGCTCACAACGTCGATGATTGCGAGTCCATTCTTGTCGCCCGTGGGGACAAACACATCCATGACGAGTGCTATTCCATGAACTTCCGCATACACGACATTCTGATGTTGAATGAACGGCAGATCTTGGGCGGCAAGATTCGTCCCCACGCAGGCCAATAACGCGATCAATGGCAATCCAACTCGAATTCCTTGCATCCTAACTCTTTCCGTTTTTGGTTCAGTGATCTGCGTTGTACCTGCCCTATTGTTTTACCTTCGAGCGCCTAACAGAGTTTCGCATGAAGGCTTGGGAAGTTGGCATCGCCATTCTGTGGCATCGTTGCCATTGCGATCAGTCCAAGAGCAAAATTGTCTGGTCAATTGGCGTAAGTCTTTGCCAGAACAGTCTGCAACGTTTGAAGTGACGTCATCGAGCTTGCCATCCCGGAATGTCCATCAATTTTTTCGGCAATCGCGAGATCGTCACGCGATTGTCGCCGACCACGGAATAATTCATTGACATGTCGTGACATCCCGATATATTGGAGTGTGGAGGTGTCGGAGATGAGTGTCGAAGCGAAAACCGCCGAAGCATGGCGACTCACGCCGTTAGAAGCCCTTGAGCAAGCCGCCGAGTGTCTCAAGATCCTGGCGCATCCACATCGCTTGCGTATGGTGCAAATGTTACTGCGAGGGCGATTCACAGTGGGTGAACTCGCTGACGCGTGTGAGATCCCTAGCCATATGGCATCCGAACATTTGCGGCTGATGCAGCGCTGCGGCTTTCTTGCGAGTGCGAAAGAAGGTCGCAAAGCCTACTACAAGATCGTCGAATCTCATCTTGCCCAATTGATGGCATGTATTGAGGCTCGATTTGATACCGCGAAAGTCTAATCGGTCGGCGAGTTCACACGCCGCGTACTCAGAAATTTGGATTTCGACTCATACTTAAGGAGAATGCCATGAGCGTCAATACGATTTCGCCAGCCCAGTTCAAGGAGCTTCGGCAGCGTGGTGGGACGGTCGAATTGATCGATGTCCGTA
Source organism: Schlesneria paludicola DSM 18645 (assembly GCF_000255655.1). Lineage (NCBI taxonomy): Bacteria > Pseudomonadati > Planctomycetota > Planctomycetia > Planctomycetales > Planctomycetaceae > Schlesneria > Schlesneria paludicola. The sequence continues at coordinate 481,817 of NZ_JH636435.1, read as the reverse complement.
CCCCGGTCGAGTTTCGAGAAATTCATGTCGACATCGCTCGCAATGTGCCGCTCGATCAACTTGATCCACAGGCATTGATGACGGCACGGAATGGTGCCGATCAAGAGCCACTCTACATTATCTGCAAATCAGGTGGCCGTGGTCGTCAGGCCTGTGAGAAGTTTGTTAAAGCGGGCTATGTGAATGTCATCAATGTCGAAGGCGGGACATCGGCCTGTGCCGAGGCGGGGGTTCCCGTGGTACGAGGAAAGAAGGCGATTTCTCTCGAACGTCAGGTTCGAATCGCCGCCGGATCACTGGTCTTGATTGGGGTCATTCTGGGCTGGACCGTTCATCCCTACTTCATTGGGGTGTCAGGGTTTGTCGGAGCTGGCTTGGTATTCGCCGGAATCACCGATACCTGTGGGATGGGGATGTTGCTGGCCCGCATGCCTTGGAATCAGTGCAAATCTGAGGGAACTGCCTGCGCCGCACAATAGGTCGAGTCGGGCTCATCGCGGTTTGGCGTCTCCTGAAACTCCTGGTATTGCGTCTTGAGCGTGTGTCGCCTGGGTTGGCGTCTGTGCCAACCCATTGTCGCTGATTCGAAGCGAGATGGGGGGATTTCGTTCGAGGTCAAATCCTCTGTCCCTCATCGCCGCTAAGTCATTGATTTCAAACCTCAACGACCGCGACTTCGCATCCGATCAAATCAGCCAATCAATGTCATTGAGCACAAGGACCGAGTTATGAAACTTCTGATTGTTGGCGGTGTTGCAGGAGGGGCATCGGCAGCCGCTCGCGCCCGTCGCCTACGTGAAGACGCCGAGATCATCGTGTTTGAACGAGGGCCGGATGTCTCTTTCGCGAACTGTGGCCTTCCCTACTATGTCGGTGGCGTCATTGCCGAACGTGAGAAGCTGCTCGTCACCACGGCCGAACGTCTGCGGATCCGATTCAATCTGGATGTACGTACTGGGTCGTCCGTTGAATCGATCGATCGCGTCGCTAAGACCGTTCGAGTGCGAGACCTCGCGACGGGGCGAGAATACAACGAGAGCTATGACAAACTGATTCTCTCTCCAGGTGCCGCTCCGGTGAGACCCAAGCTTCCAGGTGTTGAACTACCCGGCATCCTGACGCTGCGAAATCTCGAAGATGTTGATCGAATCAAACGCCGCGTCGACGAGGGGATTCAACGCGTCGTTCTGGTCGGAGGGGGATTTATTGGTCTGGAACTCGCCGAGAACTTTGTCAAACGCGGTGTGGCAACAACGCTGATTGAACACAACAAGCAACTGTTGCCACCTTTCGACCCGGAGATGACGACACCCATCGTTCAGACGCTTCTCGCACAGGGCGTGGATTTGCAGTTGGGGGAATCGGTGACCGGGTTCACTCGGGCTGGAAACGACCTGATCGTTGAATTGAAATCAGGGACGCGGATTCACACTCAACTTGTCGTGCTTGGAATCGGCGTCAGTCCTGAGAATAAGCTCGCGCTCGAAAGTGGCCTTGAGACGGGAGTCCGCGGTGGGATTCGAGTCGATGCACATCAACGGACTAGCGATTCCGATATCTTCGCTGCGGGAGACGCCGTTGAAATCCGCGACGCGATCTCGGGGAACCCCTTTCAAGTGCCACTTGCTGGTCCCGCAAATCGACAGGGGCGAATTGCGGCTGACAATGCTTGCGGGCGCGATTCGCGCTATCGAGGGACGCAAGGGACCGCCATTCTTGGTGTCTTTGATCAGACGGCAGCGATGACGGGGGCCTCGGAAAAGGCTTTGAAAAAGGCGGGGCGACCGTTCCGAAAGATCTATGTCCATCCCGCACAGCACGCAGGTTACTATCCAGGTGCCAAACCGATGGCCCTCAAGGTCCTGTTCGATCCCGAGAATGGACGGATTTTGGGAGCACAGGCTGTAGGCTCGGATGGCGTCGATAAGCGGATCGACGTCATCGCAGTCGCGATCCAGGCAGGAATGACCGTCTTTGACATGGAAGAAATGGAGCTTGCGTACGCGCCGCAGTATGGCTCCGCCAAAGATCCGATCAACATGGCTGGCTTTGTGGCGAGTGGCATACTGCGAGGTGATCATCCTCAGATCGATTTGGAATCGGTCATGCACGTCGCCGCTGAGCCGCGTCCATATCTTATCGATGTTCGCACGCCGCAAGAGTTTTCCGCAGGAGCAATTCCGGGCGCAATGAATTTGCCGGTCGATGAACTTCGCAAAAGGTTGCACGAAATTCCTCGCGATCGCCACCTTGCCGTGTACTGCCAGGTTGGTCAACGAGGGTACCTTGCCACGCGAATCTTGATTCAAAACGGGTTCTCGGTCGCCAACATCGGCGGCGGCTACAAGACTTACAAACTTTTTTATCCCAATGAGTAGTTTGTTTGCGTCATCTTGTCTCTCAAACGATCACTGGTTCCCGTTGAGTGGAACGCCGTGACTGCTGACGTACTTTGCGGTAGGAGAGGCGCAGCGGGACTGAGAAATCTGAAGAGATGATCATGTGTCAGTTTTGTCCACGCTTGTTCAGGAACTGGGGGCTGGTCAGGATCGATTCGACGAGGGTTTGCGTACGATCGTCGTGCGACCTGAGCTTCCGTCGCATTTCCTCAATGGTTGCTCGATCCGATGGCAGCAGGCTGCGGCCAATCGCGTACGAAAAAAGCTTGCGGCAGAAGTTCGTCACGAACTCATCACGGCGCGTTTCCGACAGGTATTTCTTGAGGTTTTCCACACCTGTGGCTTGAGTGCCATCGGGAAAGACGGCAGTCGTCACAACCGGGCGACCGCCCAAATCGCGCGTGCGGTATTCCCCGATGGGGCCGAACGCTTCGAACACAAGGCCAATCGAATCAAAACGCTGATGACACGACGCACAGGTCCGATGGTCCCGGTGTCGCGCCAAGAGTTGCGGGAGGGATAGTTCACCAACACCCGCTTCGTCCTTGGGTAACTCCGGGACGTCAGGCGGCGGTGCTGGAATTCTTTCACCGAGTAGACGACGAACAACCCAGTATCCACGTTTCACGGGGCTCGTTCGTAGCCCGGGGGAATTCTTCGTCAAGAATATAGACATCGTCAACAGGCCCCCACGTCCATGACGATTCAGTCTGTCGACGCGATGCCAGTCATTGCTGCTCGACGGATCGAGGTCGCCCGTCGCGGCGATTTGGAGGGGACTGGTTTCGAGATTCAGGCCGTAATGATTCGCGAGCACTGGATTCACGAACGTGTAATCGGCGGTAATCAGTTCCGTGACGGGGCGGTTCTCTCGGATGACGTCTATGAACAGACGAAGTGGTTCCTCGTACATCGCGGATCGCAGTTCATTTGTGAACGAAGGAAACCGTTCGCGATCAACACTGTTGTGCTCTTCGAAGCGGCGGATGTCGAGCCAGTTAGCGGCGAACTCACTGGCCAGTCCGCAGACTCGAGCATCTCGCAGCATTCGCTTCGCCTGTGAAAGTAGCACCTTGGAATCGTGTAGGGTCCCGCGTTCGGCACAGGCGAGAAGCTCTGCGTCAGGCAAGCTTGCCCAGAGGAAGTCACTCAGGCGACTTGCCAATTCGTAGTCGTCAAGTGGTTGGCGATCCGTACCGACTGCCGCCGTGCTGAAGCGATAACAAAAGTGGGGCGACATCAGAATGCCGGTCAAGACATCCCGGATCGCCTCATCGTGACTCAGGCCTTCGTTCTCGCGAAGTGCTCGATAGAACTCGTCCAGGTCCTGTTGATCCGGATGCGTTAGAGGTCTTCTGAAACAGCGTGCGGCGAGTTGCTTGAGGGCTTCAAGATGCGTCGACTCGACCAGGGTTGCGGTCCGATCCAGCTCTCGTACCTCGGCGGACATTCCGGAAAAATACGATTCGATGGCCTCGATCGCAGCGGGGCTTGCTTCCAGCCGCCTGGCTTTGGCGAGGTAGAGATCCCGTACACGATTGAGGGACACTTCTGTCGTGACATCTTTGTTTTCGGGCCTCGCGAAATCGAAGTCAGGCCCTTCCGCAAATCCAGGTGGCTCGGCACGTTCGAAGAACAAAAAGTCTTTGTATTGTCGGATCGGCGATTGAGTCACGAAGTTCAGTGTCTGCCACAGCGAATCAAGTTCGCTCTGTTCGATGTCGCTCAGCACCAACTCGTAAAGTGGTCCATCATCGCGGAAGTACCCCTGCATCAAATGAAAGCCAGCCGTTAAAAAACGGACTCCGACTCCCAGTTTGGGATCGGCGTAATGTCCTCGACTTGAGATTGCAAACGCACTGGGAAAGATGCGACAGAATCGATCGATCGCCGCATCGAGTTCTTTGTCGTCGCTTTGACGGAGGAAGGACATCCTGGTAGCAGCTTGTTTTCGATTCCACCAGATGACCAGGGGTTGGCTGCCATCTGACATTCCTTTGAGGTGCAGTTTCGGAACAGGTGGTTCGAACGACGTTCGCTTTGCCACGACAAAGTCTCGTAGCGTTTCGCATTCCTGTCGCAATGCACGGTTCCAGGCCGCGGTTTGAGTGCTTGTCGAGGTCGGCGACGGATCATCTGAGCGAGGCGCGTTTTTTATTAAATCCTCGTTCGAGATGAGCTGGTGCCATTTGGTCTGCAACTCAGCGAGTGGCCCTACCGACTCTTCATGTGTTAAAGCCGACCAGATTGTCTCAAGATACCGCTCACTCAAGTTTGACGCCTGTGGTGTTGCTCGCCGCGCGCCACGGGCAGGAATCGCTTGATTCTCGTGCGTCTGTGGATTCGACTTTGAATGGGTTGCCTTGGTCTCTCGAGCCAACTCTTTCAGCGTCGCGTCTGATCTTCCGAGTTGAGACCGATGATGGAACCGCCAGGCGGCGGCGAAGTAATCGGCGTAATCAATCTCGTGCTGCTGATAGAACTCGAGGATTTGATGCACGCAGAACTGGTCAAGATCGGTTTCCGTGACGACGGGATAAGGGGCGAAGACAATTCCTCGCGGCGTCAGCACGGCATGATTGGCGACAAAGCGCGCGGCATCCAGATACTTCTTAATGAGTGCCGGCGAAACCGAGAGTGATTCGCCCGTGTTATCGAAGCCGGCTTCATTCGCAGGATCGACGGGGAATTCGCGTGTCGGTCTGAGATCGAAGCCAGTCAGATCGCGAATGGAGTTGTCGTATTCGGCATTGCTCAATCGATGCGCCAGGACGACGCCAGGATCGCCTGCGTTGCGGGCGGCCTCATATTCGCCGACGGCGTTGCACCATGTCACAACGGCCCTTCGCGCTTCGGCCGTGGGCTGGTGATCAGAGGATTCAGGCGGCATATCACCCGCGAGAAGCCGTTCCGCGACAGTCTCCCAAATTGGCAGATTCTGTGTGACGGAGGTCAGAGCCTGCTCACGACTGAGATCCAGTTTGGCTTCTTGCTTCTCTGCGCCATGGCAATCAAGGCAATACGATTTCAAGAATGGGCGTACCGTCTGCTGAAACTCGATGTCCAGCGTCCTGGCAGTTGGGTCATCCCCCCAACTGCGGAGGTCCGAAACACCAAACATGAGAAGCGTCGCAAAGAACAAAAATCGCATCGAGGACGGCGCGAACAGATTCGCAGATGTCCTCGATGCGTTATTCACTGAAGTACTCCTCAGCGGAAACGATTCGCAGTCGACGGCTTGCTACTCGGAGAACGCGGAATCAAATGCACGGCCCGATGGGGCGAAATCGATGTTTTTAACGAACTGGCACGATTCGCGGGCACCGTGTTCACGGTCCATTCCGCTGTCTTCCCACTCAACCGACAGTGGGCCTGCGTATTTTGCGGCGTTCAGGGCGCGGATCACTTCTTCGAAGTTCACGCCACCACGTCCCATGCTGCGGAAATCCCAACCTCGTCGTGGATCGCCAAATGAAAGGTGGCTGGACAGGATGCCCGAGCGACCGTTCAGCGTTACTTTGGCGTCTTTCATGTGCACGTGGTAGATGCGATTGGGGAAGTATCGAATGAATTCGGCCGGATCGACGCCTTGCCAGATCAAGTGGCTAGGATCGAAATTGAAGCCAAATTCTTCCCGTCCACCCAGTGCGGCAACAGCCCGTTCGGCGGAATAGAGATCGAATGCGATCTCGGTCGGATGTACTTCGAGCGCGAACTTGATTCCACATTCCTGGAACACGTCGAGGATGGGGTTCCAGCGATCGGCGAGCAGCTTGAATCCATCGTCATACATCGACTTTGGTGTCGGAGGGAAATCGTAGATCAAGTGCCAGACGCTCGAACCGGTAAAGCCATTGACGATGCTGACGCCCAGTTTTTGAGCGGCGCGAGCGGTGTTCTTCATTTCTTCGATGGCGCGTTGCGTTACGCCTTCAGGCTTGCCGTCGCCCCACACGTATGGCGGCAGAATACTTTTGTGGCGTGCGTCGATATTGTCGAGTACCGCCTGGCCGACCAGGTGATTCGAGATCGCGAAGACCTGCAGGTCATATTTTTCGAGGAGTTCCCGCTTGCGGGCACAGTAAGTATCGTCAGACAGGGCCTTGTCGACCTCGAAGTGATCGCCCCAGCAAGCGAGTTCAAGGCCGTCGTAACCGAAATCCTTGGCCTTCTTGCAAAGGTCTTCGAGTTTCAAGTCTGCCCACTGGCCTGTGAACAACGTAACGGGACGGCCCATCTGGAATGCCTTTCGAGAATGTATGCGGGCGAAAACGACGTTATTTGTTGCACGAAACTAGATCGCAATCAAGCGAATGTCAACCAAGTTGGTTGTCTCTTGATTGGAGCGCCATAGAGCTTGCGCAATCGTCATCCATTCAGGAATTCTGTCGATTTTTTTCGTCAACATGGATGACGAGCGGTCGGTGCTCTGCGAGTTCAGGCTCGTTGAATTGGGCGTAAGCACAGATGATGACGAGATCACCAATTGAAACCAAATGGGCCCCTGCACCATTGATACAGATGGTGCCGCTACCGGCCGGACCGCGAATGGCGTAGGTAATTAATCGGTTACCGTTGTTGACGTCGTAAATGTGGACCTGCTCGAACTCAACAATGTTCGCGGCGACCATCAGGTCGTAGTCAATTGTGACGCTGCCTTCGTAGTGCAGTTGGGCGTCGGTCACCGTCGCACGGTGGATCTTGGATTTGAGCAGAATTCGCTGCATGGATAGAACGCAATCTTTGACGATCGTCTGAGATAGGACATTGAACGTCCCGTCAGGCCGTCATGAACAAGTGGAATAAACGCTGTCTTAATGTAACGAAGTGCGGCAGGCCGCATTCTGGCGGAATCTCGTGTCGACTCCAAGTCGATCCCCAGGATTCAGCTCGATTTTTGCTGATCGCTGCGTGTCAGTCACCTTTTTCGTCGACTCGACTTCAAGGCTGAGAGAAAAAGAGTTCTACGGCTCGAGGCGGAATAAGTATTCACCTGACTTGCGTACAAGCAAGACCCCCTCCTCTTCGCGATTGGCAAATGATTCGACGTCGATCGTTGCCGGGTCGCGGTAACCCAGATTGATTCGCGCGCAAGTTTCGGGCGAGATCCCGCTGGCGAGTGTGACGCGGACGCGAGGATTCTCAATTCCGTTTTCGAATGTTCCTCCTCCGCGGACATGCGTCGAATGGGCGAGCACGCCCCAGGGAATGTCTTTAAATCGATCCCACTGCTTCGTGAAGTAGTCGCGAACGTGATATCCCACTTGCTCGATCAGCTTTCCATGTGTGATCGAGATTTCGTTCATGTGCGGGGCATAGATGATCAGTTCGCCCCCATCCGCGACCACAGGTTCCATTTTGTACATGCACTTTCCGGCCACCCAAAGCTCGTCGTACATCGGCGGCGCGCAGGACAGAACTTGTTTGAACGGCCGCGGACAGCGCTTGATATGCACTTGCCCCGAGAGGTCGGACGCTTCGTTCCAGGCCGATTCCGGCGTTCCGTAGAACAGGCCGTGCAGGCTGCAGTCGGAGGAGACGACGAACGTGATGGCACGGCGAGTCTTCGGAATCAGGGCCGCAGCCGCATCGACCACACGACGCACCGGCGTGTCTTTCACCCCGATGATCTCGTAGTTCGTGATAAGAGCCCCCAACCAGTGGAAGAAGTTCAAGATTTCCGGGCCACCGATCCCTGGGAAGAAGTATTTGTTCCCACCCGAGAATCCGACGACTTCATGCGGAAACACCGGCCCAAGGACGAGCAAGAGGTCGTAGTCCTGGATGCGTGAATTGATCTGGACAGGCACTTCCAGCGACAACAGGCCATTGGAGAGTTCCGCCGTTTCAGCTTTTGTCAGCGTTCCCAGGGTGACCAGCCGATCAGGTCGGTCCCACTCATGGTTGAACGTCCGCATCTGGTAAAAGAGCCGGCCTCGCTCGGTCTCGTCGATGCCAAGCAATTTCGCAATCTGGGCATCGGACATGGGGGGGTGCGTGCCCAACGCCACCATGACGTCCAGCGACATGCAGTGTGGACGAATCTCGTGAAAGAGCGCATCGAAAAGGAGCGGCAATGGCGCCGTCCTTGTCGCATCGGGAACGATCAACAGGATCTTCTGGTCGACGAAATCCTGTTTTGGCAGCTTCGCGAACCACTCCCGGATTTGGGCGTGCGAGAACGTGGGGATTGGATCGGGCATGCAATTCCGTTTCACCGAATTGAGTGAACAATAATTCGGTCGAATTGTAGCCGGAATTCTTACAGATGAAACATCACGCCGCGAAACGTCAGTCCTTCAGCCATTCGAGTGCCTGATCGTCGTCATTCTTGGGACTGTCAGGCGACTTGGGGTTCGGCTTCGTCGGCTGGTGTCCGCGGGATGGTGGTGGACTCGGCCGAGCCGGCGGTGATGGTCGGCCGCGACTCGGTTGGCGATCACGTCGATCTTCCTGGCTCAAGCCCGCCTTCTCCAGCAGGCTCATTGCGAAGGGATCAACTTCCTCTGAGGGGGGGACGGCTTCGGGGTCGGGGGTGTATTGAATCTCGAATGCGTGTCGGGCGAATGAAACGGTGTCGCCGGGTTGCAGGAACTTTTCGTCGATTCGCTCGCCGTTGACTTTTGTGCCGTTGCGGCTGACGTCCGAAGCACGCCAGTAGCCATTGATGTACTCAAGCCGACAATGATTCGAGGACACATTCGCGTAATCCAGGCGAATGTCGCAACTGGGGCGACGTCCTACAATCAAGGTTGGCTTGAGGAGTGGAATCGGGTCTCCGCCACCCACTGGTATCAATTGTCCCAACATCGAAATCCCGCCTCCAGATCCTGCTCGCACATCCACGCGAGGCAGCTTACTCGTATCCTATCACTCTTTTCACTTCTGAAATTGCAGAATCTACGGCCCAGCCGGCAATTTCTTGTGGCAGCCACATCAGAACTGACCGAAAACGCATCAACCGGCGCACAAATCCGAAGCATTCTGTCGGCACAAACCGCAAGGTCAGATCGAAGGATTCGTGCTGTGGCCTTCAAGCCGGAATATCAATACACTTCGATGTTTTAGACACGCGCCGTACAACCTTGATCGCGAACCTCGATTGCGTGCAAGGCCTCATTGAATTTCAGAACACAAGAATGATCAATCATGATTGATCTCTCTGATCCTCTCTTTGAGGCAAATGATGCGCCGTGTAGAATCTCATTCGCTGCCGTTGACCGACTTCCTTCACGAGCGGAAAGCACACTATGGGACTGTTCGACAAACTGCGCAATGAACTGATCGACATCATTGAATGGCTCGACGATTCGCGAAATACGCTCGTATGGCGATTTCCGCGATATCAAAACGAGATCAAGCAAGGGGCTCAATTGATTGTGCGCCCCGGCCAGCTCGCAGTGTTCGTTCTGCAGGGAAAAGTCGCCGATGTGTTCGAGCCTGGTACGCATACACTGAACACTCAGAATCTGCCAATTCTCAGTACGATTGCCGGTTGGAAGTTTGGATTCAACAGCCCGTTTAAGTCGGAGGTGTACTTCATCAGTACACGCCAGATCACCGATTTGAAGTGGGGGACGCCGAACCCGGTGATGTTGCGAGATCCAGAATTCGGTCCGATCCGTCTGCGAGCTTTCGGAACGTATGCGCTCAAAGCGGTTGAACCCAAGGCACTGCTGACCGAGCTTGTCGGAACGGATGGTGTTGTTGAGGCCGACGAAGTCACGGAACTAATGCGTTCTATCATTACCTCGGCGCTGTCTGACATGCTGGCAGAAAAGCAGGTGGCCGCGCTCGATTTGGCCTCGAAATACCGTGAGTTTTCCGAAGAACTTCGTAAGTACGTAGAGGAGCGAATTGACGATGAATATGGGTTGGCCATACCACAACTCATCATCGTGAATATTTCGTTTCCCGAGGCCGTCGAGAAGGCGCTCGACACGCGGACGAGTATGGGTGTGCTCGGAGATATGAACAAGTTCCAGCAGTACTCTCTCGGGGAAGCGATGCGAGAATCCGCCCAGCACGGAGGGGGTGGTGAAGGTCTGGGGTTGGGGATGGGAGTGGCCATGGCTGGTCGGATGATGACCTCGCCAGGGATCGGTTTTGGAACGCCGGCGGGCGGTCCAGCATCGCCACCTCCACCGCCTGCCTGGCACGTCGCGGTGAATGGGCAGCCACAGGGGCCTTATGCTCCTGAGCAGATTCAACAGGCGATTTCGGCGGGGCGGATCAGCGGTCAAACGCTGCTTTGGTCTCCGCAGTTGTCGGGTTGGACCGCCGCGTCGCAGATTCCCGATTGGTCAGCCTATTTTCAGCGTCCCGGTGTGAATCCGCCACCACCGGTACCGCCGACAGTTCCTTGAGGATAAGTGCGAGATGCCGCGAGTATTGATCGTTGGAGGTGGTTTTGCCGGGTTGAACCTTGCCAAGGGGCTTGGGGACGTTCCCGGTGTCGAGGTGTTGGTCGTCGATCGAACGAACCATCATTTGTTCCAACCGCTGCTGTATCAGGTCGCAATGGCGGGGCTGAGCCCCGCCGATATCGCAGCACCGATCCGGAGTTTACTCGCCCGCTTTAACAACATTCGCGTCCTGCAGGGCGAAGTCCGTTCTGTCGACACCGATCGAAATCTTGTTGTCACGGATTTTGGCGAATTGCCGTTCGACTATCTGGTGCTCGCCTGTGGTGCGCGGCATAGCTATTTCGGGCACGACGAATGGGAGGAATTTGCACCAGGGCTTAAGACGCTCGAGCAGGCGACCGAAATTCGTCGACGCGTGCTTTCTGCCTACGAATCTGCAGAGCGAACCACGTCGCTCGAAGAGCGGAAGCGGTTGCTGACGTTTGTTGTCGTGGGTGGCGGGCCGACGGGCGTCGAGCTGGCTGGTGCCATTGGCGAGATGAGTCGATTTACGCTGGCCAAAGACTTCCGAAACATTGACGCCACGCTGGCTCGCGTCATTCTCCTCGAGGCGGGGCCAAGAATTCTGGGGATGTTCAGTGAGCAATTGTCCGCGCGAGCCGCTCGCGATCTGGAACAGCTTGGAGTCCAAATCTGGACTGGCAGTGCTGTAACCAAGATCGATGCGAATGGCGTCGATATCGGCAATGAACGTATCATCTCGGCCACCGTTCTGTGGGCGGCCGGTGTCAAAGCCTCGTCGTTGGGGAAGGATTCCGGCTTTGAAGTTGATCGATCGGGCCGCGTCATTGTCGAGAATGATTTGAGCGTCAAGGGGCACCCGAACATCTTTGTGGCGGGGGATCAGTCTTGTTACACGCATCAGACTGGTCGGCCGCTACCAGGAACCGCGCCGGTGGCAATGCAGCAAGGTTGCTATCTCGCAAACTTGATTCGAATCGATGTCCAGGGCGGGAAGCGGACGCCGTTTCGATTTGCGGACAAAGGGCAGATGGCAACGATCGGCCGGAGCCGCGCGGTGGTCGAAGTCGGTAAATTCAAAATGACCGGCTTCATCGCCTGGATGGCTTGGTTGCTTGTTCACATCTACTATCTGACGGGTTTCCCCAATCGCTTGCGCGTCGTGCTGAATTGGGGCTGGTCGTACATCACATTCCGTCGAGGTGCCCGACTGATCGTTCCCAAAGAATGGCGATTCGGGCAGGCCGCAGAAGAGAGGCCGAAGGTGGCAACTGTGCCCGAGGCGCCGGTGAAAGTGAGCGCCTGACGTTTCGGCGTTGGTGTTGATTGCTCGATCCGGCAGGTGATCTGGGTGGTGACGGCAAACAGTTGTCACCACGGAATGGCGTGGCATCTGCGAAGGCAGACGTTATCGACTGTCACGATTTCGATTGGCGGAGACGTTTCGGCCGGATTGTGGGTTTGTTACCGTGGCGCATCGGCACGACATTCGATCGAAATGTCGAGGCCCTCGTTTCCCATTATGCGCTATGAGGAGCTCCCATGACTGACCAGGATTCCGGTTCCGCTGTGTCTGATCTGAATTCCACAGCAATTGCTCGTCGCTCATTTCTCGCGGCATCGCTTGGGGCGATAGGGGCCGCAACCTCTGTGATCGCGCGTGATTTCGGGCCGTCGGCTCAACCGGTTCGCTATCCCGATCCCGACATTGTCACGCTCGATCCGCGGTTCAAGAAGTACGCCATCGGCAACACGCCCATTCAGCGAATTTATCACAGTCCAGAAATGCTGTGGGCTGAAGGGCCTGCCTGGAACGGAGTCGGTCGATACCTGCTGTGGAGTGATATCCCGAACAACGTTCAGAAACGCTGGCTCGAGGAAGATGGCCATGTGACAACCTTCCGACATCCCGCGGGCAACAGCAACGGAAATACATTCGACTACCAGGGGCGTCAGGTCTCGTTTGAACACGGGAATCGCCGAGTCGTGCGATATGAGCACGATGGCAGCGTCACCGTGCTGGCCGACAAGTACGATGGCAAGTCGCTGAATGCCCCCAATGATGGGGTCGTTCATCCGAATGGGGATGTCTGGTTTACTGATCCGGGCTATGGAAGTTTGATGAATTATGAAGGCGAGAAGGCCGCCAACGATTCAAAGCAGCCGTACCAGAAAGAGGCCGTCTATCGAATCGATGGAAAGACGGGCAAAATTGAGAAGGTGACCGACGACGTCTTCAAGCCGAATGGGATCTGTTTCTCGCCAGACTATAAGAAGGTCTACGTCGCAGATACCGGTGCGTCGCACTACAGTGACGCGCCGAAACAGATCAAGGTCTGGGACGTTGTTGATGAGAAGGGCGTGGCAAACGGCAAGGAGTTTGCTTCAATGAAATTGAAGGTAAAAGGGGCCGCGGCCGGAGTTCCGGTTGTGAACAAAGTTCCCGGCCAGGCGAGAAACTTTGCAAATGTCTCGCAAGAGGAAGAGCTTTCAGGCCTCGCCGATGGAATCCGTTGTGATACGGACGGCAACATCTGGGCGAGCGCGGGCTGGGTTGGTGACGGATACGACGGGGTACACATTTTCGAACCACAAGAAGGCGTGCGAATCGGTCAAATTCGACTGCCCGAAATCTGCAGTAACGTCTGTTTTGGCGGAACCAAACGAAATCGCCTGTTTATGACCGCCAGCACATCGATTTACGCAGTCTATGTCGAAGCTCGCGGCGCACACATTACGTGATCGACTGTCGTGGGAAAAACTGGTGGCATTTAGCGAGGCGGGGCACCGATTCGGGGTGCTCCGCCTTTTATAATTCTGACAGACACGCGTCCAACTGACACTGCGTCGTTTCGTGCTCATGAATCCTCAATGCCGCGTATTTACAGGCCTTCGTCAAGATCGACTTCCCAAAATGGCCATTCTTCACTAACGTTCGCCAATTCAGCAATCCAGGGAGGGAGGCGGGAATGTCTGCAAGTGTCATGAAAGAAAAGCGACAAAACTCGGATCGATCTGTTCGCGAGATCATTGCTTCGGCAAGATCGATGCACAAGCAGAAGACGGCGCGCGTCGGAGTACTCGGTGCATTCGCGATGTCATTCTTGTCCGGGCTTTTTTTGTGGCTCTGTTTCACGCCCGTCAATGCGAGCCCCTTGGCGTGGCTCGCCCCGGTCCCGCTCTTGCTGCTCGTTCGGATCAAAGAACGCACGAGCTGGATGTATGCCGCCATTTATGCGGGAAGTGCGACGAGTCAGTTGGCCATGCTGCAGTGGATGCGGCTGGGTGATCCTACGATGTATATTGCCTGGATGGCTCTCGCTGCCTACCTGGGACTTTACCAAGTCGCATTCGTCAGCATTTCTCGAATTGCCGTACAGAAATGGTCGGTTCCGCTACTTGCGGCCGCACCTGCGGTTTGGATTGGTCTTGAGTATCTCCGTGCCCATCTGATGACCGGTTTCGCATGGTATTTCCTGGGGCATTCGCAGTATCGCTGGCTGGAACTGATTCAGGTCAGCGATCTGGTTGGTGCCTATGGGGTGAGTTTTATCGTTGTGGCGTGTGCGACGGCACTCGCTCTGCTGGTACCGCATTCGTGGTTGATTCGCTGCCGCCTGGTCCTTCCGTCGACAGGGCCTGTGACACCTGCCGGTCTAACGTTGTCGCAACTGGTTCAAGTCTCTGTTTCGTTGATGATGTTTGTGAGCGTTCTGGGTTATGGCTATGTGCGACGATCCCAGGCGGATTTCAAGCCAGGTCCGCGCGTGGCATTGATTCAAGGAAATTTCCTGGCGTCGCTGCGAGAAGAGCCTGTCGATCCCGGTGATCGCTTTCTGACGCATTTGAGTTTGAATGCACACGCGGTCAAAGAGCAGCATCCACATCTGATTGTCTGGCCTGAGGGAATGTTTCCTTGGCCACTGATGTCGGCCGCGAAAGACATGAGTGACGATGAGCTCCGGAAGTTGGTCCCCTCTGTCAGCCCTGCGGCGTGGCATAATCCCATGGTTGCCGGGATCCTGCGCGAAGAAAGCGAGCGGGCCGGTGCGGCGCTCATTTTGGGAATCAATGCCGCTGTCGCCGAACCGAATGTCGTAACACAACACAATTCGGCTGTCTTTGTCCGGCCGGATACTGGCATTGCGGGGCGTTACGACAAGATGCACCTTGTGCCATTCGGCGAGTACATCCCACTGCGTGACGTGTTTCCGATCTTGAAAGCCCTGACTCCTTACAGCGATGCTGGGGGGCTGACGCCCGGTTTGCAGCCCGCGATCTTTGAATATCAGGGCTGGAAGTTTGCCCCGGTCATCTGTTTTGAAGACACTGTGCCCCATCTCGTGCGTAACATCGTTGCGTCTGGAACGGGGACCGACGGTGCGAAGTCCGTCGACGTGCTCGTGAATCTCTCGAATGATGGTTGGTTTCATGGTTCAAGTGAACTCGATCAGCACTTAATTACAGCCGCATTTCGAGCCGTCGAATGCCGTACGCCGCTCGTTCGTGCCGTCAATACGGGCGTTTCAGCTTTTATTGATGGGGATGGTGCCATTCGTGAGCCAGATCACTTCTTTGACGGTGATGCACGTAAGAATGGCAACAACGCACCGCGAACCTCGATGCGCGACCCCAAGACGGGGGCTTGGCACAAGCAGCTCAACGCGGCTCTCATTCACACTGTTCCGCTGGATTCGAGACAAAGCCCCTATGTTCGATATGGCGATTGGTTCGCAATGCTGTGCGCTGCGGCAACGCTCTTCTGTGCAGTCTCGATTCTGATTCCCAAGCAGGCGAACGCCGTTTAGTCTTTGGCATTTCAATTTGCTTGAGTGGCTTCGATGGATAGGAAAAAGGGTCGGTCTTCGTGATGAAGGCCGACCCTTTTGTAATAATTCGCTTGTCAGTGACGGCTCATGCCTTCTTTGCGGCGGCATAGCGACGTGCGACTTCCGGCCAGTTGACAACGTTAAAGAACGCGGCGATGTAGTCAGGGCGGCGATTCTGATAGTTCAAGTAGTACGCGTGCTCCCAGACGTCCAGACCCAGCAATGGGGTTCGGCCTTCCATCAGCGGGCTGTCTTGATTCGGCGTGCTTTCTACGACAAGCTTGCCCTTGTCGTAGGACAGCCACGCCCAACCGCTACCAAAACGGGTCGTTGCGGCGGCACTCAGTTTTTCTTTGAACGCGGTGAACGAACCGAACGTGCTGGTGATGGCTTCAGCCAGTTCGCCAGTTGGCTCGGCCCCGGTGTGCGGCGCAAGGATCGTCCAGAACAGCGAGTGATTGGCATGCCCCCCCGCGTTGTTGCGGATGACGGTGCGGATGTCTTCAGGGACCGCCGAGAGGTTACTGATGATCTCTTCGGCAGTCTTGGAGGCCAGTGCAGGATGGCCTTCCAGCTTGGCATTGGCGTTGTTGATGTACGCCTGATGATGCTTGCCGTGATGGATTTCCATCGTGCGGGCATCGATATGTGGTTCCAGCGCGTTTGGAGCATACGGCAACGGCGGAAGTGTGAAAGCCATGTGAATCTCCTCTTGGGTCGTAATTTTTCAATCAAATCAGATCACGTGCGGGCATGGCCGCACTAATCGGAAACAGCACGACGGTTATTCTAGAACGTCGGATGCGTGAAGCAAAGTTACCGCGAGGACTTACGTGGCGTTGAGCGCTGATCCAGGGGCCGTCGGACATCTCAAGATCTTCATGATTGATTTCCCTGCGAGGGAATCTAAGCGGACTGGGTGGACGACGGGTTCGGTCGCACGTAGAGTCTTACGCAAAGTGGTGAGGTCTTTCGTTGGTGGCGAAAGGCCAAGCCCTTACGAACGACAGAATCGAATCAGTTTCCTTTTTTTCCCGACCCGTCCCGCGCGACAGTTGGACCGATCGGGCTTGTCACGGAACAATTGATGAAAGTTCAGCAATTTCTCGAACACCACGGGCTCAATCAGAACCCGTTTAGTCAAGAAGACGCCCAGACCGATCCTCTGTTCCAAAAACTGTGTGCTGATGGCACCTTCCATCCCGCATGGGACAAGATTTACGGCGATCCATCGCATCCCTCAACGGCGGTTGTCTTCGGTGAAAAGGGCAGCGGAAAGACGGCACTTCGCCTGCAAATCGTCGACCACACCGCGAAGTACAATACTGAACATCCGGATGACCGCGTTTTCATCGTCGATTACGACGATTTCAACCCATTTCTTGACTCGTTCAATGAAAAGGTCGGCTGGGCCGGGGCTCGGCCGGAAAAGACACTCTCGAAATGGCGTCTGTGGGACCATATCGACTGCATCCTCTCGTTGGCGACAACGCATATCGTTGACGACCTTTTGAAGGATAAATCGGCTGGTGCCTCCGGGCCGTTTCAGGTCTCCACGGATCGGATTTCGAATCTGACGCGTGTTCAGAAGCGCGACCTTCTGCTGCTCGCGGCGTTCTATGACCGCAGCACCGATATCGCACAACTGCATCGCTGGTCCAGCCTGCGTCGAAAACTTGGCATTCCCAACTGGCGAAGCTATTGCGATTTTTCGATTGGCATGGCGGTGACGCTGGCCATCTTCGGGATTTTGGCTCAACAAGGGACATTAAGCCAGTTTGGTGGCTGGTGGCCGTGGGTTGTGATTCTGGCAGGCTGGGCACCCTGGTTGTGGCATCAGTCACAACTTTTCATGCTCGCCTGGAAGTCATCGCGACAAATTCGCGTCCTTGATCGACAGGTCAATCAACTGCGATCGATCTTGTCGAACTTTGATCCGAAAGATCTCGTGGGACAGCCCATTCCGGCTCGTGATCGCAGCGATGATCGGTACGAATTACTCACCAAACTTCAGAATATTCTGGAATCGCTGGGTTTCGAATCGATTACGGTCCTGGTCGATCGCGTCGACGAACCGCACCTGATCAATGGCTCGCCCGAGCGTATGAAGGCGCTGATTTGGTCAATGTTTGATAACAAATTCCTGAAGCACGCGGGAATTGGCTTCAAACTGTTGTTGCCGATCGAGATTAGCTTCTATTTGACGCGGGAAGATAAAGAGTTCTACGAACGGTCACGGCTCGATAAGCAGAATCTGATCCGGACGCTGGAATGGACCGGCGAGTCGCTCTTCGATCTGGCAAACGATCGAGCTCGCGCGTGTGCCATTAATCCTGATCCATCGATTTCCATCAAGAAATGGTTCGACGATGCGATCAGCGAAGGTGAACTTGTCGGGACCCTGGCACGTTTGCGCGTTCCGCGGCATCTTTTCAAATTCCTGCACCGACTGCTCGTCGAGCACTGCCATCGTTACACCGACGAATCACCTCGTTGGGTCATCGACCGCGAGACATTGCAATCGTCTCTGGCGATCTACTTGCGAGACCTGGAAGCCTACGATCGCGGTTTGGGAACGGGTTGAGTTGTGTCGAATGTGATACCTCTGGTGCTGGGAGGCATTTTCTCTTGTGCTGGTGAAGGGAATCGAACCCTGGCCTAAAGCTTGGGAAGCTTTCATTCTACCGTTGAATGACATCCCAAATTCAGAGCATGGATCGGATTTGAATCGCCTCAGAGCCTGTCTTCCGTACGGATTTTCACTCCGAATTTTAGATTCACATTGGATGTGACGCTGGCTTTTTCAGTGTTCTTCCGTCTCGCGTATCCGTTATCCTCTAAACATAGCTTCGGTTAGCCGCAAGCAGCGTGTGAACAGTCGATGTGATCCATCCTCCTTTGATTTGAAAACGATGAGCCAATCTTGGATTGCCAACCGGATGCATCAGATCGATGCCTCTGGGATCCGCAAGGTGTTCGACCTGGCGGCAAAAATGAAGAATCCGGTGAACCTGAGTATCGGGCAACCGCACTTCGATACCCCGACTCCTGTCAAACAAGCACTGATCGGTGCCGTTGAGTCTGGCAAGAATGTCTACTCGGTTACGCAGGGGATCGCTCCGCTGTGCGAAGCGCTTCAATCGCGAGTGAAGGCTGAGTTTGGTCATGCCGATCGTCAGGCATTCGTGACCAGCGGAACCAGCGGCGGGCTGATGCTCGCCTTGTCGACCCTGGTGAATGAGGGCGACGAAGTCATCGTTTTCGACCCCTATTTTGTGATGTACAAGCATTTGGTGACGTTGGCAGGCGGAGTTTGCCGCCTGATTGATACATATCCTGACTTTCGGATCGATCTCGATCGCGTGCGAGAAGCGATAACGCCGCGAACCAAAGTGATCTTGTGCAACAGCCCCTGCAATCCTACGGGATATGTCGCGACGGAGGCTGAGCTGAAAGGGCTGGCAGAACTCGCGGCGGAAAAGAATGTGTGCTTGATCAGTGACGAGATCTATCGTGTCTTCTCGTACGATCGTCCTTTTGTGTCACCCGCGAAATGGAATGATCAGACGCTCGTGATCGACGGGTTCAGCAAATCGCATTCGATGACTGGACTTCGACTGGGTTTTGCGCATGGCCCAACGCACTTGATCCAACAGATGATCAAGCTTCAGCAGTTCACGTTCGTTTGCGCCCCACAACCCGTTCAATGGGCGGGCCTTGCCGCGATGGAGTGTGATGTCTCGGATCGAGTCGCCGACTATGCCAAGAAGCGGCGGTACATGATCGACGAGCTTCAAGGGGCCTACGACATTCGAGGGGCGGAAGGGGCGTTTTATCTGTTCATTAAGACGCCGTGGGGAACAGGCACCGAATTCGTCGCGAAAGCGATTGAAAACGAGCTTCTAATCATCCCCGGTAATGTTTTTAGCCAGAAAGATACGCATTTCCGGCTGAGTTTTGCCACGACGGACGAGACGCTGCAACGCGGAGTTGAAATCCTCAAACGTCTGGCGAGGGGATAACTCTGCCGTGGGCTGCTGTTCTTGTGCGGATGAATCCAACGCCAACCGTCATTGACGTCGTACAGAGGGCAACGAACAGAAATGCGTCCATGTGGACGCGCTTCTGTTATCTCAGAGAACAACCGACTTGCGAGAATCAAACGCAAAGGCCAGACTCGATCTCGTCGTTTCTTCTCGGGTTCAATTTTCTCTCAGGGCCACGATCGCGCGATGAGTCATCCCACGGCGGGCTACCGCTCCTTCATCGTCCCTCTTTGGATTCAGGTTCTGGGGTGGTGCTTGGGAATCCTTGCATGCATCGCGGGGATGCTCGACCTGATTGCCCAGTGGGATAAAGACCTGGCGACGCTTCAATTTCTCGTTCTCGTGATCGCCCCCATTCTTTGGATGATCACTTCACGAGATTCATTCGGGGGGGCGACGGATTCCATTGCCCGTCTGTCCAATCGCCGGCTCTGGATTTTTGCTGTTGTCGTTGGGGTGACTTCATGGATGACATGTTGGTTTGTTGGTCGCAACATGGTCGATCTGCCACCAGCGTACCACGACGAATATAGCTATCTCTTTCAGGCAAGGACGCTTCTTGCTGGAGTCCTGTCGACACCCAGTCATCCGACTCACCCCGAACTCTTCGATCAGATGCATGTCTTGAATGAAGGACGAATGGCAAGTCGCTATTACCCGGGAACGGGATTGTGGCTGGCGCCATTTGTCGCATTAGGGCATCCCTATTGGGGACAGTGGCTGGCCAGTGCACTCGCTTCGATGTTCGTATTTTGGGTTGGAAATGAACTGGGTGGAGCCCGTGTGGCAATCGTCGGCGGGATGGCGAGCGCCTTGTCGCCCGGAATCGCACTTTTTGGAAACCTGCTGCTTGCGCATCAACCGACTTTGCTAGGTCTCAGCATCTTTCTCTGGGCATTTGTCAAATGGCAACGTACGCATGCCGCGCGGGATGCACTCATTGCGGGATGCGGCTTGAGTCTGGCGATGATTTGTCGGCCAATGACGGCGGCGGGGTTCGGCTTACCCTTCGGTGTCGCATTCCTGGTCGAGATTCTGGTGCCCGGTCGCGCCGAGCCTCTCTTTAGCCGAAACCTAAGAATTCGATCCGTCTTCGCGATGGGGCTTCCCCTGATCGTGGGCTGGGCCGTCATGCTGGCATATCATCGTGATGTCACAGGGACCTGGACGACATCTCCCTATCAACTCTACACCGATCTCTACACGCCGCGACATGTCTATGGATTCAACAACGCCATCCGAGGGGCCGAGAAAATCGGTCCTAAAGTCATCGAAGCCTACGACCGCTGGGCGGTGAACCTCACGCCGGAACTGGCGGCGACCAATGTACTGCATCGCGGCCTTGCCAGTTTGATGTGGTCGTTCGACCTGTTGCCCCTTTTGTTGGCGTCCGCTGTCGCGCTGGGGATGACACTCTGGATCGATCGTCGCTGGTTGGCGATTGGATTTGCGATCGTCTCACTGCATGCCGTGCATGTGCCCTACTGGTATGCGGGCATCATGGGCTGGCACTATGTCTTCGAGTCCGTTCTTTCGTGGGCTTTGGTTCTTGGTCTGGGAACGGACCTGCTGGTTCAAGATTGGCGTCTGCGCGGTCGCGCGTTGATGCCAGTGTGCTGGTTTTTTCTGTTGGCGGTGTCGCTGATCGGACTCTACGTGCCGACTCAAACCGTCTTTGGTCCTAAGGCGGGAGGGCCTCGGATTGCGGCGGGCATCGGAACGATTCAGTATCCCAGACGTCAGTATGCCGCATTCGATCAGTGGCTGAACGCCAATGTGACGGATCGCCCTGCCCTCGTCTTGATAGAAGCCGATCCCGATGACCAGCATGTTGACTATGTTGTGAATGCTCCGGGGCTGAAAGCCGCTCTCTTGCGGGCTCGGCTTTCCAACGGAACGACGGAATTTGATGCGATCGCGAGGGCTTTTCCTGATCGTGCAGTCTATCTATGTCAGCCGGGCCGGAAAACGATTCGGAAGATCTCCATCCCGAAGCCTCGGTAGCAGGCGGCCGACAGACATATCATGGCAGGAAAACGAACAAGGGGCCGCATCACGCTTCGGCGATGCGGCCCCTTGTCGAGATTCAGGCTTGATCGACGCTCAAGCTCAGGTGCTCAAACGATTCCGTGAGGCTGGCGCCATCGGAACTGGGCTGTTGGAGGTTGATTGAGGCTGCGGAGCGGGAATGGGCTGCAGATTGTTCAGGTCTGCAGGCTGCTGCGGGACACCGCAGTTGCCCGAAGCACATCCACCGTCTGTGCCACATGTGCTGCACATGGCGGGGCAGACAGTTTGGGGAACCAACCGACAGACTTCGTATGATTCCACGCGAGGTACACACTTTGCCACCATCCGCGTACACGTTTCTTGCACTTCACGCGGCACACAGCGGGCCACGCGCTTGGTGACAGTCACGGGTTCTTGACGGCAGACCGTGTACGGGACGCGGCACGTCCGCGTTTCCATGACGGTTTTACAGGTCTGGAACGGAACGCGTCGGCTGCATTCTTCCGCCACCATCTTACAAACCTGGTACGGAACCTTTTGAACGTGCGTTTCGCACACGGTTCGACAGGTACGGACCGGGATCTGTTCAACGACTTCTTCCGTCACCATGCGGCACACTGTATACGGAACTTTGGTCACGATCGTTTCAGGAACCATGCGGCATACCGTGACGGGGCACAACTGACGCACAACTTGAGGTTGATACGTCGTGCAGGCGACTTGTCGTTCGACAATGTTCGGGCAGTAGACGTACTTAGTCGTGCAAAATCCGCGAGTTGGAACCATGGCAAATTGGGGACCGCATGGACCGCAAACCAGTCGCGGACAGCACAGTCCTGGGTGATACACCTTCTGCGCCGTCCACTGCCCACAGTCCTGCCGAACGGTGCGACAGGTCGTCACCGGTTGCATGACGGTATAGCAGCGTTCTTGCTGGATGACTTCTGTCTGCTGTCGCATGACGCACTGTCGCACTTCACGCTCACAGGTCTGAGTAACCGGCCGCTGAACGCAGCGACGCACTTCGCGAGTCGACTGATCCCACACTTGTCGTTGCGTGGTGTAGGTCTGGTCGCGGTAGAGTGTCTCGGTAACCGGACGCATGACGGTGTAGCGTTCTTCACGCTCGGCGGTTTCAACCACTTGTCGTGCGACTTGGTACTGCTCTTCGCGGTACGCGGTCTCATTCACCATTCGCTGGAACGTTTCCTGGACATCTTCGTAGGCCGTTTCATAGACCATACGGCTGACCGTGTACTGCTGCGGCTCTTGCACGGTGTCGTAAACGGTGCGCTGGCACGTCTGCCGTTCGACTCGACATGTTGTGTAACAGCCCGTCGGTTGGCATGCTGCCGTGGGACATCCTCGATAGCTCGCTGCTCCGCAATAACAGCCAGCGGACGCACTGTCCGGTGACGTGGCGGCAGCGAATATCAGAGCCGCCAAGGCACTGACCATCGCCTTCTTCATAACAATTCCCCCCCTAATAATCTGACCCCCGCCCACCAAGGCGGCGTTCTATCATTCAGGTGACCACGGTCCAGCACATCTGGGTTGCCGTGTTCACGCTGCTTCACTTCTGTCACGGGATTGGTTCTCGGCCTTACGTCGTCGATATCAGGTGACATCGACGAGCGATGACTGGAACCCGTCAAGGCGCCGCCGATCAAAACCAGCGCCAAGCATCTGTTCGAAATGATAAAGCGCGGGACAAGCGCACGCTTGAGACAAATCTTTGAAATCCGAGAAACCGAGACAAACCGCAGACTTCACCAACTACAGGCCGCAAAGTCCGCAGACCACCATTGGCCCGCAAACCCTTCGAAACTGGACAAGTTTCACTAGCTTACCGAGTCGATGTTGTCGCCGAGCAACATCCGTGATTCTCGAATGCAACATCGCGGAATGACCGTCGAGTTTGCGAAACGTGTGCCATCGCGCTGTTGAGAAAATGAAACACGAATCAGGCCGGTGCAAGCATCGCCTGACGCTCAATCAACGGACGATGCATCCATGTCGGCGACAGTGCTTTAGCGTAACGACCGTTTGAATTGCCGCACGAGGGGCGATCTGAACAGCATCGCGTCGAAGCGATCCTGATCAGTCACGAATTGAAGTTCCATTTGAAGTGCCACGACAGACCGGCGTCAAGAGAAAACAACGTTGCGATTCTGAACGTGTCCCGGATGAATCTCGAAGGTTTGCCCAATCTCTCTCGCTCTGGGGTTCAGCTTCCTACGGACGGTGTTTATGATTCTCACTGTCACCGATTCGGATCGAGCAGCGACTTGGAAGATCGCATCTCAGCTTGGTTGTTCGGCCGCCTTTGAAAGACCGATCATGCATCCGCCAAGTCATTCACACGCCCATCACGATCATGACCATGATCACGATGGAAATTGCCAGCCACGAAATCCGCAGGAATCGCTACGTCACTATTCCAAGCATGGGGTTCGCTTCAACTTTCCTGCCGATTGGACGATCAGCGAGGAATCCGACGAACACGAGACGACGATCTCGTTACAGAGCGATGGGACGTCGTTCTGGACGCTGATGCTTCTCAAGTCGCGGCCCGATCCTGATGCGGTACTCGACACGGTTGTGTCCGCCTTTGAGCAGGACTACGAAGAAGTCGACGTCATTTCGACGATTGATAACCTTGGTGGGTTGCCTACCCTGGGACGTGACCTCGACTTTGTGTGCTACGATCTTGTGAACTCGGCGATCGCTCGCGCATTTCAGACGAGCCTTCAAACGGTGTTAGTCCTCTCTCAGGGGACCGATCATGAATTGCAAGTGACTCGCGCCCAGATGAAGTCGATTACGGAGAGCTTGCAGTTGGACGACGAAGAACTGTTGGACGGCGACCTCGAGGACGAATGAGGTGGTTCTTACTTCAGGGAATCGAGAATCCCGTTTTGACGTAAGCCCGCAATTGCCTCTATACTAAAGACTCTGCCAGGAAAGCCGTCTGAATCGACTTTATTGGCATTTGGACGGATCCTTTCCCCCGGGCCTGGGCAAACGAGGTGCGTCAAGATGAGCAAAGCCGAAGTCGATGCGCTCTGTAAGCTGGCGAATGACTGTCTGCAGCTTCAGCAGATGAAGCAGGCGAAAGAGCTGTTTGATAAGGCGGTCGCCGCGGACATCGATTCTCCCGATGCTCACGAAGGACTGGCGTCCATAGCCTTTCTGAGCGGCGATTTTCCTAACGCTGTGGCGCACTACATCAAACTGACTTTGCTGAAGCCGATGGAAGCCCGGCACTACACGAATCTGGGCGCCGTTTTCAACCGCACGGGTGAGTTTGAAAAAGCGGTCGATGCTCTGCGGAAGGCCATTCAACGTGACAAGCGCAGTGCCGAGGCCTATTACAATTTGGGAATTGCGCAACGGAAATTGAAACGTTGGCAGATGGCAATCTCGGCATACCGGGAAGCGGCACGCTTGAATCCCAAGATGGCCGAGGCGTTCCAGAACCTGGGCAACGTTTATATTGATACGGCCAATCTGCCGATGGCCATCATGAATTTCAAAAAGGCTCTTGAGATCCGACCCGATTTCGAGAAAGCGAGGATCGGGCTTGAGAAAGCCGAGGCCGCCTCCAACTCGGCGAAAGAAGCCGTTAATCCATTTGGCCGACTCGTCAAAGCGGAATCCTATCAGGTCAGCAACAAGACGGTCGACTGCCGCGAATTGACCGATGCCGAACGCTATGAAGATCGCCACACCGTAAAACATATCGCCGACGAAATTGAACGTCTGTCCAAAGGTTGCCTTGAATTTTTAAAACTCAGGCTGGAACCTGCGCTCATCGAATTGCAGCGAACCATGGCAGAAGGCTCAAACTCACAATCGGCTTTGGTCGACGTCGCGGAAGAATACTACTCCGCGTCAAATCAGTGGACGGAATTGCGGAAGGCCGTGAAGCGGAAAGTCCTCGAACTTCGCGCCCACGAAGAACTCATTAATGCCCCGGAAGTGAAACTCTGAAGTTATGGCTACGCGAATTGGAATCGTCACCGTCTCGGATCGCGCCAGTCGCGGAGAGTATGAGGATCGAGGTGGTCCGGCCATTCAGGACTATCTTGGCGAGGTTTTGACCTGCCCCTTTGAATCGATTTGTCGTGTGATTTCAGACGACCAGTCACTGATCGAACAGACATTGCGCGATCTATCCGGCCCCGAGGGGTGCTGTCTGGTGGTCACGACGGGAGGGACCGGCCCTGCACCGCGTGATGTGACACCGGAGGCCACAGAGGCGGTGTGTCAGAAACTGCTGCCCGGATTTGGGGAATTGATGCGAAAGGTGTCGCTTGAGAAAGTTCCCACGGCAATCCTATCTCGGCAGACGGCAGGTATCTGCGGTCGATCGCTCATCATCAATCTGCCGGGACAGCCGCGTGCGATTCGAGAATGTTTGGACGCGGTGTTCGCCGCTGTTCCCTACTGCATTGATCTAATCGAGGGGCCGTACCTGACGACGGACGAATCAAAAGTGAAGGCCTTTCGTCCCAAGAAATGAATCGAGGTCGATTCGATGCGAATCGCGCTAGTGGTTCCCGATCTGGGAACAGGTCAAGAGCCGATCCGACTCAGTGGGTGGTTGGTCGATGAGGGTGATCTCGTCCTGGCAGGCGAACGTGTCGTCGAACTGTTGCTGCCGGGAATCACATTCGAAGTCGCCGCAGAAGGCTCAGGCACGCTTGTCGAACTCACGAAAGCGATCGATTCTGAACTGGTCACCGGCGATCTGCTGGGATGGCTCGACGACGGAGTTGAAGGGGCGTCCTGCGAACCAGAATCTGATTTGGAATCCTAAGCGTTCTTTAACTCGTGAGCAAAATCAAGAGGAATCTCAGCGCAATTGTGAGCATCTGGTCGTATCGCCATAGTCACGGTTGTCTCGTGGAATTCGATTCAAGAGCCATGTTGCTCGGTATCAGCGATTCTCTGTGTGACGCACTACTTCACTCAATTCATTGAAGCGATCCGAATGAACGTCCGACGGGCGACCGCTGCCGATGCGGAGTCGATCGCACTGGTCCACGTTTTGTCGTGGCAGCACGCTTATCGCGGAATTGTGCCCGATTCCGTCTTGAATCATCTCTCCGTTGAGGCGCGTCGTACGACCTGGATCTAGACAATCGCTAAAGGCGATCCGCATTTGCTGGTCGCCGAAGAGGCTGGCCAGATCGTTGGTTTCTGCTCATTTGGTGACTGCAGGGACGCGGATCGCCGTTCTGGTGATTTTGAAGTCTGGTCAATTTACCTGGCCTCGTCACATTGGTCGAAGGGCGTCGGTCGGGCGATGTGGCTCGCTGCACGCGACGAATTGATCGGTCTTGGAGCCAAGGTCATTCGCGTCTGGGTATTGTCCGAGAATCATCGGGCCATTCGCTTCTATCTGTCCGCAGGATTTCATCCAGACCAAGATTGCACAAACGTCCTGAAGTTCGACGGAATCGACGTCGTCGAAACTCGCTATTCCCTGACGCTGGGGGGCTGAGTCACAGTTGGCTCAATCAGGGATCGTGGTCCTGCTTGGATCTTCTGCGGTTGATATAATCTCGCGCAACGCCGATGCTCGACAGGGAGCTGTGTCATTTCTTTCTAACCACGGACACTATCGAAAGTCACGCTGCGATGCAGAAACCAGTTCTCTTCCGACAATCGCTTGTCATGCTCGTCAGCCTGACCTGTTTCCTGCAGCAGTCGGAACTGATGGCGCACTTTCTGTTTATTCGCGTTGGTGAGCACGCCGAAGCGGGACGGGCTGCGGAGGTGTTCTTCAGTGAGCGGGCTGCGGCAGGGGATCCCCGCTTCGTTGAAAAGGTGGCCGGAACAAAACTTCTGATGCAACAGAAGCCGGGTGAGTTTGTGTCGCTTAGTACGCAACGTGGGGCTGATCGCCTTCGGGCCGTGTTGCCTTCGACGGGGGCCGTTTCGATCACCGGCCTTTGTGAGTACGGCGTGCTCAAGCGAGAAGTGCCTTTTCTGATTCGGTACTATCCCAAGGCGATCTCCGGCTCCATTTCGGAACTGAATGAATTCAAGCCGAATCCTGATTCGGACTTAGAAATCATGGCGACAGCGGGACCACAATCAATCACGCTGGTATTGCTCGATCGCGGCAAGCCTGTTCCTGACGCCGTGTTTACCACCGTTGATGACGATCTCGTCAATGAGGAATTGAAAGCGGATGGCGATGGAAAGGTCACTTGGGCGCCATCCAAGCCAGGAAGCTACTGCGTCTATACGAAAGTCGTCAGGAAAGAGGCGGGTGAGCGAAACGGACAGACGTTTTCCGAGATTCGCGAATTCCCGACACTGTACTTTGCGTGGCCGTTGGAGCGGCCGACGGGGGACCGTGAGGCTGGCGAGCTATTTTCTCAGGCGATCGCGAAACGTGCACGCTGGCGTGATTTCCCCGGATTCACCGCGACAATAGCAGGTCACTACGATGATCGCCCCTTCTCTGGGACAGTCGAAATTGAGAAATCAGGTGCCGTCAAATTGAAGATCGATCAGGAAGTTGCCGCAACTTGGGTCGAAGAGCAACTTCATTCGATCGTCATCCATCGAATGGACTCCCCCAGCAGCGCAGCACCGATTCTGCGTTTTGCGGATCAGGATACCGAAAATCCTCTCGGAAGACTGCTTACATTCGTTGGTGGTCAGTCTGCGTCGAGCTATCGCGTCAAGGACGGTCAATTGAAAGTCGTCAATCGACGCCAAGGCACAGAGAACATGACGATCACCGTTCTGGAGAATGCCGAAACACCCGAGGGCAAATTTTTGCCGCGGCTTTACAACGTCCAGTATTGGGATGCGTCGTCTGGAGCCCTGCTCCGTACCGAGTCCTTTGAGAACCGCTGGAAACGCATTGGGGCGTTTGATCTGCCGGTTCTCAACAGTGTCCTCATTTCGTCCGCTGCGGGACTGGCTGTTCGCCGTTTTGAGCTCACGAACTTGTCGCATTCCGAAGCCAAATGAGCGGCGTATGTCTTGTGGCATTCGACGGATCGACGTCGAGTACGAGGGCGCCAAATCGGGATTCTCGGTCGCTGGCTGTCAGGAAACTTCCGGACAGGTGTCGTGTACGAGCCCCATGAATTGATCGTGCGTTACTCTGGTTGTCCTGACAGAACCCATCTCACGGTCAAATCGAGTCAGGGAGACTTAAAACCTGATTTGATTTATCGTTGAGCTCTTTGCGATCCGATCAACGTGCCTCCGGCTGATGTTCATGAACCAGTCGGGATAGAGTGGCCATACGACGCTCAGAATTGTTCCGTTTTCTGGCAGTCGTGAGGGTTGCTGGAAATGTTGATTTTGAGGTCAGATTGCTAGCATATCCGCCGAAAATTGCTCGCGGTTTTTTGCAATTGATTGGGACCAGACGATGCTGATTGCCTGTGTGTTAGTTTACATGGCGGCTACGGTCGCAGTGGGAATCTACGCGTCCAGTCGCGTCAAGGACTCCAAAGACTTCATGGTGGCGGGCCGGTCTCTTCCGCTCTACATGAATTTCGCCTGTGTATTTGCCACCTGGTTTGGTGCTGAGACGGTGTTGTCGGTCTCTGCAAATTTTGCACATAAGGGAATGGGATTTGTCTCAG
Organism: Schlesneria paludicola DSM 18645; assembly: GCF_000255655.1. Lineage (NCBI taxonomy): Bacteria > Pseudomonadati > Planctomycetota > Planctomycetia > Planctomycetales > Planctomycetaceae > Schlesneria > Schlesneria paludicola. The sequence goes on along the minus strand of NZ_JH636435.1, from coordinate 452,524 downwards.
GTGATCCCTTTGGGGCATCGTTTTGCCTGGTGCTGGTTGCGTTCTTTTTCGCTCGAACTTTTTATCGCCTGGAGCTGTTGACGATCGGTGACTACTACCACCTGCGTTATGGAAAGTTTGTCGAGGTGGTGACGTCTATTGCGATTGCCAGTTCCTATCTGGGCTGGACCAGTGCTCAACTTTCGGCTCTTGGTTTGGTCATTGACGTGTTGTTCCCGCAGCTCTCGCTGGACCAGTCGATTATGATCGGGGCCGTCATTGTGACGATCTATACGATCTTCGGCGGGATGTGGTCTGTGGCGTTAACGGACGTTATTCAGACGGCAGCGATCGTGATCGGGCTGATTGTCGTGGCCCTACTGCTGGGGAACAAAGCTGGCGGAATTGGCGTCGTGCTAGAGGCGGCACGCAACGAAGGGAAACTCAATCTGTTTCCGCATGTGACCGCGGCCGCTTGGATGGCGTTCATCGGTGAATTCATCACGATGTCGCTGGGGTCGATCCCTCAGCAGGACGTGTTTCAGCGTGTCACGAGCGCGAAGAATGAAAAGACCGCGTTCATCGGAACGCTGATGGGGGGGATTTTTTACTTTGGCTTCGCATTTGTACCAATGTTCATTGCGTTCAGCTCGACGGTGATCGACCCTGTCTATATTGAGCATTTCAAGGCGGTCGATGTTCGTAAGGTGCAGCAGATCCTGCCGATGCTGATTCTCAAAGAGACGCCCACGTGGTGCCAGATCTTGTTCTTTGGCGCGGTCCTGTCTGCGATTCTTTCGACGGCAAGCGGAACTTTGCTTGCGCCGTCGAGCATCATCACCGAAAATGTCTTGCAGCCGTTTACAAAGCATTTCAGCGACCGGCAGACGCTCATCTTGTTGAGATGCATTTTGGTTGGGGTATCGGTTGTCGCGACGACGATTTCCGTGAACAACAAGATGACCATGTATCAGATGGTTGAGAGTGGCTATAACGTCACGCTAGTGGTCGCGTTCGTCCCACTCGTGTGTGGGATTTATTGGCGACGCGCAACTACGCAAGGTGCCATCTTTTCCATTCTTCTTGCAGTGCCCGTCTGGATTGGAGCCGAGTACCTTTGCAACGACGAGAGTGAGAACCTATGGCTCTGTGTGCCACCTCAGATCTATGGTCTGGCAGCATCGTTCTTGGGGATGTTTATTGGTTCATGCATCCCAAATTTGATCAAGCACGCACCAGCCGATGCGGCTGAGCTGGCAAAACGACGCGGCCCCGCCATGGGGCACTAAGAGTACGGCCAGCCATTCTGCCTTGGCAGGTTCGCGACGTCACTGACCTGCGATCAGCTGGTTTATCCACATGCTCAATCGGGGCTGGCGTTCCGCGAGAACTGCCTTCCAGATTGCCTTTGTTGTCCGCATCCGTGTCAGGGGCAGTCATTCAAGTCCGCTTGTTTTGCAGAGAGGTCCCGTCAGGCACACGACATTCGATCCAGCCAAAAAAATGATCTCCAGCGACTCGATGTTGAGTTGCTGGAGATCATTGGTTTGCGACTGCGGTTCGGATTGCCCGACAGTCGATCTGTCTCGCTCATGTACTACTTTGCGGGCTTATCTTCCAATGGCAGGACTTCTGCCTTGCGGATGGCGACTTTGCTGCCGGGGTCATGCTGCTGGAATGCGAAGTAGCCTTCCTTCCAGCTCTGAGCAAAGTCATGGTACTCGTAGAGTTCATCGCCGTTGACCGTGATTTTGATCTTGGTCACGGGTTTGCCGCGCCAGACGTCGTCGCGAACGACAAGATCGTACGTGAACCAATCATCTGGCTCGACCAGCTTCTTGTAGACATGGCAGAAGTTGTAGAGTGATCCGGTGCGAATCGGATCGCTGTGCGAGCTATTAATCTGAGCTTCATAGCCGTCGCTGAATGTCGACTTCAGCTTCGTGCGGAAATACAGGCCAGAATTACCCTTGTCATTGATCTTAACTTCCGCTCGGTACTTGAAGTTCTTGTACGGGCCCTTGCTGCAAACCAGCATTGATGCCTGGCCCGAACCGCAAATGCAGCCGTCCTTGACTTCCCAGACGCTGTCTTCTTTGCCGACTTTTTCCCAGCCGTCCAACGACTTGCCATCGAACAAGGGGATGTACACGTCGTTGGCCGGCTCTGCCGCGTTCAGACTGAACAGGCTGAACGCGCATGCCACCAGAAAACCACAGACACTGAGCTTCATCTTTGGACCTTCGTCTTCAGGAACGAAATGAACGTGAACTCGTCGAGTTCCAAGAAAAGGCATTTTGCAGTCTTTTCCGTGCAACCGCAATTCGATGAAGAATCGGAGTTCCGGATTCTTCATCGAATTATTGGCCCGGTGGATTCCAATCGGGCGTCCAATCGTCAGATGCGAGCCTCGCCGACGCGAGATAGCTTCCAATTTTCGCCGCGATCTCAGGATGCTCTGAAGTTACATTGCGTTTCTCACCAAGATCATTCTGCAGATCGTAAAGTGTCACAGGTGCGTCAGGGCTGCCGGCGCGAATTCCTTTCCACCGTTCCTGGTAGAGCGCCGCCTGTTTGAAGCCCCGCTCGTGAAACTCCCAATAGAGGAACTCATGTTTCGGTTGCTTGTCCACGTTGCCGAACAATGTTGGAGCAAGGCTGAGCGAATCACAGTCTGCAGTCGGAGCCGTGCCCGCCAGTTCCGCAGCGGTTGCCATCCAGTCTCCGAAATACCCAACATGGTTCGAGACTGATCCGGCCGAGATTCGACCTGGCCACCAGGCGATGAATGGAACCCGAATGCCGCCTTCGGTCAGGCTGCGTTTCATGCCTCGCAGCGGCCCCGATGGCGAGAATCTCGCAGTGTCGTGATTGCTTTCTTGGTGCGGACCGTTGTCGCTGGTGAAGATCACCAGTGTGTTTTCCGCCAGCCCGTTCGCCCGAAGCACATCCAGCATGCGACCGACATATTCATCCAAACGCGAAATCATGGCCGCCTGACCTTTGTCAGGATCAGGCCAGGCTTTGTCCGCATAAGGACCAAAGTTGGGGACGTGCGCTCCGTTTTTCAGTTCGCGAGTCCGTTCATTATTTGCGTGCGGGATCACCATGCTCCAATAGAGGAAGAACGGTTCCGATCGCCGGGTTTCGACGAACTTAACGGCCTCGTCTGCGAACAAATCATCGGCAAACGCAACAGCCTTGGTGGCGTAACCTGCGCCCGACTCTCCGATGGGGGTGACTTCGTTGGGTAACGAAACTCGGTCTTCGTTCCTCCACAGGAATGCCGGAAAGTGATTGTGTGCATGCTGCTGATTCAGGTAGCCAAAGAAATTGTCGAAACCATGGCGGCGCGGCAGGCCGCATTCGGCGGCACCGACATCGCCCAATCCCCATTTTCCAACGAGGGCCGTTTTGTAGCCAGCTTGCTGAAGGATCGATGCAACCGTTCGATCGGTGGGACGCAGTGCTTGTGCGATGGGATTGCGTTGACCGGCATTGCCTCGCACCCGCGTGTGCCCATGGTGCTGTCCCGTCATCAACACGCTACGAGACGGCGCGCAAACAGTTGCACCCGCATAGAACTGTGTGAATCGCATTCCGTCTTTGGCCATCTGATCCAAGTGTGGCGTCAAAATCACTTGCTGTCCGTAGCAACCAAGATCTCCGTATCCGAGATCGTCGGCCATGATCCAGATCAGGTTCGGCCGATCTGCTGTGAGGCCGACGTTGACGAACGCGAATGTGACAACCGCCATCAGAAGGGATTGACTGATTCTGAAAATCATCATGACTTATTGGTCTCGTCGCTCGAGTCGTTTCGGTGGTGCGGAGTGCCGTCAGTATATCGAACGCTTCGTGAGTTGCCTTTCAGCGAGCGAGAGAATCACTTTGCTGTCGAGGGCGTATGAGTGTCTGTGAAAGTGCACCAATGATCAGCGAAGCTGATTTGGGCTATGACGCAACCTTGAAGTTTGAATTTGGTCGTTCCAGAATCGGTGTTGGGCCACTTTGAATCGACGCAGTGAACTGTTTCAGTAGAGACGTCTTCCATGGTGCGCCGGGATTGCGAGTGCCGCCAAGTGATCGCTTCTGCCTGAATCCCTCCTGCTCTATTCCCACCTTGAGCAAGACCTACCAGGAGATCAGACATGTCGTCAATCACACGGCGAGATTTTACGAAAGCGACTCTCACTGTGGCGGCCACTGTCGCGACGGCCGCGAGCGCCGACCGCGTGGCGGGTGCGAATGAGCGTGTTCGACTTGGCGTGATCGGAATTGGCAATCGTGGCGATCAGGTCCTGAGCGCCTTTCTTGAGCAAAAGGATTGTCAGGTCGTCGCGGTTTGTGACATCTATCAACCCTATCGACAGTACGCGGCGTCTCGAATCGAAGGAACGCCAGAGCAATTCACCGACTACCGCAAATTGCTCGATCGCAAAGATCTCGATGCGGTGATGATCGCGACGCCAGATCACTGGCACGCCTTGCAAATGATTCATGCCTGTCAGGCAGGAAAAGATGTCTACGTCGAAAAGCCTGCCTGCGTCTATGTCAACGAAGGACGAGCGATGGTCAAGGCGGCGAATGACCATCAGCGCATCGTTCAGGTCGGCATTCAGCGAATGTCGTCAGACTTTTGCCGCGAGGCTGCCGAGTTGATTCGCGGCGGTGCGATTGGCAAGGTGACGGTCGTCAGATCGTTTCATGTTCAGAACGAATGGCCCAAAGGAATTGGCAATCCACCTGACGAAGAGGCTCCCGCAGATTTTGATTGGAATGCGTGGACTGGCCCGGCCAAAATGCGAAAGTACAACAAGAATCGCACCTTCTATCGCTTCCGCTGGTTCTACGATTTTTCAGGCGGCCAGTTGACCAATTTTGGCGTCCACCATCTAGCTCAGATCCACCGCTCACTGGGAGTCGACGCTCCACTCGCAGTGATGGCGATGGGGGGAAAATTTTCCAATTACGACAATCGAGAAGTCCCCGACACGATGGAGGTGGTCTGGCACTATCCGGGTGACACACTTGTCGTGTTTTCGCAGTACAACGCGAACGGGGCGGCACCGTCTGGTCGGCCGTGCGAGATTGAATTTCGAGGCACAAAGGGAACTCTGTATTTCGGTACGTGGGGGTACGAAATCGTGCCAGAGACAATCAAGCTAGGCGAGTTCATGGCTCGGTCGCCAATTGACCGCGAACGTGAGCGGCATTGGAACACCGGCGCCTCGCCCCAGATCGAAGGCAAGAAAGTCGCCGGGCGGGTTCTCGACACCGAACACGCCCGCGTGTTTCTCGATTGCGTGAAATCTCGCAAGCAGCCCACGTGCGACATGGAGTACGGTCACCGGTGTACAACGGGTGCCTTAATTGCAAACATTGCGCACCGTACGCGATCGTTCCTTGAATGGGATGCAAAAGCAGAGATGTTCACGAATAATCCCGCCGCGAATGCAATGCTACGCAGCGACTATCGCAAACCCTATGAACTTCCTGAATGAGAACCTGGCCGCCTCTGATATCTTTGCAATGGGTGTTTGAAGCCGGTTGTCGACCCACTGAATGTGTGTCGACAACCGGCTTGTTCGTTCTGCGGGAGGCAGATCTGCTGGGATAATCGATGCCGAATTACGTGCGAAACGTAATCGATATGGACCTCGGCCGCCTTCGTGTGATCGCGAACACTGAGTGTCCAGAGGTGGTTGCTGAGCATTCAGTCTGAACGGCATTATGACAAGTGACATCAAGTCTGAAATGTTTCATTGATGAATCACCGTCCGCCTGGACTGGGAATTCTAATATCACGTAATTGTCGTACATCCTTGCTGACGTGACAGTTCGCCCGATTTTTTCGCCTCGTCTGTGCAGTGTGCCCAAGTTGAATGGCATGACGCTTGCAAAACGGCAAGGCGCGGGCCAGGACATTGACGAGGCAACTATGAATCACCACGACTTCGAACGGGCGCAATCGGAGCGTACAGTGCTCATTGAGCAGGGCGAATGGGCAGTCCCAGCAGATCGATCGTTGACGCAGTCTCTCCAACATTCCACTGAAGCGTTCTCATTCACGTTGGTGAAGACGGGGGTGGGCGCGGGCTCTGTCAAAGATCTTCAGGGATATCTTCCCTGGGAATTCGCTCCTCAAGAAGTGGACCTACGTGAGGGGAACGAAAAATTCCAGGATGATCGACAAGGATGGTCATCCCGGGGGAAGTTCCTTCAGAAGCCTAAATCGACGCTGGATTGGATCAATGGCCAGCGCGATTTGAGATCACGTTGCCTTGACTGGTTTCTGCAGCATGGCACATTTACGATGGCCTACTCGACACTGCAGCCAGGGATTGAGTACTTCGAAACGCGTTGGGGATATTTGGCATACAATCGATGCCTCGGTGCCACGTTCGTGTTAGGCGATCCCATCGGTGAGCCCGGGCAGCATGGCGCAATCATTCGGGAATTTCTGCAAGCTCATCGAAATGTCTGCTTTTGCCAGGTCTCTCGCGGCACCGCGGCGATTCTCTCGAGTCTTGGATGGCGAGTCAACGAATTTGGCGCGGACATGGAGATCGATCTCCCGACGTATAGTTTCGAGGGACCGAAGAAGACGAAGCTGAGGCAAGCGGCACGAAAGATCGAGCGTGAAGGCTTCACGATTGAAGAGCGTCCGGAATCTGACGAGGACCAGCATGCCGTCGAACGGCTGAGTGCCAGTTGGCTGAAGACAAAATCCGTCAATCGCGAAGCGCGGTTTCTTGTAAGGCCATTGCGATTTGGGCCGGAGCCCGGGGTTCGAAAGTTCTTCCTGTGGGACGAACACCGCGAGCTTGTTGCATTCATCGCGTTCGACCCGATTTGTGAGGATGGGAAGGTGGTGGGTTACTCACCAGCCATCAAGCGCCGCTCGCCGAATTCTCCCGTCGGAGCCGAAGAGGCGCTCACGAAATTTGCGATTGAACGCTTCCAGGAAGAAGGTCTCAGGTGCCTTCGGCTGGGTTTGATGCCTCTTTTTGACATTCAACAGTCCGAGTTTCCGGACGCCTGGCCCATGCGAACGATCTTTCAACAATTGTATCGTTATGGGAATTCAAGGGTGTACAACTTTCAAGGGCACGCCGATTTCAAACGACGATACCGTGGGGCCTTGAGCAAGGTCTATCTGGCGAGCGCCCATCAATGGGGCAATGTCTATTACTTGATTGCGCTGATGCGTCTGTGCCGCATCTTCTGACGGCGGCTGCAGAGACGATCGATCCCAGCACGCTCAATCTTTGGCGCTGGCGTGCGAAAGCCACTCGCACATGCAGTGATTGGCGGCTCGGCGGCATTCGCGCGTGGCCTGAAGAAATTCTTCTCCATCATTACGAATTATCGTCACGATCATTTCAGAGGTCGTTTGATAAATAACGTTCAAGTGAGACATTGGCGAAAATCCTCGAAAACATGGCCGAGGTCTTCGCATTTCACAACTTCAGGTCTGCTTGCTCAGCAAGTTATTGCCAAGTTCACTCGACTGATTATTTGGCGCATGGAACGTCTTTGTGATTTTCGAGCGACGTAACGCTCGGGTCTCCATCGGCCCAGTCCGAATCTGAACGGTCGTATCGATGAACCTCATTGGCCGGTTGGTTGAATCGCAACGACGGTCGCTGCCGCACCCGTTTCGGCTGACAATCCTGGCAATCGTGGCATGGGGGTTCACCGTCGGGAATGGCATGTACCTAATGTCCCGCTTCGAGAATACGCCGGGCAGAAGCGTGGTGGCACCACGTCATTGGCCTTCCGACTCAGTGTTGCTTCATACAATTAAAGAGTCCACGTTGGTCTTTTTTGCCCATCCGCGGTGTCCATGTACGTTCGCCAGCCTTGAGCAACTGGAGCGAATCCTGTCGAAGGCCAAAGTTCCCGTTCAGTGCAACATTGTCTTTCTGACGCCGCCCGAGAATGACCTCAATTGGACCGATTGTGCCAATGTCGATACGGCAAAATCACTCCAGTCGTCCGGCATCGTTTTCGACGAAGGTGACGAGATCCGTCGATTTGGTGTCACCACGTCTGGCCATGTCTTGCTTTATGACGCGACCGATCGGCTGGTCTTCAGCGGTGGTATCACCATTTCCCGAGGCCAGCGAGGTGACAACATTGCAGTTCAATCTCTCATCCGACTCTTAAATCGCCAGATTCCGACGATGAACGCAGCACCCGTTTTCGGCTGCCCGCTGATTCCAGAGAATTCTTCCAATGGGGATACCGCATCGTGCCCGAGATCGTGATCGACGAAACCGAGATCGCCGTGAGTAAAGATAGGACGGATACGCTCTATTTCGCCCAGCGGGACGAGACGATGCGTTGGACGGATCGTTTGTTTGCAGCGTTGATCCTTTTTCAATGGGTCGCCTGCGTTCTGACTGCGATTTTCATTTCGCCTAAGACGTGGATCGGATTGCAATCACAAGTTCATCCGCATGTCTGGGCGGCCGTTTTCATTGGGGGGGCTCTGGCTTCATTGCCGATTTGCCTGGCCTGGTTTCACCCTGGAAAGGTGCTGACGAGACATGTGATTGCGGTGTCGCAAATGCTGTTCGGTTCGTTAATGATTCATTTGACGGGCGGACGTATTGAAACACATTTTCATGTGTTTGGTTCGTTGGCGTTTCTCGCATTCTACCGTGACTGGCGCGTGCTAATCACCGCGACTCTCGTGGTTGCCATGGATCACTTCTTTCGCGGGATCTGGTGGCCGTTGTCGGTGTTTGGGGATTCTCATGCCAGTCAGTGGCGCTGGCTTGAACATGCCGGTTGGGTTGTCTTTATGGACATCTTTCTCATTACCGTGGCGCTGCGCAGCAATCGAGAATTGCGGATGCTCGCGGGACGCCAGGCAGAAGCCGACGCGATCCGCATGGCGATTGAAGCCACGGTCGTGGAACGAACGCGCGAGCTGGCCGAGGCCAAGGCAGTTGCCGACTCTGCCTGTCAGGCCAAGAGCGAATTTCTGGCCAACATGAGCCACGAGATTCGCACGCCATTGACCGCCGTGCTCGGGTACTGCGATATCCTGCGCGATGACGGAATCATTGAACGTGCTCCCCCGCGCCGCATTCAGACGATCGCCACGATTCGCCGGGCTGGCGAGCATTTGATGACCGTGATCAATGACATTCTGGATTTGTCGAAGATCGAAGCCGGCAAGCTTCAGACGGAAATGATCGAAACAAATCTACCACGAGTGCTGCTTGAGGTCGACAGCCTGGTGCGCCCACGTGTTGCGGGCAAACGAGTTGATCTACGTCTAAGGCTCGAGTCATCGATTCCTGAAAGAATCATCAGTGACCCAACGCGGCTACGGCAGATTCTTTTGAACCTGGTTGGCAATGCCGTCAAGTTCACTGAACAAGGTTTTATTGAGGTCCGGATCAGAACTCGTCAGCAGAACGGCCAGAATTCATTGGCGATCGAAGTCCAGGATACCGGGGCCGGGATGACTCCGGAAAAGGCACAGATGTTGTTCAATCCGTTTACTCAGGCCGATGCGTCTGTGACCCGCAGCCATGGCGGGACTGGATTGGGGCTCACGATCAGTCGCCGATTGGCGCGAATGATGGGTGGAGATGTCTGGCTCGATTTCTCGGCACCAGGGCAAGGCACAAGGTTCGCGTTCGAAATGCCATTGCAACTAGCGCCCGAGAGTTTGCAGGTCACTGACCTGTCGTCGTGTACGCTTGAACGAAATGATTCGGGTGCGTCAACGTCAATCACCCTTTCGGGGCGAATTCTGCTTGCAGAAGACGGTGAAGACAATCAGTACCTGATTTCGCTGTATCTGAAAAAAGCGGGAGCTGACGTTGATGTCGCCGACAATGGCCGCATCGCCCTTGAAATGATGCAGTCGGCGGCCAAGCAGAATCGTCCCTACCATCTTTTGGTCACGGACATGCAAATGCCCGAGATGGATGGGTATACGCTGGCCAAGACGTTGCGCGCGGATGGTGATCTGATTCCAATCATCGCGCTGACGGCCCACGCCATGGCGGAAGATCGGATACGGTGCCTGAATGCCGGTTGTGATGACTATGCAACCAAGCCAATCAATAAGAACGAGTTGATCGCGAGTTGCTCGAAATGGATGCGGAAGCTGTCGGGCGTGGATGAAAGCCCGCATGCGCTGCTTGAATCGCATTCAAAGTCAGAATTGGAATCGAAGCCAGAGGTCGTCGGCCTGATCAGCGAACTTGCGGATGATCCTGATATGAGGCCGCTTGTCACGAAGTTTCTAACAAACCTCCCGCCCAAAGTGATGCGGATGTCTGAGTGCTTGGTGGAAAGTCGATTGAAGGACCTGGAAACGCTCGCACATCAGCTTGGTGGTGCTGGAGGTGGATATGGCTATCCCGCGATCAGTGACGCCGCACGGCGAGTTGAGCGTGCGGCGAAAATTGACCCCGAACCTGACCTCGACCAAGTTCGGGGTGCGTTGAATCAGCTCAGTCTGCTGTGTCAACAAGCCGTCAAAAGCGGATTGCAACAGGGCTCGTTTGCAGATTCGGTGGGAAGCAAGGGGGCGCAGACATGACGTTCGTTCCCAGAGCCGTCTTGAGCCACCGCGTGTTGCTGATCGACGATGATCCAGACATTCACGAACTTGTGGCGGTTGTCTTGGCATCGCAGAATGTCGAACTGCTCTCGGCAATGGATGGAAGCTCAGCCATTCAAATGGCGTTAAATGAATCCCTTGACCTGATCCTGTTGGACTTTGTGCTAAAGGGCGAGAACGGGCTTGAGGTTCTCAAGCAGATGCGTGCCGCCGGGGTGTCGTCGTCCATTCCGGTTGTTTTTATCACCGGCAACGAGAATCACAGAATCCTGTCGGAATGCTTTCAGGCGGGAGCCGCGGACTATGTCCGCAAGCCTTTCTGCGCGGCGGAACTTCGTGCGCGCGTTCGTTCCGTTCTTGATCGAGTCAGCATGATGCATCAGCTTGAGCTGCAGGCGTTGTGCGATCCACTGACTCGGCTCTGCAATCGTGCGTCGATTCGTCTGAAAATTCAAGCCGCGATCAGCGCGTCGTCCCGCCGTAACTTCGCCCTGCTGTTTCTCGACTTCGATCGATTCAAGCTGGTTAATGACAGTCTGGGGCACGATGTCGGAGACAAGCTTTTGCAGCAGATTGCCGAGAGATTAAGTGGGGCGCTGCGCAGCAAGGACAGCGTAGGTCACTTCTCTGAATTGTCCACCGCAGCGCGACTGGGGGGGGATGAATTCGTTGTGCTTCTGGAGGATCTACGCCATCCCGACGACGCAATCATCGTCGCAGAGAGGTTACTGTCTGTCTTGGAGACACCCTATGTATTGTCAGGGCAGCGGGTCTGTTGCACGGCAAGTATTGGAATCGTCAACGATGTGAAGTCGTATGCCACTTCGGATCAGGTGCTTCGCGATGCTGATACCGCGATGTACGAAGCTAAGGCGGCGGGTAAAGCCCGGTATGTCTTGTTTGATCGCGAGATGCACTTCCATGCGGAAAGACGACTTCGAATCGATACGGACTTAAGATGTGCTATTGAGAGCGAAGAGTTCCACCTTGTCTATCAGCCGATCGTGTCGCTTGAGACGGGAACCTGTCGCAGCGTCGAGGCGCTGATCCGGTGGACGCATCCCCAACACGGATTGTTTCTACCCGCAGAATTCTTGCCCTACGCGGAAGAATCCGGTCTGATCGTGATGATCGGAGCCTGGATGATTGACCGAACTTGTGAAGAATTCGCACATTGGCAACGAACGCTTGGTACGTCCGCACCGACATCCGTTCATATCAATATCTCGCGGAAACAATTGTTGCGCGATCTGGTTCGGACGATCCAAGCATCGCTCGTTAAACATGCTCTTCCCGCAGAATGCCTGCATCTTGAGATTACCGAAAGCGGGATCATGGAGTTCCCTGAAGTGGCAATCTCCGTCCTTGGCGAACTGCGGCAACTCGGCGTCAAGATCGAAGTCGATGATTTTGGAACGGGTTATTCCTCACTGGCGTGCTTGCTCGAGTTGCCGATTGATGTGTTGAAGATTGACAAGTCGTTTATCTCGAAGATGGAACGAAATCGAAGTTTTGCGGCAATGGTTCATGCGATCATTACGCTGGGGCAGAACCTCGGGTTTACAATCGTCGCCGAAGGAATCGAGTCCGCAGATCAGTTGGCCATGCTGCAAGTGATGGACTGTGACTTTGGTCAGGGGTTCTTTCTTGGAAAACCGATGCGTGGTCACGAAGTCGAAGATTTCTTGCGCCACGAGGGACCCGTCGTCAATTTACTTGCCCCTACGTCGATTTTGAGCACGGCGCCTTCGAAACCCGCGCCGCAACTCGTCTGTCAGTAATTGAAGGTCTGCAACATGGCTTCAATGCCTTCCGAATTGATTGTTGACGCTGGGGATTCAATTGCCGCTTCGTCGGTCCAGGTCACGATGGAGAAGGCCAGTCGAATTGCCACGCTGCCAGCGATCGCGGTGCGAATCATTCAGCTTTGCAATGATCCAGAAACAACCATTGAGGATCTGCTTCGGATTATTGACCCGGTGCTGGGGACGAAGATTCTTCGCCTCGTGAACTCGGCGTACTACGGCGTCTCGGGGCAGATCAAATCAATCAAACATGCCATTTTGATGCTGGGGTTGAATGCGGTCAAAAACATCGCCATTGCTGCGAGTCTGGTCAAGTTGGCGCGTGGAGGCCGCCTGACAGCGAACTTTCAGGCAAGCGATCTGTGGGAGCATTGCATTGCGGTGGCAACCGCATCGCGATTGCTGGCGCAGAAGACTCAAGGAATCCCCGCCGATGAAGCGTTTCTGGCGGGACTGATTCATGATATTGGAATTATCGTCGAGTTTCAGGCCTGCCGCATCGAGTTCATTCAGCTACTTGAACAGCTTGCGGCCGACAGTCAATTGACGTTCCGTGCAGCGGAAGTGCAGACCCTTGGTGCCAGTCACGAGGACCTTGGTGCGAAGCTGTGTGCGGCGTGGAACTTCCCAGAGAGCCTGCAACGTGCCGTTGGATACCACCATCGTCCCTGGGACTTACCCGTGTCCCAGCAACGGCTACCCGCACTCATCCATATTGCCGACGTGCTTGCGGTACGAGCGGGAATCGGATACGTGCGGACGCTGGAAACTGATGTGATTGCATCAGGATTGCGAGACCAATTCGAGCTGGATGACGTTGATTTTGACGAGATCGTAGAACAGCTGCCCGAGGCCGTGCTGGAAGCGGGCCCCCTATTGTCTGTCGATCACTAGTGGTGATGTGCGTCAGGTGCGGTCGACGTCGTGGTGTCTGTTCTTGATGATGTCCTGTACGTGCCGTGCTCGTCATCAAGAGCATACGGTGCATTTTAGGCCCGTGATCCTTTCGCTGATGGAGGCGCACACCTATCTTTTCCAATCGGTAAGGACCTGGTGTGACGCTTCAGTCTGCGAGTGGAAGGATCATGATCGTGCAGAGATCTTCTCGAATCCGTTGTTCCGTCGTCGTTGTGGCGTGTTTGGTGTTCGTCAGAGGGGCGATTTCAGAAGTTTACGCTGTTGATGCTTCAAGTCGGGATTATCCGAGCATTCAAGCTGCGATCGACGCAAATCCGGGGCGTGAGATCGATGTCCCTGCTGGCGATCATGTGATTGACGCCACTCTCAGAATCAGCGGCGTAAGAACGTCACTCGTCGGGCGTGGCCGGATTGTCATGTCCAATCCCGCAAGGCACATTCTTGAGATTGAACATGCGAGCGGTATTCGAATCGAGGGGCTGACGCTCACACGCACCGAAGGAAAGATGGACACCGAGAGTCCGGGAATCCTGATCTCGGATGTGCGGGGCGTGACGCTGGAACGTGTCAATGTGATTGACAACCGAACTCGTTCAAGCAGCATCCAACTACAGGACGTTCACGACGCGCGCATTCTGAATTGCGAAGTGCGAAACTACATGACGATTGCGGTGGATGATCGCACTCAGAATGCAAAGTTACTTGGATATGCGTTCCGCTGTATTGACGGCACTGGCATTGCGCTCAATCGTTGCCGTGGGGCGTTGATTCAAGGAAATACGATCGTCGAAAATCATTTGCGACCGACTCCCGAATTGAAGAAGGAACATCAACTGGGCTCCTTCGTCAAGAAAAATCCGACGAAGGGGTTGCTGATTTCGCAAGAGGTCTGGGATGCTGAATACGTCAATAACTGGCACCAAGGCTCGGCATTGATTGTGACGGGGCCCACTGTCAGTGAGAGAACGCGAATCATCGGGAACCTGATTGAAAACGCCGCTCAAGGAATCGATCTTCACTCGGATCATGTCATCGTGAGTGGAAATATCGTGCACAACTGCTTCATTGGAATGAAGGCCATGCACGGGTCAAGAAATGTCCTGATCACCGGAAATCAGTTCTCTCGTAGCGTGCTTTGGGCAATTGGACTAATGTCCGGTTCAGGGGCAGAACCCGCGACTCCCGCAACAAATGAACGCGCCGCTGTCCCAGCGAATGTGGATGGTGGCTCATTGATTGCAAACAACATCATTTCACAATTCGGGTATGGCGATTCCTATTGGATGTGGACGGACGCCAGCCGCGCCGTGTTCCGCTTTGATCGCGGGCAGGAACCCAACGATCCGCCCCTTCGCGATGTCCTCGTCACCGGAAACGTTGTTTCCAATCCAGACCCCGATGAGTTGCCGGAATCGGCAGGAGGGTCGGACGAGTCGCCGCGATACCACTATGCCGTACGTATCGAGCAAGGAGGTGACAATGCCCCGCGTGGTCTTCACTTTGCCACAAATCTCTTCCCGGCTGGCTCAAAAGGGATTTCGAACATTGAACTGCCCCAGTAGTGCTGCGGAATTGCCGACGGTTTTGGGGGAGAATTCGCCCGCAGTGAACTCTGCTCTGTCCACCACGCAGGGATTGACACAAACCGACCAGTCGGTACAGTAAATCCGTCTGGTTGGTTTTCGGAGCACAATCGATGACAAATGGTAATACCGTGGAGCGAATCTGCCAGGCAGCAATCCGGACCGGCACTCGAGACGGGCTGCTGGCGATGACGATTGACAACGTGGCAAAAGAAGCAGGAGTGAGCAAGGGAGGTGTGATGTACCACTTCCCCACGAAAGAATCGCTCATGACGGCAACATTGACCTACTATAGCGACCTCGCAGAACAGATGTTGATGCGACGGATCTCCTGTGATCCCCAACCTCGAATGCGGTGGGCGCGTGCGATGCTCGAATGTGTGTTTCCCGACCCAAACGCACCGGAACGTGCATTTGAGGGCGACGAGGAAATGCATCCGGAAATTATCCCACGGTTCATGCTCGCGGTTTTAGCGGCGGCGGTGAATAATCCTGGTTTGATCGAGCCCCTGCGCAAGCTGGGAACGCGTCTGCGGGAGCGGCTCATGAATGATCCCGAAGACGGCTTGGATCAGTTAATGGTCTGGCTGGCGGTTGATGGCCTGTTCCTTTGGCAGTTCGTGGGAATGATTGACCAGTCCGATCCTGTCTATCGTCAGATTGGAGAATCGCTTCGCGCTCGTGTTGCCGTGGGGATGATGACATCTCCTTCGTCTGACAAGAGTGCGAGTACGATTGCTCGCGGCAGAAAGAAGGCTCCACTATGACTTCTCATACCGACTCCATCGCGCCGTGGCGATGGTTGAGGCCGGTCGGTATTTCGATTGCGCTGATTCTCGTTGCGATTATCGGAATTGGGGTTTGGGTGTACGCACGCGATGCCGTGGCTCGAGACAAAGCGGCGACGCGCGTGCCGGTTGTCGAACGAGTGTCTGCGCTGGGGAGGCTTGAGCCTCGCGGAACGGTTCTTAACGTTTCCGTTCCCTCCGGAAATGAAGGGGCTACCGTCCAACGCCTGCTGGTGGAAGAAAGTCAAGATGTCGATGTCGGTGATCTGATCGCGGTGCTGGATATCGCGGACCGCCGTCAGTCTGCCGTTGATGAGGCCGAAGCCCGTTGGCGTGTCGCTCAATCCAAGTTGGCTCAGATCCTGGCGGGAGCAAAGCCCGGTGATATTAACGCACAGGAAGTAATGGTGCGACAGATGGAAACGCAGGTCGCCGCCATGTTGAGGGAACTCGATCGCGCCAAGCAACTGGCGGCACGGAAAGCGATTCCGGAGGAGTCGCTCGAACAAAAACAACTCGCCTATGATCGAGAACTTCTGCAATGCGAACGGGCGCGTGCACAGCTTGAAAGCCTTCGCGAAGTCCGAAACGTGGACGTTCAATTGCAGGAAATGGAGGTTGCGGTCGCTGCGGCATCGTTGAATCGGGCGAGAGCGGAATTGGCCGCCGCGCAGGTTCGCAGTCCTATCGCGGGCAGGATACTGAAGATCCACACACGTCCTGGTGAGCGGGTCAATGATCGAGGCATCTTGCAGATTGGCGATGTCGCACACATGCAGGCGGTTGCAGAGATCTTTGAGGGAGACCTTCGTTCCGTTCAAGTCGGGCAGAACGCCTCAATTCATCTGACCAGTACGGGCGAGCGAATTGCGGGGAAAGTCGAACAAATCGGACTTCTGGTGGCTCGCAAAGATGTCCTGTCGAACGATCCTGTCAGTGATACCGACGCGCGCGTGCTCGAAGTCCGAATCACGCTTGACGCTGCCGACCTGCCGAAGGTCGAGCGGATGTCGAATGCCCGTGTGGAAGTCGCCATCGATATCTCGGCTCCCTCGAACATGGAACCGAAACCGTCACTGCCAGCAAACCCACCTAAGTGCGACCAGCCCCGCATCATTTCCGCCGCTCAAAATTAGAGATCTCAACGAAACATCCGCATCGGAAATGTGCCTGGTAGTCATTATTCTGCGTGAAATTGGGAGTTCAGGTTTTCCACGATGCGATCGAGTTTTGCGTTGGCCTGGCGTCAGTTGACTCACCACCGGACGAAACTGGTGGTGGCTTCAGCAGGCGTTGTCGTTGCCGTGATGCTGATGCTCGTGCAGTTGGGGATTCGCCAGGGCGCCATGGATAACAGCGTCGCTTTGACCCGACGCATTACGGCGGGGTTGGTCGTCATCAGTCCGCGTACGAAGACCATCTTTCAGGCTGCGTCGTTTCCACGCCGTTTGCTCTTTCGCCTGCCCGCTCATCCGCAAGTGGCTCGTGTGCAGGAGATGTATCTTTCACAGGCGCGCTGGCGGAATCCCTGGACATTTCGCGAACATCCCATCTCGGTGTACGGAATATCTGCCGAACAGCCACTCCTCAGTCTTCCTGGCTACTCATCTCGAGCCGCGGAACTCCGGCTGCGCGATCATGTCATCTTTGATGGACGAAGCCGTACGACCTATGGGCCGGTCATGGAAACATTGCGACGCGATGGTTCCATGGAAACGGAAGTCAATCGACGTCGTGTTCGCGTGATCGGAGCGATTGACGTGGGCATTTCGATCATCGCCGACGGAAACCTGTACATGACGCCCGAGAATTTCCTGCGGCTCTTTCCTGGGCGGTCACCAGGGGCCGTCGATCTGGGGTTGATTGAACTTCATGAGGGGGCCGATCCGCAGGCGATGCGCCGCGAGTTGCAGCCGTACCTGGGCAGCGAGGCGGTGATTCTGACTCAAAGCGAACTGGTGACTGCGGAAGAGAACTTCCTGCGTGAGAATGCCCCCATCGATTTCATTTTTGGAATGGGTGCCGCCGTCGGGTTCTTTATTGGATTCGTCGTCGTCTATCAGATCTTGTATACGGAAGTCACGAATCACTTGCCGCAGTTTGCGACGATGAAGGCGATGGGCTTTACTGATGGATATCTCTTGCAGGTGGTCTTGAGCCAGGCGTTCATCTTGTCGGTTTTGGGCTACGTGCCCGGATTCTTCCTTGCCCTTTGGCTCTATCAAGTCGCGACGAAGGCGATTCAAATGCAGTTTACGATGACACTGGGACGTGCCTTCATGGTGTGGAGTTTTACGCTGATTATGTGTGGTCTCTCGGCGGCAATTGCGGTCCGAAAAGCACAATCGGCCGACCCGGCGGATGTGTTTTAGTTCGATGGTTTTCCGATTGGCCCCGCAGCACCCGCTTGGTGAGTAAGTTCGAATTATGATTCCGGCTACCACATTTCAAGCCGCTTCGACGGAGGCGAAATCCACGCCCGTCATCTGTGCGCGAAATATCAATTTCGCATTTGGCGAAGGCGAGCTTCGTAAGCAAATTCTCTTCGACGTCTCGCTTGACGTTGCGGCTGGAGAAATCGTGTTGTTGACTGGCCCAAGCGGCAGCGGGAAGACGACACTTCTGACGCTGATCGGTGCGTTGCGGCAATTCCGAGAAGGCGAGCTAACCGTTCTCAACCGGCGACTACATGGTGCGTCACCCGCCGATTTGATTGCGACGCGTCGTGATATCGGATTCATCTTTCAGCAGCACAATCTGCTCGAGTTTTTGACGGCGAAGCAGAATGTCGAGTTGATCTTCGAGCTGCATCCGCACGTCACCGCAGCACAGGTTCATCAAAAAAGTCTTCAGATTCTTAAAGACGTTGGTCTCGATGAACGCGTCGACTACTACCCTGCTCGCTTATCCGGCGGTCAGAAACAACGTGTCGCCGTCGCCAGAGCTTTGGCAGCCGGTCCACGACTGATCCTGGCGGATGAGCCAACGGCGGCCCTCGACAGTCAGTCCGGGCGCGACGTCGTCAATTTGCTGCAACGACTTGCACGGACTGGTGGCTGTCCGGTCTTGATGGTGACGCACGACAGCCGCATTCTTGACGTCGCCGACCGGATTATTCACATGGAAGACGGCAGAATCATGAGTTGAGTGATCGCCGTCATCATGAACCTCAATTCAGTATCGGCATGTCAAGAAAACAGAGCGAGCCCGACCGATTGACGGCCGAGCTCGCTCTGAATTTTCTTTCGGCACCTGCGGTTTACGCAGCCGAAGCCGAATCATCAAGTGGTCGCAATGACGATTCCCCGCGGATCACTTCTGGGGTCAGGACATACTTCTTGCCAGGCGCCTGATCCGGCAAGGTGTACATGACTTCGAACATTGACTCTTCAACAACCGATCGAAGTCCGCGGGCGCCCGTATCTTTCTCTTTGGCGATGCGAGCGATTTCTCGCAACGCTTCCGGAGTGAACTCGAGTTCCGCATTCTCCATTTGGAAGAACTTCTGATACTGCTTCACCAGCGAGTTCTTGGGTTCGACCAGGATCTTGACGAGATCTTCTTCCTGGAGCGGCAGCAGGGCACTGACGACCGGCAGACGGCCCACCAATTCCGGAATCATGCCGTATTCGATGATGTCATCGGTGCAGGCCTGGGCGAGCAACTTACCTGATCGCGACTTCGTGTCCTGGTGTTCCACGGCAGCAGATGCACCAAAACCGATCGTTCGCTTGCCCATACGCTTCGCAATGATGTCTTCCAAGCCGACGAATGTTCCGCCGCAGATGAACAGGATGTTGGTCGTGTCGATCTGAATGTATTGCTGTTCTGGGTGCTTACGGCCACCTTGGGGAGGAACGTTTGCGACCGTCCCTTCCAGCATCTTCAGCAGCGCCTGCTGCACACCTTCGCCCGAAACATCTCGCGTAATTGATACGTTCTGTGAAGTCTTGCCGATCTTATCGATTTCATCGATGAAGACGATGCCTCGTTGTGCCGCTTCGATATCGAAATCGGCTGCGTGCAGCAACTTTAGCAGCAGGTTTTCGACGTCTTCGCCGACGTAGCCGGCTTCGGTCAGTGTCGTCGCATCGCCGATTGCAAACGGAACCTGAAGCAGGCGGGCAAGTGTGCGAGCCATCAATGTTTTGCCCGAACCGGTTGGTCCGATCAACATGATGTTCGACTTTTCGATTTCGACTTCGTTGTCGAGATCTGCCGTGGCCATCAATCGCTTATAGTGATTGTGTACCGCGACCGACAGGATCTTTTTCGTACGATCCTGGCCGATCACGTATTGATTCAAGTGTTCGGTAATTTCTCGCGGGCTGGGAACCCGGTTAAACAGCTTCGCCGCGCCGCCGCGTCGCCGCTTTTCCTGGTCCAGAATGTTCTGGCACAGTTCAATGCATTCGCCGCAGATATACACCTCGTCCGGCCCTTCGACAAGCGGCCCGACTTCGCGGTAGCTCTTGCGACAGAACGAACAATTGGCGTTCTTTTTGCCGGTCGACCCACGTTTCCCGGCGGACATGAAATCGCGTCCTGAGGCCATCAGCTTTCCTTACAACGCTGCCGATTGAAAATCTTCGGTGAGTGACACAGTTGTGAAAGCAAGCGGCGCGTCCCTGGCTTTTGATTCGCAAATCAACGGTTCACGTTGATTCCGTTTCTTCGTCCGTAATCCGTACGGACTCTCCATTTCTTTCCGCAATTGCGTGCTGTGCTGGCGATTGAACAGAGGCTTTATTCCGTTGATCCGCTAAAACCGCAGAAGCGGCATCGGCAGACCTCTCTTTCGTTTCGGTTCGTCCCGCCAGGTTTGCCTCCTGAGCGATATGTGTCAGGCGGCTCCTGATTAATCGGAACTCGTCGTCCGAGAGGCCACCCTCCTGGTGCAAATCGCGGAACTGTGTCAGCATTTCCAAGGCGTCATCCGCATCGTCGGCATCTTCGCGAAAGAATGTCCTCAACCAAATAATCAGCCAGATTGCCAATCCAATGACGGTGAGAGCGAAAGCCCACTGCCACACCGACATGGCTCGCTGGTATTGATACAGTTGATTCCAGACGCTCATGATCGTCCCTTATTGCCGATCTTGATTGCCGACCATCTGATTTTCTCCTCGGAAATCGTTCCCCCTTCTTACCTTGTTGATCTTCGTCGCCATAACTGACACGCAATCAGGCTGTCTTTCACGATCATTCGAACAAAGCAAGAACCGTGCCCATTTGAACGATGCCGATTGATCTCCTCGAAATGATCCTGATGCGGCGGAAGTTGCCGCTGCAAATTGTACGACTTACATCTCGCACCATGTTCAGTTGTAGATTTGTATTCGGGGAACTTCCAGAGGGGAGCCGAGAATCTGAGATCAGTTTCTGGGGATTTTTGCAGGCGAAGATTCTGAACGCTGGATCGCAATGGTGCAGATGATCCCAGTCATTCTTGCCGGAAGGGATCGAATAACGTTCGGAGTCGTGATCCCGGCGTTTTCGGCAGGTCGAATCGCCACTGAGTGAGTCCTTGTCCGCGGCAGAAAATTCGGCAATTCTCACCTGCGGATAAGAATCTGACCGCTGGAGTGGTTCAAAGTTGTTGGCCGCTGGAATAGAATCACCAGATGTTGCTCGATCGGCAATTCTTTACGACAGCGGACAGATCAATGAACTTCGACCAGCGGCTCGAAAGAGCAATCGAACGTGGCCAACGACAGCGTGATGCGGAAAGTCGTGAGCGTGCCCTGCGTGCCATGACTGAAGAAGAATGCAAGAATGTCCATTCGAAGGCTCGTCTCGAATTGTCGGAACACGTTGAAGCCTGCCTCCGAAAACTTGCCGACTACTTTCCCGGTTTTGACTATGAGACCCTGATGTCGGCGGATGGCTGGGGGGCTCGCATTCGACGGGATGACCTTGCGCCGGGGACGGCCGGATCGAAGGGGCTGATTCACTACTATAGTCACGTCGAAATGCTGGTCCGTCCCTATTCCCCGACACGGATTGTGGAACTCGTGGCTCGGGGGGCGATCCGTAATAAAGAGGTCCTCAGCCGTTCGCATTTTCAACAACTGACACAAGTTGATATCGACGTCTTCCGAGAAGTCATCGATCAGTGGGTGCTGGAATACGCGGAACGCTTCTCAGCGCGAGCGTAAACTGAGACAATCCATTCAGGTCGATTCCGCGTTGTTTTTCCGCCGGACCTTCGTTTTTATTTCCTGTCAGCCGGACATCCTGACGCGCCAGCGTCCGTTTCGGCCATTCAAAGCGACAAATCTATGAGTCGACATGATGATCTGCAGCGAGTTCTGGATAGCGGCATTGTGGCGATCATTCGCGCGTCGTCGGGCGAGCAGTTGGTCAACGTGGCGCAGGCGCTCTACGAAGGCGGAATCAATGTCATTGAAGTGACATTCACGACTCCAGGTGTTATTGACGTCATTTCTGCCGTACGAAAGGAACTCGGAAATAAGGTCCTACTAGGCGCGGGAACGGTGCTTGATCCCGAAACGGCGCGTGCGGCATTGCTTGCCGGGGCCGAGTTTATCGTCTCTCCGTGCGTCAACGTCGAAGTTATCAAACTTGCGCATCGCTACGACAAACTTGTAATGCCTGGTGCGTATACACCTACGGAAATTGTGACTGCCTGGGAAGCCGGGGCCGACGTCGTCAAGTTATTTCCGGCCGATATTGGGGGGGCCGCTTACTTGAAGGCGCTGAAAGGTCCGCTGCCTCAAGTTCGCATCATGCCGACAGGCGGAGTCAACCAGCAGACTTTGCGCGATTTCGTCAAAGCGGGGGCTTGTTCGGTCGGGCTTGGCAGCCAGCTTGTTGAAAAAGACGCCTTGGAACGCGGTGACTTTGGCCGCATTCGACAACTGGCGACCGAGTATACACAACTCCTGAAACAGGCTCGGTCATAACAACTGGCCTTTCGCGCAATTCGTTCGACTCGCTGATCCCGTCCAGTCCGATTCGCAACCTGCCGTCGTTCAGCAGCAATCAATTCGCACACCACGGTACCTGCTGTGGTGTCTTTCGCCCTTCAGAACGACTCGATGTTCGATTTCTCTCTTTGTTTTGGGATCGTGAATGACCGACATCGATGCCCCTGATTCGATTCAGGAAGGTTTCTTTCCGCCCGCGACCGCGATTTCCTCAATCGGGGGCGAGCTCTTCTACCGCGGGTATGCGGT
Organism: Schlesneria paludicola DSM 18645; assembly: GCF_000255655.1. Taxonomy (NCBI): domain Bacteria; kingdom Pseudomonadati; phylum Planctomycetota; class Planctomycetia; order Planctomycetales; family Planctomycetaceae; genus Schlesneria; species Schlesneria paludicola. The sequence goes on along the minus strand of NZ_JH636435.1, from coordinate 429,658 downwards.
CGAAGAGTTGGTCGAGCAGTCCAGCTTTCTCGAAACCGCTTACGTGATCGTAAAAGGCGATCTTCCATCGCAAGAACAGCTTGCGGATGTTCAAGCCGTCATGCATGAGGCGGCGGTTTTGGACGAAGACGTGCGAAGGTGGATTGAGCGACTACCGTTGAATGTCCCGGCGATCGACGTCCTACGAACCGGTGTTAGCCTGCTGGCCCTCTCCGATGCTTATGAAGAAGAGTTATCCGCAAATGATGTCTGGGAAACGCTCCAGCGGATGCTGGCTCAATTGCCGCTGATTATTGCCGCGCGGCACCGGATGTCCGCTGGCTGGGAGAGCGTCGATTTCCGAGATGATCTCAGTTATGTCGGAAATCTACTCTTCAGCCTGACAAATCGGGAGCCCACTCCCTTAGCGGAACGGGCGCTGGATGCTTTTTTAGTCTTGAGTGCCGAGCATGAACTGACCCCTTCGACATTCGTGGCCCGTGTGGTGGCTTCGACACGCTCGGATTTCTTGTCAGCGACGATTGCCGGAATCTGCGCTATCAAAGGCGTTTGGCATGGCGGCCCAGGGCGACAGGCGATCGACATTCTCGAAGCGGTCGAGATTCCCGGAGCGGCCCAATCGATCGTGTCCGCGGTGCTGAAGCAATATGAACGAATGCCGGGCTTCTGGCATCGCGTCTATCGGACCAGTGACCCGCGATCCGAGATCCTTCGAACCTACTGCCGAGATGTGGCGACGGAGCTCGATAAGCTGCCGATGGAGGAGGTTGCCGCTGCCATTGAGTCGGCAGTTTGGGACGAGCAGCGAATTCTGCCGAGTTTCGACTGGCCTGCTGCACGGTTGTTGCACTACCTTGGATTTGATTCGGACCTGTTCGTACCCCTGTTTGTTGTCAGTCGATCTGTGGGATGGGCGGCGCATTTCATTGAGCAGCAACGCACACCACAGCCGATTCGGCCACGGACAACTTATTGCGGCCCGGAGAAGCGGCCGTTTTTGCCCTTGTCAGAGCGCGGTTGACATGGCCGACTGCTCTCGCCTGTGGCTGGCAAACTTAGCTAGACTGTGATTTGTAATTGAACCTGTAGCTCGGTCAGATGTCTTACGTTACAAGTTCAGAATTTCATTGACGCGAATTTGAACAGACGATCATGCACTCATTCCAACGCTGTATTGCCCCCCTGTGTCGTGCCACATTCGATATCTCTGAAGTCTTGACCGGCTGCCCTGATTGCGGGAATTTGCTGGATATCGACTACGAATGGGATAAATTGCCCGTTCCCAGGTCTCTGCGTGAATATGAGCTTCGCTGGGCAAGCCGTCGCAACCCGCTCGATTTCAGCGGAGTCTGGCGATTTCGCGATCTGCTGCCGTTTGCGCCGGACAAAGAGATTGTCACGATTGGTGAAGGCCAGACCATCCTTCAATCCAGTCCGAAGGTCGGCAAGTATGTTGGCATGAATCCCGGCGGACTGTTTTTGCAGTACGAAGGATTGAATCCGTCGGGAAGCTTCAAAGATAACGGCATGGCCGCCGCCTCGACGCACGCGAGGATGACCGGGGCGAAAGTCGCGGCCTGTGCCTCCACGGGAAACACCAGCGCCTCCTTGGCAATCTACGCCAGCACGGCGCAACTGTTCCGCGTCGTGGTTTTCGTTGGAAGCGGAAAAATCGCGTACGGCAAACTTTCCCAGGCCCTCGACTACGATGCACAGACACTGCAGATCCTGGGAGATTTCGACGACGCACTTGAGCGTGTTCGCGAAGTGGCGGGCGAGCGTGGGATTTACCTTTGCAACAGTGTGAACCCGTTCCGTCTCGAGGGTCAGAAGACGATCATGTATCGCGTTCTCGAAAGCCTGAACTGGCAGGTCCCTGACTGGATCGTCGTGCCAGGCGGAAACTTGGGGAACTCATCGGCATTCGGAAAAGCCTTTGCGGAATTGAAGCAGCTCGGTCTGATTGATCGAATTCCCCGTCTGGCGGTGATCAATGCCGCGGGCGCAAATACGCTCTATCAGCTCTATGAGCAGCAAGGGATTCGCTGGGATGGCGGTATGTCTGATGATGGAGCCATCGAGTCCTTCTTTGCGGCGATGGACCGTGACAAACGGAAGGCTTCGACTCTTGCCAGCGCGATCGAAATCAATCGTCCGGTGAATTTGAAGAAGTGCTTGCGCGCCCTCGACACTTGTGATGGAGTCGTACGGCAAGTGACCGACCAGGAGATTCTCGACGCGAAAGCTCAAGTTGGTGCTGGTGGATTCGGTTGCGAACCCGCTAGCGCAGCGAGTGTTGCGGGGGCCAAGAAACTTCGAGCCGAAGGCGTCATCGCGCCCAGTGATCGTGTTGTCTGTATTCTCACCGGGCATCAGCTCAAAGATCCAGACGCCACTGTTGCGTATCACTCAGGCAACGCAGAACTGTTCGCCGAGAAATTGGGAAGCCGTGGGGTCGAAACGGCCGCCTACGCGAACAGCCCGATTGTCGTCGAAAACAATCTCCAGAAGATTATCGACGTGCTGAAAAGCTGACGTCGTCGATTGCCTTGATGCGGGGGCCGTAAAACGTGGTACGCACTTTTGAACGTGAGCCGGAATGCTCGCTTCGTTGCTCAACTTGGCTCCGTGAAATAGCGCAAGCATCACCTTGAGGGCCGCCGGCGAGAGATCGTTCGGTCTCTGCCGCGGCCACACAAGCTAACTCACCGACTGGCGCCATTCGTCCTGTCTCAGATAGTTGTTCCGATAAAGTTCAATCAGTCTTTCCAGCATCTCAATATCACACCGGAACTGCTCGCCGCGTTCCGTATCCGACATTCGGCGAGGGCGATCCCACTCGCGGATCACCGAAACACTGGGAACGATATCGACGCCTTGTCGTATGGCAGCGTCAACCGATTCAAAATGGTGGTGCTTGGCGAGAATTGTGCGATCGGCTTCCAGCACCAGTGTGTAACCGTGGTCGCCATACGCTTCCGAGAAGGCCCCGTCGATCGTGATGGCTTTCCCACTCCGCTTGAGTGGCGACTCGCCGTTCTCGATCTTCACCGGCACATGCCCGTTGACAATCAGGCCCCTGTCCGTGTCGACTCCGAATTCCGCGAGAACCTTTTCGCAGAACCAGGGTTCGTGAATCAGAGAAAAGTAGGGATCCTTTGTTTCGTGATGGGGTGTCTTGTCGGCAATGAAGTCGCGTTCCAGGGTGGCGATGCGGTCTTTCCCGAATAGAGGTGAGCGTGGGCCGCTCCACAGATACCACATCAGATCCAGGTCCTTTTCGCGTCGATCCTCTAGCGCCCTGGCGACGAGGTTCTCGATGGCATCGAACATCGCTCGACCACTCAACCATTGCCCGTCGACGGGCATCGGCAGGAAGTTGCCGGCTGTATCAGAGGGAATGCAGCCATGGAAGATCAAATGATTGTCGCGCCGCAGATACATCGATCCATTGGCGACGATATACCGCATATGTTCGGACAATTTCTGGCTGCTGACGAACGAATGACGCATGCGATTCATGCACAATTGTTCCTCGTCCGTCAACTTGTACGGATCGGCAGGATCAATTGTCGGAAAGAGTGTGTCGCGTAGTTCGTACGTGACGCCATCAACCTGGATTGTGCCGTTTCGATGATCAATTGAATGCAGCAGGCGGCGATGATCGAGATCCCATTCCGGGTTGCGTGCTAGCATCGGCCCTTCGAGCTTGAATTGCATGATGGCCATGGCCTTCTGCATCCTCGCCACGAGGAGATTTGGGCGCATTCCACTGGCCTTCGGCATGAAATGTACCGCGGGATCGTCGGCGTAGATCGTTCGTGCCAGGTGTTCGATGGGTGTGAGCGGAATACTGTACCCCTCGTCGAGCTGACCAAGTCGTCGATATCGCAGCGAAACTCGAAGTACGTGGCAGATCAGTGCATCGTGTCCCAGATTCGCTCCGAGCCACGCAATATCGTGATTGCCCCAGATGAAAGAGACTTGCGGTTGCTCACGCAAATAGTCGACCACACGGTCTCCGCGCGGTCCTCGATCCCAGCAGTCGCCTCCAATGATCAGCTCGTAAATTGCGAGATTGCGGATCAGGCGTCCTGTAATATGAATCAGATGGAGCGCACGTCCGCGCAGCAGCAATTCGTCGACGATTGCTTCGACGAATTCCGTTCGCCGATCCGCGGTGGGTTCGTGCAACATCTCGGCGAACAGGTCGGCATACTCGCGGGGAAAGACTTGCATCGCGCGTTTCAGGCTATATCGCGCGGCCAAGACGCGGACGAGATCAAACTGGTATCTCAGGGTACGACGAGCAAACGTACGCAGTTCCTCTCGGTCCGTGAGCGTCTGTTCCAGCCGGCGAGTGACCTCGGCAGGATAAAAGATCAGTGTCAAGAATTCTTGAAACTCACGCGGGTCCATCCTCTCTCGGAACAGCCGTTCCACCAGTGGACGCAGCGTTCCAGAGGCATTGTTGATCACGTGCCGCAGCTTTTTATCTTCGCCATGGACGTCACTGATGACGTGCACAGTCCCTTTCGGCAATGTGAGTACCGCCGAAAGGCGTGCGATCTCGGCAAGTGCCGAATCAATATTGGGGAACTGCCGCGCCAGTGCCCGCAACTGCGTCAGTTCGTACCGACTGGGTTTGTGATTCTGTCCTCGACACGCCTGAGCCTGATCGTCGTGATTTTCTGCGGTCACCATGTCGCGTCCACGCTGATGGAAGGATTGCCTTGGGTGTCATGAAACCTGAGAACGGAAGTCTAACGACGACGATAGTAGCGAGGCCACCCATATTCGAAGCGAAAAAACCGAATTGACGACGTCTGTTGCTCGATTGATTCGTGCCATCTGGAGAACCACTCAGGGCACTTTGAAATGTTGCTTCGGTTTCGATACACAATCCAATCAATTTCGATGAGAACGGTCGTGCAGTCCCCGCCATCCCGTCTAAATGCCGATATTCCGTCCTGACGCCGTGCAGGAACGAGTCGTTGTCGAGATGCATTCGGGGAACGCACAGCCTTATTTGTCGATGCTGCGAAACAGCGAATTGTGCGCCACACCTACTTAAAGCGAGTGACATTATGGTCCGACGTTTCCGACGATCGATGTTCGTCCACATGGCAATTCTTGTGAGTGGCATAACCGCGGGGGTGACTGCTCTTTCGGAGGCGTGCACCCGGGCCGTTTACTTCGGCAAAGACGAGCAGACCGTCACCGGGCGCACGATGGACTGGGTGGAGGACATGCACAGTAACCTTTGGATTTTTCCGCGTGGGATGAAGCGGGACGGAGGGCTGGGCGATGTCTCACTGAAGTGGACCAGTCAGTATGGCAGCGTGATCACTTCGGTTTACGAAGCAGGGACTGCCGATGGAATGAACGAAAAGGGTTTGGTCGCGAACTTGCTCTACCTGGCCGAATCCGAATACGCGCCCACAACGGATACGCGTCCGGCGATTATGATCTCGGCATGGGCGCAGTACCTGCTCGATAATTTTTCGACTGTCAACGAAGCGGTCGCCGAATTGAAGAAGGAGTCTTTTCGAATTGTCACGACCGAAGCTCCCAACGGGGCAAAGGGAACTGTGCATCTTGCCATCTCTGACTCCGCGGGCGATTCGGCGATTTTTGAGTACATCAAAGGAAAGCTCGTCATACATCACGGCAAGCAGTTCCAAGTGATGACGAATTCACCCGTCTTCGACGAACAACTCGCCCTGAACAAGTACTGGCAGCAGATTGGTGGAACAATCATGCTGCCAGGTACGAACCGTGCTGCCGATCGATTCGCACGCGCGTCGTTTTATATCAACGCCTGCCGACAATCAGGTGATTTACGCGAGGCCGTGGCCAGCGTCTTCAGCGTGATGCGGAATGTCAGTGTGCCACGAGGAATTGGTACAGCAGACCAGCCAAACATTTCATCCACTCTCTGGCGGACAGTCTCTGATCAAAAGAATCGCGTGTACTATTTCGAAGATACGTTCATGCCCAGTGTCCTCTGGGTGAAGCTTGATGAGATCGACTTCAACGCGGACGCAGGAACGCGTAAGTTGACCGTCACGGGAAAAACTCCCGTCGGAGGTGATCAGACAGGCAATTTTAAGAAGGCAGAGCCGTTCAAGTTTCTCGCCCCAGAGAAGTAGCTGTTGGGATTCGCGTCTCGCCGCACTCTGGCAATTGTGCGCGACGCGAGCTTGAAGATGTCGACGACCTCTCGTTGACTGACCGAAGTTACGGCAAATTTGAGATCGCGACGAGATTGCGGCACGAGTCCATATCTCACCAACTTCGAAGCGGGGCTCGTTCGTCAGTCCGACAACGGTGACGTCTGGAACCAGGATTCGAGACCCTTGGGTGGCGGTATGTTCTGAGTGATGGGACTATGCGCATTCCGTTCTGGCGCATCCAAACTGCTTCCCACCGACTGTCGGGACGATACAAAGCCACGCAATCAAGCAATTCGCCGCTGCGTTGGATGATGATTAGGCACGATTCGGACGAATCTCAAGCGGGCGTCCTTTCGGGCAGCGGGCGTCCGGAAATGAACTTCGTATTGACGCCCGAATGGCAACACTGATTCGAGGGATCGACGAAGCGAGTTAAATCTTTGCTGGTCGATGTAACCTCTCGAATTCATTCAGGGCGCGTTTGCTTCCAGATGTCCCGCCCTATTGCGTTCAATTACGCTGGATAATTCTTGCCGTCAAGGTCTACCCAGTCTTCGGAACCGGCAATCCCGTCACTTTGCGCCTCTGTGGTATCCATCGCACAAACGGAACGACGAATCGACTGCAACCTCCCTCATGAGAGGGCCGATAATTTCGGTACGTCGATTCTGGAATCAAGGATGATTCCTCTGGCCGCGAAAAGGATTGAACCACGATGCGATTCTGGTCCACTGTCGCACTGATGAGTGTGCTTTTTCATGTCGTTGGCTGCCAATGCGTGCAGACACAATCCGTCTATTGCCCAACCTGCCAACAGCCAGTTCAAACATATACATCAATTTCCTCGACCCCGCACGGTGGGAGCCAAGGGAACGCCCGCTGTCCATCGGGGCAGTGTCGTTCAGATGGATGCAATGGCTGTGGATCATTGAGTTGCCTTTATGGGCGATTGATCAGCGACGGAGACTGTGGAACAATTCGCGTGTGGGGTTATCCACAAACGCCATGCTGCACGCCGACGTGTCGGTGTCCAGGTCACTGACGCCATCATCCTTCGCCTTGCCGTCGCGCGATGCACTAGGGGATTCATGCGAGCGGACGATTCAACTCCGATTGTAATGCACGTCGTTCGTCGTCTCGATCCGACAACTCGCTCGGCCCAATATCTCGACGCACGCGAACCTTGTCGGCCGATTTGGCTCTGATACGATTTCAGAGGAGGTCGAGCTACGAATGACGGTTCTGGTTACTGGCAGCGCGGGACATCTTGGTGAAGCCCTGATGCGAACGCTGCGAAAGCTCAATCGCGATGCGATCGGCGTCGATGTGAAGCCCTCGTCTTACACGAATCACATTGGGTCCATCGCTGATCCGCATTTCGTCGAAAAGATCTGTAGTGGCGCCACTCACGTCATTCATACGGCCACGCTTCATAAGCCGCACATAGCCACGCATTCGCATCAGGCGTTCGTCGACACGAATGTCACCGGGACCTTGACGTTGCTTGAGGCGGCGGTTGCGTCCAGGGTGCAAAGTTTCGTATTCACAAGCACGACCAGCACCTTCGGTTCCGCACTCAATCCTATGCCCGGAATGCCTGCAGCTTGGATCACGGAGGACGTGACGCCCATTCCGAAGAACATTTATGGTGTGACCAAGCTTGCCGCGGAACACCTTTGCGAGATGTTCGCACGACGGGGGCGGCTTCCTGTGATCATCCTGAAGACCTCTCGATTCTTCCCGGAAGAAGATGATTCTGCAGAAGTTCGCTCTCAGTTCAGTCTGGAGAACGTTCAGTTGAATGAGCTGTTGTATCGACGTGTCGACATGGAAGATGTCGTGAGCGCTCATTTTCTGGCCATGGAGAAAGCTCCGGGACTTGGGTTCGGCTGCTACATCATTTCTGCGCCGACGCCATTTACGAAGAAAGACCTGCCAACACTCCGCGCCAACCCGACAGAGGTCCTGCTCAAGTACTTTCCCGAGAGTGACGCAATCTATCGTGCCCGCAACTGGACAATGTTTACGGAGGTCGATCGCGTCTACGTCAGCGATCGAGCCCAGACGGAACTCGGCTGGCGGCCCCAATGGGACTTTGGCTTCGCGCTCAAGAGCCTTCAGGCGGGACGCGGAATTCGCAGCGAGCTCGCTCTCGATGTTGGTGTGAAGGGCTACTACGCTCAAAGCTTTGATGTGGGGCCGTACCCCATCGAGTTCACGACGCCGCGCTGATTCAGTGGTCCGCGGTATCTCTATTCTCCATGATTCGCTGGCCAGACGGCGGTTACGGCCGTCATTGCGAAATTGGGCGGTTCGTACAGATCCGGATGCTTGTCCTTGCGGATCAGGGGTATCTTTGCACACCATAACCAGCTATGGATTCGCATTCTGCAATGCACCGCGCCGAATTCGACAATGAAGCCGTGGCGAATGCAGAATCGTGTTGGCGAAGTCATGCCCCCCAAGAGTGACATCATGAAATGTGTTTCTCGTCCTCACTTGGAAACGATCGGCATTCGAAGCTCTTTTGCGTTTTGGCAAAGGGCATTCAACTCCGCCTTGGTGCTGGGTGTGCTGTGCGCATCCGTGATCAGGGTGAGCGAGCTTCGTGGTCAGGATTTCGCGAAGCAGGCCACGGCAACCGTTACACGGCCCATCTGTCCGATGTTGATTCGTAATGCGTACGGGCCGTTGTTGCGCATCGTTGTCGCCGTGGAAAAAGGGGCTGCCGTACAGATCCGGACCCTGGGGTTCACGCTCAACGGAACAGACGACCTCGGCGACCTTGATTCGCTGATGTTGTTCGCAACGGGCGATCAAGACGTCTTTACGACAGGCACCGTCGTTGGCAAGACCCTTGCGCCTGCTGCGACGATTCTCTTTGAAGTCGATCAACCGCTTCACGAAGGCAAAAATGTGTTCTGGCTGGCATGCCGACTGAAGGACACTGCCAGTCTTGCGCATCGAGTTGCGGCGACTTGCACGGTCGTTGAAACGACCCTTGGACATCTCGTCCCGCAAGATCGTCACATAGAACTGCGTCATCGCATCGGCGTCGCACTGCGGAAGCACAATGACGACGGTGTTCACACCTACCGAATCCCGGCGATGACAACATCTCCGAAAGGATCTCTGCTGGTGGTCTGCGACATGCGCCGTCGTAAGGGCCGCGACCTGCAAGAGGATATCGACATCGGTCTCAGCCGCAGTACTGACGGCGGACAGACCTGGGACCCGGTGCGCGTCATCATGGACATGGGAGAGTATGGTGGCCTGCCCCAAGAACTAAATGGTTGCAGCGATCCCGGGATCATTGTTGACCAGCAGACGGGCGAGATCTTTTGCTTCGCCCTCTGGATGAGTGGCAAGCCCGGACAGCATCAATGGGTCGGGGACGGTTCAGAGCCGGGGTTTGAAATTGGAAAGACGGCTCAGTTTATGATGGTTCGATCGAAGGACGATGGAATCACGTGGTCCAAGCCCGAGAACCTGACTCGCAAGCTAAAGGACGAATCATGGTGGTTGCTGGCTCCCTCGCCACAGTCTGGAATCTGCCTGTCCGATGGAACGCTTGTGATGCCGGTACAAGGGCGCACTGGCCGTGAGAAACTGGAGACGTTTGCAACACTCATGGTCAGCCACGATCATGGCGAAACCTGGACCGTCGGCAAGCCGGGATACACGGGCGGAAACGAATGCCAGGCGGCGTTGCTGGATGATGGCTCAATCATGCTCAACGTTCGCAACGACCGCGAACGATTTCGAGCGGTTGTCGTCACGAGCGATCTTGGCCAGACATGGACCCCGCACGTCACAAACCGCTGCACTCTGATCGAGCCGAACTGCAACGGCAGTCTTTTGAGCGTCCGCTACCATCGTGCGAGTGAAACAAAGCACATCCTGTTGTTTGCCAATCCTCACACGCAGAAAGGGCGAATGAATCATACGATCCAAGTCAGTTTCGACGAGGGGGCGACTTGGCCAGATTCGCACCATTTGCTCCTGGACGAAGGTGTCGGTGCGGGTTATCCAAGTCTGACTCGCGTCGGTCAGGATGACATCGGAATCGTTTACGAAGGAAGTCAATCTCAACTCGTCTTTGAACGAATCGCTCTGGACGACCTTCTCGTTCCTGCCCGTCGACTGGCCGCGGCGGATGTTTGGCAGAGAGAGGTCTCGGCCGAGGGACGTCGGTACCTGGAGAAACTTCGCACGGGCACGCCATTTGGAACTCGGCAGTTTGATCTAACGGCGCTGCGTGCCGGGATGGGATCACGCCGAATGCCGACGATTGACGGTGTCAAACTGACTCGTGTGAACGTGGGAGACATTCCTTGTGAATGGGTGGTTGCTCCCGGCGCCGACCCAGACGTACGACTGCTTTATCTTCATGGAGGCGGATTCGTGTCAGGCGCGGGTGGGTTCTACTTACCGCTGGCCGCACATCTCTCGGCCACTGCCCAATGCGCAGTCCTTCTTCCGGATTATCGTCTCGCGCCGGAACACCCGTTTCCTGCCGGACTCGATGACTGCGTTCGAGCGCATGATTGGATGGTCGCGAACGGCCCCAGCGGACCCTCCCCAGCGCATTCAACATTCATTGCTGGGGATTCCGCAGGCGGCAATCTCACCTTGGCAACTCTGTTGGCGATTCGAGATCGCCACTTGCCGCTTCCTGCGGGAGCAATTGCGATTTCTCCATGTACCGATTGGACTTTCCAAAGTGATTCTCTGAAAACGGTCGACGATCCAATCATTAGCGCTCGAACAATGCCGGTATTCCGCGACCACTATTTAGGCACAGCAGATCAACGCGATCCGCTGGCGTCGCCTGTCTTCGGCGACTTTCGAGGGCTTCCCCCGCTATTGATCCAAGCGGGAGAACATGAAATGCTTCGTGACGATAGCATTCGAGTCGCCAAGAAGGCACGCGCTGACGGGGGTTCGGTCCGCCTCGAAATCTGGCCAGGCATGTTTCATGTCTTTCAGTCGCACGAACCATTGCTTCCTGAGGCACGTATCGCCATCAATCAGATCGGCGAGTTCATCAGAGCGCATGGGCGACCAGTGTCGCCGCCAGCAAATTGAGTTTGATCGGCAAACGACGAATGACGTCCCATCATCACGCTGAGTCGGATTGATGTTTTCGGACTCCACGGCCGGAAGCTGCCGAACACGCTTTATGGATCTGCACATCGAAATTGATGCGTCGACGTACTCGCTCAGAGCACGTATGCGTCTTTGCGGGCGATGCTCGCGATCCGGCCAGGACCGAGCACATCGCCTCTAGACGCTTACGGTTTCTTAAGGTATGATTGACCGTGCTTCAAGTTCGATTGCCGCGGGTTGATCGATCCCCCGCCCTTTCAGTGTGAGCACATTGCGTCCCCTTGCTCTTGTCGAACCCATCTTATTCGACAGTCGCAAGAGTCTTGATTGGATATCGAATGAATCTGAGTATGCACGGAGGTGCTTTCAGAGGGGGCTTTGTGGTTGATGGTTCGACTCCAGATGCCCTGCTGTGAGTAAGGCACTTTTGTTTCGAAACGCGCATCACGCCGGCCTGGCGCCGAAACTTATGCATTGTTGAATGCGGATAGAAAGGATCTCCCAGTGCCGTCTCGTCGTCTCTCTAAGCCCATTCTGAATTCCGGCGGCATCATTCGTCAGGGCAACCTGTTCCTGCGAATTCCGGTTAATCTTGAGCAAGAAAGCGATCAGGGGCGATCCGCTCGTGCAGCGCTTTTCGTCGCAGACGTTGAGCGCCGTTCGCTCTATCGACGACTAGTGCCTTTTGGCGGAAGTATTGTCGCGCTGACTGCCGCGGCCCTGATTGTGGGTTCAATCAAGGGGGGGTGGGTGTCCGCTGCCACACTTGGACTGATTGCGCTGGGGCAATGCGTTGCGTTCCTTGCACCGAATCGTCCTACCGCGGAAGTACTGAGAAACCAGTGAAATTGATTTCAAGCGAATAGAGTCTTTTCGCCCCCGCCACGACATACTGCTGTCAGTCTCATTTCACCGCGACATCTTCTCGCCAAGCTGGCATCATCAGCGTGATTCTTATTAATGACGCCCGCACGACGAAACTGTGGTTTTCGGTTGCTGACGGTCGATATTTCTTAGAAATCCCCTAAATTCACTTGGCTTCTCAGCTCGCCACGTGGCAATTCTGAGAAGCGCGAGCAGATCTTCTGCACGATTCCTGGAGGCTCTGCGGTCTTGACGAGAGCCGTTCCCTGTTTTCGTGTACAATGAGGTTCGTGATAAGTACCTCCGTGATAGAGACATAGCAAAAGGCTCTTTAAGAATGCCCCAGGCCACTCAACAGAGCCTCACCGAGGCGGAGGTTCCGCGCGGCGATGTGCGTGGATTCAAGCGTTATCTCTCCAATGACCTGTTGTCTGGATTCCTGGTATTTCTGATTGCGTTGCCGCTTTGTTTGGGGATCTCTCTCGCGAGCGGATTCCCGGCGATTGCTGGAGTCTTCACCGCGATCGTCGGCGCGATCATCACATCGTTGATCAGCAATTCGGAATTGACAATCAAAGGGCCTGCTGCCGGCCTAATCGTCATCGTGCTGGGAGCCGTTACCGATTTCAAAGCAATTCTCGGTGACGATCCAGATGCGGCGACACGTGCCTACCAAATGGCATTGGCGGTTGGCTTTGTTGCCGGCATCATTCAGATTGCATTTGGAGCGTTTCGGCTGGGGTTTTTGGGCGAATTTTTCCCAAGCTCAACCGTTCACGGGATGCTGGCGGCGATCGGCGTCATCATTATTTCAAAACAGATTCACATCGTTCTCGGTGTGATGGGAGTCACGGGTGAGCCGCTCCATCTTCTCGCCAAGGTGCCCGAGTCAATCTTGGGAATGAACCCCGAAGTCGCCGTCATTGGTCTGGTCAGTTTGGCAATTCTCTTTGGCTGGCCACTGATCAAAAATAAAAACATTCGCCGCATCCCGCCGCAGTTGGTCGTGATTCTTGTGGCGATCCCGCTGGGGCAGTATTTCGATCTTTCGCACGACCACACGTACTCACTGGCAGGTCATGAATTCAAACTGGGTGAACGTTTTCTGGTGAATGTGCCCAAGAATCTGATCGCTGCGATGGCGCATCCCGATTTCACGGCTCTAAAGTATCCGGCGGCCTGGAAATGGGTCGCCTTGTTTGCGTTGATCGGCAGCCTGGAATCGTTGCTTAGCGCCAAGGCGATCGACCTGCTTGATCCGTGGAAGCGAAAGACCAATTTCAACCGTGACGTATTGGCCGTTGGCATCGCGAATACGGTGGCCGCTTCGATCGGCGGCCTACCTATGATTTCCGAGATCGTGCGTAGCAAGGCGAACATCGACAATGGCGCTCGCACGCGCTTCGCCGATATGTGGCACGGATTGTTCCTGCTGGCGTTCGTCGCATTTGTACCCGGTTTGATTCATCAGATTCCGCTGGCGGCCTTGGCGGCAATGCTTGTCTACACGGGATTCCGCCTTGCTCACCCGCGCGAGTTCTTGCACGTCTACCACATCGGCAAAGAACAGCTTCTGATTTTTGCCTGTACTCTTGTCGGCGTGTTGGCGACCGATCTTCTGATCGGAATTGTGATCGGAATCGCAGTGAAATTTACCGTGCACCTGATCAACGGTGTGCCCATCAAGTCCCTTTTCAAGCAGTACCTGGATGTCGAGCAGACGGGTGAAAATACGTACCTTGTTCGTGCGTACGGCTCTGCTGTTTTCAGCAACTGGATTCCGTTCAAGCGTCAGCTCGAAGAAATCGGTTTGTTGCGACGGAATAACCTGGTGATCGACCTGTCCGAAACGAAACTGGTCGACAGCAGCGTGATGGAAAAACTGCTGCAGATGCAGCGAGACTTCGAACAGGAAGGCTTAAACCTGACGATCACTGGACTGGATCTGCATCGCCAACTCAGTGAACACGAGTTTTCCACGCGCAAACGTGGATTGGTTGCGATGCGCCGTCTGACAATTGTTGCCGACGTTGGTCTGCAGGAGCAACTCGTGACAGAATTCGTTCGCCTGGGGGCGTCCGGCTATACATTAATTCCTTGCCAGGGCGCTGGCCGCCGACACCTCTCAACCAGCTTCGAACCGAATTCGTCCCTTGTAAGAATCGAAGTCGTCGTGACCCGCGCCGTCTCCGACTCGATGCTCGACTACCTTCGTCGCGACATCTTGAACGAACATCATGTCACAATCTGCGTTGAAACGGTCGATGTCGTCAATCCCGATCAGTTTTGACACTCCTCACATGATTGGGCAATGCTTCTCGCACAAGCTGGCACGCGAGTGATCTGTCGTATGGCATGAATGAATCTCCAAGGACTGTGTGTCGAATGAGATTCAATTGCTCACACAGTTTGTTGGTACCGCACAGCGACAGCCGCTGGGGTTCGTTTCGAGGCGAGATGCGGATGCCTCGACGGACTAAAAGCGTAGGACTTGATTGTCCGTGGCCGTATCGTCGTGAGCAGTATGTTGTGCGGAATCCGAGTACAATCGTGAACGCTTCGCAATCACCATCTTGACTCAGCTTAGAAAGTGAGATCCTATGTCGGCACGGATGGAATTCGGATTTTCGTTTGCAAGCCCGCAGGTTCAATCAGACCGTCCGCGAGACGACGATGCGCCGCTGAAGGTTTTGGTTCTTGGAAATTTCTCTGGAAACGGCTCCGTCACGGGATCACAGCCGCAGCATGCATTACGACAACGGCCCGTGATCCGGATCGACATCGACCGCTTTGACGAAGTCCTGCAGCGTCTTGCGCCCCGTGTGTCACTTGCGGATGGTGTAAGCGCTACGACGAACCAGGATTTCGAGATCCGTGAATTGGATGACTTTCGTCCCGAACGGTTGTTGCAAAGGTTGCCGTCCGTTCGGGCTCTCATGGATCTGCGCCAAAAGCTGACGAACTCCGCAACATTCAGCCAAGCTGCCGCCGAACTCAGGCAAGGTCTGCTGGCAAATGCGTTGTCCGCCCAGCCGACTGTCGATGCCCCATCGGCCTCGCCATCGGGGCCGATGGAAGATGACGCCACCCTGCTTGAGCGACTTTTAGGGCAGCCTTCACCGGGGAGCTCAATGTCTGGCAAAGCACCGGCCCCAATTTCCGAGCCCCTTGGCGTTCATCAGTTGATCGAACAAGCCGTGGCGCCATACATCGTTCCCAAGGCCGATCCGCAACAGGGCGTGTATCTATCCGCTATCGACAAGGCGATCGGCGACGAATTGCGAAAAGTCTTGCATTCCCCTTCGTTCCAGTCGCTCGAAGCGTCCTGGAGGTCGTTGCAGAGTCTCGTGTCAAACATCGAGGATGACGGGGCAATTCAAGTGCACCTGTTAGATGTCGCCTATGACGAACTGCTCGCAGACATTCCTAAGGATGACGACCAACTTGGAAAGTGGGACCTCTTTCGGCGGTTAGTTGGCGATTCGAACCAAGGCGTCGGCGCCGTGCCTTGGGGGGTGATAATTGGAGACTTTACGATCGCCGCACGGCCGAATGATTTCGCATTGCTTGGGGCGCTGGCCGCAACGGCAGAACGAATTCAAACGCCACTCATCACCGGAGCCGCAAGCAGCCTTCTGGGATGCCCGCAGCTCTCCGACGCTTCAGATCCATCTGGATGGCAGCCGCTGGACGCTGAGCTTTCCGATCGTTGGCAAGCGATTCGTCGCTCATCCGCGGCGGCTTGGGTGGGGCTCGCATTGCCGCGTGTTCTACTGCGAATGCCTTATGGTCGCGAAACCGACGAAGTTGAAGGGTTTGCGTTCGAAGAATTCTCGCCGGACCGATGTCACGAGGCGTTCTTATGGGGCAACCCCGCCTATCTCTGTGCCGAGTTGATCGCGCAGGAGTTCGCGGCAGATGGTTGGGGGATGCAATTGCCACTCCAGACTGATGTGGGAGATCTGCCTGCATACACCTATCGCGATGATGGTGAGGTCAAACTTCAACCCTGTGCCGAGTTCGCATTGGGTGAACGTGCAGCAGATGCCATGCTGCAACGAGGGCTCATGCCGATTCTGAGTTGGAAAGATCGGAATGCCGTTCGATTCGTCCGATTCCAGTCCATCGCCGTCCCTGCTGCACCACTTGCGGGCCCTTGGTCTTGAGGCCCGGTACCGAGCGTCCGGACACCGCGGGAATTCCCGGTGGTGGCCGGACGTCACAGCGGGGCACCGCTCAAAACGGACCTTTCGGCCATTGAATTTCGACACCTTGTGCTCGCAGTCGCTCTTGGAATGCCGATCTCAATTCAACGCTGGCATGCACGGCCCGAGGGGTCGTGTTTCTCGACTTCGCAAATGCGATCAGTAGACCTGCCGATTCGCCAATGTTCCATTCAACCGGATGTAAGCGATACCCGCCGTTCGTGACGTGTGTGGTGCCGATATTCTTACATGCGGGGATCAGGTTCTCGACGCGGACCGGCACCAGCGAGCCTAGTGGAATCTGAAATGGCAGTGATGCGAAATCGATGTAGTTGTCGCCTGTCGTTGTGGGGTGCAAGTCGATCCGGTAGCTGCCAATACCGACGGAGTCCGGGTATGCCTTCGCGATCACGTCCGACTCGGCCTGGCCGATTGCGAGGGCTCGAGCTTCGACCCCGCAATCCTGTTCGACAATCGTTGTGACGGCCTGGATTCGCCGAGCTTCACGAATGTAGGGATATTTCGCCAAACCGTCTTCCGTACCAAGCACATCACCACGTAGGCGAAGTTCGCGCCACCCGGTCTTGCCATCGGAACGGGGCGCTTCCGTTTGCAGCCAATACAGCAATGACAGGCTGAGTTGCTTTGCGCGAGCAATATGAGCGAGGCGATCGTCGTCACTGACCCCGATGAGATTGCCGAGCAGATAGTCGTTCTGTGGCCAATTGACGAGTGTGATATCACCCGCATATGTTCCTATCTGGAAGTTGTCTTTGCTGGCAATCCGCCGATAACGCCAAAGATTCGGTTGATCACTTTTCGTTGCGCCAGTCGGATCAAATGCAAAACGACGCGGCTTCAGGTGGTGTGGATGGCTGCTGCCCAGATCCAGCAATTTGCCGCTCCACGGCGGCGTCAGTGGTGGCACATAATCACGCCAGAAGTTGTACTCCTTCGGTTTCTCGATGGTGTTGTCCGAATCCGGTACATAGTCCATGGCGAAACAAACCGTAAACGCTTGCTGGTTTGCCGGATCAGCCTTCTCTGGCATGTGTCGCTCGCCAGTCGCCGCCCTGCCCTCGCACCCGGTGACGAACTCTGTCTTTGTGAGCGGCAGCAGGTCCCCCAACTCTGTCGCATCAATGAAGTACGCTGCTTCGACTTCCCGTTTCGCGCCCGATCTAAGGCTGCGAACGGTGACGCCTCGCACTTGGTCATGCTCGATGTCTGCTGCGACGACCTGGTGTTCCAGCAGCAAAGAAAGTCGTCTCGTTGCGATGAACGGCGCGAGCCAGCTTTCCAGTACCGCGAGACACACTCGCGGTTCATGACAAAGTCGAGAAACGCCGCCACTTCCCGGGTTCAAGTTCCAACGTGCGCGGGCTTCTTCTGTGAGCGGATAATAGCGACGATAGTATTCGCGAATGTCGCGTCGCAGCTCACGGTACCATCTCGTGCTGCCGTATGATTCGATCCATTCATGCTCGTCTGGAGGAACTCCCTGTTGTGTCAGTTGCCCGCCGATCCAGTCGGTCTCTTCCGTCATCAATACCTTTAATCCAGAACGCAGTGCGGACAACGCCGCGGCGACACCCCCAAGTCCACCGCCAGCAATCACGACATCGAATCGACCTTGGCCAGTTGCCGACGCATCCACTGCGGCACGCGTAAAGCGAGGTAGAAAGAGCGTCGAACCTGCTGCAGCGCCGCAGACCGTCAGATGGAGAAAATCACGCCTTCTCATTGGTACAACACTTTCCGATTGAATTGTGACGCGGCCAAGTGCAGCAGGCTGACACGCGGTGCAATCATCAGGAAACGACGCCCCGTGTCTCAGTCTGTGAAAAGACGAGGACCAACGCTGCACGGATTCAAAAAACGCGATGGCTTCTTGAAGAACATGGTGTCTGTTCCCCTGATTTGAGTGAACCGATGCGGTGCTGGTGAGCCTGTACGCTTGATTTCAACGAGCCGGATCTGTGATCGTGGAACTTGCCTCGGGACAGGATACACCGATTGACGCAGACCAATCAATTGCCGCACCCTTCTCGACTACCACAGGATACTCTCAGATGGCCGCGTGCTTCCGAATCGTCTCCGCCTTCATCGTTGTCAGTTCGACTTGTTACTTGTCGGCGCACTCGCTGGGCGAGGATTGGCCACAATGGCGAGGAGTAAACTGCACCGGGATCTATCGTGCGGCCCAAAAACTGCCCACGACATTTTCGCACAGCGACAACGTGAAATGGTCGGCAGAGATTGGTGATGGAATCGGTGCGGCTACCATCGTCGGCGGCAAACTGTTTGTCACTTCAATGCGATATCTACCAGGTCAAGAACCGAAGAATGATCCTGCGAACGGCGAGACATCCGAGCTTCCAACTCAGTTTTACGTGTTTTGCTACGATTCGGCGACGGGTGACAACTTGTGGCAGAAACAATACTCCGCGGGCGAGAAGCGACTTCCGACGATTCACCACACGAATAGCTATGCCTCGGCGACGCCTGCAGCAGACCACGAACGCGTCTATATCTATTTCACGAGAATCGGCCTGGTCGCTCTGGATGTCAGGTCCGGTGAGCAAGTCTGGCAGCAGAAAGTTCCCGAGCCATTCTTCGTATTTGATTGGGGCCCCGGTATGTCTCCGGTGCTCTACAATGACTGCTTGTTTTTCTGCCAGGACGACGATCTGACGCCGACCCTCTACTGCCTCGACAAGAAGACCGGCGAAATTCTTTGGCGCGATCAACGCACCGATTTCGCTGTGAGTTATTCGCATCCGATCGTCTGTGAGACTCCCAACGGACCGGAGCTGGTCGTCGCGGGAACGGGAAAACTCATCGGTTATGACATCGCCAATGGGCAGCGCAAGTGGGCGGCCGAAATCTTCTGCCGCAATATCAAGACAACTCCGCAAACGAAAGATGGAATCGTCTATCTCTCAGTGGAAAGTTTTGGGATCTCGTATCAATGGCGTGCGACTGCAGACGAAAACGGTGATGGCAAGATCACTCGTGAAGAGATCATCAACAGCCGTAAGGACAAAGACTACGGCATCCCCGACGCATTCTGGGCGAAGTTCGCACGTGGAGACAAGAACAACGACGGAGTTCTGGAAGGGGACGAAATTGACGAAGCGTTCCTTGACCCATCCAACAAAGGCGGATTGCTTGCCAGCGAAGTGCAGAACCGCGGTGGTAACGAAACTGACTGGAAGAAATTCGATTCCGAATCGCAGACAGAAGCCTCCATTCAGGCGGTGCGGGGCGGCGGAGTGGGAGATGTCTCGCGATCGCACACCCTGTGGAAACACAAGACAAAGGCCGTCGATCATCTGGTGTCACCGCTCGTTGCGGACGGACGAATGATCCTCGTCAAATCCAATGGGTTTCTGAGTGCCTTTGAAACGGAGCAGGGCAAGCCACTTTTCGTGCGTAAGCGATTCAACAATACCAGCACGTATTTGGGCGCCCCGGTGTATGGCGATGGCAAGATTTATATTCCGGCCGAGAACGGTAAGGTCGTCGTATTCGCAGCAGGTGACGACTTTCAAGAGCCACTGGCGATCAACGACATGGGCGAAAGCGTGATCAACACCGTCGCGATCGCCGACGGGCGGATTTACATCCGGTCTAGGAATCACATTTTTTGCATCGGACAATAAGCCTTTGAAGGATCTTGAGCCGTGCATCAACGTTGCAAGGCCTTTCACAACCAGAGAGAATCCGTTACACGATCGGAAAACGGTTGCTCGCCCCATTTGAGGATCACCCCATGTTGTCCCGTCAACTTTCTCGCCGCAGGTTTATCGGTCAGGGCTCAATCGGTATTCTGGCACTGACGATCGGGACTCGCACAGCCCGATCACAGCAAGCGCCGCCAGCTGTAGCGGACCTGATCACTCGCCAGATCACTCCATTCAATGCCGAACCACCACTGCCAAAGTTGATTGAGAACTGGATCACACCGGTTAATTCGTTCTTTGTTCGCAGTCACGGAACGGTTCCGTCGCTCGACGCGAAAGAACTCACGTTGACAGTCGACGGGCTTGTCGAGCGGTCATTAACCTTCAGGCTGGCGGAGCTCCTCGAACGATTCCCCGCCGCCACGACGACGGCGACGATTACCTGTGCGGGAAACCGCCGCGCAGAATTCGCAGCGATTAAGAAAGTCGGTGGAGTCCAATGGGACGCAGGGGCCATCGGAAACGCAGAATGGCAAGGCGTTCGTCTGGTCGACGTGTTGAAGCTGGCAGGCATCAAATCGGGGGCCCGTCATGTCTGGTTCGAGGGACAGGACGAGGTTACCGAGAAGGACAATAAGTTTCCCTTCGGTGGCTCGATCCCACTTGAGAAGGCTCTGGACGAATCGTTAACCGGTGCGAGTCTGCTTGCAACACGTATGAATGGCAAGCCACTTACACCCGATCACGGATTCCCCTTGCGAACAATTGTTCCGGGTTTCATCGGAGCTCGTAGCGTGAAGTGGTTGAACAGGATCACAGTGGCTGACCGCCCTTCACCGAATCACTTCGTGGCCGACGTTTACAAAGTCGTCCCTGAAGAGAACGCCGAACTGATCGCGAAGACAACGCCGATTTATGAGTTCATGTTGAATTCGGCGATTTGTGTGCCTGCGGCAGGTGCGACGGTGGCCGGTCATTCTTTGAACGTGAAAGGCTTTGCGCTGACCAATGGAACCAAAGGACGCAAGGTGCAGCAAATCGATGTCTCTGCCGATGGCGGAATGACATGGAAAGCGGCAAAAGTGACGTCCCCGGTCCGAGACTTCTGCTGGGTTCTCTGGACAGCCGATGTCCCCGTCACCGCCACAACATCAAGCCTGCTCGTGCGTGCGACGGATTCTAGTGGAGAGGTTCAGCCCGAAAAGTGCCCTTGGAACTACAAAGGCTACCAGTTCAACGGTTGGCATAAAATTAACGTGAAGCAGAGCTGATGCTACCCGGCGGCTTTGATCGACTGACGGACTTCGGCGAGCAGTTGTATCTCATGGCGATTGAGAACGTTCACAAATGGAATCTGTGACGTTCGTTGACAGTCGTCAAATTGACTTTCCGCAATCATCGCCGCGATGGCTAAGTCGGAAAAGCAATTGAGGTTAGAGTCTGAATGGGAGCGGATCTGCTCAACTTCCACGAAGGAAATAGAAAAGCACTTTCCGCCGATCCAGACGGTGAAATTCCCGTTTGAATTCATCTTGGGCTGCTCTGGTTGGCGAGTTGGGTTTGAAACGTGAGAAACGGTGCAGATTGAGATAGGCAGTGCTTTTTACATCGGCTTATTGCGCTAAAAAAGCGCAGTAAAAAGTCGTCGACACCATCACTCCTGTGCGAGATTTCAGTTTTTTTCATTTAGATCGGGATACATCGCTGTCAAAGAACGCGAATTGCAGCGACCGATCGGTTCAACGAGCTGCTGTACGACTGTGTGTGCCCACACAGTCGAGGGCGTTTCGAGTTTCTGGAAGGACATAGGACTGCCGCGTTCGATACGATCTTGAGACGCTCGTTTCGAATCTCGCAGGACACTCTGAATGGCCATCAGCAACTTGATTTCGTCATGGGCCCCCGACTTTACGCTTCCCGGCGTCAAAAATCCGTTGTTGCCGGTGGAAACGCTCTCATTGTCGGACTATCGCGGATCGTGGTTACTTCTCATTTTCTACCCCCGCAATTTCTCGTTCGTCTGTCCGACGGAACTCACCAGCTTCAGCAGTCGATCGCACGATTTTCAGCAACGAAACTGTCAATTGCTGGCATTAAGCGTTGATCCGATTGAATCTCATGTCGAATGGCTTCGAACCGCACCTGCTGATGGAGGTCTCGGCTCGCTCGAGTTCCCCCTGGCATCCGATTCCGATGGCGTCGTCGCTCGCGAGTATGGCGTTTGGTCACAGGCGGAAGGGGTCTCGCATCGCGGTACGTTTATCATCGATCCAGATGGAGTTGTGCAGTACAGCGTCGTTCACAATCTGTCCGTTGGCCGCAGTGTTGATGAAACTTTGCGTGTGCTTGACGCCTTGCAAAGCGGAGGGCTGTGCCCTGCCAGTTGGACTCGTGCTGACGGAAACCTTGATCTCGAGAACGCGCTCAAACCAGGCAGGGTCTTGGGGCAATATCGCTTGATCGAAAGTCGCGGCGACGGGGCCTTCGGCCATGTGTTTGCTGCCTGGGACTCACGACTCGAGCGGTCGGTCGCTCTGAAGGTCTTTAAACGGCAGACGCGGCAGTCTCGCCAGGACATTCTGGGCGAGGCCCGCGCGGCGGCACCTCTGATGCACCCGAACATCTGCACGATCTACGCAGTGGATGAGATTGATGGGCTTCTTGTCATCGCGATGGAACTGCTGCATGGGCAGAGCCTGGCAGAATTTCTCAAAAAGCCATCTCCGTTGGTCGTCCGACTGCGCATTGCCGAAGGGATCGCCGCGGGGCTGGTGGCTGCTCACGCGAAGCAGATTGTGCACGGCGACTTGAAGCCAGACAATATTCATGTGGGGGAAGATTCCATGGCCCGCATTCTCGATTTTGGACTGGCTCGCAAACGTGAGTCCTTGCTGATTGCAGTGAGCCAGCAGACCACTTCAGGCTCTGTGCCTTCGTTCACAGATCACCCGATCGGTCCGCTCGACGAAACCGTGCGGATGCCGAAAGAGATCGTCAGCGAAAATGATGAAGGCGGCGGAATCAGCGGTACACCCGCGTACATGGCTCCAGAGCGATGGTCCGATCGGGCGGTGGCACCAGCGAACGATATCTACGCCTTCGGTCTGATTTTATATGAATTGACTACCGGTCAACGCGCCCTTAAGCAAACGGATCTCACTAAGCTATTGAAGGCAATTCAAGACCCAGGTTTACCAGCCCGACTTTCGAGCGAAATGCCACCAGAATTAGGCTCGTTATGCGCGATAATGTTGGCACACGAGCCTGAGCAACGTCCAACCGCAGTCGAGATTGGCAAACAATTGCAGTCGATTTCCGTTGCGTATGACCAAGAAAATACATAGCGCTGTGATTCATTTGCTAGGCTTCAAACCATGGCAACAGTTCACAGCCTGAAGAGAAGGCGACAGCCACAATTTCCCGGATTCATTCGAATTTGCAGTGCATCGACCAGAGCAACTCTTCCCTTTGCCACGGGAAAATGAGCCGGTCCTCGGCTTGTGAACGGTGACCATACCAAGGCGCACGACAACGATCTGTCGTGCACCTTGGCTCACCATCGGTATGGCCAAAAATGGGAACGTCAACGAGAAATGTCCACCGCGCTTTCAGGACCGCCGCCATCGAAGTTGCTGCGTTCGCGATCATTTGATAAGGACGGGAAATGTCAGAATTAACCAGGGAGGAATTGGATCAGCGAGGCGGAGCGACTGTGGTTGAGTTCGGCACCAGTTGGTGCCCGCATTGCCAAACCATTCAGTCAAAAATGGCGAGTCTGCTGACGCAGTATCCTCAGATCCAGCATCTCAAAATTGAAGACGGCCCCGGACAACGTTTGGGGCGATCATTCCAGGTCAAGCTTTGGCCGACGTTGGTATTCATGCGCGAGGGCCGAGTCATCGGTCAAGTGGTGCGTCCGTCGCAGAAAGAGATGGAGGACGGATTTTCCACGTTGGCATCGGCTGCTGGCGACTAATTCGTGGCAAGATCCCATGAAGGCGAAAGTAGCTCGCCGCGCAGTCATCGTTGTCGTAACCACTCTGGCCACGTCAACTCGGACCACCCAACATTGGGAATGAATTGTGAGGACGGCTTAAACGGCGTCGCGGGTGTTAGCGGGCGAGATGGCGGGACCGGCATAATTGGTGGCATCGGGCGATAGTCGCCGAGAAGCCCGGTCGGAATTGTACCAGCCAGCCAGGCAACTGGTTTCCCGTGATGGTCGAGGGCGCTCCCTTTGTTTAGCCGACCAAGCCAGCTCAGTGTCACGGACGAGAAGAAGTGACCATCAGCAACGAATGCCACCCAACTGATATTGGCATCGAACAAATTCGCTCCGTCGAACCAACCCACAAGGCCCGATGACTTATCGAATAGTGGCGTCACGTTTTCTCGTTCCTGGAATCGTTCCACAAGTCTCATATCTGCCGTTCGAACTTGCACTGAACAGCAACCCATGCATCATCAGCCCCTCGGCCGTAGACCGGTTCACGTTCAATCTCACTCAGACGTTATCGCCTGCGGTAGAAGTACGTCTCGGATTGGTCGGCCCTTTCGCCCCCCACTTCCATCCACTGATGGACGGCAGGTCATCACCATGCTCGTCAATGTATTCCTTGTGTTCGACAAGCTTCTCGTGGACGGCCTGTTTGAAATAGGCCGCTCGGGCACCTAGTTGAGGCAAGCGGTCAATGACGTCCTCAACCAAATGAAATCGATCGAGATCGTTCATGACGACCATGTCAAATGGAGTTGTCGTCGTACCTTCTTCTTTGTATCCGCGGACATGCAGATTCTTATGATTGGTCCGACGGTACGTCAGCCGATGAATGAGCGACGGATAGCCGTGGAACGCAAAGATGATCGGTTTGTCTTTCGTAAAAAGTGCATCAAAGTCACGGTCTGAAATCCCGTGCGGATGCTCACTCTGAGGTTGTAACCTCATCAGGTTGACGACATTGACGACGCGAACTTTCAGCTCCGATAGGTGTTGATGAATCAATTCCACCGCGGCCAGTGTCTCGAGCGTCGGAACGTCGCCGCAGCAGGCCATAACCACATCAGGTTCGCACCCTTTGTCGTTCGATGCCCACTCCCAGATGCCAAGCCCCGCGTTGCAGTGCTTGATCGCTTGATCCATCGTCAGCCACTGCGGTGCTGGTTGCTTGCCCGCAACGACGACGTTGACATAGTTGCGACTGCGTAAACAGTGATCGGTTACCGACAGGAGACAGTTGGCATCGGGTGGCAGATAAACGCGGACCACCTCTGCCTTCTTGTTGACGACGTGGTCGATGAAACCCGGATCCTGGTGACTTAAGCCATTGTGATCCTGTCGCCAGACATGTGAGCTGAGAAAATAATTGAGGGATGCGATCGGTCGTCGCCAGGGGATGTGATTGCAGGTCTTTAGCCATTTTGCGTGCTGATTAAACATCGAGTCGATGATGTGGATAAACGCTTCGTAGCAAGAAAAGAATCCATGTCGGCCTGTTAGAAGATAGGCTTCGAGCCAACCTTGGCACTGGTGCTCGCTCAGGACTTCCATGACTCGACCGTCAGGCGAAAGATGATCATCCTCCGGATAGATCTCGGCCATGTAACAGCGATTGGTGACCTCCAGCACGTCTTGCCAGCGGTTTGAGTTGTTTTCATCTGGACTGAACAACCTGAAGTTCTTGCTGTCGAGGTTAAGCTTCATGACGTCGCGCAAGAACTTGCCCATCTCACGAGCCGACTCCACGGTCGTGGCCCCCGGGCTCGGTACATCGACCGCATAATCACGAAAGTCCGGCATCTTCAGATCCTGCATCAACAATCCGCCGTTGGCGTGGGGATTGTCGCTCATTCGACGATGCCCTTTCGGGGCGAGTTCTGCCAACTCCGAACGGAGACAGCCCTGCGCGTCGAACAGTTCCTCAGGTCGATACGTCTTCATCCATTGTTCGAGAATCCGGATATGCTCGGGCTTGTCCATGTCGCCCATCGGGACCTGATGGCTGCGCCAGTACCCTTCGCACTTCTTTCCATCGATTTCAGCGGGGCATGTCCAGCCTTTTGGGGTCCGCAAGACGATCATCGGCCACGCCGGACGCTTGACGACAGCTCCAGTTGCACGTGCGTCTGTCCAGATTTGTTTGATCTCCGCGACAACCGTGTCGAGAACGCCCGACAGTTGCTGATGGACGTCGGCAGGATCGGATCCCTCGACGAAGTACGGCTTGTAACCCATTCCCTCGAAAAACTTCTGCAACTCCTCCTTGGGGATGCGAGCCAGAAAGCACGGATTGGCGATCTTGTAGCCGTTCAAGTGAAGGATTGGGAGGACACATCCGTCTCGAGCCGGGTTCAGAAACTTATTGCCATGCCAGCCAGTGGCCAGTGGTCCGGTTTCTGCTTCGCCATCGCCGATGATGCAGGCGACAATCAAGTCCGGATTGTCAAACGCAGCGCCATACGCGTGGCTGAGCGCATATCCAAGCTCGCCGCCTTCGTGAATACTACCGGGTGTTTCGGGCGCAACGTGGCTTGGAATTCCGCCTGGGAAGCTGAACTGCTTGAACAGCTTTTTCATTCCATCCGCATCTTGGCTGATGTTGGGATATACCTTGGAATAGGTGCCTTCCAGATACGCATGCGCCACCAGTGACGGACCACCGTGTCCGGGACCGATGATGTAGATCATATTCAGGTCGTCGTTCTTAATAACTCGGTTGAGATGAACACAAAGCATGTTCAACCCCGGACAGGTTCCCCAATGGCCCAGTAACCGTGGCTTGATGTGCTCTCGTCTGAGGGGTTCGCGAAGCAGCGGGTTGTCCATCAGGTAGATCTGGCCGACGGCCAAATAGTTTAACGCACGCCAATAGGCGTCCATTCGGCTCAGTTCGTCCGTAGTCAGTGGTCCCGTTGCCAACAGCTTTCCGTCTGACTGTGCATTTCGCTTTACTTCGGTGGTCGATCTGGACATCCGTTGTTCCTTGTCGAGGGTCATCAAGCGATCGGAAACCGGCGCGATGGTTGATTGCCTGAAGAGGGCCTGTTCTTCGGGGCAAACCAATGTTGTGGTGCGCGATCGAGCCGCAATGCCCTCCCGCCGTCAATCAGAATACCCCAGCAGGCAATTTAAATCAGGTTTATTCAGTTTCTCGCAGTGCCTCTTCAACTAACGTGGTGTCGAATTGGCAAGAGAATTTTCGCGCGGCATCGTTTTGCCGCCATCGGGGGCGAGGACCAACGCAGTATGATCGATGTCGAACTCACGTTTCATTGGCAGCAAATGTCCGCATTCGCGCATGCGAAGAAGTGAATCGACAGTCTTTGATTGACACCAATTGATGCAATGCACGTCGACCCGACACCAACCATTTCCAATGTTCTATTCTGTTGGATACGATCGTTCTGTCGCGACGGCTGCAGGGTTGGTGGCGTCTTGGACACAGAAAGATTTATCGTTCCACGCAGGTGCATGACGGGATTGGAAGTGAGCCTCGATCTGGCGCCAAATCCGTTGAGCGACTCGTCGGTGGACGGATTGCCGAGCCGGCTAGACATGTCTGCTATCTCATCGGCTCTTCCCTGGATGGATAGACGCGATGCTTCGATAACTTCTTCGCACGACAAGAATTAATGGCACACACGTGATCGAGCCCCAATATCCGTTCCTGTACGGGAGCGGACATTGGGGCTCGATTGTAGACCGTGAATCGTAGCCTGTCCTAAACAACTCGTCTTGGGAAGGTGGGCCGCGATCGATGCGATTCTGGCACACCGATGTCGTTGAACGGTGAACTACTCGTCCTTTTTTTCGTCGATCTTCTCGTCCTTCTTGTTGAGAGCCGCCGCCAGCTTCTCCTTCAACTGAGCGAGTTCATCGTTTGCTGACTTGAGGTCCGCGGCCACTTTCTCTTTTTCTTCAGTGGCCTTCTTGGATTCATCGCTCGCTTTTTTGGCCTCTTCAGCCGCCTTTTTCGCGTCCGCTTGAGCCGCATTCACTCGCTTCGTCAGATCGTCAACAGCCGTTGCCAATTCCGCTTTGGCGTTGGTTGCAGCAGATTCGGCTTCAACTTTCGCCTTGGCGGCAGCTTCGGCGGCCTGCTTTGCTGCAGTCGCCTGAGCCAGTTGATCTTTTGCGTCTTTGGCCGACGCGGCGGCTTCCTGGCGAGCCTGATCTCGTTCTGCGACAGAGGCTTTCAGCTCTGCTTGGACCTTGGCCAATTCGGCCTGCAGGTCGTTCCGTTCTTGTGTGACTCGGGCGAGCGCTGCTTCTGCAATCGTCGCGTCGTCCGCACGCTTCAGTGCAACGTGATACGGCAACAAGGCTCCTTGGCAGCACCTCGCTTGAATTTGTGCAGGTACCGAATCACATTTTTGGAGTCGCTCGCCAGCACCTGCGGCGGACGCAAAACTCATGGCCGCGACCAAACCGCAAGAAATCAAATGTTTTTTCATGACGGAACTCCGCTATTTATATTGATGGAAATCTTCAAAAGTGTTGTGATGCGCGTTGTGCGCAAGCCCGCAACAGAGCGCCGTGGCCGCAGGCAACTACGACACTCGCCACAGCTTTGCACATATTTGGCGGCGAATGGACGCGCTGTCCAACATTCAAAGACTTCCGCCCAAGAAACTTGTGCAAGAAGGGCAATCTGTAGTCGCTGTAGCGATTTTGCCGTCGTGATCACGACCCGCCAAGAAGGCATCAGTGACGATGGCGACTCTTTTCATCGCAGCCAACAGAGCCGGACTTTGGCCCTAACCCGATTCAATGGGGCGTCCAAATCAAACACCGTCAATCCGGGAAATGCGAAGTCCCGCAACCTACCAAACTACTGTGCTGCGGCGTCGTTCCCATCGGATTGATTGGACGTTCCAAGATCCAACTTTGACCACTTCCGTGCGGACAATTTTTTGAGTCCTTCAGCGGTGATTGAGCCATTTTCCTTGAAGGTCAAAGATTGAAGACTTTTCATGGTGAGAAGCTTGTCAATCGCGCTGTCAGTGACTCCCGTGACTCTGATTGACAGATCCTTCAAGTTGGGTAACTGGCTAATCACATCAACTGTCTCATCCGTCATCTGAGGCACGGTCCAGATATCCAGCAACTCCAGCGACTTGAGGCCTGCGAGATGCTTTAAGCCCGCGTCACCCACGGACGTTAGTTCGTGGAGATAGAGCCTGCGTAGTTGGGGCAGATCGTCGAAGACCTCCATGGCGCGGTCGTCAACATTGGGCAAGTCGCGTAGCGTCAACCGGATGAGCCCCATTCCCTTGAGGGCCAGCACCCCGTCGGACCCGAATCCCTGGCAGCGGAAGATTTCGAGTTGCGACAGCTTGCTGAGTTTTGCCAGATGCGGGCCGGATTGATCGGTGATTACGAAATCCTGCAGAAGCAGTGACTCCAATGCCTGCCCCTGACTGAGATACTCAAGTCCCGAATCGTTGACGGCAGTGCTTCGATGCTTGAATGACTGAAGATGAGGCAGTCCGGCGACCACTTCCAATGTCATATCGCCCGCCTCCATGTTGCCACGCAGGTCAAGCGAACGAAGCTCTTGCAACTTCGAAAGTCGCTGAGCACCGATATCGTTGATCTGGTTTTGAACCAACGTCAGTCGTTGCAGCTTGCCAAGATTGCTAATGATCTTGACCACGCCGTTTGTCATGTTCGTGTTTGAGGACAGATCCAGTTCCGTCAACTCCGGGAACGACTTTACGATCGTCTCAACGCCCGAATCATTGATCACCGAGTTCGTCAGGGCCAGGCTTGTCAGGCCCTTCAAGCCACTCAATTGGGCAACCATCTCGTCATTCAAGGTACGACAGTTGAAGATTTGGAGCTTCTTAAGGTCGCTGAGCTTGCCGAACAGGACAAGGTCTTCTGATTGCAGATTTGATCCATCTTGAATGACGATTTCCGTCAGCAGATTTCCGTCTTTTGGGGCGTACTTCGATCGCGATCCCAGGGCGGCGATCCGAGCTTTGGCTGCCGTGACATCTTTCGCTTCGGCCGTGGATGCGGCTTTCGAATCGACTTGCGTTGCGAGTTTCGAGCTGCCTTCGGTCGATATCGGTGTTTCCGAACCGCTTTGCGGCTTGGTACACCCCGTCAGACAACTTGATCCGAGCACGATGCAGGCAACTGTGCCACGCAACCAATTGAAATTTGCCACGATCCTCGCCTCATTCAATGATTTGACGCAAGCCTAAAGCAATCCAGGCGAACTCTGCCCGAATTTCCGAATGGATTGGTCACTTCAACCTCGCACAACGAAGGCAGTGGCCAATCCGAATTCGACGTATTTTTCAGAAGCAACACACTTAAAAACAACCGTAGTACAGCAAGCTGTACTACGGTTGAAGATCTACGGCTCACAACGTGGATTGCAAAAGCGCAGACACACCATGAGCTGCTTTCAGCGGTCGGCAGCAGCCACTAGTCCAACCGGTGGCCTTCCGCATAGGCGGGCTTAATCAGGTCTGCAACACGTGGGGTCTTCAATGCCGCAAGGTTGGTGACCTTGAGATTCTTTGCATCCCACTCAACCTTTTCACCCCACTCGCCCATGGCGCCTTCAGTTCCACCATTGGCGGCGGCCCACACCGCGAGATTGCCCAGCAAAATGGTTTCGGTCAGTGGTCCCGCGCGCTCGATGAAATTCGACTTACAGATCATCGGATTGCCGGCACGCTTCGCTCGGAACAACTCGTACATGTTGTTGACGTCGTTGTTGCCTTTGACCTCGGCCTTCTCGTAGTCGACTTTGACCTTTTCGACGCCTTTCAACTCGTAGTTGCCGCAGTAGTCGTCAGTGCTATAGAAGGCACCCTTTTCGCCGATAATCAGCACGCCACTGTCCGAGACCTTCGTGATCCCGTATTTTTCAAAGACTTCCATCGGCGGCTTGTTGCCCTTGCGGTCATACCACCAGAATGGAATCGCAGGTCGTTCGGATGTCTCGGGGAACTCAAACCGAATGACCGAACTGGCTGGGAAGCTATCAAAATCGTGCCCCGTGGACTTGGCAACCACCGAAATCGGATCGCGCAATCCGCATGAAGCGAAGGGCACTGTCAATTGATGGCAGGCCATATCGCCCAGTGCCCCGGTGCCGAAGTCCCACCAGCCGCGATGCTGGAACGTGTGGTAGATGCCGGGCCAGAACTCTCGTGGAGGCGCAACACCCAACCAGGCCTTCCAATCGACGCGTTCGAGCGCCTTGGCGATCTCTTCCTTCTTCTTTTCGATCAACTTATCCGCATTTTCTGCATCATCCTTCTTCGCCTGAGCGATGAATTTTTCCAGCGTCATGCGGCGACCAGGGCCTTGTGCCCAGACAGGTCGGTTCGACCAGGCGAAGACTTCTTTCAACGTGCCCAACACGCCAGACTTGATCTGGGCAATCGCTTCCCGGGACGAATCGAGCGCGGTCCCTTGATTGCCCATCTGGGTGCAAACGCCCGTTTCTTTTGCGACCTGGCCAAGGAGTCGCGCTTCGTAGATTGTCCGCGTCAGCGGCTTCTGTGTGTAGCAGCCTATCCCCAGTCGCATGGCTGCGAGTGTGATCGGGCCGTGCATGTGATCGGGCGTGCTGACCGTGGCAATATCGATCTTCTTACCGAACTTTTCCAACAGCTCCCGGTAGTCCACAAATTTCTCTGCGGCTTCGAACCCTTTAGCCTTTCCTTTGGATTCCAGCGTGTTTCGATCGACATCGCAGATTGCAACGACATTTCCGAACATTGCTGCGTTGTTCGAATCGCCGCCCCCTTTACCGCCTACGCCGAAGCAGGCGACATTCAGTTGCTCGTTGGCCGATCGCTCCTGACCGCGAAGATCGACGGCTCCACCGACGAAAATGGCGGCTCCGATCGCGGAGGTGTTTTGTAGGAACTCGCGACGTGATGATTTTGCACTCATGAAGTCTCTCCTGGAAGCATTCCTGTGATGCCGCAGACCTGTAATGGGCTTAAACCCGAGATTGGCAGTCAACCGGCCAAGCAAGCTCACATTGTAACCGTGCGGCCGGAAAATTTGCAGCCTAACGAACACGCAACTTGCGTCGCGAAGTGCATCCCTAGGTCGAAGATTCAGGCTGGATTAGCAGGTCCGCGACACCTGCCGTCGGGCTATCGGCGAGAATTGCGGCGTTGTTTGCGCATCACCACGTTGGTTCGACTCCACGTCATGGGCTTTCACGGCAGATGCCATCGCCTTCGCAATCGCCCTTATCACAGATTGGGGCCCCTCACTCATGTTCGTCGCTGGTCTTCTGTTGGGCGACGGCCGGCAGTAGACCAGCGACGCCACGATTCGATGGGGGGAAACCCGTGAAATTGAGAGACGCGTGACCTCGTTAGACGACGCAACAGGGAATTGAGATCGAGATGAGCGTGTCCATAAATCGATCAATAATTTTAATACAGATAAACGGGGGCTGTTCACTATATATGGCCAATGGAACGTAATTGTGTTGAATGCCATACTCCTTGACTTCCTACACACAAGTTATCTCTAATGCGCGCTTTAACTCGACACTCAATGGAGATAGACAATGGCTAAGAAGGCAGCTGCAGCAGAATTTAATATGTCCGAAGCGATTCGTGAGATCCTGACTGAGAACCCCAAGCTCAGCAGCCAGGAAGTCAACGACGCAATTATGGTGAAGTACCCGACAGCTAAGATTAACAAGAATAGCTATTCGGTCGCCTACTACACTGGCAGAAAGAAGCTTGGAATCGGTTCGCCTCGTCAAGGAAAGAACGTCGGTATTCGAAAGTCGGCCTCGGCCACGAATACAACGATTGACATCGGTATGATTCAGTCCGCCGCGAAGTTCATCCGTGAAGTTGGCAGCCCAGAAGCGGCGCTCGAAGTCATTAAGTTGCTTCAGGTGCAGTGATTTTGTGCGGCGATGAGCAGATGTCAATCCATAGACTAACGTGTCGATGGTAAAAAGAATCGTCGGTTAACCGTCTGTTGAAATACCGCGCGATTGCTCCGCCCAGATTCAAAAACTGCCATGACATCGTGAAGACCATGGCGCCCCTCCTCCCTGCCCCCAAAGGCTGTTAAGGCACATTGGAACAGGCGGTTGTGCGTCTTCGCGCGTTAACGAAACCGAACCGATTTCATGGGCTGTTCGTTCACGTCTAGTTGGAAGACATCCGGTCGGGAATAGTGACCTACCACGTCAAAGTCGAATTTAGCTCGAGCCAATTCCGCTCGATGAATTTCGGCCGTCAGAATGCTCTCTTCGCCAAAAATCGGACCCGCCAGGAGCTGCCCCAATGGGCCGATGATACAGCTTCCGCCGCGGATCAAGTCCTTTTGGGATTCCGGGAATCGCCCCGCCGGGTAACCGGAAGGAAGATCGTTTCGCTCAAGGAATTGGCAGGCTGATAGCACGTAGCATCGTCCTTCAAGGGCGATGTGGGTGACCGTAGGCAACCAGGTGTCGCGATCATCGACCGTGATGGCGCAGTACAACTCGATCCCTTTGGCATACATCGCCGTCCTGAGGAGAGGCATGTAGTTTTCCCAGCAGATCACCGAGCCGATTTTGCCGAGCTTCGTATCCACAACGGGAAGCGTTGAGCCATCTCCGCTGCCCCAGATTACCCTTTCCATCGCGGTTGGCATCAATTTGCGGTGCTTGCCAAGCAAGGTCCCCTCAGGGCCAAAGAGGAGTGCCGTACAGAAGAGCGAGCCTCCGTCTCGTTCGATCACCCCCACAACAAGGTGAACGGCATGCTTGCGGGCAACTTGACCAATGAGCTGCGTGTCGTTGCCAGGGACGTCAATCGCATTCTCAAAGATCCGACGAAATTCATCACGACCATCCGACGTTCGCAGCCCCATGCTGACACCGAAATCGTGCCCTTTGTAGTAGCCACCGATGAAGGCCTCAGGAAAGACGACAAGCTCTGCTCCCTTGCGGGCAGCATCTGCGGCAAAGCCCGCAAGCTTCTGGAGTGACTTTGGCGTGTCGAATAATACAGGAGACGCCTGCACCACGGCGACGCGTGCTTGTCCCACAGTAGATTGCTGACTCGCCATCATTTCGCTCCCAGACGGATGATCTGCGACCAGTACGGCGACCTCATTTGCTGACTCCACATTATTGAGCGATGGCAGACGTCCATTCGGTCATGCATAGAAGAACACTCGCTCTGCCGTCTTGCGCAGCAACCACTCGCGGTCCTCGTTAGAAATGAAATCGAGGCGATCGCGTACGAGGCTGATGGATGCCTTGTAGCGATTCACACCCTGAATCTGATATGGCGAATCGCTGGCCCACATCAGTCGCTGTGGACCAAACGCGTCAAACAATCGCTTGATCATCGGAATTAGTTCATCATGAGGGGGCTTCTTTTGGCCGAGCGCGTAGAATGCCGAAATCTTGACGTTTGTGTGTTTGTGGCGAGCCAGTCGACACAAATTTGAAATGTCGACGTCACGCATCTCGCCATCGACACCAATCCGGGCAAAGTGATCGATCACAACAGGTGTGTCGGGATGCTGCTCGCACATCCGGTCGGTGGACGGCAGATCTGCGGCGTCGATAAGCAAACACATCGCCTGTCCCGTCGTCGCTCCAGTCTTCCACATCTCAATCATCCCTGGAGTTTCCAGCCATTTCTGCCTTTCTTCCGGTTTGCGAATAAAGGGCGTGATACGAAACCCTGTCACACCTTGCGGCAGTAACTTTTTCATTGCCTCACCGGGGCGTGTCGCGTGATCATCGACCATGCCCTGAATGCGAAACAGCTTGGGATGCCGTCTCACCGCGTCGATCAGGTACGAGTTATCAAACAGGTGATAGATGGAATGCTGGATCAACACGACCCGGCCGACTCCTTCCGGTCGGGCAATGGCCATCAATTCCACGTCGGTGAAACTGGCCGGCTTGAGGTCGCTTTTGGTCTGTCCAGCCGCGAGCGGAAATGCGTCTGTCTCCGGCGGCCAAATGTGCGAGTGCGCGTCAATCCAAGGCAATTCAGAGTCTGCCGCGGATAATGTGGTCGTCATCAGTCCCCCCATGACAGCAATGCTGGCAGACAGAAGTTGGCGGCGATTCAGGCTTAGGCGATCGGACATTCGTGATCCTGATCTTGGATTCGTTGAGATAACAATCAGTTGAACTAGCGGTGACTAGCTCCGCACGGATTCAAAAACGCCATGACGTTGTGAAGACCAAGGCCCTTCCCCATATTTTCACAAGCCGATACGTTGACTCAGAGTGAATTCATCGCGGATTGAGCATCCGCCCAATTTACCAAGATACGGTTAGCCCGACTATTGCCGCGTGCGTCATTGCCGGCCCGCAAAGTTCGCGGATCTCGATCCAGAAACGTGCGGGGAATTCAGTGAGCGAAGACCGCCAAGAGAATTTCGATCACAATTAGAAGCACGACCGCGATTTCGAGCATCTCCGTTCGGTAGCTCCCGGCCTGATTGGAAACGACCTGGTAGATGCTTTCCAGGACTGCAATCGACCGACGAATGTTCTGTCCCCATTCGTCGAGGTGAAACCGGGAGGCAACCTGATGGTAAACACGAGCCACATAGGGGTCGCCCACCAAGGTCAAGGCATTGCTGGCCTTTTCGAACATGAGGTTGACCTCGACTTTCAACGCTCCCAAATCTCGCAAACTTCGAGCATGCCTTTGCCAGACCGGGCGGTTGGTTTGCGCGAGCTGTTGGATCAGTCCATAGGCGGTTTTCAACCGTTCGTCGAGACGGTTATCGATATGCCGAAATTCCAGAAGTTGCAGATTCGCAAACGCCAATGTCTCAAGAATCTCGCCACAGTCGTGGTCAAATGCGACGGCTGCGGTCCAGTCGGTCACGATCAGATCCTGTGGACTATATCCGAGTTGACAGCGTAGCGCTTCAGCGATTTCGCTGTCGCTCAACGGTGCAGATTCGAGCCTGACCAGTCCGGCTAGCCAGCCAGGATATCTTTGCAGCAATTGAGCCGGAGTTGGCGTCTCTGCATCGGGAAATATCTGGAAAACGAAATACTCTTCGCTCAGATCAATCCAGTGCGGATGGTCAATCGCGGGCAGGAGTTGATTGTACGTCGACTCCGATGCTGCGCGTGCGGCCTGAACGAAAATCGAAGGATCGGACAACGCCCCCGCAAGTCGCGCCAATTCCGTTGCCACGAGATGAAAGGGAAGCTGCAACCTGACGCTAACGGCTCCGAAGTCGAACAGCATGAGGTCAGTTTCAACCTGAATCGGCCCAAGTACCGGAAGGACAAGCGTCGAGGGCTTCAGGTCGAACCGAAGCGGCGGTGACTGGTACGCAATCGACGCCGGAGTTCGCGACTTGCGGGGAAGATTGTGAACCTGAGCTGGAACAAGCTGCCGTGCTTTTCCAAGGTCGACTTCCTCACCCCAGTCAAACGCGACGAAGCAATGCAAGATGCCGGAAAACGAAGGCATCGTTTCAGTGGGCAAGGTATCAGACAAGCGTGAGCTCTCATTTGATCGGCGTGATTCGACATTTGCACATTGGCAATTCTAGCCTTCCGACCATGCCCGAACAAATCTGCTTGGCCACATGGGCTGGACCGTCAGTTGTTCTTCGCAATGCGTGCGTTGTCACCCGCCATGAGACGCGATGAGAGAATCCATTTCGCGACTTCTTCATCGAATTCATCGAAATGCGTTTTCGTTGAAAGCCGAAGGCAACTCGATGAACATCCTGCTGCGACATGCCTGACTGGCGATCGCCTCTCGGTGAACCGACCATTCAGCTCAGCCGTAGTTCGGCTCGCAGCTAGAAGCGGCAGCATATCAGCGGGACAGCAACACACGGAGGATTGCATCGAGTGCGGCATCAGGATGCTTGCCGACATCTTCCGTCACCAGGTGCTCCCCGAAGAGATTCTGGAGGACGCCCGGCAATTCAGTGTCGTTGCCCGGATCGAAGTCGGTCGGTGTATTTGATGAGTGCATCTTGGCAGGCAGTACGCGCCCTTGCTTGGGTATCGGCGAATCAGATATCGCGTCCCACCGCATTGACGATTGGAGCCGAAGTTGACATCCCAATGTCGCGCATCCAGACCTTCGGTTTTGATTCGTCCGATGTGCGGCGGATTAGGCTGCGGCTTCGACTTGTTGACTTTGAAATGGGAGACTGTTCGGAGAGCGTTCGGACGAAAATGCGGGCAGATCCAAATGGGACAGCACCCGTTCGCCGAGTTTGGAAACCGAAAAGTGCTCGGCGACATGCAGGGCACCGCGCGACAGCCTGGCATGACAGGCGTTGTCGTTCAGTAGTTGCTCCAACCGGTTGGCGAGTGATCCTGAATCCCAGCAGCCAAAACGTAAGCCTCCTTCAGCGCCGGCCGCCGCGACAACTCCCGCAATCCCTCCCACGTCCGGTACCAGGACTGGCGTTCCTTGTGCCATCGCTTCGACTGGAACCATCCCAAACGGCTCCTCATGAATCGATGGATACACCACCGCTCGGCTCGTTCGGAACAAGGCAGATCGCAGCTCGTTTGAGACAAAGCCCGCAGAGAGGACATTAAGTCTCAAATGCTCTGCGATCTGGCGGCAGGCCACCGAATAGGTTCCCCCAAACGCTGTTGGGCCACAGATGGCGAACTGCAAATTAACTCCACGATGCTTCAACATCCGTACCGCATACATCAGAAGGTCAAGGCCTTTTTCTGAGTCTTGGCGGCCGAGATAGGTGACCAGTGGCACGTCGGGGCGATAGCTCGGAAAGTGTGACGCGACCATTTTTTGAGCGGCATCACGGTCGACGACATCCCCAACAGGGACTCCGGGCGGAATTGTTGCAAGTTGTCGTGCATCGAGGCCAATTTCTCGCTCAATGCGCGACGCATAGGCATCGCTGACGACGACGGCAGGCCAATCCGAGTCTCGCGTCACTTCGGCCAGTCGATCGTAAAATGGCTGCTCGATCCCCGCGTCGCGTGCGTAGTTGCCATACACCTCATAACCCTGAAACGTGACCAGATAACGCGGACGAGAAGGGATCAAGTTCCGAGCGGCTCGAGCAAAACAAGCGAGGATTTCGATGTTGGGAAGTAAGTGGGTCACTTTCGTCTGAACGAGTTCGCGAGCGAACCGCTCGATCAAATGCCGATCGTGTTCCACACCTCGGCAAACCGCCTTCAAGACAAATCGAACTTGCCGACCAATGAAGCCAGGCACCGTCTGGGCAATCAAGGCTCGAAATCTCTCGGACGACACGTGGTACATCGATCGCGAGAGCGTATCCGCGACGGCTGGTGTTCCCCAAGGCGCATAGCGTGACCAGCCGAACAGCCAGCGTTGTGTGATTCGCGGATCGAGTGGAGAGACACTGGGTCTGTCAAACGCCCACCAGACATGCACTTGATAGCCGCGTCGTGCCAATTCATTCGCCAGGCGAATGTCGCGAACCTGCGCCCCGACCAGAGTCCCCCCCACCAGGATGAAGCCGAAGACTGGTCCAGAATCTTGGCTCAAAGCGGTCGTCGACGGAGCGTCTGGTGCGAACAAATCAAGTTGCAACTTCGTGGTCCTTCGTGGGATGGCCGTAGAAGGCACATCGAATGCGGATGCCATGCAGTGCCTCGCCGAACTGCTATCGACCAAAATGCGCAACCCGGTCGATTTGCGCCGTGTTGTCGGCAGATTCGTTACAACCGGCAATCTCGCATTTCACTGGGGTGGTACCGTGGAACACGATCGCCGTGTCCGGCGTCGCAGCATCCGCCAGACAGAGAACTGGAGCATGGTTGTGTGTGCACGAGATCCATGCCGCGCGTTAAGGTCACGATGGCTCATGGTGACTGTTCAGCGACAGTCTTAGTCATTGACATAACTCTGGGATGACTCAGAGGGAAGTTGTCGCGACTCGTCGGTTTCGCCGACCGCAGCGTAATGGTCATCAACGCTCAAGTCGCAATTAAGTGCAAAGCCGTTGACCGCTTGGAATCGACGCGGCCAACGGCTGAATAGGTGCTCGGTTCGGCGATCCGTCATCGGTATTGCGAGACAAGCGTCCTCGCTTCACGTTCATCGTCGATCATATAATCTCGCACAATCGGTACGGCGTCGCGTTTGTTTGCCAACACGAGATGAAACACCATCTCCGAGCCCGTCAAAAATGCCAGTTGCGCGGAGATCAAATAGAATTCCCACATCCGGCACATGCGCTCATCGTAGATCGACGCCGCCTTTTCCCAATTTGCCATGAACCGAGCGCGCCAGTCGCGTAGCGTGTAGTAATAGTGCAATCGCAGAATTTCGCAGTCGGCGACCCAGACCCGCTGACGTTCGGCCGGAGCGAAGATCTCGGACAAGGACGGGGCGTATCCCCCTGGAAAAATGTATTTGCGGATAAACGGACTGGCTGAGCCGGGGGGCGCGTTGCGCCCGATGCTGTGGACGAGTCCAATTCCATCTTCCGTGAGCAGGCTGCGGAATTTTTGAAAGAACTCGTCGTAGTGTCCGAGGCCAACATGCTCTAGCATGCCCACCGACACAACACGATCGTATTTTCCTGTCAGCTCGCGGTAGTCCATATGCTTGAAGTGGACTCGATCCTCAAGCCCCAATCTCCTTGCTCGTTCACGTGCTACGCGAATCTGCTCAATCGAAAGATTGACCGCGGTGACTTCCACATCCGCCATCTGAGCGATGTGCAGCGCTAATCCGCCCCAGCCGCACCCCAGTTCGGCAATTTTCATTCCATCTTCAATCTTCAGCTTCGCACAAACATGCCGCTTCTTATTGAGTTGAGCTTCCTCGAGCGTATCGTCAGGACTGGAGTAATAGGCGCACGTGTACTGCATGTCCTCATCAAGAAAAAGTCGATAGAACTCGTCCGACAAATCGTAGTGATGCGCCGCGTTTTTCAGTGCCTTGCCGATGGGATTGTGTTGCTG
This sequence comes from Schlesneria paludicola DSM 18645, assembly GCF_000255655.1. NCBI lineage: Bacteria > Pseudomonadati > Planctomycetota > Planctomycetia > Planctomycetales > Planctomycetaceae > Schlesneria > Schlesneria paludicola. The sequence continues at coordinate 389,699 of NZ_JH636435.1, read as the reverse complement.
AAATCGTCGAAGCCCTCGCCAGACACGCCGCAACACACTTTGGACAGGATGCGAAGTGAGCCCGGTTCGATTGTTCGAGAAAAGGTTCAGGAAGTCGAAGCAGGTCGATCCTTCTTCAAACGTCAGTTCGCCATCCATGTAGGCTTCGCCGACGTAAAGCTCGGGGTTAAAAAAGAGTTTTGTGTAAAGCGACTTGTTGTGCAGTCGAATTGTTACCACGGGCTCTGCCAGCGTTCCCGAAAACGTGTGCAGTCTGCCGTCGGCGTCATAAACGCGCAGTGTTCCGCTTTGGATAAATCGCCGCAACAAGGTCGATAGAAGTTTCATGTGAGTCCTTCACGAACAGCAGGCTTGATCCTACGAAGCGTAGTCCGCAACCGAGCAGCGAGGCGTCAACGGCAATTGACCACGAGAACGAAATCACTCTCGAGGCGCGTCAAACAATGAACACCAAATCAATTACGGTCAACCCCGATCTGGAGATCGCGACAGAATTGAAGAGGGAAAGCGCAGGGCTCAATCCTTCTGCTCAAAGGAAACGGGACCGCCCCAGAAATGCCTCGCGAGGACAGATTCAACGTCAACTTACCAAGGCATGGCGTGTCACAAGCGGCCTGTCGACGTTGCGTCTACGAGAGTGCAATCACGACAATCGTGGCAACCATCGGAACGACGACCGAAACCATGGCGATGTCCCAATACGACTCTTTGTGAGTGGCGTTACAGATCAGCAATAGAGTGATAACCGCTCCGTTATGCGGAAGCGTGTCCAACCCGCCGCAGGACAACGACGCGACGCGATGCATGACCTCGGGGCTGATCCCTGCCGCTAATCCCCGTTCAAAGTACGTTTGCCCCAATGCTTCGAGGGCGATGCTAAGTCCACCCGAAGCCGAACCCGTAATTCCAGCCAAAACATTGACACTAATCGCTTCCGAGACCAGCGGATGTGCCGGTGCAATACCCACCATCCATTCCTTGACCAATCCAAATCCGCTCAATGCCGCAATCGTGGAACCATATCCAAACTCGGAAGCGGCGTTGAAGACCGGTAACAAAGAACTGTTCGCACCTCGGGAGACAATCTCCTTCAATTCACGACCTCGCCGCCAATGAATCGCCACCAGGCAAAGGATTGCCCCCAACATAGCCAGGATGGTCGCCCATAGCCCTTGTACTTTCACTAGGCTCGTGGCTCCAAATCGCTTCTCGGCCAAATAGTCAACCTGCCAGTTCGGGACCAGCACCTGAGAGAACGCGAAATTCAGCACCACGAGACAAACTAGTGGAGCCAGCGCTACCGTGAGAGATGGATACATTGCCGAAGTCGTTTTCGCGTCAGGTTGAAGAGACTCTGAAAGCATTCCAGCCCCAAAGCCATCTCCCCGCAGTACAGCCATCCTTCCGCGGTGGCTTAGCCACAACATACCCAACGCAAACATGATGGCAGCCGCCAGACACCCCATGCCTGGTGCGGCGAATGATGTTGTCTTGAAGAACGGCATCGGAATCAAATTCTGAATCTGAACGGACCCCGGCAATGCCGTCATCGTGAACGTGAACGCACCCAGCGCGATCGAAGCGGGAATCAACCTGGGCGGCAAGTTCGCTTGTCGAAAGAGTGCCAGACCCAACGGGAATACCGTAAAGACCACCACAAATAATGATACGCCTCCATAGGTCAAGATTGCACACGTCAAAACCAAGGCAAGAATCGCGCGACTGGCCCCAATCCATCGCACGACCCACTGAGCAATCGATGCGGCGCTGCCGGTTTCTTCCATCAGCTTGCCAAACACAGCCCCGAGCAGAAACAGCGGAAAGTATCGAACAATGAACTTGCCAAGACTCTCCAGAAAAATTTGCGTATAGGTCGCCAGGAGCGGCAACTCCCCCTCTACCGCCACGGCAAGCAATGCACAGATCGGAGCGATCACAATCACGCTGTGATTTCGATATGCCAACAACATCAAGACAAACAACGACAATAGAATCCCGACGACACCAAGCATTCTGAAAACCTCTGATAGTCCCGTCGTTCTTGTGCTGAGGTATTCGCAGCTTGCTGAAATTGCGGGAACGGGCGACGTACCGATTCAAAAAGACCATGGCATCGTCAAAACGAAAGTGCCAGCGTCCCTTATATCAACAGGCAGCGAATGCTTCACGTCTTCCTACGGGTTCTTGACGCATGGCTCCAAGTGGGCTACAAAATCAATCGGACGGGCGCGTCCGTCCGATTGCGCGAGCGGGAGTAGCATGGATGAATGACACAGATCCCACTTCAAAAGCGTCAGCAACACACGGCGTCATTCTGACCGCCGCTGTGAACGTGTTCGCCGCGGAAGGATTTCGAAACACCGACGTTCAAGTCATTGCCGATCGCGCGAATGTGGGTAAAGGAACCGTCTACCGCCACTTCGGAAACAAAGCACAACTCTTCGTGGCGACGGCGCAGTTTTGCATCGAGCAACTCGGCGAGTTTGTGTCTCATCAGTTGGGCAAGCATCCCACGATCGAGGCTTTCATCGAGGCCAAAGGCGCAGCGGAGCTGTTGCATCGGATCGCCCGGGCCTGCGCTCAGTTTTATCAGCAGAATCCGCCATTTTTAGAAATCATGATCCAGGAACGGGTCGAATTTCGCGAGGCGGAAAATCCTCTCCAAGTGGTGTTTCGACAGAACGCCAGGGCGGGATTGGACAGAATCATGGAGATCGGCATCAAGAGAGGCGAATTTCGTAAGGGCGATGCCACATCGGTGTCCGACGCCTTCAGCGATCTCCTCTATGGATGCCTGGTCAAAGGCTGTTTCGAAGGAGATGCGAGCAAGCTCGTTGAACGCGTCGAACACGCGATTGAGCTACTGCTCAATGGAATCGTCAGGCGAAGCCCTCGCTCGACAGGATGACGGTGATGTCATTTGAACCCAGTTCAACATGGGAACGCGACTGGTCTCACAATTTCCAATCTCTGTGGTGTCGGGAAATCGAATATGACTCATCTGCGGAAACCTGAGACGAATACATTCCACCGCCATGAGGCACATCATCAACCACCATCGCATGACACTTTCGAAGGGCCCGAAGAACTGACATCGAAGCTAATGCCATACTTCGATGCAGACGTCGCCGGTATTGATGACCTCTTGCGACTCATCAAGCTCCTCTATCATGCCAGCCTGATTCCCGAGGAAGGTCGATACCCCCAATTCCGAGCCATTTGTGGCAATGAAACGTTTGGACACACGGTCGAATTCGACGCCCCCTGGCCCAGCATGAATTCGGTGGAAGCCATTCGTCGAATTGCTCCCGCGATCTCCGATCCTAACACGGCCGTCCGAATTGTGGGCGACGCACGGCGAGGTTTCAGCGCCTGTCAAATCCTGGATTTTCGGGAACACTCCGTCCGCGGCGATGTTGAAGCAATTAACGAAGGCTCGCTCCCGGAAGGAACGCTGACCGTACGCGTGGACGGACCCGGAGAACTTCGCGCCACGATTCAGCCGGGCCCCGTGTTTCATCTGCGAGGAAACAAGATCAGGGAGTTAATCGCTTTTGACAAAGCAGTCCTTCCTTTTCGAGCTCGCGTGCGTCAACTCTGCGAGCGTTTTCAGCGATCTCTGGATGAGCGAGCGAGCATACCGGGGTTGTCTGCGGAGTTACTTGTCGACGGATTTCTCTATCTTTGGGCAACGATGATGGCGGATGTCATCAATTCCCCGAACGGCGGAGCCTTCCTGATCGTTCCGCAACGTGATTGCTCGTGTGTGGAACCGAGGTTTCGTGCGGACGGCAATCTCTTTCGCGCCTTCGAGACCACCATCGTGACGTTAACTCAGCGCTCGGGTAAAAACCTCGCTGAAGGCCGAAAACAATGGCTCCTTCAACGGGAACATTTGTTGCGAGTCGCGCGAATGTACGGACGACTATCGGCAACCGACGGAGCCGTTCTGTTCGACAGCGAATTGTGTCTTTACGGATTCGGAGCAAAAATATCTGGAGCGGTCCCCACGTTGCCACTGCACGATGCGGTCACGGGGAACCTACTCGACGACGGGTTCAGTAGTGGCATGCGACACCGATCCGCTGCCGAGTTTGTACGAGCGGTTCCCGGTGCGATTGCGTTCGTGATTTCCCAAGATGGCGACCTGTCGGCGTTCTACAACGATGACACCCGAGCCTATCGCCTTACGAACCTTGACGCATGGGGAACCGTTTCGGACTTCCTTTGATCGACGCTTGTTCTGTTTGAGGCATTCGCAACCGAGCCCCTTGCCGATGAGAATGCGCCTGGCGCCTCCCGCTGGCCCGTGATCGGTGACCATCGCCGAACCCAGCCCCGTGATTTGGTGTCGTTGAATCGAAAACACCCAACAAGCATGCCAGCCGAGAGCAGCGATCATGTATATCCCCCGATCATTCGCGGAAACCAACCTTACCACGTTGCACGAATTCATCGAGCGAAACAGCTTTGGAGTGCTGGTTTCCCAAGCCGAGGGCCATCCATTCGCCACACACCTTCCGTTTATCCTCGATCGAATGGCAGGTCCAAATGGGACGTTGATCGGACATGTGGCGCGAGCAAACCCTCACTGGCACCACGTCACCAACCAAAAAGTTCTGGCGATGTTCAGCGGACCGCACGCCTACATTTCTCCGACGTGGTATGACGCCGAAAACGTCGTACCGACGTGGAACTATCTTGCCGTTCACGTCTATGGTCAGGTCACACTGATTGAGGATTCGTCTTTGCTGCTGGACATCGTGCAGCGCTCCGTTTCCGTCTATGAGTCTTCGCTACCGCAGCCCTGGTCGCTGGATTCGTCAGCCTCATATGTGAAGCCGCTACTCGATCAAATTGTGGGCTTTCGCATCGAAATTGCGAAGATTGAAGGCAAGTTCAAGCTGAGTCAAAACCATCCTGTCGAACGTCGAGAAAAGGTGGTTGCAGCGCTCCATGCTCGAGGTGGCGAGGACGCCGAAGCGATCGCAAGCGCGATGGAGCGAACTTTGCCACAATGAGATCGCGTCTTTGGCTCGCCCGAAAGTCACTGCCAAGAACGCCACTAATGGTATCGCACATCCAACGGAGATTGCGGCAAGCGATTTCAGCGAGCTCAATTCCCGGTTGATAGTGGGGTAACACGTTCCTCAAAGAGTCGTCGGCCGAAAGCATAGGCGCTCACCTGAAGGCGGCCATAAGACGCACTCCAGCTACACTTCCAGCCGACGCACTCCTTGATCGAATCAACAACAAAACGGCCCTGCCGCCACGTTGGACCAACAGGCATCCCAATATGAAGGCGTCATCAGCCCGTTTGACGCCTCCGAGAACATGTCTAAGTCATGTTCTCCGCAAGCCGCGCGTCGGCATGCGCGAGAAGCAGAATCGTTCGCTCAAAATGGCACGATTCTGCCAGTGGAATTTCCTGCCGAATCCCTCCCAGCTTCTTTCGCCAGTAGTTGAACGCGACAATCGAAATGCCCTCCTGCTGGCAAAACTCCGCGACTGTCGCGTGCGATGAACGGTATCGATGAAGAGTCTGAAGCCACTCGATGGCTCCCCAATCAGATCGATTCTGAATCATGATCACCTCCCGTGAATGCATTCCGCTGCCGAAGTCCGACGAGTCTGAGAGAGCTGCCTGATTGGGGCTTCTCCGCGTTCAAAACCCGAGAACGATGCGAGGATGAAAGCAATACTGGTGCCACAGTGGCCTCAGTCGACTTATCCTTTTGAAATGCAAGCAGAAACGACGTTTTCTAACGGGAATGCAGAGAGCCAAACGAATTGCGGTTCGCACGAATCACCATGCGATTTGCATTCTTTCCTTTCGCTGAAGGGGCATCTCGCCAACAAAGTCGACCTGCCGAGCGTTGCCTTGATGGCAATCGCCGACAAATCGTTCGAGAGACAAGACGATTCGTCTCGCTCTCGAACGGCGATAGAGTCCTCGAGCGGATCGCATTCATCGAATGAATCGGCGCACATAGAACGCGTGATTGTCTCTTGGTACAGTTTGTCCAGACAACGAATGCCAATGTGGCTGTCCGACGTATTGCAAATCGGAATGGAGTCGAAATGCGTCAACGCTCATCGATTGGTTCGCACGTCAACCGTCACCCGCACTGTCAACAATCGATGCTCGGGTGGTGGAAGGCCGGACTTGCGTCGCTAGTCATTGTCGCAGCAATAACCAGCGAATGGACGCTTGCCAAATCGCAAGCGGGGCCGGCAGACTCGAGTCGTGCTGGAGCTCAACCTGAACCTGCCGCTGGCGGACAAATAGAGGCTGCCTCGCACATGCGGATCTCTGGCACGGTGCGCGATCTTGCAGGCGATGGGATACCAAATGCCAAATTAAAAGTGGTCGCTCGTGCTGATTCCAACACTCCTGACTCTGAAACAAGAGAGAATCTTCCCAGCGATCCGGTCGTCACCAATGTCAATGGTGAGTTCTCATTCGACGCTCCCCCGATTGAGAGTGATCTGTTTGTCTTTGCCATCAATGCCGTTGGATTCGAAACGAACTGGACGGAGTGGATTCCGGTGGGAACCACGAAGTTTAGAATCGTCCTGAAATCACATTCGGAAGCAGACGAAGAAAAGGGAATGCCGGTCGAAACGATCTCGGGTCAGGTGTTTGATCGCGTCACCAAAAGGCCGATCCCTGGCGCACTCGTCGGTTTGCAGATCGTGGATGTCGACGCACGTTCCGGCATCTACGCAAAAAAATGCGGTCCATTCGTGGCCACCGCGATCACAGACGATGACGGGCAATATCGAATCGAGGTTCCATCCGCAATTGCGAAACGGAATTCATTCGTCGCGATTTGGGCCCACGGCAAGACATATCAACCCTCCCGCGAGAATTCGAGCGGTGACCTACAGCGATTCGAGCAAACGGGTTTTGAATCGCCAATATGGCTGACGCCCTGTGAGGGCGGCACGATTTGTCTCGCCGACGCTGCGGGCAATCCTGTTGCCAATGCCAAAGTGAAGGTCCCCTCGCAAAAGTTGCACGAGAGCGTTCCGTTTTTGACACCAGTTGATTGGACACATCTTGTCAGTGGCACGACGGACGACGACGGTTTCGTGACGTTGATGAACGTAATCCCTGTAGCCATCAATGAAGTCGAAATTCAAGTTCCAGGGCACGACGCACCGATCTGGTTGGATTCAAATCTGTTCTTGAATATTCGCCCTGCCGCCGATGTGCCTCATTTCGAATGGAGCCTACCGGACACTGGAGAACTCAAGGGGCGACTCGTCGCAGGCAGAGAAGTGCTTCCAAAAAACTTGTTTCTGGAGATCTCGACAAATTCAAAGATGCAGAATGTTCCCGAGGTGGGAATCCATTCAGTCGCGAGAGTCAAAGTTGACGAGGATGGTTGTTTCCGAGTTCAGAATCTGGCTGAGGGGCTCGTGTTCATCAAGCCATTCCTGCCAATGAACCAGCCGTTGCGAGCTCAAATCCCTGTCAACATCCATGTCTTCGCAGGAAAAACGACGACGATTGAAATTCCCATTGAGAACGGTGTTCACGTACGCGGTCAAATCATTCAATCGGATACGGGCAAGGGCCATCCCGGTGTCCACTTCCAAATGATTTACGGACAATCGGCACGGCCTCCCATGGATCTCGAAAGTCCACTCGAACTCAAGACCGATCGCCATGGTCGGTTTGAAACATTGGTGCCTCCAGGTCCCATCGTCTTACGACTCCCTTGGACCGCAGACGACTACAGTTCTCAGGAATGGTGGAGTGATCGGATTGACCGATACGGCAGCGTCTTTGAAGTCCCAGCAGGCGATGAATATGAATTGGAAGAAATCGAATTCGTTCCAACGGAAAAAGTCTCGGGAAAAGTCTTCGATATGGGCGGCAAGCCGATGTCGGAATGTACCATCTATGGTTATCCCGACATCCCAGGAAAGGAGCGGTGGTTGATTATGAATAGTGTTGCGGGAGTCTCAATCGACACCGAAGGACAATTCGACGGACGGTATCCCAGCACGTATCCTCCCAAGTTTTGGAAGGTAAGCCATCGCCGCTGGCCAACGCCGACTGAATTTGTCGACGAGAAATGGTACGCAGAAATCGAATCCGAAGATCCACTCGTACTCAAGGTCGATACCAAGTCCCCACCGCTTGGGCCATTTGAGTAATCCGTGCGACAGGTATTCGTCTTGAGCGCGCCGAGTTCTTGTGGGCCTGCACACACACACACACACACACACAATCGCGAGGAGAATCGAAATGACGGAAGAATCCAATGATAAGATTGAGAATTGGGTATTGCACGAGCCCAATTCAAACCCGAACACATTCCGCGATCCGATCGGAAACCCAACGACTAAGCCCGAAGAAGCTCAGACATACCCCAGCGAAGAGCTGGCCAAAAGAGACAACAGCAAAACGGGACGCTATGCGCCCCGACGCCTTAAGGAGTTTTGGCCCCCAAAAGAGTGAAGTACAATTGGAAATGGGTCACCGATTACGGGTGCTGCACTGACGCATATTCATTGCAGACGTTGCGTGATGTCTTCGCAACTCATTGAAAACGTCCATTGAAATGAAGGGGAACGCGCAGTGGGAGATGCGACAGGTCGTTGCATCGCGGAGGCTCGATGCGGGCTACGGCGACTCGATCGTGAGGCCCTCTCGGGTGGTTCGGACGCGGAGGCCCCGAAGTGCTTCAGATCCTCTGATAACAGCCCGGAACGGGCGTCGTTCTTCAAGGTTCCATGACGAGATGCACTTGCCAATACCGGTCGAACCGCCTCAGAGATGGAGGAACTTTCGACATGAAACGCCTATTTGTCGTTTTGCTTTGCGGAGTTTTCGTCGGCTTCAGTCGCCTCGCCTGGGTAGGACAAGCCGAGGATCAAAAATCACTTGGCACGCATCGCACGATTCCCGAAGGGCCGCTGGGAGAGGCGATTCGTCTGGGAAAGGAACTCGTCGAAAAGACCACCAGCCACGAGCGGACCAAGCCATATGTCGGCAACTCGCTGAATTGCACATCGTGTCATCTGAAAAATGGTACCGATCCGCAGGCCGCTTCGTTCATCGGCGTCGCAGCAGCCTATCCGGCATGGTCGCCTCGGGAGAAATCCGTCATTACACTCGAAGACCGCATCCTCAACTGCTTCATGAGAAGTTGTAATGGCATCCGCCCGCCGCTGGGGAGTGACGTATCCATTTCGATTGCGGCTTACATTACCTGGCTGTCCACAGACCATCCGCTCCGCATGAATGCGGAGCGCCCTGCTGGTCCGCACGCAGTCCCGCAACTCAAGGTGGATGTTTCTCAAGCCGATTTTGAGCGTGGCCACCAACTCTATTTGGACCGGTGTGCAACATGTCACGCCGAGAATGGACAAGGACAGAAAGAAAATCCGCCAGTTTGGGGGCCTCAGTCATTCAACGACGGCGCCGGCCTGGCAAACATCTCTCAGCTGGCCTCGTGGCTGAAAGTCGCCATGCCATTGGATGAGGCGGACTTGACTCAGCAGGAAGCCCTGGACTTGGCCGCTTATATCAATTCTCATGAGCGTCCCAAGTTCCGATTGAGCGAACATCTCCCACCAAGCTCGCCGTCGGAAATCTTCTCCCCCAAAGGGAAATAGTGAGGGACCGCCGATTCGGATCAATCGTGTGTCTCACAAAGTATCTCGTCTCGCGAGCCATGAAAAGGTTCCAAGGACACGAACGATTCCTGGAACCTTTTCTCAATTCCATTGTGCCTTGTAGGAGTCGCATGTATTCGATCGAGTGGCCACCTGTTGAAATTGCGGAAGTGGGTTCTGCATATCGCGGTGCATAGATGCGACGGTAAGCTCGGTGAGGAGGCGATGGCTTGCACCAACAGTTCCAACGATCCTCTGCCCTTCTGCCCAAACGTCTGCGGACATTTCGCCGCCCCGCGGTAACAATTCCCCCTGAATCCCGTTCGTGCGACACAGAAGCCGATTCAATAACCTATTGAGAGAAAACCATGCGAATCCGCAACATCGATCGACCTGTCCGGGCAACGATGAATATCGCGGGTTTTGCGAACGGAGTCATCGTTTTCGCAATCGTCATTTTCTCAGTTCCTGCGTTCGCGGAGTCGGTTCAACTGGGGGACGTCACCATCCAGCGTGATGAATGGGGCGTCGCCCATATTCATGGGAAGACGCACGTCGACACGTTCTTCGGCATGGGCTACGCGCAAGCCGAAGACTATTTCTGGCAGTTGGAAGAGACCTGCGTGCGCTCGCTCGGCCGTTATGCCGAAGTGGTTGGTGATGCCGGAATGGCCAATGACATTCTAAACCGCAGCTTTGAAATTCCCCAACGCTCCAAGGAAGACTTTCAAAAGCTCAAACCCAACCACCAGCTCATGGCGTCGGCCTATGCCGAGGGGATTAACCGATACCTTGCGACGCACCCAGAGACGAAGCCTCGCCTTCTCACTCATTTTGAGCCTTGGTACGTCCTGGCGATGGATCGTCACATGATCCTGGATTTTCTTTATCGCAGATTGCATGTCAAACGACCAACCGACCGTGGTCCGTTGGAAATTGCACACCACAGGCAAATGGCTGATGACCATCGCACCGCCACGCACGCGTGGGACATCCAGAGTCCCACAGTGACAGGATTCGCGACCGAAGTTCAGGCCGCAATCGGCTCCAACGCCTGGGCCATTGCCGGATCGAGGACACACTCGGGATCGGCAATGCTGTTCGTGAATCCCCATCAACCCTGGTACGGGATGGGGCAGTTTTACGAAGTTCATGTTCGCAGTGATGAAGGCTTGAATTTCAGCGGCGCCTGTTTTTTCGGAAACCTGTTTCCGACGATTGGACACAACGAGCACCTCGGCTGGACGTATACGGTCAACAGTCCCGATGTTGCTGATGCTTGGAGAGTCACGTTCGACGATGCCACTGAACCGCTCCATTACCGATTTGATGGAGCCTATCGTGAAGCCGTCCAGTGGACCGAAATCGTGAATGTCGTTCAAAGTGGAAAAATGGTTCAGCGGCTAATCACGTTTCGCAAGACGCATCACGGTCCGATCGTCAGTAAGGAAAACGACACGACGTTTCTGGCAGTGCAATTAGCGGGGCTGTTTGACGTGAAACGTGTCGACCAGGGGATGGGCATGATCCTGGCCACGAATTTCGCAGAATGGCGATCGGCAATGAGCCACTGTGCGATTCCCATGTTCAATGTCGTCTATGCCGACCGAGCGGGAAACATCTTCTACGCCTACAACGGGACGATCCCAATTCGAGATCCGCAATTCAACTGGACACAACCAGTCGACGGCAGCGATCCTCGCACGGAGTGGAAGGGAATACATACGTTCGATCAATTGCCACAACTCCTCAATCCGAAGTCCGGCTTTGTGCAAAGCTGTAATTCGTCCCCCTACACGACAACTGGAAACCCCGACGAGGACCCTCGACCGGAAAACGTCCCCAAGTACATGCTTGAGGATCACGATGTCGACATGCGGCGATCGAAAATGTCACGGTTGCTACTGGGAAAAGCAAAAGATCTCACATTTGAACAGCTTCAAGTGCTCGCCTTCGACACAACTCTTTACTGGCCACTAACAGAACTGCCAGACCTTCGCGAAGAATGGACGCGACTTCAAACAACCGACGCGGAACTTGCGAAAGAAGTCGCGCCCTTGATGGACCATCTCAGCGACTGGGACTGCAAGTCGTCTTCAGACTCGACGCAAACCACATTGTGTGTCGCCTGGTATGAAGAACTGTACGGCTTTGGCTATCCCGCCGAGACCTTGAAAGTCAAATACACGGATCGCCAGCAATGGTTCACGGCACTGAAGATTGCGGCAAAGAAGCTCAAGGGCCTTTACGGCGACTGGAAGCACCCCTGGGGGAAAGCACATCGACTGCAGCGCATTGCAGACCAGCCGGACGTGCAGAGTGCCGGAATCTTCGTGAACAATATCGAGCGCAGTCTGCCGATTGCAGGAGCTCCCGGTCCACTTGGAATCATCCATACGGTCTATTCGACGCCTGAAATCCCCCTCCTGCGACCGCAACGCTACGCCGTCGTAGGAGCCTCATACATGTCAGCTGTCGAATTCGCAGACCCGGTTCGCAGCGTCAGCGTGATGCCGTTCGGCACAAGCGGAGAACGGAAATCCCGCCACTTTTTCGATCAGGCCGAATTGTATTCGTCACACCGCTTCAAACCCGCTTGGTTTACGAAAGAGGAAGTTGCAACTCACGCAAAATTCTCGCTTGAGCTGAATCGATGAATCCAGCGACTGTTGAATCAACGCACGCAAGTTCCGATTAAGGTCGAAATCGCCCTGACGTTGGGATTTTCGAATTGCCGGTCACTCCGATTTCAGCAGGCGGCCAAAACAAATGCGGCCCGATAGTCTGAGTTCAAAGGCGATCGAAAGAACGTTAAGAATGCGAAACGCGAAGTGGGTGTTCGACGGTGAACCCTTAGTGAGTTTGATCCGTACGGCTCTTTGGTGGCGTGAATCCTTGCATTCCGGGCCGTCTTCCTCCCTCCACGCACAGATTGACGTGATTTTCTCGCGGGAGGAGGGTCACAAGCAAAGACGTCGTTCGAGGGTCGGCATATTTTCCGCTCAGTCGGTCATGCAGCAGAGGATCGGCACATTCACAGTCATCGGCTGGAATCGAGTCATCCGGCCAGGTGACAGTCACTCTGTAGTCTCCGGCTGGCGCACCATCGAGCATCGTGTAGGTGGTCAACTCGAATGCGCCATCCCGCTGTGTCATCGCGACAGAGCATCGACTCGGCGAACTTGCTTCAACAATTGGAAAGAACGCGATACAGGCTTTCGCAGCCAATTGGTCGTCAACGAACAGTCGCCCCTTCACCCGAAATGCAGGTGCAGGCGGTGATTCCTGGCAACCGCAAAGGATCGTCAGGACAAGAAGACAGAAGTTAGTCCGAGAGCGTCGCATATTGTGCCGCACGAGTAATGTCAATTCCGTGGTGTCGGCTGCTGATTTCTTCAGCGGCAGCGGGGGGATGAACGGCGTATCGCGAATGCCCAATCTGGCCGTGAGTTGCCAAACTTTCAGCAGGGCAACCGGACTGCGTTACTGAATCTGAAACGGATCAAGCACGTTTTCTCCATCATTCAAAATGACAGTCCAGTTATTTTTATATGGATCACTGTAGACGCCCTTCAGCCGATCCAACTCGGACTCCAGTCCGTCTTGAGGATCGACACCGATGTATGGCATTTCCAGTGTCACCAGATATTCGCCCTTGGGGGCACCGTTGCCAGGCTTGCCGGTGCTCAGGACATACTTGCCATCAGCTCCAGTCTCTCCATACGGGACGAAATCCAACTTCCCGATATTGAACTGAGGATGGAATTTAACGCGTACTCCAGCAGCCGGTTTTCCTTTGTATGTGACCGACCCGCTTACTGGAACCGTTTTGGGTGGAATCAATTCCGAGTTCGAACAACCTGACGCGACAATAACCGCCATCATCGCAGGACCGAAAGGAAACAACCGCCGAAACGTCATGTCGAATCCCTTGGCTCGATCGATCGAATGGGGAATGATTGTGCCCGCGATTGCTGGTCGAAAACTAGTTTTCGCCTGTTAATTCCCCGCCTGCACGACTCCCTCGCGCTTTGTACAGGACCATGTCGATGTTCTCGGACACAAAGCCCACTGAGCCGTCGCACGAGAGGAAATTGCAGCCACCAGTATGCGTACTACGGAACGAAAACAGCGGACTCAAGATTGTTGTTGCCAACCATGCCGGGTCCAGATTGCCGCGTGCGTAGTATCGGGACGTCGCATTGTCGACAGTCAATGTATTGATCCGGATATTCATCGTCCCTTCGCAGAAATAGTCACCGCCATCCGCTCCCCATGCGGTGGGGCCGCTCCCTGCCGTTTCTGGAACCGTCACTCCGTTGACGGTCTTCGTCGTGTACCCTTTGCTAATCGTGTGCAACTCGCCAACCGCAAGCGTGTTGGAAAGGCCATCCGTGATGTTACGAAAACTCTGCTTGTTCATGCTGTGCTCTCTCCATTGCGGAGTGCCTGCAGCAATGAGTGGAACATTGGCGTTCGACAAAGACTTGCCCTCATCATACGTCATGCCACCATCAAATGCGGTGACGAAAACGCCATCGCTATGACTCCAGCCATACGTCGTATTCGTTGCGGTATTGAAAAGATCGCCGGTTTGCTGAGGGGCGTGAATGCCATAGCTTCCTCGACTCCATCCATAGCTGGACCAGCAGGGGAAATCCGGGTTGACGGGCACCGGCATCGACGGACAGGTAAAAATGGGAAGCGGACGATTTGCCAGCTGGATGTTCGTCTTTCCACCGGCAACACCGGGAGTTGTGTTGTCGGTCCCCGCTTTGTTGATGTTCCAGGCATTAAAGATATTGGACTGATCCAAGAACGGAAGGAGATAAACGGACGGAGGAGTATGGCGAAACTGAAACCAAATATTCTGCATTCCTGGGTTCAGATCTTCAGGCCCAGAGCCGCAGAGGGCGAGTCCTGGAAGAAATCCAAAAGTGTCATGGAAATTGTGCAGAGCAATTCCGATCTGCTTGAGATTATTCTTGCATTGTGCTCGCCGCGCCGCTTCTCGCGATTGTTGTACCGCCGGCAATAACAGCGCAATCAGTACTGCGATGATGGCGATGGAAACCAGCAATTCAATCAATGTAAATCCATCTCGTGAGACAACATGAACGCCTCTCGAATGTTTCACGCGATCGTGGCGGAATCGATTCGATTGGGGTCGATACCTTGAGTTCATCACGAGGCTCCAGCGTGTTCATGGTCGAACTGTACAATCAGGTGATTCGAAGACGATCGCGCGTCATGCATGCGAATTCTGGACCACCCAACTGACATGCAATGTTTTTGATCAAACCCTGAATCTTCATTCAAAAGATTCGAATGACGTACTCCGTTATTGGTGAACGTTTCCTCAGTGAGGCGGAATATTTCACCGCCCAGGAGATCGATCCACCTTGGGTGGTCGCTATCGATCGATTTGACGCGAAGTGCTTGAGAAACTGAAAATCGCGAGATACTCATGACGGCGATGCGAATCTTTCAAATTTGTCATCAAGATGGGTTTTGAGGAGACTCGGACATAAATTGACACACTGATGAACTCGTGGCCCACATATCAGCGAGTCCACTTGTGCCGTTCGAGGACCGGGCCGAACCGTGTGACTGCGTCAGAAAATTCGGGTAACATTAAGGCACCGTCAGTCACACCAAGGAAATCGTAGCCGATGGCGAACACAACATATGGACGAGCGAACGTAGGAGCCGGAGAGTCGGTGATTGAGTGGT
This sequence comes from Schlesneria paludicola DSM 18645, assembly GCF_000255655.1. Lineage (NCBI taxonomy): Bacteria > Pseudomonadati > Planctomycetota > Planctomycetia > Planctomycetales > Planctomycetaceae > Schlesneria > Schlesneria paludicola. The sequence continues at coordinate 374,333 of NZ_JH636435.1, read as the reverse complement.
TGCTCGATTCGGATGCGGTGATTCGCTGGCAGGTGAAGCGAGATCTATTGGATGAGTCTCCCAACGCCGTAGCCATGGAACGTTCGCGCATTGAGGCAGAGGGTTGGGGGTGTCGGTTGCTCGATCTTCAAGCCGCTGATGGTCATTGGGGCGGCCGCAGCTATGTTTGTCCCGGATGGACATCGACGACGGACAGCGTGTCGCTGCTAAGGGAGTGGGGTGTTGATCCGCAGGGCGAACGAGCCCAAAGTGCCATTCGTCTCGTTCGCGATCGCTGTACCTGGGGGCCGCAATTTGGGAACTCGCCCTTCTTTGAGGGGGAGGACGAGCCCTGTATCAATGGACGAGTTCTTGCTGCAGGTGCGTACTTCGGCCAGGCGAGCCAACGACTGGTTGAGCGGCTTTTGAGCGAGCAGTTGCAGGACGGCGGCTGGAATTGCGATCCGAAGAGTCAACGGTCGTCGTTCCATTCAACAATCTGCGTCCTCGAAGGCTTGCTGGAGTTTGAGCGTGCGAGTGCGAATGAGGTCATACCAGCTGTGGCCGACGCGCGCATTAGAGCGCAACAATACCTCCTTGAGCGGCGGATGTTCCGATCTTTATCAACCGGTGAGGTGATCGATGCCGACTGGACGCAAATATCTTTTCCCACCCGCTGGCACTACGACATTTTGTGGGGGCTGGACTATCTGCGACGAGCAGGCCTAAAACCTGACCAACGCGTCGCAGAAGCGATCGCTCTGCTGGAAAAGAAGCAAGACGACGCGGGACGATGGCCGCTTGAGAACAATCATGCCGGCAAGGTCCACTTCGAATTGGAATCCGCCGACAATCCCAGTCGCTGGAACACGCTGCGGGCATTGCGTGTATTGCGCTGGTACTCCACCTGCGAATAGTGCCATGGCTCAAGTTTCCAGCCCCCAAGGTTCAATCATCACTCTGTGATCTTTTGGCGACGTGGGGTTCCGGTCGACTTCGGTGGCGGGGGCGTAGCTGCTAAGATGACGGTCATGGAGAACAGCTACGCCGAGACAAAGAGGTCTGCCGATGGTTCGCGATTTCGTCAATGAAAGTCTGTCACACGATCCCGTACACGGATACATCCCATTCATTGCCCGATCCGGTTTGCCTCGCGGGGAAACGGCCGAACAGGATGTGATCGATCATCCCTGGGTGCAGCGGATGCGACAGATTCACCAGTTGCAGACAGCGTGGTGGGTGTTTCCTTCGGCAGAGCACATGCGATTTCAACATGTGCTGGGGGCCATGCATTTGGCCTCAGTGGCGATTGAGCACTGGTATGAGTCGCTGTGCGATTCCTGCCGAAACGTTCCGTCTCGGCCGTATGTCGAGAGCCTCTTGCGGATGGCGGCTCTGCTGCATGATGTTGGGCACGGCCCATTTGGGCATTTCTTCGATGATCACTACCTGGATCAGTTCGGTATTACGCACGAAGACATCGGCGGGGCGGTCATCGAAAAAGAGCTTGCGGACGTGCTGCGAGGCATTCGCCGTAATCCAAATGGCAAGCTACAGCCCCTGGAAGAACTCGATCCGCAGCAAATCTCCTGGCTAATCCGTCGCCCCAAACCGGGGAGTGCCTCAGAAGAAGGGCACCCCGACTGGCTACGCAAATTGCGTGGCATGTTCAGCGGAATCTACACGGTCGACAATATGGACTTCGTCCTGCGCGATGCCTATATGTCGGGCTACAACACGAAGGCGTTCGATCTCAACCGAATTCTCCACTATTCGTTTTTCACGCCGGCGGGGCTGACAATTCATGCCCGCGGCCTGCCCACTCTGATTAATTTCATCGAAACGCGGGCCAATCTGTTCCGGACGATCTACTTCCATCGAACGGTGCGTGCAGTCGACCTGGCCCTGGAGGAACTCTTTCCGGAAACTATGCGTCGCTTGTTCCAGGGGAACCCGCTGGAAAAACTGGACGACTACCGCAAATTTACGGAAACGACGTTCATGGTCGACGTCCAGCGATGGGGCGACAGCGACGATCCGGAACTGCGTGACCTGGGCCAGCGTTGGCGGCAGATTATTTGTCGCCAGGTCCATTGGAAGATGGCCTGCGAGAAAACACTGAATTTCCATTCGGGGTCCGCCGAACGAACAACCATTTTTTCCGAACCCGATCTGGTGCTCAGTCGCGTTCGTAAGCGACTTCCGCCTGAACTGAAAGAGATCGAACTCAAGATCGACGTGGCGCGTCACTATCACCGCCCCAGCAGTCGACTTCCCGCCAGCGGACAGAACTTTTTGCTCGACCCGGCCGTGGGATCGCCGCAAGAATTGTCAGACGACGATTTGTTCCGTGCCCTCCCGATCAGTTTCTGCGTGTTCCGCATTTACTCCCAGGATCATCGCCACGACGCCGTCTTGAATTCGGCCTTGAATGCGATTCTCGGGGAGGCGACCGACGCAAAATCGAATATGTAGCCCCGCCCCGACAGATTGCCTGCGGAGATTTTTCCCATGAATCTTCGACTTCGAATCCTTCGTGATGGCCCGAGGCTGGCGGCACGGGTGGTTTCAAAAGGTTACTTGGCAGCTTTGGACTTCGTGTATCCTCCCTCGTGCCTCCTCTGCGCTGGCGAGATGCCGGAGGGGGAGCATTTTGTGTGTGGCGAGTGCCGACTTGTCCTGAGGCCACCACTGACGAACGAATGCGATCGTTGCGGTGCACCCGTCGGCGCGTATGCAAATCTTGAAAAAGGGTGCGGTCAGTGTCGACATGAGGTGTTTTCCTTCGATGGCGTCATTCGGCTGGGCACTTATGACGGGGCGCTACGAAAGGCTTGTCTACGAGCGAAGTCCTCCAGCGGTGCTGGGCTCACCCGTGGTCTGGCGCGTGCGCTGTTTCGCGAGAAAGAGCAGGCGTTCCACAGGCAGTCGATTGACGCCGTGATTCCTGTTCCAGAACACTGGACACGTCGAGCGTTTCACGCCCACTACGCGGCCGAAACCTTTTCTCGGGAACTGGCGCGACAGCTTCAGTCACCCTGGGCACATCGAGTGCTCATCAAGCGACATCGTACAGCCAAGCAAGCCACCAGTCCCACTCCAGTCCGCCGCCGCCAGCAGCAAGGCACTTTCGGCGTGCGGACTGGAAGCGACCTGAAAGGAAAAACAATTCTGCTTGTCGACGACATCCTGACGACAGGCTCGACCGCAAGCGCCGCCACCAGAACATTGAAACAGGCCGGAGCGAAACAGGTTGTCGTGGCCGTGATTGCGGTAAGCCCACTTCGGAAATAAGTAATCGCCGATGCGAGCGGTTTGCGGTTGATCATCGGGGGCATCTCATCTGCTCATCGGCGACTCTTTGCTGGAACACGTCAGAAATTGAACAATTTACGGAGAAACTTTGAGGCGTAATCCGAAAGGTGATTGACAGAGAAGGTTTACGCCGATTTGACGTTCCTGTAATCCACGCAATAAGTCGAATTGCCGGATAGCGTCGGATTGCGGTTTCTGATTCAATATGCTGCTGAGAAAACTGGCAATTCAATCTCGAGTGGCGCAATCTGTGCAGACGGGATTCGACCTGCTACCATTCGATGTCGTATGGGTATGAGCGATACACGGTAACACGGTTATCGGACTGGGCGATGATCCGCCCGAGTGCCGCAGGAAGCGGTTCGTTCGCTCGCGATCGCGGTGCCTGAGTTTAAGACGAGGTTGGCGAATAACATGGCAAGTGTACTTCAAGCAGCTCCCGCAAGTCGGCGAGCGGAAGTCGCAACGACGACTCCTGCCGCGGCTTCTTCCGAAGAATTGTCCGACGTTCAGGTCCCCGTCATTGATCCACAGGAAATGGATGAATGGCTTGAATCCGTCGACGATTTCCTTCATCGCTATGGCCCAGAAGCGCTCGGCCAAATGCTGACGCGGTTGTATTCGCGCGCGCAGGGACTGTCGGTCCCTGTCGTACCGTCGATGACGACACCTTACGTCAATACGATTCCCCCCGAAGCCGAGCCAGAATTCCCCGGTGATCGCGACATTGAAAAGCGTTTGCGGAGCATTATTCGCTGGAACGCGATGGCAATGGTCGTGCGTGCCTATCGTACCGGCACAGGTGTCGGCGGCCATATTTCGACCTTCGCGTCGTCGGCAACGCTTGTGGAAACCGGGTTCAACCACTTCTTCCATTCCCGGACCAAAGATCACACGGGCGATATGATCTACTTCCAGGGGCATTCGTCACCAGGGATGTATTCTCGCGCGTTTGTTGAAGGTCGCCTGACCGAAAAGAATCTAGAAAACTTCCGGCGCGAGCTGCCTCGCGGCCAAGGATTGTCGTCATATCCTCACCCGTGGCTGATGCCTGATTTCTGGCAATTCCCCACGGTTTCGATGGGGTTGGGGCCAATCTGCTCGTTGTATCATGCGAGATTCTTGCGGTACCTGCAGCATCGAAATCTGATCGACACATCGAAGTCGCGCGTCTGGGCCTTCTTGGGAGATGGTGAAGTCGACGAGCCTGAATCGCTGGGCGCGATCACACTGGCCGCCCGCGAGAAGCTGGACAATGTGACCTGGGTCATCAACTGCAACCTGCAACGGCTCGACGGTCCCGTGCGTGGTAACGGAAAGATCATCCAAGAGCTGGAAGGTGTTTTCCGCGGTGCGGGATGGAACGTCATCAAGGTTGTCTGGGGCAGCGATTGGCAGCCCCTCTTCGACGCAGATGACACGGGTTTGCTGGTCAAAACTTTGGGCGAGGTCGTTGACGGCCAGTTCCAGAAGTACAGCGTCGAAACCGGTGAATTCATTCGCAACGACTTCTTCGGACGCGATCCCGAACTGCTGAAGCTCGTGGAAGACATGACCGACGATCAGCTCCGCAATTTGCGCCGGGGTGGCCACGATCCAATCAAGGTCTATGCAGCCTACAAAGCAGCGACCGACCACAAGGGGGCTCCGACCGTTGTCCTGGCGCACACGGTCAAGGGCTTTGGGATGGGCGAAGCGGGTGAAGGCAAGAACACCGCTCACCAGACGAAAGATATGGGCGAGCAGGCTCTGATCCAATTCCGCGATCGATTCAATCTACCGCTGACCGACGAGCAGGCGAAAGCGGCGATCTTCTATCGTCCGCCGGCTGACAGTCCAGAAATGAAGTACCTGCATGATCACCGGAAGAAACTCGGCGGATACTTGCCGGTCCGTGTTCCAACCACCGAAAAGTTGACGGTTCCTTCGGCAGCGCATTTGATCGAAGAAGCCGCCACATCTTCCAAGGCACGGTCAACAACAACGGTGCTGTCGGAAACGATCAAGGCATTGATTCGTGACAAGAACCTCGGGACACGAGTTGTTCCGATCATTCCTGACGAAGCACAAACGTTCGGCATGGAAGCGCTGTTCTCTCAATTCGGGATCTACTCGAGCAAGGGCCAGCTTTATACGCCGGTCGATGCAGGAACCGCGAAGGCATACAAGGAATCTCAAACCGGTCAGATCCTGATGGAAGGGATCAACGAAGCGGGGGCGATGTCCTCGTTCGTGGCGGCGGGGACGGCCTACGCCAACGTCGGTCTTTCGATGATTCCATTCTACATCTATTACTCGATGTTCGGTTTCCAACGCGTTGGCGATTTGATCTGGCTGGCAGGCGATTCCCGTTGCAAAGGCTTCCTGTGCGGCGGTACCTCCGGCCGAACAACGCTGAACGGCGAAGGACTGCAGCACGAAGACGGCCATAGTCAGTTGATGGCGGGGACTGTTCCAAACCTGATCGCCTACGATCCGGCGTTTGGCTACGAACTGTGTGTCATCGTCCAGGATGGCTTGCGACGGATGTTTGTCGAAGGGGAAGACGTCTTCTACTACCTTTCGATCTACAACGAAAACTACGTCATGCCGTCAATGCCTGCCGGTGCCGAAGAGGGGATCATTAAGGGGATCCATCCTCTTGATCCATCGGTTTCAGCCAGCACGCGAGCCAAGCGGCCCCAATTGCTTGGCAGCGGGCCAATTCTGCAGTGTGTCATCCAGGCCCAGAAGCTGCTTGCCGAAAAGTTCGGTGTGACGGCCGATGTTTGGAGCGTCACCAGCTACAACGAACTGAAGCGTGAAGCCCAATCGGTCGCTCGTTGGAATCGTCTGCATCCCGACAAGAAGCCGAAAACCAGCTACATCGAACAGGTCCTGGGCGGTCAGAAGGCCCCGATCATTTCGTCGAGTGACAACGTGCAACTGGTGGCCGAGCAGATTCGTCCTTATCTTTCCTGCCAATATGTGGTCTGCGGAACCGATGGATTCGGTCGCAGCGAATCTCGCGAGGCACTCCGTCGTCACTTCGAAATCGATGCTGAGTCGGTCGCCTATACCACGCTGGTCGCACTGAGCAAAGACGGCCAGTTCGACGCCAAAAAGTTGCCTCAAGCATTGAAAGACCTGGGTCTCGATCCCGAAAAGATTGACCCTGCTTTCGCATGATCTTGGATGGCTCTTGGAAACCACTTTGAAAAACAGCTTGAGAAAGACTGACGAATGACGATTGAATTCAAGGCGGATAACTTAGGCGACGGAGTCAAAAGCGGGGACGTGGCAGCCATTCTGGTCGCGGTCGGTGATACGATCGAGCCAGGACAAATTGTCATGGAGATCGAAACCGATAAGGCTGTGTTGCCTCTGCCGTGCCCGCACGGCGGAAAGATCACGCAAATTCTGGTGAAAAAGGGCCAGACGATCACTCCAGGTCAAGCCGTGCTGGCCATTGATGCCGCAGGAACCGCCGCCCCTGCGAAACCAGCGGCTGCGGCAACAACGACACCAGCCGCGCCCGCCGCAGCGACCGGAAGCCGCAATGGCGGTGGCGACAAGGCCACGATCACAAAAGCCGTATCTGCGGTTGCCACCGCGGGGCGCGACACGCCATTGCCTGCTGGTCCGGCGACGCGACGTCTGGCGCGAACTCTCGGTTTGAGTCTCGCAAGCATCCTCGGTACGGGTTCCGGCGGACGCATTACATTGGAAGACGTCACCAAAGCTGCGACCAACGGTGGCGGCGGCGGTGGACGTGGAGTCGTTGAACCACCACTTCCCGATTTCTCGCAATTTGGTCCGACGGATCGGCAGCCGTATACAAAACTGCAAAAGACCGTGGCAACCAACCTAAGCCTTGCGTGGCAGGTGATTCCACACGTCACGCAGCACGATCTGGCCGATATCACGGATACCGAAGCGGCACGTAAACACTTTGTGGATACCGCTCCCAAGGGCTCGCCGAAAGTGACCATGACGGCACTGGCCCTGAAGGCCGTCGTCGCGTGTTTGAAAGAGTTCCCGCACTTCAACGCCAGCTACGATTCGGCGAAGGCAGAACTGGTCCTCAAGCGGTACTTCCACATCGGGGTGGCCGTCGATACGCCGACGGGTCTCGTCGTGCCTGTCATTCGCAATGTTGACCAGAAGACCGTGCTGCAACTGGCCGCAGAACTGACGGAGCTGGCCGGGAAAGCACGCGATCGCAAACTGCAGCTCAGCGAAATGCAGGGCGGCACGTTTACGATCACGAATTTGGGTGGCCTGGGCGGTACGGCGTTCACGCCGATCGTCAACTATCCCGAAGTGGCGATTCTGGGAATGTCTCGTTCGCAAAAGCAGCTGCAACTGCAAAACGGTGAAGTTGTCGAACGCCTGATGCTGCCGCTGTCGCTGTCCTATGACCACCGCGTCATCAATGGTGCCGATGCTGCACGATTCGTCGTCAAACTGACGACCCTGCTGAGTAATTCGTTTCGGCTGGTTATCGAAAGCTAGGGGCACAGCCACTTTGCCCTGACAGGGTTTGAAGCATCACTCGTTCCGCGAGATGAAATGAACACGGCACGGTTCGGCGCTATGTCGAATGCGTGCCGTGTTCATTTGCGGGAGCCGCATCGCAATTGCATGCTCTCAAACAGACTCTGATAATAGTTTGCAATTTGCATTCGCAGCGAACCCATGTGAGTTGCACATTCGGGGAATTGTGATGAACAGAGTCCTTCAATTCCTCAAGTATGTCTGGGCGTTTCCCGGCACTCTTGTCGGCTTGTTGCTCATTCCATTGGCCGTGTCCAGCGGTGGCGGAATGCAAGTTGTTGACGGTGTCATCGAAGGCTACGGGGGCTGGCTGACGCGGCTCTTGCAGCAGGGGTTCTGGGCCAAGGGACCGATTGCGGCAATTACCTTTGGTCATGTCGTTCTGGGCTGTGATCGCCACACCTTGTCGCGGACGAGACGTCACGAACGCGTACACGTCCGGCAGTACGAACGCTGGGGGCCACTCTTCATTCCCGCGTACCTGCTGTCCAGCCTTTGGATTGGTTTTCGCGGCGGAAACATTTATCTCGACAATCCATTTGAAGTCGAAGCCTACGGCATTGATGACGGATGGGGCACAACGGATGTCGGCGAGGACTCGCGTGACGCGTAATTCCGCGTCCAGAGTCGCTGTCGTCAACGCGGCCGACTACAATTGGATTGACGAGCTCGCAAACGCACAGACGTTGTCATGATTCAGCCATCGGTCTCGGGTTTCACGAAACACACCATGCCTCAACTCGGACTGTTCATCCCTTGCTACGTTGATCAACTGTACCCTCAAGTTGCGATGGCAACTTTACAAGTGCTTGAGCACTATGGTTGTGACGTTGAGTTCCCTGCGGCTCAAACCTGCTGCGGTCAGCCCATGGCAAATACCGGCTGCGTGGATGACGCCCGCCCCTTGGCACAAAAGTTTGTCTCCATTTTTCAAAAGTACGAATATGTCGTCTGCCCATCGGGAAGCTGCACGGCGATGGTGCGGCAGCACTATGAAGAGCTGCTACACGACGACCCTGCCTATTTGAGTGTCAGGCCGCGAACGTTCGAACTGTGCGAGTTTCTGACCGACGTCTTGAAAATCAAAACCATTGAAGGTCGCTTTCCTCATCGCGTCGGGCTCCATAACAGTTGCCACGGTCTGCGCGAACTCCGTTTGGGATCTAGCAGCGAAATGATGGTCGACAGGTTCAACAAGGCAGGGCAACTTCTGGGCGGATTGGCTGGAATTGAGCTGGTTCCGCTGAAGCGGGTCGATGAATGTTGCGGATTCGGTGGCACGTTTGCCGTCGCTGAGGAAGCCGTTTCGTGCATGATGGGGCTCGACCGCATTCACGATCATGAGCAGGCCGGCGCAGAAGTCTTGACGGCTGGCGACATGTCTTGTCTCATGCATCTCTCGGGTTTGATCCATCGTCAAAAATCGCAGCTTCGTGTCATGCATATTGCTGAAATCTTTGCAGAGGGACTCGGTTCCCCCGTTTCGACGTCATAGCGCCGCCCGATCGACCGTTCGCGCAGATCCTTTCGCACCATTTCAGAGTTCGCTTCAGCAGATCGAGTTCCGTACTCGAGACCTGTCATATCCCGAATTTGACCAATTCCGTATAGTCCGGACGTTCATCCACATTTGAAGGAGCGAAGAACCGATGAAGGACGGGTTTCTGGGATATCATGCATCATTGATGCTCGACGCTGTTGTCGTCGCATTAGTGCTGGTCGTGCCGGTCCTGATTTTCAGCCTTTATTCGGTCAAAGTTCGCCGGCGCTACACCCTGCACCGCAATTTACAGTTGGGCCTGGCCATCACCTTGCTGGTCGCTGTGCTCGCCTTCGAAATTGATATGCACTTCGTCCAGGGGGGATGGATGCAAGTTGTCAAGAAGGGCCCGCCGATTTCGACCGAGCAACTGGCACTGATTCGGCAGGTTCTGCGAATCCATCTCTGCTTTGCCGGTAGCACTCCGTTCTTGTGGGCCACAACAATCATCCTGGCGCTGCGACGCATGCCCAATCCACCAACGCCATGTCTGCACAGCAGACTGCACAAGACACTGGGGTGGCTCTCAACGATCGATCTCGTGCTCACATCAGTTACCGGATTGATCTTCTACTACGTTGCCTTCATCAATCGATAAAGGCCCAATGGCCGAGTTCGCTATCGCCCGAGGCTTGAAGTGAGTGGCGACAATGGTACAGGCAGGTTGAGTTCCGCCAATCGCTTCTCTGCGCTGGCGGAACCACACTTGGCTGCCGACTGCCAGAACACCTTTGCAACGCCAGGCTTCCCCGCCTTTTCGGCGTTCCTGGCGAGTTGCTCGAACTTGGCCGCCTTCTCCGCCTGCAATGCCGCAGGCGTCTGGATTGCCTGCGGTCCACGGGATTTCTGGATTTCTGCGACAATCGCATTGCGACTTGAATTGTCATTCACAGCTGAACGAGAACGTAGCAACGCTTCGTCCATTGCCCGCATGTCATGAATCAACACAGTCGTCGTCATTGACGACGACTGGAATGCGGTGCCGCTTGAGGCTCCCGATCGTAGCGGGCCTCCTTGCGTCCGCCCCATTTGCCCTGATGCGGTACCTCCAAGGACCATGCTGCCGCGATCTGGGACGGAGACGCTTGTGCTGACCGCAGTCTGTCCGACGACCGGCTGCTGCACAACGACCTGCGCGAACGCGGGCTGCCCTACGCCCACAATCAGTGCGACAAGAATTGCAGATCGCATTGCGGTGCCTCCTTCGACATTTGACCTGTGAAATTTTACAGTGGATGGGCTTGTTTCGACAATCGATGATTGACCATGAGGAACCACCAATGCCAGCCTTCAAATACTGTCTGAACTCCAGCACCATCCGCCCCACGCCATTGCTAGAAAAGATTCGAGTCGCAGGTCAGGCAGGATATTCTGCCATCGAACTGTGGCACGATGATATCGAACCGTACCTTGCCGCTGGCGGAAAATTGTCTGACATTCGCAAAGCGCTCGACGACCAGCGTCTGGAACTGCCAACGACGATTTACTTGCGTGGTTGGTGCGATACGACCGGGGACGAGCACTCCAAAGGTTTAGACGAGTGTAAACGGCGGCTTGAGCATGCGGCCGCACTTGGAGCGAGCTACACGATTGCTTGCCCTGCCTTAGGAAAAGTGGACGTCGCACTGGCCGCTCGCAACTACGCAGAACTTCTGGACATTGGTTTGTCGATTGGAGTGAAGCCGGCGTTTGAGTATCTCGGATTCGTCGAGCAGATTAATTCGATTGATGCGGCACTTGAGATTATTACGCTGTCGAAGCACCCACTGGCTACGGTCATCGTCGACCCATTTCACAACTTCCGCGGCGGAGGCTCGTTCTCGTCACTAAGTCTGCTCCGCGGCGAGCAGATCGCCATCAGCCACTTCAACGACACTCCCGCATCACCACCGCGACTGGAACAGCACGACCATAGCCGCGTGCTGCCGGGGCAAGGCCATCTCGACCTCAAGCAGTGGGTCAGACTGCTGAAGGAAATCGGTTACGACCGCTGGCTATCGCTTGAGCTGTTCAATGAAGCCTTGTGGGCGCGAGATCCGCTTGAAGTCGCCAAGATCGGTCTCGATTCGATGAAGGCCATCGCAGAATCATGACGCGTCCGTCGACTTCGCCGGCGCCTCTCTCAGTCGCGGCGGCGCGACAATGAATGACGCCAGTACGAGCAGACCAAACAAGGTGTAGGCCAGTGTGAATGTCCAGCGGGGCGCATCATAGAACAAATACTCGTGAACCAGATTCGCGACAAACGCTCCTTGATACGTCTCTTGCTGGGCCAGTTCACGCAACTGAGTCTCCCAAATCGTGAGCGGGCAAGGAATATCCGCCCACGCTTCAGCCACGACAATCAGGATCATCGACAAGTGCCCGACGCGAAGCCAGACATTGCGCACCCACTTGTGATGTAACGCAATTCCGATCCAGATCGCAGGCAACCCCAGCACCACCGTCAGCGCGTACGCCATGTGCACGATGACAAGCCCGTCAGCGGCGATGCGATAGAAGAGCGGCATCAATATCGGTATCCGCAACTTGAAGTAGCCGCCCCCCCCCCTATGCATTACTCGTACGCGATTGCGTCAAATGCGAGGGAGGTTGCGATGATGTTGGCGCAAAGAGAAAAGTGACACAATCGGCGATCAGTTGATTCTCGCAATAGGCACCCTCACGACGAAGTGCCTTCCAGAGGTGCTCACCACGATTGATCGCCAGTTGAAGCTTGGCAGGAACTCGATCGAAGTTAAGCGGCCGTGCTGGTGTCCGTTGAACTTCGGCATGCAACGCGGCGGGAAGATCGGCGATACAGCTTACCGTCGTGAATTCGACCAACCCGACAAGCAGCGGATTCATACGTCCGGCAATCATCGAGCGTACATCGTCCTGATACGCAACGAGCGGTTTACCGAGCGTCCACGCGATTGCCGCTTCTGAAACGGCACCTTCATCTGGAACTCGCCCATTCAGGTTCCAGACCATGGCATCGCAGGCCACCGCCAACTGGTAGATATCGAGCGCAAAGATGGCCTCGTGCAAGAACTGGCCTGCAATCGCGGGATCCCACCCGCGTTCCATCAAGACTTCGCGGACCAGTCGAAACTCCATTCCGTCTCGATGCGGCAGGTACACCGAATGTCCTTGTTCGACGAGGCGATCGGCGATCGAGGTCATCTCGTCTCGCTCGGACTGGTTGAACAAGGGGCCGGCACAATAAACACAGAGAGATTCCATTCGAGACGATATCCTTTGATAATACGAGCCGCCGACGGTCAGCCTTGGCGGATTGACGCGGGCAGTATAATCCGATTGACGATTGATCGAAATCGAACTGGGCTGCTTACTGGCGATGGCAGCAACGCATTCCGCTGGAAAGATGAATGACGGCCGCGCGTGCTCACCTGTTCGTGACGCGGCGATTTTCAATTCGATATACAAGTTTGGCACTGAAACGACGGCACAATCATGAACCACCTCCCTCCGCAAGAACTGTTAGACGCGACGCACGCATTCCCAGGACGATTCTCGTTCAAGGCAATTGGACGAACAAATGACGACTTTGCCTTGCGCGTCGTCGCAACAGTCCGTGCCACACTTGAACAGGAATTCGATGCCCCTTACGCCTTGCGCGAAACCGCGGGGGGACGCCACATTGCCGTTACAATCGAACCTTGGGTGGAGTCTTCGCGCCAAGTCATTGATGTCTTTGCCGCAATTCGTGGTATTGAGGGCCTCGTCATGTTGATGTGAGCTGGAATGAATCTCCGGCATTGCGGCGTAGTTAGACTTTGCCGCATGTCGCGATTGATGCTGATTCGCAACAATTCTTCGGCAAACATGTTGACGTCTCGCCACCGTGACCTATGTTTGCCATACCCTCGATTTGAACTGTCTCCCAGCGTGCCGTGGATGGTGCAGGTTGCACAATCCACACCCCCCTGCCTCATCGATTCGCCCCCGCCGATTGATGGTCGACTCTGCGCACAGAGTTGTCACGTCAACGTTGCGAGATCCGGATCGTGGCGGCCCATTAATATTTACTGGCTGGTTCGAGACTCAATTCGTAAAGCACAGGCTATGACCCAAGGATCTCTCCTCGTCGTTGATGACGATCGCCCATTGTTGGAATCGATGGCGGACTATCTTCGCAGTCTCGGTCATCGAACCGAAACCGCGTCAACCTGTCAGGAAGCCATCGATCGGATGAAAGAGTTTCCTTTCGATGCCGTCGTCTGCGACGTCAACTTGCCCGACGAGGATGGATTCCATCTGCTCGAATGGGCTCGTGGGGCAGTGCCAGATACCGAAGTCATTCTGCTCACAGGGTTCGGGACGATCGAAAGCGCCGTTGATGCCATCCGACTGGGAGCATTCGACTACCTGACGAAGCCGATCATCGAAGACGAACTGAACTTCTCCATCCGACGAGCACTCGGACAGAAGCAAATCGTCACAGAAAACAAACAGTTGAAAAAGGCTTTGAATCAGCGATTCGGCATGGGGAACATCGTCGGACACGATTACCGCATGTTGAAGATGTTTGACTTGATCGAAAGCGTTGCCGACACGCGAACCACAGTTCTGGTTCTGGGTGAGTCGGGTACCGGAAAAACGATGACTGCTCGTGCCATCCACCAAATGAGCAATCGACGAGACAAACCATTCGTCGAGGTCGCATGCGGGGCTCTGCCGGATTCACTGCTCGAAAGTGAACTGTTCGGACATGTCGCCGGGGCCTTCACCGGTGCGAATCACGACAAGATGGGCAAGTTCCTGCAGGCCAATGGCGGGACGATTTTCCTGGACGAAATCGGCACCGCGTCACCCAGCCTGCAGGTGAAACTGTTGCGAGTTCTGCAGGATCGCGAGTTCGAGCCCGTCGGTGGCACGAAAACGCACAAGGTCGATATCCGGATGATTCTCGCGACGAATCTGGATTTGGAAGAAGCAGTACGCAAAGGAGAGTTCCGACAGGATCTTTACTACCGCATCAACGTTGTCACCATGATGCAGCCCCCTTTGCGAGAACGAATCAGTGACATTCCGCTGCTGGCCGAGCACTATCTGCAAGAATTCCTGAAGCAAACGACAAAGCCTGTGACCGGCTTCAGTCGTGAAGCGGTCGAACTGCTGCAGCGTTACAAATGGCCTGGTAACGTCCGCGAACTGGTGAACGTTGTCGAACGTGCGGTGGTGCTGACCAAGAACACCATCATTCAGCCAGATGATCTGCCAGAGGCGCTTCGCCGAGACGATCATTTCGCAGATCTGGGAGGCCGCTACGGTGTTGCCGGAAACAACCTTAAATCCGCTCTGGCGACCCCTGAACGTGAGATGATCCTGGAAACACTCGAATCGCACGGATGGAATCGTCAAGACACCGCGGATGCGTTGGGCATCAATCGTACGACGCTTTATAAGAAAATGAAGAAGTACGGAATCAGCTTTGAGAAGCAATTGCTGACCTGACCGCCGCGAACACGAAACGGGTTTGCGTATCGTGTTCCGCCTCGCGGACATGATCGCCGCGGAGTAAATCAGAGCATTCGCGTCACGACGAATGTCCTCGAGAGGACTGACACATCCTGTATCCTGGCAAAGCCTGCTTTCCAAAAGGAATGCAGGCTTTGCCGCTTTGTTGAGCCACTCTTTCCATTCGACCTTCCAGGCTGTATGAACATCGATAGTATCGCGAATCGCCCATTGATGAAAATGTCATTGACGGGTTTCTCGCGATTCCAGAGGTGGATTCGACGCGGCCCTGCCTCGCAAAGTCAGCGGATCGGACGCACCATTTTACGGAACGAATCAGGTTTCAAAGTCACTGGCGGATGTATATGACTGCCCAGCCGATCGCCGCGCAAACGCTGCTATTGAATCAAGTCGAGATCGTTGACACGTTCGCCGAGGCGTTTCCCATCAAGGCTGCACGCCTGATGATCACCGCCGCAACTGACCGCTGGGCACAGATCGCCGCCACTGAACTTTGTGGAAACGCGACGAGCGTTATCGCATGCGATGTTGAGGCGGCCATTGAGCGAACTGTGGCACCGAGTGACACCCCAGACGGTCGCCCTGGTGTCGCGGTGCTGGTCTTTGGTTTTTCGCTGGATGGACTTGCCAAAGCACTGCAAAGCCGCGTGGGACAATGTGTGCTGACCTGCCCTACAACCGCCTGCTACAACGGAATTGACGATTGTCCCAAAGAGAAGCGAATTCGCATCGGGGGGGCAATCCGCTATTTCGGTGATGGCTTCCAGCAATCAAAGAAATTCGACCAGCGACGGTTCTGGCGAATCCCCGTCATGGATGGAGAATTTCTCTGCGAGGATTGGTTCGGGACTGTTACCGGTGTCGCAGGGGGAAATCTCCTGATTTGTGGCGTCGACGCCACATCAACTCTGCTCGCGACCGAATCCGCGGTCGCAGCAATCCGCACGGGAACTGGAATTGCGCTCCCCTTCCCCGGAGGGATCGTGCGGTCGGGAAGCAAAGTCGGCTCCAAGTATGCAAAACTTCGAGCGAGCACCAACGACGCGTACTGTCCGACATTACGAACTTTGACGACGACGGAACTTCCCGACGACTGTCAGGCCGTCTACGAGATTGTGATTGACGGTATCGATTTTCAATCCGTGCAATCCGCCATGCGACGCGGTCTGCATGCGGCTGCCATGATGCCGAACGTGCTTCGAATTACGGCCGGAAATTACGGTGGCAAACTCGGCAAACATCACTTCCATCTGCGCGACCTGATTGAACCTCATTCGTGAACGTCGTGATGCCAGCACAGTCATGAATCGTCGTTTGTGAGATTGAAGCTGCAGTGCGCGATACGATCGCGATCAAGTCATTGCGACCTTTGTTTTGGCAGCCCAGCGGGCGCTGGGAGATTCGACCAGGACATACAGCAGATGCCCCGCAACCAGACTTGCAAAGAACGCTGCGGCCATAACCATCATCGCTTGCACTGATGTGGGATCGTTGCCATACCAATTCCACCCGGTCGCCATCAATAAATGACAAACCGGAAAGTGAATCAGGTACAGGCTGTACGAAATTTTTCCGATGTGTTGCAGCCAGGGCCAGTTCAGCCAGACGCCGAGTTTATCACGACGCCCCGCAACGAAGATCGACAGTGCGGTTGCCAGTGCGACCGTGTTCTCGTATCGCCATTCGGCATCGAAATACAATTCCACCAACGCCACGCCGACTGTGGCCGCGAAAACGGGACGGGGCAATGTCTTTTCGAGACTCCACCAAGTGGTCATTCCCAAGAAGAACATCCAAAGGAAATGCGTCACCCAAACGTCGGTGCTCTCCATTGATCGCCAATGGAATAGTGAAATCAATGCCACCGGCGCAAACACCAGCATTAACCCGGCGGCAGATGGACGCGGGTCATTTGTCGATGATCGTGGCATGATGCGTTGAGCGAATCCCAACCCCAGCACGGCGACAAAATAGAACTGCATTTCAATGCACAGCGTCCACATCCCCGCCCCCAACGGATCATGCCCGAACACGTCCTGTAAGAATGTCATGTGCGCGGAAACACGTGAGACCGTGACCTCGCCCTCGAATGGAGAGGAGAGGCCCAACGCATTGCGACAGATGGCATCAACCAGGATGACACTGGCAATCGCAACCCAGTACGTCGGCACCAATCGGATCAGTCTGCGGCCGATGAACGAGAAAACCTCGGCTGGCGTCACCCACGTTCGACGCAGGGTATAGGCAATCACGAAACCACTGATGACGAGCAGAACCTGAACACCACCACGCACGCGCAAAAATGTGGCATCAATCACCCAGTGGGCAGACTCAAGTGCAGGCTGCGGATCGGGCTCGTACCACCAGATATGGAACACGACGATTGCGAGCGCCGCGAAGCCCCGTAGCCCGTCAACGAATGCGAATCGAGCGACAGGTCGCACCGAGCCGTTCGATGAGTTCGTCCGCGCAGAATCCGACGCGACGTTGCCAGTCGTGTTAGTCGATTTCGATTCGAGTTGCAGCCCAAGTTCCATAGTCGCCAGGACGCCGCCAGACCCATCCGATTTGTTGCGAACCAGTAATATAAGGGCAAACTTGTGGAACGTGACAAGGAAAAAAAGCGAAAGCCCGGATTTTTGTCCGGGCTTTCGAAGTCAAGCGTTAAATCATGATCCGTCACGGCTTGTGACGAGAAGCATGATCAAGGCTTCAGGGTAAATGAAACCGATTTGGCACCCTTCTTATCTGGCACCAGGTAGCTGGCATTCGGCAGCAAGTACTTCGCGATCACCTCAAACGGAGGCAACTTTGACGCGTCGAGACCGCCGATTTGTTCGGGGTCGGCATTCTTCAGCATGTCATAGTACAGCTTTAGTTGGACATCAGCACGCTGGAACGACAGCATCGAAACCTTCGATGGGAACAGTTTCGCATGGCGTTTGTATTCCGTCGAGTCGACAAGAGCGGCGGCCCGGCCCGATTGGCCACGCATCATGCTTTCCAGCGTCGCTGTGTCGTTCGTAACCACAAGCTGCCCTTCGGTGACTGCGAACGAAACCGTTTGATCCGAACCAGGTTGAGCGACTTCGTACACGGTTTCGCCGTTGAACTCGCGTGTTTCGATTGGTGCGCCACTGGCTTTCGTAGCGGCCGAAAGCGTCTTCTTCATCTTCGCGGCGTCTTTCAAACCGAGCGCCAGCAGAATTTGTGGGATCGGAGCACCATCGTCAGACGGCTTTGGTGTGCCTTGCAGGAAGTGAATCTTGCCGTCGAGATGATCAATGATGTCTTTTTTGGGATGAATCATCGGCCCTTGATCGGCAAGAGTATCCAAAAACCGTGCGGTTGCTCCGCGCCCTTGGAATGTGTCCACCAGGGTTTCAATCGAAGAGTAAGCCCCAAGCACGTTCCAGTTCATCAATGCGTACGAGCCCGCGGTCGCCGGAACCCATTTTGGGGGGGCCAACTGTGTGGCTGGGAAATTGAAGATTCCCATCAAGCCTTTGGGGCTGTCGACATAGACAAAGAAGCTTCCGATTCCTTCGTATTCGCCTTCGTCAAATGTCATCGTCCCACCATAACCCTTGAGGCCATCGATCCCCAGCATGGGCAGGAAGCCGGCGACAATTCCAATTTGCTGAATGGACGACTGAGCCATCGCAATTCCGGTTTGAATCAAACCGTATGGACTAATGAAAACCTTGACCTGAGGTTCGCCGCTCTCGGGCTTACATTGCCCCAGGATGTACTTGAACTGCTCATTCTCGGCGAGCGTATCGTCGCTGTTTCCTTCCCAGCGTTCGAGCACGGCTTTCACTGCTTCCAGTTCGTTGCTGAAGACCAGATACGATTCGTCGAGGAAGTAGACCAGGCTCTTAATCGGGAAATCATCGTCGTCGTTTTTCAGGGTGTAGACGTGGACTTTGACTCCTTCGATCTCTTCGACCGAATGTTCGGCCTCTGATTTTTCGAGCGCTTCTTCCATCTTCTTGAGAAGCTTGTCGACAGTCTCTTGGTTGTCGCCGTATTCGAGCATCAGCACGAGCGCGAGTTGCCGTTCTGGCTTTTCGAGCACCGCCGCGGTGAACTCACCCTGAGGCAACGCAATCAATTCGTTGATCGTCACGCCGATCTCGTCTTCCATCGACTTCGAAATTTCATTGCACTTCTTGGTCAAGTCGTCCAGAAATGGTTTCAGTTGTGGTTCTTGGAATAACTGCCCCCCCGAAGTCTTGGCCCATTTCTGGTTCAATTCGGGAATGTCAGCGATCGAGAAGAATGCCAGCGTCTCTTTTGGCAGCAACTTCTCGGCAGCGGCATGATCATCGGCCCAGTTGGTTCGCGCGCCGGCAAATAGTTGAATGGCGCAAACGAACAACACGAAAGAACGAAGTCTCGATCGCTTCATGAATGAGTCCAATCCCTTTCAAAACCTTTTAAAGGAGGCGAAGTCACAGTTTTCACCACCCGGTGCACGTCTCGTTTCTGCTTCCGTCGCTGAGACTGTTACAAGCCGCATCTTCTCAATTTCATACAGTTCCAACAACGGCTCAAAACCATTTTTGTGATCAGAATTCACGGGGAATGATCGAAATTGAGCAAACTCGCACGGCAAGTGATCGTTTGAATCGTCGAGTTTCGGGAATTGAAGAGTCGTACACACGTCCCACGAACAAACGTCGCCAATCCAGAAAAAGGCCGTGCATCAATCTTGAAACCAGACTCTGGATTTACCTTTTGTTCCAACCGCGCGTTTCAAACATCTCTGGTTCCCCATGCGAATTCGATTCAGAGTGGCTTCTCTTCGGGTGGGGGGCCTTTCAACTTCCGGCGCGGTGGATCCAGATAGCGAAAGCCTGTATTAGGGCTATTCTGATCGAATGCGAATGCTTCATGATTGTCGAGAAAGAGTTTCACATAAGGAGATGGAATTGCGAATCCGAGACCCTCGGCAAACAACAGCTTCATGTTTGTGACACCGATCACTTCACCTCGAGCATTAAACAGTGGGCCGCCACTGTTGCCTGGGTTAATCTCGGCTGTCGTTTGGATGTAGACCTGTCCACGGAAATTCCGATTCTTCGTGCCGATGATTCCTTGCGACACGGACCGTTCCAATCCCAAAGGATTACCTATGGCAAAGACTTCTTCACCTTCCTGCAGATCTTCCTCAGCGGCAAGAAAGACCGGCTTAAACGCCAGATCCTTTTGAGCAGGGATTTGCAGAAGCGCGAGATCAAAAAAGGGATTGAGCGCTACAATTCTTACGTCCTCAATCCGACGTCGATGGAACGCGCCATCGTCTCCGCGATGGAAGATCGTCGTGGCGATCCGCGTTTCCTTCTCAATCACGTGATAGTTCGTGACACAGTATCCATTTTCGTTGACGATGAATCCGGAACCGAGTCCCCCTGGAGTTTGCACCAGTACCACGCCTTCCCCAAACTTCTCGGTCAGGTCTTTGATGCTTCTTCTAGGAAGCTGCGCGGTGCGATAAAGTTGATGCTTCTGCACTTGAGTCGGTGCACCGCCCGCATCCTTCGCGGCAGAACGCGTCTTGATCTGGCCCAAGGGGACTTTCACGACGTCAATCCCAATATCGACATACAGGATGTCGGCCTGCTGTTTCAGCACGTCCCCTTCCAGCTTATGCCCCGTCTTCAGCTCAATCAGATCTGCATCGGCCCGTATCGCCGGCCAAACGCAGGTCGCAACGAAGAGTGTGAGGACCATCCGACTTCCACAGCATCTCATAGCAATCTTTCAAATGGAAAACAGGCATTCCAGGTTTGCAGCTCAGGTTGTGACGTCAGCCAGCGCCATCGTGCGCTTCGCCCCCTTGGCACAGATCATCCATTCCCATACGCGGAATGGCAATCGGTACAGGATTTGTTCACTTTATCGATCGCGCGTTGAAAACCTTCGTACGACTCCATCGCGCTCGCCGACGAAGCCTCGGTGGCCCCTTCAATCAACGCTTTGGCGTAATTTTGATAGTCCTCGTTCTCGGTGTACTCATATCCGGGAGTGGCAATCACCGTCGCAAACGCCGCCAGGATTGCGGCTTCATGCCGGATCGGGTCTGAGAGCGATTTGAACTTCATTTCGCTATTCACATCCTGTTTCAGCCAGTCTTTGGCTCGCTCAATCCGTTTCATCAGACTCTTTCGCGACGCAACTTCTTGAAACGGACGCGTCGCGACCACGTCACCTGCATCCGCCGGGACCGAGCCGTCAAGGACAGTCGTCAGCCGCTGAAATGCCGACTTGGTTTGGTCGAATCGATCGCGCCCCAACCCGGTCGCGGCATCGCTGATCTGAGCGCCAAAATCGCGAACGTACTGAGCATTGGACTTCCAACCCAACCCTTCTTCGTGCTGTTGTACGATCACAGCCAACGCCGCAATACAGCCGCCATGCACGGCGATCGTTTTGAAATTCTGATTGTATTGGCCTGCGTTTGACAATGATTTCGTGAGATCATTGCGTATCGTCTTGATTTCGGCTTGCAGATCTTCTGCGGTGATTCGCTTTGACCAATCCATCACGGCTTCGCCACGATTCGATCCCTCACGCGTCGGTTTCGCAACGTTTGACTTCGTGGGCAACGGGACAGTCGGGCCCGGTGCTGTGGCCGCAGGCACAACGGGAGTTGCTTGTGTACTGACGACTTTCAGTGGATCGTCGAAGAATACGTCGTACGGTATCTTGTTGACGTATTTTCTCGCCTTGCCGGTGGCCTTCGATGCCGGACGAGGTCCATCGCTGGCGTCCGTTTGCGCAACCACCAACGAGGGCTTCGTCACAAAAATTGCACTGACAAGGCATGCCCATCGGGTGAGTGACTGCCAATCACAGCTGCGAGTTTTCTGATTGGAGCCGGACGGTTGCCACGAGGCGTTGCGGAAATGCCACATGCTGGTGTCTTCGTTGAAAGCCATGTCCACTCGTTCCCGAGAGTCCAAATCACATGGAATGATCGCAGCCAATTCATCTTGGCGCATTATGCTTCTCATGGAGAGCCCCTGCAATTGCACGAGGAAACTCGCTCGGCTGATGTATTCGATGATTAGCCTCATTCATTCTGTGATCCGTCATGGAACTGTCCACCGAGGTTGAATCAATGGACCGGCATTCCGTTAGACGATCCGAACCCAATTCAGGACTTGCTCAATCGCCGTTGTCTGCAGTTCGTTGATGGAATTTTGATTCCCGAATTCCATCAACGAACTGCAGACAACAGCGATGTTTTCAACAACGCAATGTGAGGATGGGGCGAATGGGCGATATCGTCGTTTGTGCTCTTCGGCAGTAAGTGCGAGCGAAGTAATGATTTGCGTTGTTATTCTGGTGAATTCACGAGGTTTGCGAATTCGTGAATGATTCGTGAGTTTGAGATGTCGGCCTCTTGCATCGTTAATCTCAACCCATTATTCCTATTCCCTAAGTCCCGTCAGGATTCTGATGGGGCAAACACTCGTTCCGTGGATCCCGGCGTCGCGTGTTGGGGACTTGAGATAAGTTTGCGGAAGAGAAAGCGAACGCAATGAGGCAATTGGTCTGGAACAAGGAGTCTGTGATGAAGAGTGCATTTTTCAGTGGTCTGGCAGTCCTGTTGACGGCAAGTTTTGTCGTCGCGGGTGAAAGTCGCATCGCGCGAACAGCCGTGCCAGCGGTGACCCCCATTTTGTTGGGGCAGGCAAGCGATATCCCGCTACCATCAGCCATTTCCCCTGTGCCGGATCCAGCCTTCTCGGGCACGACCGCTTTCCCCGTTTCGTCACAGCCGCTGGAATTGTTTCAAGACGTCCGGTACCGCTCCACACGAAACATTGCTCCTTGCGCGGTTCCCACGGTTGTCCAGGTTCCTGATCCCTGTAACCGTGATCGCTGCTGCAAAACCTGCGTGAATGTCCAGATCTGTGTTCCGCCGTGCGAACCTTGCGATATCAAGGTGACCCGCGACGGCAACCGCGTCCGCTACGACTACGGCAAGTACAATGTCGTTATCCGCACAGTTGGCAACCATGTCGTCGTTCACTACGGTGACTGAAGTCGTTCACAACCGCCGTGCCAACCCATGTCAGATTTAGGGCGTCCTATCCTGAACGTCGACTTGGTCACAAGCGGTTGTCAATGACAACGCGAAAATCGATTCGAACGAGTATGCCACGTTGCTTACAACGTGGCATACTTTCTTTTGTTAGCCTGTTTTGCGATCAGCATCCGAATTGTGTACGGTGTCGTTCCAAAGCAGCCCAGAGCGGCTTGAACGCCCCTCTGGGGACTTCTCCCTGCAAGATTTTCGCCGATTTCCATGCTCTTGAACCCTGCATTTTCCAGAGTTGACGCTCGAAACCTCAACACTTTCGGGCGTTCTGTCGTAAATGGCCGAGTGGCAAGCTCTTCTCCTCAATTGAGTCGCGATATGAACTGCTTTCGTTCAGTGATCTTGTTGACGCTGATTTCGGTCATCGGCTGCGAAGGCCGGCGAGTGGTCTCGCCGGGTGCATCAACGGCCACAAAATCCGCGGCCGGCGAAAAGAAAGTGGGGGCGACACCATCTGCTGCCACATCGGAAGAGGTTTTGACGAGCGCGATCCACCAACTTCGCCCCGAGAACTTCGGAATCAGTTCCAATCCCGAAAAGCCGGTCAGCTTGTTGAATTCCTGGCGATTCAAAGTCGCCGAAGAAAAGCCAGGCACCGACGATCCCGTCCCTCCCAAGGCCCCTACGGGTTGGATCGATGACGCAGATCAGACTCGACTTTCACAATCCAAATTCGATTTTGCCGACGCCCTGTATGTGCGAGACGCCCTCTTTTTTGACGTTATCGCAGGCTACTTGTCTGATCGCGGACGGGATGAATTACGACGAGTCAGTATCGTTGTGGACTTCGTCTGCCGCAATGTCTCGCTTTGGCGAAACGACGAAATCGAGATTCCGCTGAACCCCTTCGTTTCGATGCAGTTCGGACGTGGGTCCGCCGAAGACCGCGCCTGGATTTGTGCCGAAATCCTCACCCAGTTGCGTCTCGACGCCTTGATCCTGAGGCAGAAGGCCGACACGAAAGAAACAACCAACAAATGGCTATTGGGCGTCGTCATTGAGCAAAATGTTTATCTGTTTGATTTGTACCTGGGGCTACCTGTCGGTATCGCCGATCAGAATCCGACGTCACCACTGGTTCCGCTGAATCAATTAATAGCGCAACCGGAGCTGCTCGAGCGATTGGCTGTCAACGAACCGTACCGACTGACCGCCGATGATCTACGCGACGCCACAGTGCATGTCATCTCAAGCCCCAACTCATGGTGCGCGAGAATGAATCGTTTGGAAGAGGCGCTGCCCACAACCGATGCCTGTGTCCTCTATAGCCCTTTGATCGATCGCGAAGGAAATGGCGGAAAACTCAGTCGAATCGCAACCGCGGGAAACTGGCCCGTCGACAGTTTGAAGCTATGGCAATTCCCTCACAGGCAGACGGAGGCTTCGCGTAAGCCGGACGAATCCACCTCACAGGAATTTCAAAAGCTTTCTCTTCCCTTCACGGTGCCGATTCCATTCAAAGTCGACCAGGAGGGAAAGGTCACGACCGAGGCGCCCGAACGAAAACTGCAACGATTTCGGTCCGAGCACCTGCTGGGCAAATTCACCGAAGCAACACAAAGGTATTTGAGCATTCGGCATCTGGAAGTCGAAAAGAATCCGCCGGATCTTGAGCGACTGAACCGAATGGCTTCGGAAGATGCCTTCTACTGGACGTGCCTCTGCAAGTACGAACTCGCGGACTACCCCGGCGCCATCGATCTCCTCAGTTCCTACATCAAGAAGTATGACCGCAAAGGGAAATGGTTCTTTCCGGCTCGGGCTCTGTTGGGACAAAGCTACGCGGAGCTGGGGCAATTTTCAGAGGCCGTTTCAGCCGTCGAGCGGACATCACCCGACGATCCTTATCGGATCGGCAACATCATCCGCTCAAAGCGTTGGACTGCCGCACAAAGCAAGTAGCAGTTCTCGACAGGAATCATTGCGGGAGCTTGGTAACGAGGATCGTTTTCAAGCTCCCGCTTGGTAACGAGGATCGTTTTCAATTTTCTGTCGAGGAGGCAATGGGACGTGCGGGAATGCAATCAATGACAAACGACTTCGTCTGTTGTTTACAGCGAGCCCTTTGACGAGGGAATTCCTGTCTGCCGCGGATCGATCGTCGTCGCCTGTCGGAGCGCACGGGCTGTCGCCTTGAACAATCCTTCGGCAATGTGATGGCTGTTCGTGCCGTGGTGCAGGACCAGATGCAAGTTCATCTGCGCATTGGCCGCGACCGCCTGCCAGAATTCTTCCACTAGTTCGGTGTCGAATAGCCCGATCTTTTCCGTCGGAAACTCGACCTTGTAGATGAACTTCACTCGGCCGCTCAGATCGAGTGCGGATGTCACAAGCGTCTCTTCCATCGGAAGCGTCATCGATCCATATCGAGTCAGCCCCTTCTTGTCACCGACCGCCTGAGCCAGCGTCTTGCCCAGGCAGATTCCCACGTCTTCGGTTGTATGATGGGAATCAATGTGCAAGTCACCTTTTGCTGTCACTTCCAAATCGAACAGGCCATGCTTCGCAAACAGAGTCAACATGTGATCGAGAAATCCGACCCCCGTGTCAATTTTGGCGACTCCAGTTCCGTCCAGATTCAATGCGAGTTGAATTTCGGTCTCGGCGGTTCGTCGATCAATCTTTGCCACGCGCGACATGCTGATTTCCTTGTAACGCTCTTTTTGACCTGACCGAGAAGTCGATCACAGGACCGCATCGCTGCGATGGGCGCGGATCACACAATCTCTTGCAATGCAGACAACAACGTGTCGATTTCGGAATCGGTTCCAACGGTGATTCGCAGACCGTCCAGGCGCTGGTTTGGTGCCCACGGAACATCTGGGAACGACATGTATCGCACCAGGATTTTTCGGAGGCGGAGCGCATCGTACTGAAACTTGTGTTCGCCGGTCGGATGCGTCGCCCAGACAAAATTCGCCTGACTCGGCACAACCAAGAAACCAAGTTTTTGCAGTGACGCGGACAATCGTTCACGCGTCGCGCGGATCTTTGCCGTGTTCTCTTTCATCCAGTCCTGATCCTGGATCGCGGCTGTGGCCGCGGCAAGTGACAGCGCGTCGCAATTGTAGCTGTCCTTCATCTTTCGCAAACCCGCGATGATCGTCGGATGTGCAACGGCAAAGCCAAAACGAATGCCAGCCAGGCTGTAGCTCTTGCTGAACGATCGGGTGATGACGATCTGTCGCCCGATCGTGCTGTTGAGCAGTTCTCCACGATGCGGCACATCAGTGAAATCACCATAAGCTTCATCAAGAACCATCACACCCTTGGCGGGTGTCAGTGAAACCAGATCATCCCAGGTCCAACGATTACCCGATGGTGAATTTGGATTCGGAATAAAGACGAGCTTTGAACGTTCAACGACCGGAATTGCCTGATTGAAATCAAATGACCAATCTGGATTGAGCAGAATCCGCTCGTGGCGGGCCCCCTGCAGATCGGCCAGGGTCTCATATAGGATGTAGCTCGGATACGGAAACGCGATTTGGTCGGTCGAATTCGCAAAAGACCGTGTGAGAATCGTCAGGACTTCGTCGCTGCCGTTGCCTGGTAAGATCCAGTCGGGATCCAAATCAAACAGCGTCGCGGCGGCCTGACGAAAGCTTGTCCCAAGAGGGTCGGGGTACTTGTTCAGCGCCCCACTCGCGGCCGCGGTGATCGCGTCCACGACCCGGGGCGACGGCGGGTACGGATTCTCGTTGGTATTCAGCTTGGTCCAGCCGGTGTCGCGAGGCTGCTCGCCCGGCACATAGCCAGCAATACGATCGAGTTCAGGTCGAAAGAAGCTCATAGTGTCACGAAATTAGGGACTGACGGACATTCTGAAAAACACAAACCTGTGATGCTACTTGCATGGCACGGACCTGGCTGCACACGGCCGCCGGCCTGACTGTGACTTTCACCCTTGGGCAACAAACAGTGTTCAGGTGAACTATTCTCTCGGCGAATGCTCGGCGGAATAGTTCGGCGATTCTTCGACGATCGAGATATCGTGCGGATGACTTTCGCGGACGGAAGCAGGCGTCACCTGAATGAACCTTGCCTCTGTTCGCAGTTGTCCGATGGTTCTGACTCCGCAGTATCCCATGCCCGCCCGCAAACCACCGATCAGTTGATAGAGCACACTGGGCAATGAACCTCGGTATGCAACTCGCCCTTCGACCCCTTCCGGGACCAGTTTCGACGATGCGGGACCGCGGTTTTCGTCGCTGTTCGACTGGCGATACCGTTCACTGCTGCCCTTCACCATCGCCCCCAACGATCCCATCCCACGATAGCGTTTGAATCGTCGCCCCTGGTACAGGATTGTTTCGCCTGGGCTTTCGTCGAGCCCCGCAAGCAATCCTCCCAGCATGACGACATGAGCCCCCGCGGCAAGGGCCTTGGTGATATCGCCGCTGTAGCGAATTCCGCCATCGGCGATGATCGAGACATCAGTTCCTTCCACCGCTTTCGACGCGTTGGAAATGGCGGTCAGTTGCGGAACTCCAATGCCGGCGATGATTCGAGTCGTGCAGATCGACCCAGGGCCAATTCCGACCTTCACAGCATTAACACCTGCTCGTACCAGATCGCGTGCCCCCTCGGTCGTCGCAACGTTGCCCGCAATCACGTCGATGTTCCAACGTCGTTTCAACTCTTTGACCGTTTCGACGACGTTCCGCGAATGACCGTGAGCGCTATCGACACACAGGACGTCGACACCTTTTTCGATCAACCGTTCCGCACGCTCGAAGTCGCCAACGCCGATCGCTGCTCCGACTCGCAAGCGACCGCGCGAGTCTTTTGCCGCACGCGGATAGCGCAGATTCTTGTCGATATCCTTGATCGTAATCAAACCCTTCAGTTGCTGATTTTCATCAATCAACAACAGCTTTTCGACTTTGTTTTCCAATAGAATCCGTTGTGCGTCGGCCAGAGTCGTATCTTCTTTTGCCGTGACAAGGTTTTCCTTGGTCATCACCTCGGAAATGGGGGTGGCCTTGTCGCCAGAGGGCATGAATCGCAAATCGCGCCGAGTGAGAATTCCGAGCAGACGCCCATTTCGGGTGACGGGAACACCACCGATGTTTCGACGTTCCATCAGGTCCCAGGCTTCTTCGGCCGTTGCCTCAGGTGGAAGCGTCACTGGATCGACGATGACACCATGTTCCGCCCGCTTGACCCGTTCAACTTCCATCGCCTGATGCTCGGCTGACATGTTCTTGTGAACGATGCCAATCCCACCTTCCTGGGCCATTGCCACCGCCATCTCGCTTTCGGTGACGGTGTCCATCGGGCTGCTGACGATCGGAACATTGATCCGAATGTTGCTGGTCAACTGCGTCGTGACGTCGGCCTCATTCGGCATGACTTCGCTGTAGTGCGGCTCCAACAACACGTCATCAAAGGTGATTCCCTTATACGAAATGCGTTCGTCCATCATGACTCCTTTGAAATCGTCCCAACTCGAAATCTGCTTGTCCGCTCTATTTTCAACGTTTCGTCGCCCAAATCAGACTGGACCTTGTGCAAAGGCCCGCGTCCATTCGGCTCGATTCGTGAATTCAACCCCAAATCGCCACGGATTTCTCACGGTGCGGTCTCGTCTGGACCTGTGGAAAGTGTCTCCCCGGACAGGCAACGCTGCAACCGATTTGACAATTCGACAAGTTGTTTGACTTCTAACTCTTCGGCGCGAGTTTCCTCGTGCAAAGTCATCGCGGCAAAAATCGCGTCCACTTGTGATTTCGACAAGCGGGGCTTGAACAGGTTCGCCACGACTCCTCGCAAACGCTTTCGCCGTTGCGTAAAAATGTCGCGAATAAACGATTGGAACTCGTGTCGATTCACAATCTGAGAACTGGCCTCGAAATTCGGATCGATCTGCACGATGGCCGAATCGACTCCAGGTTTCGGCCAAAATACCGTAGGACCCAACTTTCGAATGGTTTTGATGCGGCAGTGGGCCTGCAAAAAGACCGATAGGGCGCTGTAATCCCCACTTCGCGGCTTCGCAACCATCCGTTCGGCCAGTTCCCACTGAATCGTGACCACCATCCGCTCCCAAGGCAGATCACTGGCGATCAGATTCGCAATCAACGGGGTGCTGATATGGTAGGGAAGGTTCGCGACCAGCTTCAGTTTTCGCCGTGGATCCACCGCGAGCTCGCGTCGAACCGCGTCCATGACCACTGGGGCAATCTGACTCTTGCTCTTCAGGGCGTCTGTATTCAGTAGCGTCACATTGTCACGGCCCGCGATTGCGAGACTTGCCAATGCGTACATATTGGGGTCATATTCGACTGACACAACCGCCGCAGCCGCAGATAGATACGTCGTCAGGCCACCCGTCCCTGCTCCGACTTCCAGCACGACATCGTCGGGCCCCAACTGGGCTTCCTGAACGATGAGTTCGAGCAGGTTGAGGTCGATCAGAAAGTTCTGCCCCAGATCACCGCGCGGGTGCAATCCCTGTTGTTGAAACAACGAGATGAGATGCGTGCGTGTCTGCCGTTGCGGTGCGTTCATGAAAATCCGTCGAGGTAATCCGACAGAATAATCAATTGACCGTCGTCCGACAAGAATAGCCCGACATTGAACACCAGCAATCTGCGTTTCAGATCATGACCGGCCGTTTGATGCACTGCCATCGTCCAGATGGATGTTTCGGAACCCGGAATTGCGAGATTCCAACGAGTTCATTGCCGGGCCAACCCCAGTTTGGAGCTCCATCCGCGGCCTGACTCAGTTTTCGGCCGATTGGCGAAGTTGTCTACCGATTTGCTTGCCCGCCAGCGACTCGAAATACATTTCAATCGCTTTACGGTATTGCTCAGGAGGCAGATTGGCTCGCCCTTGCCGCACGTGTTCCTCAAGCTTCGAACCCAGGGTGTCCCACTTCCGCTCGGCTTTGCCGGCCATTCCACCTTTGTCCTCCGCGTTCTTCGCCTTCATCATTTTCTTCAATGAGTCTTCAAACTGCTTGCGCAGTTTTTCTGCATCTTGACTGCTCTGCCTTGCCTGAGCCATCTGAGCGTTAGGCTGGCGGGAGCGACGTCCTGAACCGCCCTGTCCGCCACTGCCGGGACCTTGCCCAGGCTTGAACCAATCCTTCTCAATGATCAGGTTGGAAGGGCGAGGGGGAATTCCCAACGATTCCGCCGCGCGTGCTTCGTCGTCGAGCATCGCCAGCAGGGATTCCAACGATTCCGGTTCGACATCATCCGGCATTTCTGGTCTATCGTTGAATGGTATTGAGTCAAGATGCTTGATAATCCCGTCCATCAGATCGTCGAGTTGCTTCTCGGCGCTGGCAAAATGAGTCAGCGCGAGCGACTGATGATGGACGGCTTTCTGAAGTTCGTTGTCATCCAGTTTCTCCTGCGAGATTTCAAGCTCCGCCACCAGGTCGTCATTCATCGTATGCAAGAACGTACTCGCGGCCTCGCCCAGTTTGACACTGATTCCCTGACACTGGGCATTCAGGCTGGTGAGTTTGCCGGCCAGAATCACGGTATCGACAGTGATTCGATGCTGATCAATCTCCGCAGCCAGATGATGGTCGCCTCCTTCCATCGCTTTTTCTTTCACAACCCAACCCGACGTTTGCGTGATCAGCTTCTCGGTATCTTGCAAGCGATTCGCGACATGGACATGTAATTTGGGGTCATCCGTTTCATCGACCAGATCAGGCAGGCTCTCTTTCCACTTGAGCAATTGCTCGTACAGATTCTCGCCGACGTCTATTGCTTGCGCGACATCTTTGGTGCGGGCTCGTTTTGCCAGTTCGGCCGCCGTCGCAACCAGTTTCAGGCCATTGGCCTTGAACGTCGCCAGTGATCCTTTGTTGACATCCATTGATCGCGGCGTCCAGACCACGTAGCTCTCGAACATCTGGGACGTGTCCTCAGCGATTTGCGCTGCCGACTCTGCCCGCCTCAACATCCGGTTTTTCAGTGTCAACTTTCCCTTTGGATCATTCGCAGCGGGCAGACCGTCCTTCACGTCATTCGTGAGCGTCTGCTGGCGGCCGTTCAGCAGAGTCAGTTGATCACGCAACGTTGTGGCTTCCAGTCGAGTGCGCGCCATGTATCGTTCCAGCAGGCGGGGGTCCTGGGACAAGACCTTCGCGAGTTCAGCCTGGATTTCCAGCTTCTTCTTGAGCAGGGCCTGCAGTTTCGCAAGGAACTCTTCGGTGAGATCGAATTCCATGAATTCGCGATCCTTCGGATTCAGATTCGGTTTTTGCGAGTTCAGCAGTGCGAACGTTCCTTCGAGGAAGATCTGATTCATCTTCTTGATATGGGTCATTGTTTCCGCCAATTTCTGATTCAGTTTGACGGCCTCGTATTCCCAAGTCAGCTTTTCGATCAGTTCAATCGCGCGTTGAATATGTACGACAGACGAAGTCAGATCGTCGGGTTTACTGGACGAATCGAACAAAGTCACATCGCTCAGCTTTTCACGTGCCGGGTGAATGTGCAAATGAACGATGTCTTGCAGTTGCAGCCCAATAAAGGCATACGGAGTACCGTCTGTCTTTTTGGTCAGGTCCTTGACCTGCTGCTCGGACACATCCAAGAAACCATCGCCTTGCCGAACCAAATTGCTGTCAGCGGGCTGCCACTGCTTTGCGGTCTTGGCCTGATCCGCGAGCGGTTGGAGAGTGTGCCGTGCGTCGGTCAACGTTTTTTTCAATGCTTTCAGCACCGGATCGATTTCCAGTTGAAGCTTGTCGAGAACCTGAGACGCGAACGAGCCGGCCCACTCGTCAATGGTGATTCGGCGTCGTGAACAACTCGTGCATTGTCCGCCGGCCGTATCGAGTTCATGCTTGGCCATCTCGAACTCAGGTCGAGGTTTTCCCCCGACCTCCCCCTTCGGTTGATTGTCGCGGCTCTGCTTCGCGTTGGATTTCGGAATCCAAGTGTTGCCGCCGCCCGCTTGTTCCCTGGGTGGCTCGCTATCCGTTGTTTCTTGTTTTCCCTGTGGCTCGTCAGCGCGTGGTGTGTCGTCTGTGGGGCGGCTCGGTGGCTGGTCCGGCTTCGATTGTTCGGCCGCCCGTTTCGACTCTTGATTCACGGGCGGTGCTTTCGCGCCGATCAACGCCATTGAGAGATCCGCCTTCGGAGCAGGCCGCCCCTCTGGCGCGTCACCGGTGGCAGGCTGAGGCCGCGTGTCTTGTTGAGTGAGTTCGGATTGCGGTGTACCTCCGGGTTGATGAGTTGTCGCCGTATCCTTGGTGTCATACACGCGGATCGCGTAGGTCAACTGCTCGCCATGCTTCAGGTGAAATTCGGCTAGGTCAAGCTCGGCCTGGGCATGAACCGACCTTTCACCGACCTGCTCGCCAAGTGAAATCGGTATTGTTTTCCGGACTTCGATTCCTTCGTTCGAGGATTCGAAGATTACAAGTTCCGCCCGCGCGATTCCCAGATCATCCTTGGCATCGAACGCAATCGTGATCGAATCATCAGGACGCACCGCTACCTCATTCGAGGGAGTGGCAACGTCGACCGTCGGCGCTTGATCGCGGAAAACAATGATTTCGCACCGCGGAGGCTGACTGTTTGCCAAGCCTTCAACGCTGGTCATGTTCGGCCGGAACGCGAACGATTCAGTCAGTTCAATTTCACCGTGGTATTTCTTCGCTTCAGATTCCACCAGCATCTGTTCAATGCCGTTTTCTCGTTGGAGGACGAACGACATTAGTGGAATGCTCGACTCAAACTGTAACAGCAGGCGGCTGCCCTGCAGAGCCTTGACCGATTTGGGCAAGCCATCCTGATGGAAATCAAGCAACTTGGAATATGCGGGTGGGATGATCCGGAAATCGACCAGTTTTAACGCGGGACGATCGGCCATTCTGACTTCATGCCAGGCCGATTGCCCATCACCCGAACGGAAACGATAGGCAAACGATTGCTGAAGATCTTTGCGGGGATAAACAAAACGTGTCCGATCGGCATTCAACGGTTCCAACGACACGATTTCGTCGCCTGCCCCTGCCTGGCGAATCGTGACCTCGGCTTTGGATTGCGCACGCCCAGCCACAACGGCTTCGAGCTTCACATTTGAACCGCGAGGTTGAATGATGTCTCCCGATTCCGCGTGAACCTGGGTCAGGCTGATATCAGACTGGGGACAGAAAAGTCGCTGAACCAGGACGGTCGCCTGCCCGGGATCGATTAAAAGCACGGCAGCCCAGACGGCGGTCACAGCCCCCAACACGCCAAAGGCCAACGTCAGACCTTGGCCCCTCTGAATCTGTGTTGGCTCCACGACGGATTCAAGTTGCGCCGCTTCTTCTGCAACTTTGCGGATAAATGTTTCCGAGCCGCGAATCGAAGGAGCGGCGTGAGTCGTCGAGAATTCCGTAACGGACGTCCATCGCTCCTCCAACTGAGGAACCTGTTCGTCGATCTGGCGTGCCGCGTCCAAATTCGACATACGGCGAGTTGCCGCGATGCCAAGGCAACTAAGCGCGAGCACTCCCATCATGGCGAATGTCGCGAGCGTCAGCACGGTTCGCTGCGCGGGCTCGAACAGGACGGCCGCCCAATCGACACCGATGGCGATCAGCATTACCGCGAGTGCCGCAGCCAGCGCGACAACGGCGCCCCCAATCAGACGCATTCCCCGCGTGCGATTAACGACGTCGGAAATCTTGCCCGATACCACCATAGGAACCAGATGATCGGCGGCCGCATGATCTGAAGAAGGCGATGCCATCTCGGGGATCCTTTGCTGAAATGTTGCCAAACCAGCCTTCCGTACGTACCAAGTACACCAGCTTTGCCGAGCATCACGCAAGGCCAATTCGTTTCCGAATGAACCATTCCAAGCTCAAACAACCAAGGAGAGCCCACAGACACCACCAACGATCCCAGATCGGCGTCTTTTGCGACGAGATCTGAATTCGTGGTTCCAACGAAATCGCGTGTATCACTTCCGTCAGCGCCGTTGGCTCAAGCACCAGCCCCCCCGATTGCTCGGCCAGGTGTTGCAACAGGGGACGATCGGCCCGCGGATCACTCAATTCGCGATCTAGCCCCGGTTCGAATTCAATCTGGATCTGGACCGGATCGACATAGCGTTCCGCATCGAGCAGTCGCTGGATATCGCCCCCGCGAGCACGAAGGGTGAATTTGTCCGATTCGTTTGTCGTGAAGGTACCTAGATAGCGACCGGGCACCTTAGGGTCGGCGGTCAGTTCCACGTTCGCGGCGACATTCCCCGCCTGAATGACGTCAAGCTGTGGCGCCGCGTTCGTCACCGGTTGTCCTTCGAGATCCATTAGCGCGACACTCAGTTGAGCGACGTCGCCTTCGAAGTAGTTTGACTTGTCGGCCAGAAGCTTGACCGTTTTCGAACCAGTCATGGCGGATCGTGAAACGATCCAGCGCACAAGTTGCCCCCAGAACCGATGGTGAAACTTATCTCCACTCCGATTTCTCAGCTGGTACGTCGTGGGGGACGACAGGTAAGCCACGCGCCCTGCTCCGACTGTCTGCCAGCAAAGCAAAGCAGGCGATTCCGCGGTGGTCGCCACGGCCCGGTTGCTGACAGCACTGAGCAAAACCTGCGAATTCGGCTTTGCTTTGTGGTACGACGAAAGGAAGTAAATCGGCAGCGAGCTACTCGATTCTCGCCAGATTTGCTCGGTGGATGACAGATCATCCACAAGACGCATCGCATCCATCGATTTACCTTCTGCAGTCATTTCGACGCGATAGCCAAGCCGATCGGGCGAGAATGCTGAATCTGACTCCACGGGCAGCAATTGCTCGAGTGGCTCGCCGGTAAAAGCATCGGGCATGTCATTCTGTCCTGCGACGATGATCAGGCTTCCGCCGCGTTGAATGATCGAGTCACGAAGCGATTCCTGGCTTTGCCGAGTGAGCTGTCGGGCTGAGACATCTCCCAAAATGACAACGCGGTACTCGCTCCATTCCTGGACGGTCAGCGGAAATTGCCGACTTTTCTTTCTGCGACCCGTCGCGAAGACATGAGGGATGAAATGCAACTGGTCGAGCTCAACCTTGTCCTGCCGATTGAACAAGTTGACCAAGTACTGGTATTCCCATCGCGCCTGGCCATCGGCCAGCAGAATTCTTAGGACCGCATCGGTGACGTCAACAGCGACCGATCGAGAGTTATTTGCAAATGAGTGCTCCCCTTCCAGTCTCTCGACGACGAGCGTGAATTCGCGGCGTTCAACTTTGTGTGTGGGAACTTCAAAGGCAAACCGCTGGTCATCTTGCTGTGAGCGGAACTGGACTCGCCGCGTCTCGATCACTTTCTTTGCTTCGATCAGATGCACATCACAACTTTCGCCCGCACAATGATGTGCCGTGACAATCCCCTCGATCAGGATCTTGTCGGTCTGAATGACGGACGTGGGGGCGTGAAGATGATGCAGAATCAAATCTCGCTTCATCTCTCCATGTCCAATCGGTACCAGAAACAGTGGCAGTCGCACTTGCGCCGCAAGATCGCGCGGGTCATCGGGGGTTTGAACCGAGTGACGCCCATCGGTCAAAATGACTGCGGCGGCAAGGTCTTCTTTTCCAGCGTCATCCCGAATCTGCTTCAGAAGTCCTGACAAATCCGTTTCTCGAATTTCGTCTCCGTCCGGTTGGATCGATCCCAGTTCATTCAGCGACGATTGCCAGTTATCAAGTGACAGTGGAGTCACTCGTTCTGAGAACTGGGCGAGCTGAATTCGAAATCGGTCTTTGCTGTGCTTCAGCCATTCCGTCAGCCCCTGGCGAATGGCTGGCGAGATCCGCTGTAGGCGGGTTGGGCGATCTGTGGCCGGATTCGGGATAGCCGTATCAACGTTCGCTCGTACCAACGCCTCGGCAAACACACGACTACGAGCCACAAACTGATCTTGCGTTTCGGCAAGTCGCACCAGCTTTTGCTCGCGATCACCGCGATCGATTCCGGTCAGCCAGCTGGTTTCATTCATGACCGCGAGCGACTCGTGCTTGTGTGTCTGAATCAATTCTTGATAAAGCGGCTCCAGCGCCGAGGGTATCGACCGTTTCAGCGAATCCGATTCGAGCCATTCACTGCACTTGCCAGAAAGCTGCAGCCATTTTGCGATGAGTTCCTGACGCTCGTCAGTCGTGGCCTGCTGGTTCATTGAATCGGCCAATCGCTTCGTCTGTTGCCGTAGTGCCGAGGCAAACAAGACCACTCGGTCGGCGGCTGTTACCGCGTGAATCGGGTCATCGGCCGCAAGATCCCAACGCCGATCCGACTCGGGATCGGCTTGATCCTGAATCTGCATGCTAGAACTGGTATCGATATAGACTGCGAGCGTTCTCGGGTGTGTCTCGGTACGAGTCAGAACCGCCGTTGGGCCAAGAATCATCCAAAGCAGCACCGCTGCCACAGTGACGCGCAAGCAAAGAAACAACATCCAAAATCGGGACTGGGCGATTCGCCCTTCCCGTACGAGCTGCCAAATCATCCAGATTAATATTAACACCGCCGCCGTGGATAGAAATCCCATGCTCCACGGGGTGTCCCACTCGAAATGCTGACTGGTTTGCAACTGAGACGCGGGCATGATTCAGTTGTTTCCTCGCACGCTGACAACTCTCCCGACCAGGCGACTGGCAAGCAACCGATCGTGCCCCGTATCACCTCCAAACCGATTTCGCGCAATGAACCGGACAAGCCAGAGTTCTGCAAGAATCGCCAGTACGACAAGACCTAGAATGCTCGGTGACAAGGGATTGCCACGATCCTCGACCGCAGTCCCCGTCGGCATGGCCAACGGGTGGTCGGGGTCAAGTCGGAATGCCGACATCTTTCTCCATTTGGTGGAGAGCGATTCCGGCCACTGATCGAGATTGGATTCGCCGGAAACGCGTGCGACCTGATACGGCTGCACGGCATCTTCCTTTCCTTCGCTGGCCACGACCACGTCGTACGCTCCGGGTAGTTCCGTGTCACGACTGATGGCGATTGCCTGATCTCCTCGGGTTGCGACTGTCATGATTACGGGATTCTGATTTGGGCGATTCAATCGCACTTCTCGGACATGTTCATTCGTCGGCAACGAAACCTGTAGTGGATCGCCAGGTAATAGGTTGCGAGAAATGGCCGTCGGTTGGACCAGATACCACAGCCATTCATGGACCATGGGGACGTAGGCCTGCGTGAGTGGCAAATTGGACCATCGAACCCCCATGGATAGCGCCTGCACAATGACACGGCCTCGCCCCAAAAAGCCCTCGATTGCCAGGGGCTGACCGGTTCCAGATCGCAGCAAGACAGGAACATTCATCCTCGCTGGATCGGCGTCGAAGGGGAACCGCTGGAACACTTTGACACGATCGATGTCGAGCCGCTGGGTGTCGCTGAGCAGTACGGTGGCAGGGTGGTCTCGATCGGGAGGGTGAATCGTCAGATACTCTTCCCGACGGACGAGGTCACCGACGGGGCTTTCAATCGACCAGGGAGACAGTCCCCCGCCCGACCGGTAAAACGTTCGGTTGAAGTCGTGCGGCGGAGTTCGATCCCCCAACGCCAGCCAAAGCCCCCCTCCGGCACGAACAAACTCCGTCAACTTAGCGAGCGCCGCTTCATCGATATTCGTGGTGTTTGCGAAGATGACGGCACGGAAATCGGCAAGTGATTGCCCAGCGAGCTCCTCAGGAGAAATTGTTCTCGCACGAAATACGCTCGCACTCTTCGTGGTGTTGTCGCCGTCGGGGTCTTGCCCCAATGCCGCCAGGAGATATCCCTTGTCAGACGTCAATGGATCGTCACTGGTCGAATCGTCAACCAGCAACAATGGAACCTGATCGATCGTTTCGATGATCACGATTTGTTCGTTGTCGGCCTTGAGGTCATCGCGTACGTCGATTCGACATTTCAAACGACGAATCCCCGAATGTCCGGCGGACGGCTTCAGCGTGACCTGAGCTGACTGACCAGCATTCAGAGACTCGATGCTCGATCGTCCCACGGCGACATCATCCAGGCTCCAATCGACCGTGAGTTGTTGAACGGGTGTGTGGCCATGATTTCGAATCATCGCCTCGACAAGGAACGTTTCGCCCGCCCCCACAAGCTGTCGAGGTGTTGTCAGGCTATCTACGGCCAGATTGTGCGACGCGGCGGCCACACCAATGACATTGTGCATTTCCACAGCCATGGGAATCCGTGATTCCTCGACCAGTTGTTCGATCTGAGCCCATTCACCCTGGTCCTGCGGCCTCCAGCCATGTGTCTGTCCATCCGTGACAACTAGAATCAAACGGGCTTTCGCTCGTGGGGGTGGCGACACTCGGAAAGCGGTTCCAAGGCAGGCCAGCCAATCTGCCGCCCCTTGAGTCGCTCCGATCGCCCGCAGTTGATCGAGCAAATAGGACTTCTGCTCGGCCGTTGCCGAAGATGGCTCGCTTGTCAACCACCTGCCGCGACCGATGGTGACCATCCCTCGAATGGTGTCACCTGCCGCCACATGCCCCATCAAGTCCTTGGTTTTTTCCAGCAGCTTGTCGAATGAACTGCGCCCACTCTCGTCTTCTCGCTGCATGGAAAGGGAGACATCCCAGACGAAAATGACGTCTCGTCCCAATCCATTTCCGATGCCTGCACCAAGCCAAAGCGGGCGGGACAAAGCCAGCACGATTCCCAGGACAGCCAACGTTCTGAGCAGCATCAGAATAAGATCGTCCAGCCTCCAGATCTTACGTCGACGAATACTGCTGTCCATCAGGAATTGCATCGCCCCCCACCTCACCACCTCCTGGCGGCGGCGGCTCAGCAGGTGGATCGCAACTGGCACAGCCAGCAACGGCAATCCCCACAGGAACGCGGCATTCAAAAACGACATCCAGTTCGACTCCGTTTCACATGTTTTTACTGAGATGCATGTGGACGTGGTGCATCCCAGCCCGACTATTGTTTATTGCGGGCGGTTCGACGGCCAAGGTAGTAGCGCAGCGAGGTACCGAGGTCCTGATCCGTTGATAGCAACACGTAATCTGCCCCCATGCCCGTGCACTCGCCCCGAACTTTGTCGAGAAATGCATTCAGATTTCGCAGGTAGATTTCTCGCACCGATGGAGGGTCCAGATCGAGTTTTGTTCCAACGGCTTCAAGGCATTCGAATCGAGACCAACGATTGAATCGAAACGACAGTTCTTCGGGTGCCATAACATGAAACAGCAAGACTTCATGGCCGCGCAGCCTCGCCTGTTTCAAGGCGTCCGAGATTGCATCCCAGTCCCCTAATCCATCGGTGAACAGAATGAAGAAGCCTCGCCGCTTTAGTCGTCGCATCAAATCGAACAAGTTCGGACCAAGTCGCGTCTGGCCCAACGCCTTTGTTTGTTCGAGAGTGTGCAGGATCGACTGCAAATAAAGCGGATAGCCTTTTGGAGGAAGGTAGGATTCAACCTTGTTTCCGACAATCGCCAGCCCCACGGCGTCACGCTGTCGCAGCATCAGTCGAGACAAGCAGGCACAAGCGGCACGGGCATAATCGAGCTTGGAGACTGTGGAAAGTCCAAACTCCATCGAACCGCTGCAATCAACGACCATCATCCCCTGTAGATTCGTGGTTTCCTCGAATTGCCGGATGTAATACCGATCGCGGCGAGCATAGACCTTCCAGTCAATCATTCGAATTTCGTCGCCAGCCGAATACGCTCGATGATTGGCGAACTCGTAGCTGCCGCTCAGTAGGGTTGAACGATGCTTGCCCGATAGAATGCCGTCAACGACCCGCGTGGATAGCAACTCGAGATTGCCGATCTGACTGAGCACCTCGGACTTCAGGAACGATGTCTGTTCAGTTACCGCAGCCATCGAATTTCAAAACTCCTCGTTTCGGCGTGAGGGATGTCGGAATGCGC
Organism: Schlesneria paludicola DSM 18645; assembly: GCF_000255655.1. Taxonomy (NCBI): domain Bacteria; kingdom Pseudomonadati; phylum Planctomycetota; class Planctomycetia; order Planctomycetales; family Planctomycetaceae; genus Schlesneria; species Schlesneria paludicola. The sequence goes on along the minus strand of NZ_JH636435.1, from coordinate 334,498 downwards.
GTGAATCATCGCGCGATTGCCTTGGGGCGATGGTTCACGGCCACACCGCCCCGCAGTTTGGCTAGCAGCTTGGTAACGATTTGATCTGTCGAGACCCCCGCCGCCTCAGCATTGAACGTGCGAATGATGCGATGCCGAAGGACTGGGATGGCAACGGCGGCAACATCGTCGGTTGTCGCATGATGCCGCTTATGCAGGATCGCTCGCGCCTTGGCGGCCAGCAGCAGGAAGATTCCGGCACGCGGACCAGCGCCCCATTGAATCATCTCAGCCAGAGCATCGGGCAGCAGCTTCTCTTCCGGACGGGTCATCCGTACCAGCTTGACGGCAAACTCGTAAACATGATCGGCTACGGGAACTCTGCGAACAAGCTTTTGCATCAAGTGGACGTCATCCGCCGTCAGAACGGTTTCCGTTTCAAATCGATATTCCGTCGTGGCACGTTTGCAGATCTCGATCTCATCTTGCTGACCGGGGTATCCGACATGAATCATGAATAGAAATCGATCAAGCTGCGCTTCGGGCAGGGTGTATGTTCCCTCTTGCTCGATTGGATTTTGCGTCGCCATGACGAAGAATGGATCAGGCAAAGCGAAGGTTTCACCACCGATGGTCAACTGACGCTCCTGCATGGCTTCCAAGAGAGCGCTCTGGGTCTTCGGTGGTGTTCGATTGATTTCATCCGCCAGGATCACATTGCCAAACAGTGGCCCCGGGACAAAGCGAAAAACACGTTTACCTGTCGTGCGATCTTCTTCGAGCACGTCGGTGCCGGTGATGTCGGACGGCATTAAATCGGGCGTGAACTGAATTCGGCGGAAGGTCAGGTGCATCAACTGGGCCGTGGACGAGACGAGCAGCGTCTTTGCCAATCCTGGCATTCCCTGAAGAATACAGTGTCCTTTGCAAAGAATGGCGATCATGACCTGTTCGATCACTTCGTCCATGCCAACGAGAACTCCTGCGAGTTGCGTCAGCATTGCCTGATATTTCTTGTGTAGTGTTTCGACGGCTTGCAATTCGGCCGCATCGCCATGAGGAGTGTTTTCGATTCCATCCGATGTCGACATGTCGTTGTCTCCCAAGTGAGCGTCTTAACCGAAACGATTAGGCCATTGAGAACGCTTAACGCTGAAAAATTGGCAAAAGCTGATAGGGCGGAGTCAGGGCCAGAATCGTCATCGCCGTCATGTATTCCGGGCCGCAAGCAACGTCGGCCCCTTGTTTGAGCAACCACGACCCGTCGGCGCGCTGCGCTCTTAGCAGTGTGTCGACCAGGCGAGGATAGAATTCGGACCAGTACTCGCCCCCCATCTGAAACATGGCCTGACTGCAGTAGAAGGCCGAGTAACACGGATGCTCTTCACCTGGGATGGGGCGATCATACTGATCAAAGGGGCGTTTCAAGATGTAGCGGGCCGCGCTTTCCGCGAGTTCCGAATGATGGTCACCCGATAAGGCCAGAGATAGCGTACCGGCCCCAGCCATCGCCCGCGTGTGATTGTGCTGCGGGTCGTCGGTATGAATCTCGTAACGAAACGTTTTGACCTGCGGGTCGTAGACGCGTTTCATATACCCCAACGCGTCATCGATCAGACTGACGTCAATCGTAAAGCCGGAATTCTTTGCCGATCGAAGAAACATCACATTCCACGATGTGATCGACAGGTCACCATCGCTGCTTCGATGTCGCTTCAGATAGCGCCACGATCCTTCGTCGTCAGCATGGGCCTTCGGCTGAGAATAGCGGTGACTCGTGAACACAATCGCTTTCTCGATCGCCTGACGAAGTCTTTGCTCATCGTCCGATCTCGACATTCCATAGATTTCACCAAACACCAGCGAACAAATCCCATGGCTGTAGGGGGCGTAATACGGCTGACGAGACCTGGCAATCAACCCGTCGGGATGCTGGCTATTCAACATATAGTCCACCGAACGAGTCAAATTGATCCCGTACGGTCCCTGTCCAGGCAAATGCCCACGTGACAAGAATGCCAACACGCACAAACCAGAAATTCCAGGCTCATTGTTCGGGTTCGTATTAAACGCCCCATCGCCATTCTGGCGGCGGCTCAAGAATGCCAATCCGCGGTCGATCGCTTGTTCGACCTCTTGCCATTGCGCTTCAGTCAGAACCTCGCGAGAAACCGTTCGTGGGCCAGCGGCATTGACCTTTTTTCGCTCTTGCCCCAGTGCTGGTGCTGTTCCCTGCGTCAGCATCATGGAGACGCCGACAAGAATCAATGGAAAAGCCCGATGCGTGCGAAGGCATCGGCTGAGTGAACAACGAGCGGCCCTCAGAGTCATTGTATTTCTGGTCCCAACGAGCGGCAGAAGTTCCTGAAATGTCTAACTACAGACTAAACGTCTCGACTGGAAATAGCAATGTTCTTCGAATGAGAAGTAGGCCACACTTAAGCTTTTGAAGTTGCGCATTTCGGACCTTGCAAACCAAGCCTCGTCGATTTGAAGTTGGCAATTGGCCTGTTGGCTCGGATCGCTCGTTGAGGCGTCGCGAGTTCCGATGGTCCGAACGGTTCGCCCTTCGTCCCTCCTGAAACCGTTCGGCGGGCAGCAAGCCAAGTGAACAGGGATCAGCCTGATTCGACGAGGCGGTTTTTTGATCGAGCTGGCATCATGCAGATAGCCCACGAGGTCGACTTCGATCTCATGGGCTATCTGGTGTGGGCGTGATTGCCTGATTCACGCGAACAATTTGTGAAATTCCGGGGATGAGCTCCGATCACATGCAAGAAAACTATGACTCCATCAATCCAGCGGTGCCTTTCACCCTTGTTCTCACAAGTTGAAAAGAATCAGTCGTCCGTGGTGGTTCAAGCCTTAAATGCCGGGCTGATGGTTAGAATGAATCAGTCTCTAGCACGCAACCGTCAGCCTTAGCTCCAAGTTTGGCATAGGTCCACATGTCGATGCTTTCAGAGACGAATGCGACGCGTCCATCGCCAAAAAGGATATGGCAGCCTCCCTTGTGGGCGGATTTGAAGCCATAACTCGTATTCGCGCTGCACGAAACGTTGCAGTTTGTCTCTGATCCCGGGACGGTCACTTGATCGCAACTGTCCCAATTAATCGGAATGCCGGTCGTCCCGCTTCCGCATCCGTTGGAGGTGAAGTACCAGCCACTCCGCGCGGCATTGTTGCAGGTTGGCCGTGTTTCTCCAGCGAAAATCGTATTGGAAAGTCCATCAGAGAACTCGGCAAAACTGCTGCACCCGCCAATCGGAGCCCCTGTCAAATTGTTCCACGTCAGATTTCCGAACGCACCTGGACTCCGATTGCTTCCGGTATTGGTTCTTAGAGCCTGTGATCCACCGGGCGGAGTCGCCTCGGTGTAAATCGTTAATGCCGCGGCCAACGTTGACGCGGCCGTACCCGTCATGTCGCAACCGCAGGAACTCGCCCAGTTCCCATGATTTGACGCCATGGAATAGGGGCCAAGAGATGTCATGTAGTTCAGTCGCCCGTACCCATTCCAGATAAACTTTTCGTAAGAATCGCTGGGGCACTGATAGGTTTTGATTTTGACGTTGGCGATCGGCTGTGAATTGTCCAGAGTAAATTGCAGTGGCGACTCAATATTGGCCGCGTTGAAATCAATGGCATTATAGATCACTGCCAAATCAATATAAGGCAGCAAAAAGACCGTCACAGGTCCCTTGCGAAAGACTGGCCCTGGGCATTCGCTGCACCCCGACGCGTTCGGATAGACGCAGGCGGCGCATGGCGGAGAACCCGTGATCGATGCGGGCGGCAAAACGTTCATCACATCGTGATAGTTGTGGATTGCCAGCCCAATTTGTTTGAGATTATTTCGGCATTGAATGCGGCGGGCCGCTTCTCGGACTTGCTGTACGGCAGGCAACAGAATCGCAATCAAGAGTGCGATAATTGCGATGACTGTCAACAGCTCAATGAGCGTAAAGCCACTTGGCCTCCGACGATTGAAGTATTTGTTTTCCAGCATGATTCATGCCCCTTCGACGAATGAGAAAACCACTCGACATGCGAACGCGCTCCAATGAAAAGAGATGATTCACAAAAGTGCTAAACTTGCAGACAAGCGGCTCCCATCTCACGAATGAACCGCCCGCCATCAGAAAATTCGCCAGAACGACATGGTGTGACGAACCGTCAAGCTCAATTGCATCAGAAGTGCCGCGACAACCGACACGGTCATTGCCACTTCGAATGGCGTGCCAGATGGCGGGATTCGTAGAAACCGTCAGTTTTCTCGTGATGACAGGACAACAACCTCCTTTTCATCCACCGCCTTTGGGGGCGGCCCGACGAGTGGGTGTGGCATTCAAAGACGAACGACATCAAGCCCACTTCCGGTACAGGAACGCTTGATGTCAAATGTCGAAGATTTGAGTGTCGAGTTTCTAGCCGCCTGTTGAGATGACGGGATTGGCTTCGCTTAGATTCAAAGACGGTATGGCATCATAGAGCCCAAGGTGTCTGTTTCTCTTATTTCGACTGGCTGATCAGACGTGATTTGCGAGGTGAGCAATCGCACTATATAGAAGAATCGGCAGATGTTGTTCCCGGCCTCGATCCTCAAGCGGGTTTCTCAATCTGAATCCTCGAACTGGGCGCACAACTTCCGAGCTGGCTTGATCTCGATCATCGTGGTGTTCGGCTTTTCACCAAACACGGACCGTCAATGGAGGAATGCAGAGTCTGAGCAGAATTTCCGCCTCAAACAGCGTCAATTGCGTGGCCGCTGACGCCACCTCAACCACTTCGATCACGTGCTCGCGTGGGAACAAATTTGATGTACAGAGTGCCGCGAAATGCTGCCTCCGCGACTTCAGTCAATAACGATCTCACCAGACAGCGTCCCGTAGAAAACCACAGCAAGCCATCGTATCGACACATGGTTTTTGGGATCAGCCTGTGTCAGAGCCCCCTACCGAGCCATCTGCCCGTCAGACGACCGTGATATGCCCGTCGCATGATCTCGATGTTTCGCGTAGTGCAGACATCGAATGTCGGCACTACACCATTCGCAAGAGATGCTCTCGTCAATTCATCCGCCGCAAGACCCCACAGCGATCGAGTACATTTCGTCGGGAGATCTGTCACCAATTATATAAATAGTGCACCGCTTAGTGGTATGAGACGACATCTGTCGCAAGCTCGCCAGTTTCAATTTGACAAGCGATATGGGACGCAACACGGAAAGGGCGGCGACTCTGCTGCGCGATACCTTGAGATCAATGCAATGGTTCTGTCATTTCTCCCGTCGCAAGTCGGCCCGATTCCAATCTGACGTGGACCATGTTTCTGTGTCAGCGAGATTTCCGCTGAGTGCAAGAGCACTGCGCTCCAGACAATGTGAGCTCAGAAGTTCGTGCCTCCTTGAATCTCAAGGAGGCACGAACTTCTGAGCTCAACAATGGGGCTGCAATGGACGAATTTGAACGCAATCGAAGTTGCTTAAATCGTTGTTTTTCAAGCACTCAAGCTTCTCAGTCTCGCATGTATCTGCTATTCTTCACGTGTTGCTGACGGCCCCAACATGCCGTCACTCCTGAGCCACCTACGATAAGCGCTCGTAGGTGGTTTTTCGTTTCTTTGCGGGGATCATCGCGGGCCGCGCGAGACGCTTCCCGGTACCGCAGTAGGCCGTCCCCGATTGCGTCTGACGTGAGGCCGTTGGCGTTCACGTAGAGCGTTCTACGGCCCCTCAATCCAGAATCTCCATGCGGGCAAATGCTTCGCATGCGAACGGAGAGGCGGCACCAATCGTGCGGTGCGTGGCCAATATGAACGAAGCTCGAGCGACGAGTGAATTGCAAGCGATCGATAATATTAACGCATATTAGTGCGTCGACGCCGATCGCTGTAAGCTGACGGCGTCGACGCTTCAGATGGTACCAGAAATAAATGGTGAAAAATCTTCGCCGTGCATGTCAGTCAGAAGGCGGGCGCGACTCCACCGACAATGCTGCGATCGACCGCTTTGAATCAATTGCTTTGCAGACCAAGCATCTTCCGATCGCCACGGAACATGTTCGGCACGGAATGCCCCTGTTCCACACGGTAGACGCCTCGATACTGCGTACCGGAGTTTACTGGCTGTGGCACCGCCTGCGGCATGGCTTGTGGCGCGGTCGCTCCGGGCTCGTATGAGAACGACTGATATTGAGCGGAACCATTAGCGGCAGAGCCTTGTGTCTGAGCCGGGGCGACCGTCGACGAGGGGGACGGTTGAACATAGTAGGTTTGCGTTTGACATCGCTGCCCGCGAAACAGGCCGCGAAAGATTCCCGCACTCGCCGAGGGTGGCGTCAGCACATACGCGGTGACCACAATTCCTCCAGCAATGACGGCGCGTCGCATAATCGATCTCGTTTGCATCCGTTTCTCCCTAGCTGTTTTGATTCGACATCACGGAGACAGGGTGCCTTACCGACTTTCGTGGTAAATCTGTCATCACCAATTGCGGACTAGGCAGGTTGCATGCCAAGTCTGAATCAGACCAGTTGCCCAGGAGGAAAAGTGGTCGCAACTGATTTCATGCACATGACATGCGTCACGACTGCTGGGCGTATGGCGACCGTGATCAGTTCACGCCCTTTGCCAACGACTGGCGACACTCCAGCCGTCGTCCAGTCGAAATGCACGCGAAATAGAGACCTGTTACGGTGTGTCAACAATTGGTGACATCGACACATCAAGTAGGCGCGTTCGCCTACTGCGTACGGAATCTGGCCGGCGGCAGACCGTGCTTCTGCAGAAGTTTGTACAAGCCCTGTCGGGTCAGCCCTGCCGTGGCCGCTGCCCGACTGACATTGCCGCCGGAAACTCGTAGCAGCTCTTCAATGTAGCTTCGGTCCGCTTGCGACAGCACGCGACCTCGCGCAGAGGCGCCTTCGCCGAGTTCGAACGGGGTTCCGGCTGAATCGGCCTGAGCAAGTCCTGATGGGAGATCCGATTGTTCGATGACCCGGCCGCTTGAGAGTACGACCGCGCGTTCGACCACGTTACGCAGTTCTCGCACATTTCCAGGCCATGAATAGGTCTGCAAGGACTGGGCCGCCTCAAGTGAAAATTCAGAATAATTCGGCTGGTTTCCGAGTGAAAGTTGACGGAGAAAGTGATTTGCCAAAAGCATGACATCGCCGCCGCGATCACGAAGGGGAGGCAGCGAAATTGGCACCACTGCCAATCGATAGAACAGGTCGCGACGAAACCGCTCCCGCCGAACCTCTTCCTCCAGATCTCGATTCGTCGCGGCAATAAAGCGGACATCGATTGTCATCGGGCGAGTTTGTCCGACCGGAGTAAACGTCGAATGCTGTATGACTCTTAGTAACTTCGCTTGAAGCGACAACGGCAACTCCCCGATCTCGTCGAGGAAGATTGTTCCCCCGTCCGCTTCCTTCAGCAAGCCAGGCTGATCGTTGGTCGCCCCCGTAAAGGAACCTTTTGTGTGCCCAAACAAGACCGACTCAAACAGCGATTCCGGAATCGCCGTGCAATCGATTGTCGCAAATCGAGCCTGATGTCGTCGACTGGATCGGTGAAGTGACTGCGCGGCTAACTCTTTTCCGGTACCGCTTTCACCGGTGATTAAGACACTGACGTCTGTCATTGCCACTCGTCGAATGAGATCATGAATCTCGCGAATTTGGGGAGACTCGCCGAGAAGCAATGTTGGATTGTTCGCGAGGGCAGGATCTTTCGTCGTTCTATCGTGGGAAAGCGAGTGGCGAACGCTGGCAACGAGGTCTTCGAACTTAACTGGCTTGAGTAGGTAGTCCGAGATTCTCAGTTTCACGCTGTCAATCGCACTGTGAAGTGATGGTGCCCCTGTGACAACGATCATCGGTACATCGGGATAGTCTCGTCGGCCGATCTTCAGCAACTCCAAGTCCAAGTTTCCAGGCATGTTCAAATCGACAATCATCAGGTCGATCTGCCTCGTAGAAAGCTGCGAGAGAGCACCTTCAGCATCGACCGCAGTCAAGCATTCGAATCCTGCCCGACGGAGCAATTCCGCAGTGGTCTGCAGATAAAGTGGTTCGTCATCAGCCAAAAGGATTCGGTTTATTCGTTCGTCAGTCACCGATCGTCTCCCGATGGATTGCTAAGGGGGGCGTTAGTGCGGCCATCGCATTGCACAGCGACGGGGTCGGGACTGGCCAGGCTTCTCGGAACCGTGACCAGAAACGTCGTACGCCCAGGGATTCCCGATTCAAGATCGATTTGCCCACCCATTGCTTGAATGAGACTTTGAGAGACGGAAAGTCCCAATCCCATGCCAGGTTCGGGCGTTCCGTGCTTTGTCGTAAAGAACGGGTCAAAGATCTTCGACGCAATGTCCGCGGGAATACCTGCCCCAGAGTCCGTCACCCGCATCCGTGCATACTGCTCGTCGACACAGATGGACACATCGACCTGTGCGCCGCCGGGTGACGCCTGAACCGCGTTCAAAAGGATATTGTAGAGGACTTGCGTTAGCTCCCCCTCTGGCAGTCGCGCCAAAACAATTTCGCCATCGACGCCCGTGACAACGACATGGACGCGATGTCGCCGGGAAATCGCAGACAGAAGTTGGATCGTCTGTTTGGCGACTTTGACAAGATCGACATCTCTGTTGGCCACCGTTTGGGGGCGATGGAGTTGGTACAACTGCCGAACAATTCCTGCAATTCGATCAATCTCAGACTGCACCACATCCAATAGCGGGCGGTTCTCAAATTCGGCCGAAACACTCTCGCGAATCAACTCGACGGCGTTCCGAATTCCTGCGAGCGGGTTATTGATCTCATGGGCCACTCCGGCGGCCAGTTGTCCTAGCGCTGCAAGCCGGTCAAGCTTCGCCCGGCGATCCTCAAGTTCCAGCAGCCGAGCCGTGCGTTCTCTGACAAGTTGCTCGAGGTTTTCGGTGTAGTCCGCGATTTGCTGCTCCATTCGCTTACGCTCGGCAATGTCGCGCACGCTCGTCCTGAAGCCCATATCAACACCGTCTTCGTCCGTGATCAGTTGCCACGAGATCGCACCCCAGCATTCTCGGCCATCCCGACGGCGAAGCCGAAATTCAGCATCGTTCCCAGGAGTTCCCAGTGCCGCCAACAAGAGTATCTCGGCAATCCGTGGACGGTCCTCCTCGCAGACAATCGGCAGCGGATAGTCTGCCATTGTCAGGCATTCCTCAACAGAATAGCCCGTCATTCGAAAAACCGCAGCATTTACCCACTGGAGCCGCCCATGTTCGTCATGCCAACTCTCCCAATCATAGGTGCACGCCGATATCGCACGAAATCTCCGCTCGCTTTCGCGAAGCGCGGAAACCGTTTCTTTTCGAGGCCGCGATGCAGCCCCTTTCGTGTTGCGTTGCTCACTGTCCGCCATGAAGTCTCCCACCAGCATGTATCAGATACAGGTCGGCACCATCCTGGTCAACCATCTGCCATGCACGAACGGAGCTGATTGACACGAAATGGGGCCACTCGTATCGTCCAATCCATGTAGAAACTCGATCAGGACGAAGTCATGAACCCGTCTCCGAGAAGGATCTCCTCGACGCTTGATCGCTTGTAACACGCCGCTCGAAGCGGCCCGGGCGAGGCAAATCCCGCCGCAGAAGTGCGGCATTCGTTGAATCCAAGTTTGTTCCGGAAAACCATGTCCTCATCGAGTCCTTTGCCCTCCGCTTCACCCTCACAGTTTGCCGCCGTCCCGAAAAGTCGTCATTGACGTGAGGCTGGATGCCATTGTTCTACGCGCCCTGGAAAAAGAACCCGAGCGTCGCTACCAGCAAATTGGTGAAATCAAAACTCAAGTTGAGACAATTGCATTTTCCGAGGCGAGACCCGGTCAGTCGGCCGTTCCATGGAATGGCCGTACGTTTGTGAGCGGCCTTCGCCCCCCCCTCCTTCGGACGGATGATTGCAGGGTTCATATTGCTCTGCGGCGTGGGGTTCGCACTCTCCAGCCCCCTCCTCCAACGAATGAGATTCGATAACTCCCTAACTCTTAAAGAGTTGGCCGCTCAGCCACATCAGCTTGAACAGAAATCCACGGCGGAAGTCATTCAGGTTGCATTGGCGCAGCCCGATTTGCCTTGGGCATGGCAAAAATTGCAGCAAAGGCCTCTCACGACTCAGGAGACTGTAAGGATTCTCGATGGGTTAACCTCCTGGTTGGAAAGAGATCACCCGGATGGGATTTCCGTTCCTTTGAGTTGGGCGGAACCGCTGCTCAAAGATCTGACTGAACGTAAGCTCGTTCCAGAAGAAAACGCCATTCGACTCCTGAAAGCCTATGAGAGCAAGCCGCGAGTCGAGTCAAGATTGAGAATGCGGGAAGGCCAGAAATCACTCAACCTGTCGTTTGCCTGGGGAAGCCCTTTCAAGCTGAACTCGCTCGGGTTCAGCATTCTGAATGAGGTTCAATCCATCACAGTGAACGACCAAGTGGTGGGGTTCAAATCGTACGGCTCGCACATCAATTGGTGCATGCTCGATCTGAAACTTCCTCATCTGCCGCACGGTAAGCATCTGCTCAGACTTGACGTTCAGAGTGCCATCGTCCGAACGAGTGATATGATTGAACTCGCTCAGGATGCAAAGTCTTCTGATTGGCCAAATGCGAGATTCAGTTGGACTCGAACAGCTGAGATTGAACTGAACATATACTCACCAGGGACCGAGATCGTGCATCAAGTCACTGATCCTCGACTGGATCCCAACAACACAGGTGGAGTTGTGCTTGAGCAGGTGATCGTACGTTCCATGGGAAACCAGGCCCAGGCGGTTGTCGTACTGAACGTGAATGAAAAGTTGCAGGTCCCGATTAGTGTTGACGTCGATCTTGTCATCGGAAACGATCGTCTTCGATGTGGCCAGATCACGGCGAATAAACTCCACGACCGACGAATGTCTGGATTTGGCGAGCGAACGCTGAAAATCACCCTCCAGGTACCACCGACTCCTGAGATCAAGCAAGTCGATGCGATTCTGACCCCGAATCCCCAGTGGATTGAATCAGTCGCGAGCGTCGAGACGATCTGGGGAACGCCAATTATTTTCAGCGACGTCACCTTGAATCGTCAGGATCTGAAGCCATCTCCGTAGTAGAATCGTCCTCGCTGCACTGCGTTGCGCCAGTGCTTTCTCGGGTCAACGGAGTCCGGATACGGTATCAATCGACGGACAAAAAAGTTTTCAAAAAACGTCTTTGTCCGTCGATTCTCGTTTCCCTGAATCGACTACACCGAGAAGGCTCGTCGCGACGTATTGTAGAAAAGGGAACCCCATGCACGCTCCTCAACCTCTGCCTGAACATCAGTGGCTTCAAAAACTCGTCGGCGAATGGCGCTTCGAATCGGAGTGTAATCCAGGATCGGATCAGCCGCCGATAAAATCCTCTGGCTCCGAATCCGTTCGCTCCCTCGGCGGATTATGGACGATTGGCGAAGGCCAGAGCGAGATGCCCAGTGGCGGGAATTGCATCACGCTGATGACACTAGGGTATGATCCCCTGTCAAAACGATTTGTCGGAACATTTGTCGCGTCCGTCATGACGCACTTATGGCCCTACGAGGGATCGCTCGACGAAACGGGCCAACTACTCACACTCAACTCCGAGGGCCCCAGTTTTGCCGACGAGACGAAATATGCCAAATATCAGGACATGATTCGCTTCATTGATGACAATCATCGTATTCTCTCCTCGCAGTATTGCGGCGAAGATGGCCAGTGGCATTTGTTCATGACGGCGCACTACTATCGCGTGCAGCCGACCAACTCATAACAGCCTGTTGAAAACCCAGGGACTGGCTCCGCGGTGAGTCGAAGATCTCCTGAGATCGGGAAGGCCACCTTGCCCGTCCTTTTCTGACATGCCGTCGGGCCCCTGGCAGTCGGTTGGAGTAACGGGGACTGGCTCCGGCCAGCTTAAAAAACGCCATGACATCGTCAACGCCAAGGTGCCTGTCCCCCTTACTTCAACCGGCTGCCAGCTTGCCGGGCAGCCGAAAGGATTTGAGCCCATGAATTTCATGCTGGTGATCTATGGTGATGACGAGTCGAGGTTAAGCTATCAATCCAAAGTGACGGACTCAACGGTGCCGCGTTGTGTGCAGGTGAACGACGTCAGGTTCATCGCAAAAATCTCTCTCCTCCCACCGTCCACAGCCACCAGCGTCCGTGTTCGCGATGGACGACGTCAAGTTCTCACTGGACCGGTCCCAGAAACATCATTGCATGTGGTCTGGTGCGGCGTTGTCGACGTTCCCGCCATTGAGGATGCCATTGCCATCTCCAAGCGAATCCCTCTCATGGAAAATGAGTCCATTGAAGTGCGAGCCGTCATGGAGCTTGAGGGCAGACCTCCAGAGAAGCCCTTCTCCGAGGACAACAATGAACTAAAAATGATGCTACTGAGTTTCGACGACGAACAGGCGTGGACGGCAGCCGGGACTGAGGCATTTCGTGCTGCGGTGAATGAGGCCGTTGAACTGACTCATCGCCTTAATGCCCGCGGTCAGTACCATGCGGCATCACCGCTTGAGTCCTCGTCATCGGGTAAGCGGATTCGCGTTCGAGACGGACAACCCGTCCTAACAGACGGACCCTTTGTCGAAACACGCGAAGTCCTCGGCGGCTACTATTTGCTCTCCGTCAAAGACTTGGACGAGGCGATCGCGATCGCGGAACAACACCCCGGGGTTCGATTCGGAACTGCCGAATTGCGGCAGATTTACACCCTCGAATAATTGAGTGACGAATCGGAGACGCGTTCCCTTAAGACAGACACCCATGACCAAAATCGCACCAAGGCGGGGCAAGACGTCGATTGAACGTTTCATGACCCGAGTTCGCGGTTGGAAAGCTGCACTACGGCAATCTCGCCCAGCCAAACCGAACAGCGAGCGAAATGAGATCGCTCACGTTGGAATGATTTGGGTACGACCCTCCCAATTTCCATACTCTGCGATCGGCCGGAATCGAAGGGTCGCAAATTCAAAATGAAAATCCTTGCGCTGGCGTTCGGCCATGGCCGCCGCATGACGCGCCGGGTATGGCACCGCGCTCTGTCCACGGACCATGTCGAACATTTCCTGTTGGGAGGTCCACACCGAAAAGGTCGAGACTGTGCGTGGCAGCCGAAGGGCGGCGATCGCCAAGGTTGTACTTGGGTGATCCCTGACAAGTTCCTCGACCGGGCGGCCCCAACGAATAAAACGCGGTACTTGCGAAAGCTTCATCCGGGCGAGCGTCACTGCGACCACGGGGGCGGTGGGATCTTGTTCAACTGCGATGTCCGTCAGTCCATCAAACTCGCTGACGTAGCCCCAACGGCGCTGGAACGCCATCCGGACATGCCAGCCGGTGGCGAATGCACGGCCAAGCCGAGTATTCGCCAGAAACTCGTCGATCGCGACCTGGCTCTCCCACGCGGCGAACATCGTCAGATGACGGAGTTGCATCCGCGCCGGTGAAAGAATCGGTGCGCCGAGCGTCATCTTGGTCATACACTCGGCGCGAACTAGGCCACGAACTTTTTCCCCAATCGGAGGGCGAAGAAGCGCCTGGATCGCTGTGCCAATCGTCGTCTTTGCAAGATGGAAGGTAAAAACCGTCATAAGTTTTTATGCTGCCCGAACGACCGAGTTTATGGGCTGCCGGAAGAATGAACGGTAACGCGGTCACAACATCTTTAACGAGAGTCTGATGCAGCATTGCCATATCTGAAATTGATCGTATCTCTGCAACACTCCCCTCCGCAATCAGAACGCCATTCAGTCTAACAGACTGTTGAAGTAACGGGGACTGGCTCCGACCAGATGAAAAAACGCCTTGACATCGTGAACGCCAAGGTGCCTGTCCCCCTTACTTCAACAGGCTACTAAGCAAGCGACAACAACGACCAAGCTCGCCCGCGGCGGCCGCTGGTGAGACGAAATGTCCGAGATACAGCAATGTAGCTCGTGTCGAAACAGCGATCTGTTCGCCCCGGCCTTCACTCCTTGAAGACAATCGTCCAGATGGCTTCGAGAAGTACCCGGCAATCGTCTTCCGACTCGACCCAAATCACGCATGCACCAACTTCACAATCGTCTGTATTGAGACGATTCGCTAGTGCCGGATCGCTCTTTCGGATGACCTCCTGAATGTACTCGCCCCAACCGTAGCCATCCGGTTCAAGATCCGCGTCTTCCAACTTGGCGTTGGCCGCTTCGAACTCGTCCTCCGAGGGATCGAACTCGACTTGCCATGCGACCGGAATCTCGCGCCCGTCGTACTCAGTTCCTGACATTGCGGTCAAGGTGATGGGAGACCACCGTTCGTCTTCCCAGAAACCTCCGCTATCTTCGAGCGTTTTGGCGATATTCTTGGGCGGCTTCCATGATGGCATCGCAACCATATCGAGCTCCATGTCTGAGGCGCGAACTTATGATTTCATTTTTCCGATAGTGTTAACAATAATTGGTCCAATTCAAGCAACCTGCTTGAAAAAGCTCAAATCCCGCCAACAGTCGCTTTTGCAACGATAAGCCACCGTCAACAGGCCGGCATGCGTTTTGACCGGCTCCGCCACTCCTGCTGCACTAGGATTGAAACCCCACTTGCCTGGGTCGGATCAAGCGGGCCAGACAGTCGGATTACTTTCGAGGGCATTCCATCGCTCTCCAGGGGTTTCAATTGCAACCGTCCGGGTCGACGGCCCCCGTTGCATGGAATTGCGAGAAGCCAAATTCGAACGGGATGCAGCCTCCGGGCCTTTCAATGCCTGCCCCAGTTTGATTGAATCCCAAAGTCGCGTAAAAGCCCACCGCGTTGCTGGATGAGTGCAACTGAATCTTGCCTCGCGGACTCTTGTCACGGCAAGCAGTAAGTGCCGCTTGCATCAGGCCTCGTCCGATTCCGTGACCTTGGTGGGACGGCAAAACGAATAGATGCGATAGGTTCCAATATTCCTTCACCACGACGAACCCAACAATCGCTTCATCGACAGAATACTTGGCGTGGAACCCTCGGGAGCATGACGCCTGCCAGGTCTTCAGGGAACGAACGATGTCCTCAATCAGAAACTTGGCATCTTCTTTGTTGTTCGCGACGGACCCGTGAACCGTCACATCGACTAAGTTCGACAATTGATCGAGATCGCCTTCGTCGATTGGACTGATCATGAGTGGCTTCTAGCGAGAGGGACCAGCGGACATTCTACTTTTCTGCGAGACGTCTCGTCGTCGAAGCAACTGCAATTGAACCACTGTGCGAACGAGCTGCGTCTGTGAGTGCTTGTGTGGCACACTCGCGGAAATCGACTTCGATCATTGCAAGCTACTTTCTCGCGGCCTGCAATTGGATCTGCACCGAAAAACGTGAGGTTCCCCGCTGAATCACGACCGTGACCGCTTCTCCAGGCCTCTTTCCTTCGAGTGCTTTCTGGACATCCCCGGCGGAATGAATCGGACGGCCTGCGAGTTCCACGATGAGATCACCTAAGTGAATGACGTCATGTTCGTCGAGAAACGTTGGCCGTAACACAGCCGCGTCGGCTCCGCCATAGTCATACACGCGATCAATCAGGGCCCCTGATGTAACGCCCAGCCTTCGGGCAATCGAATCGTCAAAAAGCTTGACCGGCAGCGAACCCCGCTCCGATTGATGACTTCGGATGATGTCCGGCACCACTTGATTCACGATATCGACCGGCACTGCAAACCCCACCCCCGAGAATGCACCAGACGGGCTGACGATCATCGTGTTAACACCAATTAAACGTCCAGCACTGTCGAGCAATGGTCCACCCGAGTTTCCGGGATTGATCGCCGCATCCGTCTGAATCACGCCTTCAATCGGGCGCCCTCCCACGGATTCGATCTCGCGCCCCAAGCCGCTGATGATGCCGGTCGTCAAAGTCTGATCCAGCCCAAACGGACTACCGATGGCAAACACCTTCTGCCCAACCTGCAGATCCGATGACGTCCCAATGGCCACCTTCGTGAGTCGCCCAGCAGGAACGGAAATCTTGAGCACGGCAATATCCTTGTCAGGATCGTACCCAACAAGAACCGCAGACCACGAACTATTATCGGCGAGCATGACACGTGCCGCCTGCGCCGCACGAATCACGTGATAGTTCGTGACGATGTGCCCCGCATCGTCGTAGATAAAACCAGTCCCAGTTCCCTCTGGAATCTTGGGCAAGTTGAAGCTGAGATGGTCTCGTTGGCGAGTCAAGGTCGTAATATGAACGACACTAGGTGAAGCTTCCCGAAAGAGCTGGATCGTCGATTTCTCGTCATCGGCCAGATCACCGCGCGGCGTCACCGGACGCGATTCTTTGGCGGCGCGACCTCCGAACCCGGGCAAATAACCCGCGTTTTGCAGCATCACTCCCGAAACCGCGAGTAGCAAAATCGACACGAGCCAGGCGGGTACAACCGCCATTGGACCTGATAGTCCATCATGGGAATCGTCAGTCATTACGCAGCCCCTTCCTGTAACGGCATGGCGCTATCATCGACATCCGTCAATCAACAGGCAAGCCGAGGAGCCACGAACTTCGTTCATCTTACGGAGTTGTCAATCACAGGCTTCTTCGCCAGCCCCCGCCTGGCCACACACTCTCGTCGCCTCCGAGAAACGGACGAAGCGCAGCCCGCTGAACTGGATGACAGTCGCGCGACTTGTACACGGGCCCACGTAGGTCATCAAGTGATCCTACCAGTTCTCGATTGGCCCCGAGGGAACCGGGATCGCGAGTTCTGGTAGAACGCCCGTTCGGGAACCCCGGGACGGACCGCGCACGGCGATTTCCTCGACGGCCGCGACAAATTCCTCGCGCGTTCGGGCACTCTGCATTTGGTTTCGCAGATGAGCGTTCACGCACATCGCTTTCAAGTACCAGTGCGCCATCTTTCGGAACGAAACAATCGCGCGTTCCGTTCCGCGTTGTTGCTCGAGATAACTGAACTGCTTGAGCAACAGTCCCAGCCGGTCTTCGAAATGACCGGGCACGTTCGCCTGCCCCGTCGTCTCCCACTCCACAAACTGCCGGAAAATCCAGGGGTTTGCGAGTGCCCCGCGTCCCATGGAAATCCCGTGACAACCTGTTTCGGCAAACATTCGCACGCCATCTGCGACCGTCCGGATATCGCCATTACCAATGACGGGGATCTTTTCGACGGCCTCGACCACCTGGCGAATCCCGTCGCGATCGACGACGCCACTGAATCCCTGTTCGCGGGTGCGTCCATGAATCGCCACCGCAGCTACTCCGACTTGCTCGAACTCACGAGCGAACTTGGGGGCCGTCAATTGAGTCTGATCCCAGCCCAGCCGCATCTTGACGGTCACAGGAATCTTCACCGACTCCACGATCAGGCGGACAAGTTCGACCGTACTGTCGACCTGACACATCATGCTCGCGCCGGCCCCCCCCTTGGTGATTCGGTGGACGGGGCATCCCATATTGATATCGATCGAATCGATCCCACGCGCTTCGAGAAACTGCGCCGCATCCCGCATGATCGCGGGATTGCTGCCGAACAGTTGCACGGCAAACGGACGGTCTTCCGGACAGGTTTCAATCAACTGGAGCGACTTTGCACTACCGTCCATTAATCCGCGCGCATTGACCAGATCCGTCGTCGCCAGCCCGACCCCACCCACCTCTCGCACAATTCGGCGAAACGGCAGATTCGTGTACCCGGCCAAGGGACTCAGCAAATAGCGTGAGCCAAGCGTTAGCGTCCCATACGACAACTGCGGCATTTTGGCCAGGCGCGCACGGACCGACTGGGACAGTTCCGCAAGCTTTGATTCAGACAACTCAACATCAGCCATTCAAGTCTCTTCAAACAGTTCTGCGGCCGACCAGCCCCTTGATGGAACGAGGACTGGCTCCGATCAGATAACAAAAACACCATGACGTCCCGACGACCAGCGTGCCTGCCGCCTGACTTCAACAGGCTGCCACGGCAAGCCGCGTCTTCGCCCTTCATCTCGCCGCAATGTCAGGCCATCACCCACAATGCCCAAACAAAACGTCGCCAACCCCTCAAGGCTTTCACAGCTAACGAGATCTCGCCGCCAGAAACCAAGTCATGCCCCAATTCATAGCACCGAATTCGCGACAAACGCCAGTCACAGACGTTGGAAATCAGTCAAACAGAACGAGGTAACCCCTGCTCCTATCAAGGAAAAATGCCCCTTCCCCGATCTCTTGGCGAGCCCGAAACGTCAGAGTATACTCAAGCCACATCAGCGGGATGTAGCTCAGCTTGGCTAGAGCGCTACGTTCGGGACGTAGAGGTCGCAGGTTCAAATCCTGTCATCCCGAATTCTCAAAAGGGGACTGGCTCCGTCCGCGGTGCCTGTCCCCTTTTGAGAATTCTCTTGTGTCCCCTTGTTCGTCTTGTAGTTCCGTCTTGATCTTCCTGTATTCCACTCCCCCATTTTCCTGACCTGATTTCCGTTACGAGCCCGTCTCGTCGTCGTCCTGCAATCGGGGCCGACCCCGCGGCCGCAAAGACGCCTCAATCCCAAGCTGATTCGCAGTCTCCTGTTGCCAATCCGAATCGCCAAACGGAGTCCCGCGTGCAACGCATTGCCGAAGAGCCTTCAGTTCCGTCTCAGTTTCCACGCCGTTAACAAACCGAGTCCACTGCGAGGGCTTTGCAATGGGACCTTCTGAAAGAAGTCCAACCGGTCCACTTCGCTCAGTCGGCTTGAGGCTTGACCATTCCCAATCCTGGCTTCGCTCAACCAGATTGGCACGCAGCGGGTTGCGTTCAACGTAGCGCATGACGGTCAAGTAATGCTCATCATCCTGAATCGGAAACGCCTTGAAGCGTCCTTGCCAAACATGACCGCTTCCCTTGTTGTGCCGATGATACCGACGTACATGCGCGGTCATCAGCCACTGCATCCAGCGACTCAGGTCTCCATCTCCATGTGGCCACAGCATCAAATGAAAATGATTGGCCATCAGGCAATAGCCGACCAATCGCATGGGAACCTTTTCGTGAGCCTCCTGCATCAGTCTGACAAAGGCAGCGAAGTCTTCCTCCTTATGAAACACATCTGCCCGACCGTTGCCCCGGTTGAGCACGTGATACAGAAATCCACCTTGCGAAGCTCGAGCTGTTCTTCCCATGCGTACAGTTAACAGCGAACTAATCACACAGTAAAGTAGAATGTCCCCTTTGTTTTTCTTTGATGAAAATGCGTTTTGATTTGAGAAACCCAATCCCGGATTCTGCTACAGTAGCTGTCCATTCATTGAAATATCGCTCGATTCAATTACAAATCACCAATTGACTTTTGAGGATCCCATGATTACTGAGCAGATTGCAGGTGTGGACGTACGATCGCTGGCTGAGCAGTTTGGAACCCCAGCCTATGTTTATGACCGGCGCAAGATCGAGGAACGAATCAGCGACCTGAATGCTTTTCCTGTGATTCGATACGCGCAAAAAGCCAATTCGAATCTCGCCATACTCGATGTCGTCCGTCAACGCGGGGTATTGTTGGATGCCGTCTCGGCAGGTGAAATTCACCGGGCACTTAAAGCCGGTTACAAGCCATCTGAGATTGTCTACACATCTGATATCTTCGATCACGAAACACTCAAAACGGTCAGCCAATTGGGAATCCACGTGAATTGTGGTTCTCCTGATATGATCAGCCAATACGGCGCTGTGTGCCCCAATCGATCCATTACTCTGCGTATCAATCCTGGATTTGGGCATGGCCACAGCCAGAAAACAAACACAGGCGGGGAGCAATCCAAGCACGGGATTTGGTATGAGCAATTGCCGGAGTGCCTCTCACGCGCAAAATCCGCGAGCCTAACGATCACAGGAATGCACATGCACATTGGATCTGGAACCGATTTCCAGCACTTGTCGCAAGTCTGCAGCGCACTCGAACAAGCGGCGCTGCAAGTTGGCCCGACATTGACCACAATTAGTGCTGGTGGCGGCTTACCAACCCCTTACGCACCTGACGACAAACCTATTGACATCGGCGCATACTCAGACTTGTGGTTAAACACGCGTCGGTCTCTGGAGCGGAAGCTCGGAAAGAAACTTTCTTTGGAGGTCGAGCCAGGGCGATATCTTGTCGCAGAAGCAGGTTTTTTGATATCTGAAATTCGAGCTGTGAAACAAATGGGAACCAACGTTTTCTACTTGCTCAATGCCGGTTTCAATAATCTCGCGAGACCGATCTTGTACGGAGCATATCACTCCATGTCGATCTGCTACTCCAAAGGCGCTAATTCTGGCCACCAGCCCGTTGTCGTCGGCGGTCCACTTTGCGAATCGGGAGATATTTTCACTCAGTCTGATGGTGGCTTTGTTCAGCATCGAGAGCTGCCCATAGCTCAGGTGGGTGACTTTGTCGTAGTTCACTGCGCCGGCGCTTACTCGTTCAGCATGAGCTCCAACTATAACTCGATGCCGTTGGCGTGCGAGATACTAATCGATGCTGGAAAACCCCATTTGATTCGCCGTCGGCAGACCCTCGACGACCTAACAGGCCCTGAGATCATTCCATGTTATGAATCAGTCTGAGGCAATCGATTTGGGAAGCATCAAGCGTCGCCCGCGTTACTAACGGCCGTCCGTGACAGACGCCAAGGTGGCGAGTTCTTTGCTGTGAACTCATTCCCGACCCAGGGTCTTCCGAGCGATCATCGACGAGCGGAAGCGATGGCCGCTGTTTTCTTTTGAAAATTCCGAAATTCTCGGGAATCCTTGAAACATTTGGCTGTTCCCGGGGCGTAATAGAGGGCATGAACATTGATTGCTTCTCTCTGAAGTGGACCCCGTTTTTCGGACCACCGGGAGCCAATTCTTAGATGGTCTTCACCGGGGTCTGGAGCGAGGGATTTGATAGGCTTGCCGGGGAGTGCGGTTGGCCAAACCCTGGTGAGGTCGCTCGTGGCGATAGTACTGGAAGTACGCCTTCAATCCTTCATGACAATCGGCTCCTGTCACGTATTCCTTGAGGTAGATGTTCTCGTATTTCACGGTTCGCCAAAGTCGTTCGATCATCACGTTGTCAATCGCTCGCCCTTTCCCATCCATGCTGATGGCGATCGACTCCTGTTCGAGTCGCTTGGTAAATTCGTGACTCGTAAATTGCGATCCTTGGTCCGTGTTGAAGATCTCGGGACGACCATACTTCAACGCTTCGTCGAGAGCTTCCATACAGAACTCCACATCCATGCTGTTGGACAATTGCCAAGCCAGCACGTACCGGCTGTACCAGTCCATCACCGCCGTCAAATACAGGTACCCTCGACGCATCGGGACGAACGTGATGTCACACGCCCGTAAAAGTTTAGTTGACCGATTGTGATCCCGTGACGTTTACACGGGATCATTTCGCTAATCATCGATCGGGCGGTCAATAGCGGCGGGCTTTGACAGAGTCGATGTCAGCCGGATGGGTTGCCGGATACTTGTTCCAAGTTGTGCAGTGCGCAGCAGTGAATAGACTCGGAGCATTCGACGCCGAGTGAACGATTTGTCGAGGCGATCTTGAGGGGGCGATGATCAAGCACCGCCCCCTGTTCTGAGAGGTTTCCCGCATCGTTTGAGGAGGCTCACACCGTGGCGTAGAGCTGCCGCAGCACCTTGTTGGGCGGGTGAGTCATGAGTGCCAAGAAGATCTGGCTCGCGCGGTGGCCGTGGCGACGAGCGGTCTCAGCGACCGTCATGAGAGTGGCCATGCGCTCGCCGCCCGCGCGACTGCGATGGCCGAACGTGATCTTGCGAAGGACCACCAGCGGCCTCAAGGACTGCTCGGCCAGATTGTTCGTCGGTGGGACTCGCGCGTCGTCGACAAACACGAGCCATTCGCGGTGATAATTGACGATCCGTGCTTGCAATGTCCGGGCTTTCCCGTGGGTGACGACCCCTGTTTCCAGACGCAACAGTTCTTCGCGGAGCCACGCCTTCGCAGCGACGATTTGCGTTGTGTCGAGCGTTCCCTTGCTGCGAAGACGATGAAACTCGCAGCCCTGCTTGACGAACTCCCTGACGGCCTGGAAGAACAGAAAGTCCAGCGATCCGTCTTCGGTGAGCTTCTGCCAATCACGAGCGGTGCGTGCCAAATGAACCAGACACTTCTGTTTTGCGCCGGCCGAGTGTGCAATGTAGCCTGAGTAGCAATCGGTCACGAGGGTGCCCGTGAAGTCGTCTCCCAACACGTTGCGGGAGACTTGTCCACTGCGCGTCGTGCCGAACGTAAAGTGGATGTACCGGGTGGTCCCATGCACCCAGAAATA